>NZ_JBITJQ010000002.1:261881-875593 GCF_044460125.1 Nonomuraea sp. NPDC050153
ACCACCCACACCGACACCGGACTGGCCGCCAACACCGCCTACAGCTACACCGTCCGCGCCCGCGACGCCGCCGGCAACCGCTCCGCCAACAGCAACACCGTCACCGCCACCACGACGGGCGGCGGCGGCACCGACACCACCGCCCCATCGGTGCCCGGCAACCTGCGCTCGACCGGCGTCACCGGCAGCAGCGTCTCCCTCGCCTGGAACGCCTCCACCGACAACGTCGCCGTCACCGGCTACGAGATCTACCGAGGCGGCACCCTCATCACCACCGTCACCGGCACCACCCACACCGACACCGGACTGGCCGCCAACACCGCCTACAGCTACACCGTCCGCGCCCGCGACGCCGCCGGCAACCGCTCCGCCAACAGCAACTCCATCACCGCCACCACGACGGGCGGCGGAGGCGGCGGGAACAAGGTGCTCGGCTACTTCGTGCAGTGGGGCGTCTACCAGCGCGGATACCACGTCAAGAACATCGACACGAGCGGCTCCGCGGCCAAGCTGACCCACATCAACTACGCGTTCGGCAACGTGCAGAACGGCCAGTGCACGATCGGCGACAGCTACGCCGACTACGACCGCTTCTACCAGGCGGGCGAGAGCGTGGACGGCGTGGCCGACACGTGGGACACCGGCGCGCTGCGCGGCAGCTTCAACCAGCTGCGCAAGCTCAAGAAGAAGTACCCGAACCTGAAGGTGCTGTTCTCCTTCGGCGGCTGGACCTGGTCCGGCGGCTTCACCCAGGCCGCGCAGAACCCGACGGCCTTCGCCAACTCCTGCTACAACCTGGTCGAGGACCCGCGCTGGGCGGACGTGTTCGACGGCATCGACATCGACTGGGAGTACCCGAACGCCTGCGGCCTCACCTGCGACTCCAGCGGCCCGGCGGCGTTCAGGAACGTCATGTCGGCGCTGCGCACGCGCTTCGGCTCCGGCAACCTGGTCACCGCGGCCATCACCGCCGACGGCACGAACGGCGGCAAGATCGACGCGGCCGACTACGCCGGCGCCGCGCAGTACGTCGACTGGTACAACGTCATGACGTACGACTACTTCGGCGCCTTCGCACCGCAGGGCCCGACCGCCCCGCACTCGCCGCTCACCTCCTACACCGGGATCCCGACCCCGGGCTTCTACTCCGACGCCGCGATCCAGAAGCTCAAGAGCAAGGGCGTGCCGGCCGGCAAGCTGCTGCTCGGCATCGGCTTCTACGGCCGCGGCTGGAGCGGGGTCACGCAGGCCGCGCCCGGCGGCACGGCGACGGGGCCCGCGCCGGGCACGTACGAGCAGGGCATCGAGGACTACAAGGTGCTCAAGACCCGCTGCCCGTCCACCGGCACGGTCGCGGGCACGGCGTACGCGTACTGCGGCGGCCAGTGGTGGAGCTATGACACGCCGAGCACGATCGGCGGCAAGATGAGCTACTCGAAGAACCAGGGCCTCGGCGGCGCGTTCTTCTGGGAGCTCAGCGGCGACACCACGAACGCCGAGCTGCTCACGGCCATGAAGTCCGGCCTGGGCTGATCCGGACCCGGCGGGCCCCCTGCGCGAGCAGGGGGCCCGTCAACGGGCGGCGGCGGTCAGCTCGCCCACCTGCTCGGCCGTCAGCCTCACGGTGGAGGCGGCGAGGTTCTCCTCCAGGTGGGCCACCGAGGAGGTGCCGGGAATCGGCATCACCACCGGCGAGCGGGCCAGCAGCCAGGCCAGGCTGACCTGCGCGGGCGTGGCCCCGACGGCCTTGGCGACGTCGTCCACGGGGCTGCCGGGCACCGCCAGTGCGCCCTTGGCGATGGGGCTGAAGGGGATGAACCCGATCCCCTGCTCCTCACAGTGCACCAGCACGTCCTCCGAGAACGCGTTGGTGAGGCTGTAGCGATTCTGCACGGTGACGATCTCGACGATGCGCCGCGCCCGCTCCAACTCCTCGACGCTCACCTCCGACAGGCCGACGCTGCCGATCTTGCCCTCGTCCCGCAGCGCCTTCAGCTCGCCGAGCTGGTCCTCCAGCGGCACCTCCGGGTCGATGCGGTGCAGCTGGAGCAGGTCGATCCGCTCCACCCCGAGCCGCCGCAGGCTCATCTCGACCTCCTGCCGCAGGTACGCGGGCCGCCCCACGACCACCCACTGCCCCGGCCCCGTCCGCACGAACCCGGCCTTGGTCGCGATCAGGAGCCGCTCCGGGTACGGGTGCAGCGCCTCCCGGATGATCTCCTCGCTGACGTACGGCCCGTAGGAGTCGGCGGTGTCGATGAGATCGACGCCCAGCTCGACGGCCCGGCGCAGCACCCGCACGGCCTCGTCGTGATCGCGCGGCGGCCCCCAGACCCCGGGCCCGGTGAGACTCATGGCCCCGAAACCGAGCCGGTGGACGGTCTTGTCACCGATGGCGAACGTGCCGGTGGACTGGAGGTCTATGGACATGCGGGTTCCCCGTTTCGCTGTCATCTGAGCCGCTTACGCGCTTCCCATCTTCGCGGATCCTCGATGACGGTCACGGCGCGGGCCTGGCCGCGCTCACTGCGCCCGCCGCCAGGTTGGTGCCGAAGTACTCCACCCGCCACGCGCCCCCGTTCTTCGACCCGGTGCGGACCTCGAAGCGGCCCTTGCTGAGGATCGGGCTGTCCCGGGTCAAAGTGCTCTTGTTGACCGAGTTGAACGCTCCGGACGGCGCGCCCGGCTTGCGGTAGAAGACCCAGATGCGCTGGTTCCCCAGCCCCTGCCAGGACGAGCCCGGCTTGCCGCGCAGCCGTCCCGAGTGCACGGTGTTGCCGCCCGCCCGCAGCACCTCGTAGTCGAGTCGCGTCGCGAATTTCTGCTCGGCCGTCGCCTCCACGAACACCGGCGCGCTCAACACCCCGATCACCTCGGGACCGCTGCGGACCTCGGCCCGCCACTCGCCGCTCTCCATGACGGGCGCCTGCGCGGAGAACCGGCCGAGGTCGTCGGTGACCGCCTCGGCGAACCGGCGCCGGCCGCACGTCTCCTGCTCCTGGAACGTGATCTCGACGGGGAGGCGCGCCCCCGGACCGGAGGCGCCGTTCTTGACCAGCTCCACCCGGCCGAGGAGCCGTACCAGGTCGCCTCTGGGGACCTGGCGGGGCTCCGCGTCGAAGGACTCGAACCGCGCCTCGGCCTTCGTCCCGCGCCGGTCGACGTCGAACTCGTACCCGGCCACCGCCCGGCCGGCCCGTGCCTCGACCCGCCACGTCCCCTCCCGGTCGGCCGGCCGGAGCGTGTGCGTGGCCAGCCAGTTGCACGGCGGCGGCTGGGCTGTGAAGTCGAGCGGCACGGACGTCCCGTCCGGGCTCAGCAGCCGGCCGCGCAACCGGGTGGCGTTCACGGTGGACGCCTCGATCCGGAGCGCGACCTCGCCGGTGTCCAGGACGACCGGCTGCGGCGTCACCTCGATGGCGACGATCTCGGGTGCGGGCTGCATGTCTCCTCCTGTCAGCAGATCTCGCGGTAGGGAGTGCCGGGGATGAGCCGTTCCCAGTCGCTCCGGGAGAGCGAGCGCCCGGCCCTGGCGCACAGAGCGGCGGTCACGCCGCCGGAGGTGGCGGGCTGACCGCCGAGCGTGCCGTCGGTCCGCAGGGTGAGCAGCTCGCCGGCGTCGAAGGCCAGCGTGACCACCTCGCCCGCCGGGTACACGATGGGCGCGCCGAGCGGCGCGCGTTCGGTGACGTCCCAGAGCTGGACGCGGTTCGAGCCGCCGACGGCCAGCGTCCGCCCGTCGGGCGAGAACGCCAGCACGTCCACCGCCCCGAACCCCTTGAGCGGCAGGTGGGCCAGCTGCCGCCGGTCGGCGGCGCTCCAGAGGGTCACCCCGGCGGCCAGCGCGCCGGTGGCGACGACCCTGCTGTCCGGGCTGTACGCGATGGCCCGCACGCCGTCCGCGCTCTCTCCGAACGGCCTGGTGACGGCCGCGGCCGTGTCCAGCGACACGAGCGCGCCGTCCACGCCGTTCACCGCCAGCTCCCGCCCGTCGGGGCGGAAGACCAGGCCGGAGCCGCCGGGGACGCCCAGCGTCCGGGTCCTGACCCCGCGGCGGACGTCCCAGAGCTGGACGTCGCGCCAGTTGTTCGCGGGCGGGGTGACGGTCTCCTGGAAGGGGGCCACCGCCAGCGTCGTGCCGTCCGGGCTGAACGCGAGCCCGCCCACCTCGCTGGCGCCCTGGACGGGGATCGTCCGGTCCTTCGTGCCCGTCGTCAGGTTCCAGAGCGTCACCCGCGCGGGACCTGCCGTCCCCACGGCCAGGAGGGTGCCGCCGGGGCTCAGCGCCATGGCGGCCGGGGAGACCGGCAGGGCCGCCAGGCGTTCCAGCCCGCCCAGCTGCCAGACCTCGGCCTGTTGCCGCCGTACGATCACCGTCCGCCGCGCGGGGTCGATCAGCCCGGCCTCGACTCCGGGCGCCAGCGTGCGCGGGCGGGTGAGGTCGGAGACGTCCAGGGTCACGACCGTGCCGTCGAGCAGGCCGAAGGCGAGCGTGCCCGGACCCGGCCGGAGCCCCGGCACGAGCTCGCCGACCGGATAGGTGAGCAGCCGGGTGCCGTTCCTCGACCAGAGCGCGAGGGCCGACCCGTCGTAACCGGCCAGGAAGCGGCCGTCCTGGCTGAAGCGCAGCTCGCGGGCCGCGAACCCCTTGAGCACCGGCCCTCGCCAGCGCCGCGCGTTCAGGTCCCAGAAGCGGACGCCGTCGCCGGTTCGCACCGCGAGCTCGCGCCGCGCCGGGTCGAACGCGAGCGCCGCGCCGGGGAGCCGGGCCTGGACGCCCCGCCAGTCGCGCAGCTCGATCCGCCCGCCGGGCAAGGTGGCGGCCATCAGGCCGTCGTCGGCGGAGAACGCGACCTCGCGGGCGTCGCCGACGTCCAGCGGACGCCGGCTGGTCAGGTCCCACACCTGCGTGCGGCCCTCGGGCGTGGTGGCCGCCAGCAGCAGCCGTCTGGGGCTGAACGCCAGCCGCTGCGCGCCCGCCCCGAACTCCGCGACCCGCACCCCGCGCTCGACGTCCCAGACGGAGATCGACCGCTCGCCGGCCACGGCCAGCCTGCGGCCGTCGGCGCTGAGCGTGATCGCGCTCGTCGGCCCGCTCACCCCGCCGAAGGCGCGGCCGGGCCGCCCGGCGCTCACGTCCCACAGCGTGAACCGGCCCTCGTCCAGCACGGCCAGCCGCGTGCCGTCGTCGCCGAGGTCGAAGCGGGCCGAGCCCGAGACCGGCGCGGGGCGAAAGGCCGAGCGCTCGCGCTGGGCCAGCGAGGCGTACATGGCCGACCGCGCCTCGGACACGGGCGCGATCCGCCACGCGGCCACGCTCAGCAGCAGCGCCGTCAACGGGTCCCGGGCACGGGTCCGGTTCGCGAGCGAGGCCACCCGGCGGGCGGCCTCCGTGTCCCGCTGGCGCGTGCCCAGCACGTTCTGCGCGACCACGACCCCCACGGCGGCCAGCAGCACCGCGACGAGCGTCGCGATCGTGCCCCTGACGCGCCGGCGCCGCCTGGCCACGTCGCGGGTGCGCGCGCGGGAGGCGTCGAGGAACGCCTGCTCGCGCAGGTTCGGCCGGAGCGGCCCGCGCCCTTTGACGGCCCAGTCGAGGGTCTCGTCCAGGACCGTGCCCCGGTAGAGGTCGTCGGGGCGGCGGCCGTTCGTGTGCCACAGGGCGGTCGCCCGGTTCAGGGCGTGGTGGACGGTCAGCGCCTCGCGGTCGGCCTCGACCCAGCCCCGCAGGCGCGGCCACGCCCGCAGCAGCGCCGCCCCCGCCAGCGTGATCGACTCGCCCCTGCGGACGAGCAGGCCCGCGTCCGTGTACGCCTGGAGCACCCGCTCCACCCCGGCCGGGTCCCGGGCGCCATCGACGAGATCCCGGGTAGCCGCCTCCCTGAGCGCGCTGTCGGCGCTCTCGTCGGAGCGGACCATGCGCAGCAGGGCCGAGGGGACGAGCGCCTGGTCCTCCGGGCTGAGCCGCCCGTAGACGGCCTCGGCGAGCGCGGCGGGCGACGGCGCGGCCGCTTCGGCGGGCGGCCGGACCTCGCCGGCGGCCCGGCTCCCGCTGCTGAGCAGCCCGGAGAGCCCGCCCTGCCAGGCGTCCGATCCGTCGGCGACGGCGCTGTTCATGGCGATGAGGTCGAGCAGCAGCGAACGCGCCGGCGGGCGGGCCGCCGCGTCCGGCGACATCGCCTCGGCCACCAGCCGCCGCAGCGGCTGCGCCAGCACGCCGAAGTCGGGCCGCGCGGCGGCCACCTGGTAGCGCAGGAGGGCGAGGTCGCCCGAGAACGGCGGCCGCCCGGTGGCCGCGTACAGCATCACCGCGCCCCACGCCCACACGTCCACGGCGGATCCGCCGCGCTGCCCGGCCAGCCGCTCGGGCGCCATGTACGGCGGCGTGCCCGCCGCGAACTCCCCCTCGGTCGTCTGCGACATCTCGCCCGTCCTGGCGAGCCCGAAGTCGATCACCCGTGGCCCGTCGGGCCCGAGCAGCACGTTGCCCGGCTTCAGGTCCCGGTGCACCACGTCGGCGTCGTGGATGGCGGCCAGCGCCGTGGCCACCCCGACGGCCAGCCGGTGCAGCCGGTCGGCGTCGAACGGCCCGTGCCGCTCGACGGCCGTGCGCAGGCTAAGGCCCTCGATGTGTTCGCTCACGATGTACGGCGTGGGCCCGTCGAGGTCGGCGTCGAGGATGCGGGCCGTGCAGAACGAGGCCACCTTCCGCGCGGCCGTCACTTCCTTGACGAAGTCGGCCCGGGCCCCGGCGTGCTCCAGGAACTCCGGGCGGATGACTTTGACCGCCACGCGCCGGCCGACGTCGTTGTAGGCGTCGTACACGACCCCCTGCCCGCCCGCGCCCAGCCGGCCCGCCAGCCAGTATTCGCCCAGTTGCGCCGGGTCGCCCGGTAAGAGAGGCGTCACGGATACCCAAGCTAGCGATTGCCCTCGACCGTCCGCCACCAGGAGAGCCCTAGGGAAAACCCGAGCCGTGGGGTTGATCTGGCGGACGCCCGAGGCATACGGTGCTAATCGATTAACACGTCATCGAGCAGCCAGGTGAGAACCACCGAACCGCTGACGTCCCTATCCACATCAGAGGCCAGGGATTTCCCTTTTTCTCTATAGGGAATGCTAGGTTATACGACTAACATGAGACCTACAGCGCGACAAGTGGCCGAGCTGGCGAACGTGTCCGTGGCGACCGTCTCCTACGTGCTCAGCGGCCGGGACCGCCCCGTGGCCGCCGAGACCAGGCAGCGGGTGCTCGAGGCGGCCAGGCAGCTCGGCTACACCCCCAACCAGGCCGCCAGAAGCCTGCGCAAGCGCCGCACCCAGCGGATCTGCCTGGTGCTGAGCTCGCTCGGCGGCGTGCCGAGCGACGAGCGCCTGGCCACCGACCTGCACGAGATGGCCGACGCCCGCGGCTACTCCGTGGTGACGCTCGCCGTCTACTCGGAGGCCCGCGCGAAGGCCGCCGTCGACGTGCTGCGCGGCGGCATCGCCGACGGCGCGCTGATCAACGTCGTCGGCGACCATCTCACCCGCGACCTGCTCACCGGGCTGGCCGGCACCGGGCTGCCGATGGTGGTCCTGAGCAACGAGAGCGGGCTGGAGGGCTGCGACGTCGTCCGCACTCCGGAGACGGAGGCGTGCGCGGAGGCGGTCGAGCACCTGCTGGCCCAGGGCCGGCGGCGCATCGCGTTCCTGGCCCACCGCCACGAGCTCTACCGGGAGCGGCCCGTGGGCCGGTTGCTCGGCTACACGACCGCCCTGGACCGGCACGGCGTGAGCGAGCGGATCATCACCACGGGCGCGGACGACCGCGTGGCGGCCTACCAGACCGCCGCCGAGCTGCTGCGCTCGCCCGACCGCCCCGACGCGATCTTCGCGGCCTCGGACCGGGCCGCGATCAGCGCGATCTGGGCCGCCAGGGACGCCGGGCTCAGCGTGCCCGGCGACGTCGCGATCGTCGGCGCCGGCAACATCGACGAGGGTCTCATCAGCAATCCGCAGCTCAGCACCGTCGGCCCGCTCCGCCACGACTACACCGACGTCGCACGCCTGCTCTTCGACCGCCTCCAGGCCGAGGAGCAGCCACCCGCCCGCGAGATCGTCCGCACCTGGACCTTCCTGCGACGGGGCTCTTCGTAGAAGGGAAACCCCCGAGATGTCCTCCCCCCTGTCTCGCCGTGACCTGCTCCGCCTGACCGCCGCCACAGCCGTCACCACCGCCGCCGTGCCCGTCCTGTCGGCCTGCGCGGGCGCCCCCACCACCCAGGCCTCCACGCCCGGGACGTTCACCGTCTACTGGAACGCGGGCCACGACTACCAGGCGTACCGGAAGGTGATCGCCGAGTTCGAGCAGGCCAACAAGGTCAAGGTCAACCTGCAGAAGTACCAGTGGCCCGACCTGCGCACCAGGCTGCTCGCCGACTTCGCCTCCGGGACCGTGCCCGACCTGGTGGAGGAGCCCGGCGGGTGGGTGCAGGAGTTCGCCGTGTCCGGCAACGCCCGCTCGCTGCAGGACTACGTCGACCGCGACGGCCAGGCGATGGGCTTCCCCTCCGACTGGCAGCCCGTCACCGTGGAGCGCAACTCGTACCAGGACAAGGTGTACGGCGTGCAGCTCCACCTGACCTGCAACACGCTCTTCTACAACAAGGCCATGCTCAGGGACGCCGGGGTGGAGGCGCCGACGACCTGGGAGGAGTTCCTGGCCGCCGCCAAGAAGCTGACCAAGGACGGCGTGTACGGCGTCGCGCTCAACCAGGACCACACCTACCTCTGGCCCTGGCTGACCCAGGCCGGCGTCACCCCCTACGACCCGTCGACCGGCAAGGTCATGACGCCGGTCGCGGACGCGGTCGCCGCCCTGCAGTTCCAGGCCGACCTGGTCCACAAGCACAAAGTCGCCCCGGTGCCGGTGTCGGGCACCGACTACTCGGGCCCGCAGAAGCTGTTCTCGGCCAAGCGCGCCGCGATGATCTTCACGGGCCCCTGGGACCTGGACCCGATCAGGAAGACCAGCCCCGACATCGAGCTCGGCGTCGCGCCGCCGCTCAAGCACAGGGCGCAGGCCACCCAGGCGGCCGGGGTCAGCATGTTCGTGCCCGCCAAGGCCGCCAGGCCCGACCTGTCGTGGGACTTCATCAAGCGCATCACCGCCATCGAGGTCGAGCAGGCCGCCACCAAGGAGACCGGCATGCTCATGCCGCGCGTCTCCTGGACGAAGCTGCCCGAGGTGGAGTCGAACGAGGTCACCAAGGTCTTCGCCGACGCCCTCTCATACGCCAAGGACTCCTCCCAGCAGGTGCGGCTCACCGGGCAGCTCGGCAAGTGGGAGGAGCAGCTCAAGGTCATGTACCAGCAGGTGCTCATCCAGAACCGGCCGGCCGCCGAGGCGCTCGCGGCGTTCACCGAGTCGGCGGAGGGCTTCCTGCGGTGAGGCCCCGCACGCTCTCCGGCCGTTACGCGCGGACCGCCTACCTGTTCCTCCTGCCCGCCATCCTGTTCTTCGCGGCCTTCTTCTACCTGCCGATCGGCAACGTCGTGGCCACCAGCCTGCGCACCGGGCCGCAGGCCGACCAGTGGGCCGGGCTGGGCAACTACGCGCAGGCCCTGGCCGACCCGGCGGTGCGGCACTCGTTCCTGGTCACGGCGGCCTTCGCGGTGGCCGTGGTGGCCGGCTCGATCGTGCTCGGGCTGGCCCTGGCGATGGCGCTCGACCAGCCGCTCAAGGGGCGGGTGGCGTTCCGGGTGCTGCTGCTGGTGCCGTACCTGACGTCCGTGGCGATCGTCGGCCTGCTGTGGCGCAACATCCTCGACCCCGAGCTGGGCGTGCTGAACCGGGTGCTGCTCGCGGCCGGGCTGCCCGCGCAGCAGTGGCTCAACACCGCGCCGCTGCTCACGATCGCCGCCGTGACGCTGTGGCAGAGCGTGGGCTACACGATGGTGCTGTTCCTGGCCGGGTTGCAGGGCATCCCCGAGACGTACCACGAGGCCGCCAAGATCGACGGGGCGGACGCGTGGCGCCGGTTCTGGCGTATCACGCTGCCGCTCCTGGCGCCCACGACGCTGTTCGTGTCGGTGATGGCGGTGATCTCGGGGCTGCAGGCGTTCGGGCAGGCGTACATCATCACGGGCGGCGGGCCCGGCGACGCCACCGACCTGTCCGTCTTCCACATCTTCAACGTGGCCTTCCGCACCAGGGACTTCGGCTACTCCTCGGCGCAGTCGGTGCTGCTGCTGATCGTGATCGTGGCGTTCACGCTGGTCCAGCTCCGGGCGGGGCGGCGCGGAGAGGTCGTGTACTGATGCGCCGCACGCTGCTCTACCTCCTGCTCGGGCCGGCCTCGCTCGTCATGGTGCTGCCGCTCCTGTACATGCTGTCGCTGTCGCTCCAGACCGAGGCCGAGACGCTGTCGGCGGAGGCCGTGCTCTGGCCCGGGTCGCCGCAGTGGGGGAACTACGCCGAGCTGTTCGCCCGCGCGCCGTTCGGGAACTTCATCGTCAACAGCCTCGTCGTGGCCGGCGCCATCACGCTGGCTCACCTGATCTTCGACCCGCTGGTCGGGTACGTGTTCGCCAAGTTCCGCTTCCCGCTGCGCAACACCTTGTTCGTGGCGCTGCTGGCCACGCTCATGGTGCCGTTCTTCGTGCGGATGATCCCGCTGTACGTGCTCATGGCCAACATGGGGTGGCTCAACACGTACCAGGGGTTGATCGCGCCCTTCCTCATGGACGCGTTCGGGATCTTCCTCATGCGGCAGTTCATCCAGCCCATCCCCGACGACCTGATCAGCGCGGCCCGCATCGACGGGGCCTCCGAGCTGGGCATCTACCGGCGGATCATCCTGCCGCAGACGCGGCCCGCGCTGGCCGTGCTCGGGCTGTTCACGTTCGTCTTCCAGTGGAACGAGTTCCTCTGGCCGCTGGTCGCCACTACGACGCCCGAGATGCGGACCATCCCCGTCGGGCTCACCCTGTTCAACCAGGAGTACTTCACGTTGTGGCACCTCACGGCCGCGGGCTCGGTGATCCTCTTCGTCCCCACCGCCGTCCTGTTCGTCTTCACCCAGCGATACTTCGTGCGCGGCATCGCGCTGACCGGCCTCAAATAGCTAAGGAGCCCTTTTCTTGCGTCCGAACGTGATCGTCGTCTTCACCGACCAGCAGCGGTGGGACACCGTCGGCCCCTTCACCCCCAACCTCGACAGGATGGCCAGGCACGGCACTCAGGCCACGGTCGCGCTCACCCCGCAGCCGGTGTGCGCGCCCGCTCGCGCCGCGCTGCAGACGGGCCGCTACCCGACCACGACCGGCGTCTATCGCAACGGCCGCGTGCTGCCGCCCGAGGAGCGCACGCTGGCCCACCACTTCGGCGCGGCCGGCTACGCCACCGGCTACATCGGCAAGTGGCACCTCGGCGGCAGCGAGCCGGTCCCGCCGGACCAGCGCGGCGGCTACCGGTCGTGGCTGGCCGCGAACGCGCTGGAGCACACCTCGGACGCCTACCGCACGATCGTCTACGACGAGGCGAACGACCCCGTGCTGCTGCCCGGCTACCGCTCCGACGCCATCGTGGACGCGGCCATCAGGTACGTCGCCGACCACCACGAGGAGCCGTTCTTCCTGTTCCTGTCGTTCCTGGAGCCGCACCACCAGAACGAGGTGGACAACTACCCGGCGCCCGACGGCTACGAGGAGCGCTACCAGGGCCGCTGGATGCCGCCGGACCTGGCCGCCCTCGGCGGCACCGCCCACCAGCACATGGGCGGCTACCTGGGGCAGGTCAAGCGCCTGGACGAGGGCCTCGGGCGGCTGCTGGACGCGCTGCGCAGCATGGACCTGCTGGACGACACGATCGTGGCGTACACCTCCGACCACGGCAACCACTTCAAGACCCGCAACGGCGAGTACAAGCGCTCGTGCCACGACGCCTCGCTCCGCGTGCCGCTGGCGCTGCGCGGCCCCGGCTTCGACGGCGGCGGCGCGATCTCCCGCCCGGTCAGCACCATCGACCTGCCGCCCACGCTGCTGGAGGCCGCCGGACTGCCCGTCCCCGGCTCGATGCAGGGCCGCTCGTTCCTCCCGCTGGTCAGCGACTCCCGGGCGGCGTGGCCCGAGGAGGTGTTCTTCCAGGTGAGCGAGTCGGAGGTGGGGCGCGGCATCCGCACGTCGCGCTGGAAGTACTACGCCGTCGCCGAGGACGCCCACCCGTGGGACGACCCGGCCGCCGCCCGCTACCGGGAGCAGGCCCTGTACGACCTGGAGAACGACCCGCACGAGCTGGCCAACCTGGCCGGATTCCCCTCGCACGCCGGGGTCGCGGCCGAGCTGCGGGAGCGGCTCGTCCGCCGGATCGCGGAGGCCGAGGGAGCCGAGCCGGCCATCGAGCCGGCGGACGAGCGCCCGGCCCCGCCGCAGGCGATGACCGACCCGAAGGCGCGGCTGGGCGGCTCCAAGCCGGTCCGGTTCGGCCACCAGCGCCCCCACTAGAGATCCCCGTCGGCGTGGCGAGGGGTTTTAGCCCGTTACCCTCCGTAATCTCGCCTGGTGGACGAAGGGAGAGGTGTCGTGGGTAGTTGGTCGCGTTCGTGGGGTGCCGGCGGGCGGGTTTCCCGTCGGAGGTTCGTCACCGGGACATTCGCCAGTGCGCTGGCCGGCGCGGTCCCCCTGCTGGGCGCGCCGCCCGCGGCGGCGGCGCAGCGGGCCCGGGGGATACTGCTGCGGGCCCGGCCCACGACGGTCTCCCTGGGGAAGCGCACGGTGCGCACCTGGACCTACAACGACGAGGTCCCGGGCCCGCAGATCAGGGTCATGGCCGGCGAGCGGGTCCGCGCGCGGCTGGTCAACGAGCTGCCCGCGGCGACCACCGTGCACTGGCACGGCATCAGGCTCGACTTCCCCATGGACGGCGCGCCCGGGTTCAGCCAGGAGGCGACCCAGCCCGGCAAGACGTTCGACTACGACTTCACCGTGCCCGACGCCGGCACGTACTTCTACCATTCGCACGTCGGCACCCAGCCCGACCGCGGCCTGTACGGCACGCTGATCGTGGGCGACCCGCGGGAGCCGCTCGGGTACGACGAGGAGTTCACCGTCGTGCTCGACGACTGGCTGGACGGCATCGACGGCACTCCCGACGACGCCCTGGCGCGGCTGAACGCGTCCACCGACCACGACGACACCCTGCGCAGCGAGGCGCTCGGCGGTGTGGCCGCGGAGATGGTGCACCCGCTCTACCTGGTCAACGGCCGGACGCCCGACGCCCCCGCGAGCTTCAGCACCGCGCCGGGCCGCACGGTCAGGTTCCGGGTGATCAACGCGGCCTCCGACACCGCCTTCCGCGTGGCGCTCGGCGGGCACACCATGACCGTCACCCACACCGACGGGTTCCCGTGCCGGCCCGTGAAGGTGGACACGTTCATCATCGGCATGGGCGAGCGCTACGACTTCCTGGCCCGGCTCGACTCGGGCGCGTTCCCGCTGGTCGCGCTGGCGGAGGGGAAGCGGGGGCGGGCGTTCGCGGTCGTGCGGACGAGTCGCCGGGCGGCCCCGCCGGCCAGTGACGTCCAGGTGCCGGAGCTGACCGAACGGATGCTGGCCTATCAGGACCTGCAGGCCCCGTCGTCCCTCGATCTCCCCCGCCCGTCCAGGTCCATCACCGTGACGCTCGGCATGCGCCCGTCCGGCAACGAGTGGACGATGAACGACAAGGTCGCGAGCGACCATCTGCGACTGCGCGTGGACCGGGGGGAGACGGTCCGGCTGGTCATGGACAACCAGTCGCCCATGTGGCACCCGATGCACCTGCACGGCCACACCTTCCAGCTGCGCCTGCCCGACGGGCGCGGGCCGCGCAAGGACACCGTGAACATCAAGCCGCGCCAGCGCCTGCATCTGGACGTGTTCGCCGACAACCCCGGCGAGTGGATGTTCCACTGCCACAACCTGTACCACCAGGAGCAGGGCATGATGGGCGCCATCGGCTACGGCCCCGCCCCCACTGGCCACACCGGCCACACCGGCCACACCGGCCACCGTCCCCAGCAGCGCGACCGCAGGCGGAAGCACCGACGCTGACACCGTGCGCACATGCGTACAATGTGCGCTATGGTGAGTGACATGGCGAAAGACGAGCAGCCCATTGCCTCGGTGTGGGCGCGGCCCCGCCGCGAGCGGGAGCAGCCGGCGCTGAGCCGCGAGCAGATCGTGGCCGAGGCCGTCCGGCTGCTCGACGAGGAGGGCATCGACGCCCTGAGCATGCGCCGCCTCGGCAGCCGGCTCAACGCCGGGGCGACCTCGCTCTACCGGCACGTGGCCAACAAGGACGAGCTGATCGAGCTCGCCGTGGACGCGGTCTACGGCGAGCTGCCGCTGCCCGAGGAGGCCGACGCCACCCGGTGGCGGGCGACCATCGAGCGCGTCGCCCACGGCCTGCGCGCCACGATCCTGCGCCACCCCTGGATCGCGGCCAAGCTTGGCGAGATGGGGCTGGCCTACCTGGGGCCCAACATGCTGCGGCAGACGGAGCACATGCTCGGCGTCTTCGAGACCGCCGGCTTCCCGCTCGACGAGGCCGACCACGCGATGAGCACGCTCATCGCGTACGTGCTGGGGGTCTCCACCAGCGAGGCCGCGGTCCTGTCCATGATCGCCCGCAGCGGTCAGACCGAGCAGGAGTGGGTGGAGCGCCTGTGGCCGGCGGCCGAGCGGGCCGTCCAGGACTACCCGCGCCTGCGCGCCCGGTACGCCGCGCAGCGCGGCCAGGTCTCCTCCGAGGCCAACCAGGACGGCTTCGACTACGGACTCCAGCGGGTGCTCGACGGCCTCCAGTCCCGTCTCGGCTGAATCCCCGTTTCAGCCTCATCAAGCGAGGAACCCCTGGCGTTTGCGACTCCGTCGCGGCCTGCGGCCTCGCCGGATCTACAGCAGTCGGCGCCGGTCGTCCTCACCGGGCCCGGCCATCGCCGCGAGGCGGCGGGCGAGCCGGGCGACGGCATCCCGCAGCTCCGCCGGCTCCAGCACCACCGCCTCGAAGCCCAGCCGGGCCACGTGCACGGCGAGCCAGTCGAGGTCCTCCCCGCCGGCGACGAGCACGCACCACCCGTCGCGATCGTCCTCGACCCGCCCCACCTGGGGCGGCACCAGTTCCCGCACCTGGTCGGGCCGGGCGCGTAGCCGCACCCGGGCCACGTACCGGTACGGCGCCTCGGTCACGGACCGCTGCACGTAGGCGACCGGGTCCGGATGCTCCCGCGCCCGGAAGCGCCAGGTCGTCGCCACCACCTCGCGCATCCGGTCCAGCCGGAACGTGCGCCAGTCGTCGCGGTCGACGTCCCAGGCCATCAGATACCAGCGGCGGCCGGTGGAGACCATCCGCACCGGCTCGACCGCGCGCTCGCGCTCCCCGCCGTCGCGACCGGCGTACCGGAACCGCACCCGTACGGCGTCGCGGCAGGCCCGCGCGAGCGTCACCAGCACCTCCGCGTCGATCTCGACCCCGGGGCCGACCAGGGTCTCGGTGGCGCCGTACACCGCCCGCACCTCGGCTCGCAGCCGGGGCGGCATCACCTGGTCGAGCTTGGCCAGCGCCCGCAGCGCCGCCTCGCCCGTCCCGGCGACCGTGCCCCCCGACGCCAGCCGCAGGGACACCGCCGTCGCTATCGCCTCCTCGTCGTCGAGGAGCAGCGGCGGCAGCCGGGTGCCCGCGCCGAGCTGGTAGCCGCCGCCCACGCCCGCCGTCGCGTGCACGGGGTAGCCGAGCGCGCGCAACCGCTCCACGTCGCGGCGCACCGAACGATCGGTCACCCCCAGCTCGGCGGCCAGCTCGGTGGCGGTCCAGGACGGGCGGCGCTGCAGCAGCCCCAGCAGCCGCAGGACCCGCTCGGTCGTCGCCTCGACAGTCACGCGCTCATCGTTCCACACATCACGGAACGATCCTGTCCGCTATTCAGGCAAGACTGAACCCATGACCGACCAGACCTGGAATCCACTGCTCCGAGATCAGATCGCCTGGCACTGGACCCATCAGCTGCGCGATCGCCTCGACGGGCTCACCGATGACGAATACTTCTGGGAGCCGGCGCCCGGCTGCTGGAACGTGCGCCCGCGCGGCACCGGCGACGCACCGGTGCGGGCCGGGTCCGGCGCGATGACAATCGACTTCGCGATACCGACGCCCGACCCGCCGGCGTTCACGACGATCGCCTGGCGGCTCGCCCATGTCATCGTCGGCGTGCTCGCGATGCGCAACGCCTCGCACTTCGGCCGCACGCCCACCGACTACCGGTCGTTCGAGTACGCCGGGACCGCGGACGCGGCGCTGGCCCAGCTCGACGCGGAGTACGCCACCTGGCTGGCCGGGGTCGAGTCCCTCGGCGAAGCCGGCCTCGCCCGCCCGTGCGGGCCGGCGGAGGGTCCGTACGCCGAGTATCCGCTGGGGGCGCTCGTGCTGCACATCAACCGCGAGCTGATCCACCACCTGTCGGAGGTGTGCCTGCTCCGCGACCTCTACCTGCACACCCAAGGGAAGGCGAGCTGAGATGGCCCGCGACGTACAGATCACCTTCGACTGCGCCGACCCGGCCCGGGTGGCCGCGTTCTGGGCCGAGGCCCTCGGTTACCGGCTGCAGGACCCGCCCAAGGGCTTCGAGTCGTGGGAGCAGGCCCTGGAGGCGATGGGCGTGCCGCCCGAGCGCCGCAACGACGCCTCGGCGGTGATCGACCCCGACGGCTCCGGGCCGCGGCTGTTCTTCCAGCGGGTGCCGGAGGGCAAGCAGGTCAAGAACCGCGTGCACCTCGATGTGCGGGCCGCCCCCGGGCTGGAGGGCGACGCGCGGATGGCGGCCCTGGAGGCGGAGGCCGAGCGGCTCGTCTCCCACGGCGCCACCCGGCTCCAGCGCCACGAGCCCGCTCCCCCGCTCGGCGGCGGTCACATCATGATGGCCGACCCCGAGGGCAACGAGTTCTGCCTCGACTGACCGGCCGCACGCCCCATGGACGCCGTCCGGTGCGCGGGTTACGCTCCGCTCGCCACAAGATGGGGGGCAATCCATGACTTACACGCTTTTACGCGGGAACTTTGTGATCCGGTACGCGGATCTCCCGCGGCAGGGTCCCGAGCCCGACGGCGACACCGTGAAGTTCCTGCCCGACTCGCCCGCGCTGGTGGAGGCGCTGCCGCGGCGCTCCGGCCACCCGCCGAAGATCAACCGCCGCGGCGTCTCCGTACGCCTGGAGGCCATCGACGCGCTGGAGACCCACTTCGAGGAGACGCACCAGCAACTGGCCGGGGCCGACGCGGCCAGGGACGAGCTGCTGCGCCTCCTCGGGTTCACGAACGTGCGGTACTGGGACGACCTGCCGAACAAGGTGCGGTCGGCGGACCAGGACTCCATCCGCGGGCACGTGCTCACGAACGGGGTCGACGCGAACGGCCGGCTGATCGGGTTCGCCTACGCGGGTGACCATCCGGGGGCCGACGGGGCCTCGGTGTTCCTGGACCCGCCGCTCGCGGACGCGTCCGTCAACGGCACGCTGCTGGCCGGGGGGCTGGTCTATCCGGCGTTCTACGCGACGCTGCCGGCGGAGCTGCGGACGCACCTGGCGGAGGTGTCGCAGGCGGCCAGGCGCAAGGCCGCCGGCATCTGGCCCGGCTCGACCGCCGACCCCAACGGCGCCGCCACCGTCACCGGCCTGGCGGATGCCGAGCTCCTGGTGATGTGGCCGAAGCTGTTCCGGCGCCTCGTGCCGTACTTCGCGGCGGGTTTCACGGACTTCGACGGCTTCGACGCCTGGCTGCGCGCGGACCCGGTCAACCGGGACGACGAGGTGTTCCTGCTCGGCAAGCTCGAACGCGGCAACCTGCACGACGTGGTCAAGGGGGCCGGGCAGCAGATCCAGCTGACGGTGTGGCCGGAGGACTTCATCATCGCCCCGGACCCGGCGCCGCCGGGCACCGTCGTCAAGCCACCGCCGCTGGTCGCGGCCGGGGACCTGCTGATCGTGGCGGCCCTCCCCGACCCGGCGGGCGCCGATCGCGGCCACGAGACGGTCACCCTGCTGAACCTCACCGCGACCCCGATCGACCTGGAGGGCTGGACCCTGTCGGACGCCGCCGGCGGCCGCAATCCCTTGACCGGCAGCATCGACGGCGGCGCCGCGCTGCGGGTGACGCTGGACGGCGGGGTGCGGCTGGACAACGACGGCGACACCATCGTCCTGGTGGACCCGAAGGGCATCTCAATCGACCAGGTGACGTACCAGGCGGACCGCGTCAAACCCGGCCGCACCATCACCTTCGCCCGCTGACCCCGAACGGGCCGGGTCCCTCAGGCCCCGGCCCGCGAGCGCGGGGCGGCGGAGCACCTGGACCCCGGCCGGTCGAAGACCCGGGGGCGCTGAAGGCTGATCACCTGTTGACGGGAGGCCCCTCGACCGCTTACGGTTCCGGCGATATCGGTGAAACATATCGATACAATTCCGAAACTTTCGGAGGCGTCATGTTTCGTGGAGTCGTCGCGGTCGCCCTGCTCGGCCTCCCTGCGGTGAATCCCTCCCAGCCCCCCGCCATCACCGTGAACGAGCACGTCAGGCACCAGGAGATCGACGGCTTCGGCATCTCCCAGGCGTTCCGGCGCAACGAGCTGCTCAAAGCGCTGCCGGAGTCGCAGCAGCGCGAGGTCCTGGACCTGTGGTTCGACCGGGAGAAGGGCGCCGGGCTCAGCATCCTGCGGCTCGGCATCGGCTCCTCCCCCGCCGGAAGTCCGTACGACCACATGGTGTCGATCCAGCCCGAGGACCCCGGCGGCCCGGACGCCCCGCCCGAGTACGAGTGGGACGGCGACGACAACAGCCAGGTGTGGGTGGCCAAGGCGGCTCAGGCGTACGGCGTGAAGCGGTTCTTCGCCGACGCCTGGAGCGCGCCCGGCTACATGAAGGACAACGGCGACGACAAGGGCGGCGGCACGCTGAAGCCGGAGTGGCAGCAGGCGTACGCGAACTACCTGGTGGCCTACACGAAGTTCTACGCGAGGGAAGGCATCAAGATCACCGACCTGGGGTTCACGAACGAGCCCGACTGGACGGCCACGTACGCCTCCATGCGCTTCACCCCGGAGCAGGCCGCCCAGTTCGCCAAGGTGCTCGGCCCGGTGGCCAAGGGCGTGCACGTGGTCTGCTGCGACTCGTTCGGCTGGAACCAGGCGAAGGCGTACACGGCCGCGATCGAGGCCGACCCCGAGGCCCGCCGCTGGGTGAAGACCCACACCGGGCACACGTACGCCAGCCCCGTGGACGGCCCGCTGCCGACGACCAGGAGGACCTGGATGTCGGAGTGGAACCCGAACGGCAGCACCTGGAACGAGAACTGGGACGACGGCAGCGGCTACGACGGCTTCGCCATCGCGCGGGCCGTGCACGACGCGCTCACGCTGGGGAACGTCAGCGGCTACGTCTACTGGCTGGGCGGCTCGCGCGGCGCGACCCGGGCGCTGCTGCAGCTCGACGACGTGGCGAAGACGTATCACGTGTCGAAGCGGCTGTGGGCGCTGGCGGCGTACAGCAGGTTCATCCGGCCGGGGGCGATCCGGCTGGACGCGGCGGCGGCGGATCCGGCGCTGAAGGTCTCCGCGTTCCGCAACCCGGACGGCTCGCGGGTCGTCGAGGTGCTCAACACGGGCACCGCGCCCGTCACCTGGCAGGGCGTGCGCGGGCGGGCGACCGCGTACCTCACGGACGGCGCCAACTCGCTCTCCCCGTCCCCGGTGACGGGCCGCACGGTGACGCTGCAGCCCCGGGCGCTCACCACGATCGTCATCCGATAGCGGGACCGCGGGAGCCCGGGGCAGGTGCCGGCCCGGGCTCCCGTCACGCACGGCCCGCCGTCCCCGCTCAGCCCCAGACCTCCTGGGCCGTCTCGACGATCAGGCGGAGCTTGGCGAACTGCTCGTCGGCCGTGAGCTGGTTGCCCTCGACCGTGGAGGAGAACCCGCACTGAGGCGACAGGCAGATCTGGTCGAGGTCGACGAACTTGGCGGCCTCGTCGATCCGCCGCTTGAGCGTGTCCTTCGACTCCAGCTCGCCCCGCTTGGTCGTGACCAGCCCCAGCACCACCATCTTCCCGGGCGGCACGAAGCGCAGCGGCTCGAAGCCCCCGGACCGCTCGTCGTCGTACTCCAGGAAGAACCCGTCCACCTTCAGCTCGCCGAACAGCGCCTCCGCCACGTAGTCGTAGCCGCCCGAGGCGGCCCAGGAGGAGCGGAAGTTCCCCCGGCACATGTGCGTGGTGATGGTCATCCCGCCGGGCTTGGCGGCCAGGGCGGCGTTGATCTGCTTGATGTAGCGCAGATGCATGTGCTCGGCGTCGTCGCCACGCGAGCTCAGCTCCGCCCGCTGGGCCGGATCGTTCAGGTACGCCAGGCTCGTGTCGTCGAACTGCAGGTACGTGCACCCCAGCGCGCCGATCCTGCGCACCTGCTCGGCGTAGGCCGCGCTCAGGTCCCGCCAGAACTCCTCCACGTCCGGGTAGACCTCGGGGTCGATGGCCGCCGGCCCGCCCCGGTAGTGGACCATGCTCGGCGAGGGGATGGTCAGCTTCGGCACGACCCCGCTGTTACGGCTGGTGACGGTGTCGCGCAGGAACGTGAAGTCGTCGGCGAAGACGGGCTCGTTCAGCCGGATCCGCTCGTGCACGCGCAGCGCCGCCGGGGTGAACTCGATGTCACCCTGCTCGTTGTGGAAGCGCACCGTGATGTGCTCGTCGGTGGCCTGGCCGATGCCGCCGAGCCGGTAGATGAAGTCCATGTGCCACGAGGCCCGCCGGAACTCGCCGTCGGTGGCGCTCTGCAGCCCGATCTCCTCCTGGCGGCGTACGACCTCTCTGATGGCCGCGTCCTCAGCCTCCCGCAGCGCGTCGCCCGTGAAGGTCTCGCGGGCGCGGAGCAGCGCGGGCGGGCGGAGCAGGCTGCCGACGTGGTCCGCGCGGAACGGCGGCGAGGTGCGCATCGCAGATCATCTCCTGTGGTCGTGGAGGTTGTGCCCGTAGAGCCGTCTGAGGTGGGCTTTGAGCAGCTTGCCCGCCGCGTTCTTCGGCAGTTCAGGGACGAATTCCAGATATTTCGGGATTTTGAAACGGGCCAGGCGGCCGTCCAGGTACGCCAGCAGTTCGCCGGGCTCGACCTCGGCATCCGGCGCGGGCACGACCAGCGCCTTGCCCACCTCGCCCCACGTGTCGTCCGGCACGCCGATCACCGCGCACTCGGCGACCGCGTCGTGCCCGAACAGGACGCTCTCCACCTCGGCCGGATAGATGTTCTCGCCCCCGGAGATGATCACGTCCTTGAGCCGGTCGGAGATGCGCACGTAACCGTCCTCGTCGGCGACGCCGACGTCGCCCGAGCGGAACCAGCCGTCCGCCGACAGCACCTTCGCGGTCTCCTCCGGCCGCCGCCAGTAGCCGGCCATGACGTTGGGCCCCTGTACGTACACCTCGCCCGGCTCGCCGGGGCCCGCCGGGGCGCCGTCGGGCGCGACCAGCCGCACGTCGGAGAAGAAGCACGGCACCCCGGCCGAGCCCGCCTTGGCGATCGAGTGCTCGGGCCCGAGGAAGAGGGCGCCGGGCGCCGTCTCGGTCATGCCGTACCCCTGCAGGAACGTCAGCCCCCGATCCTGGTAGATCCGGATCAGCGGCTCGGGCACCGGCGCGCCCCCGCACAGCAGGTGCCGCAGGCTCGACAGATCGGCCCCCGCCCAGCGCGGCGAGCGCGTGAGGAAGCCGAACATCGACGGCACCCCGAACATCACCGTCACCCGCTCCGCCTCGATCAGGTCGAACGTCCGGTCCGCGTCGAAGGAGGGCTCCAGGACGACCCGGCCGCCCTTGAGCACGGTCGGCACCAGCGTCTGGGCCAGCGCCGCGATGTGGAACAGCGGCGCGCTGACCAGCGTGACCTCGTCGTGCGCGAGCGGCACGTCGACCAGCAGGTTGAAGGTGTTCCAGGTCAGGTTGGCGTGGGTGAGCATGGCCCCCTTGGGGCGTCCCGTGGTCCCGGACGTGTACATGATCAGGCACACGTCGTCCTGGCGCACCGGCTCGTCGATCGGCTCGGGCGAGCCGGAGGCGAGCAGCGCCTCGTAGTCGGCGGCCCTGATGTGCCGGCCCGGCAGCCCCTCCCCGTCCTGCTCCTCGCCCAGCACGAGGACGGACGCCTGCGCGTCCTCCAGGATGAACCGCAGCTCCGGCCTGGCCAGCCGGGCGTTGAGCGGCACGAACACGGCTCCGACCAGCCCCGCCGCGAAGAACGTCTCCACCGTCGCGGGCTGGTTGACCCCGAGGAAGGCGACCCGCTCGCCGCGCCCCACACCCAGCGCCGAGGCCAGCCGGTACGTCCGCTCGCTCAGCTCACGGTACGTGCGATCGTGTCCCCGGTACGTCACCGCCACCCGTTCGGGCGTCATGCGGGCCCGGCGCGCGGGCCACGAGCCAATCCCCTGATTCCGCATCGCGCTCCTTGACGCTCAAGCCCTCAAGTTAGGCCACTGGGCAATAGCTGTCACCGTTCTGCCCGAGTTTCGTCCGGCACAACATCAAGAAGCCGCTCCGCGATCCGCGCCGCCTCCGGCCTGAACCGCTCGTGCAGCGTGTGGCAGACGCGCTGGGCCTTCTCCGCCGGCCAGTCGTGCGGCAGGTAGCGCAGCGGCAGCCGCGGATCGGCCCTGATGATCTGCAGCCAGCCGGTCAGCAGGGTCAGCGAGCGCGCCAGGTCGTCGGGCGCGTCCGGCGCCGGGTCGGCCCGGTCCCAGTCGCGCAGGAACTCCCGGTAGCGCTCACCCAGGCCCGACAGGTCGTAGGCGTCCCCGACCAGCGCCTGCATGTCGGTCGGATGCCGGGGCTCGGCGGAGAAGACCTTCACGTTCGCGCCGAGGTCCTCGATCACGTGCGCGGCGTCCACGTCGCCGGGAGCGATCCACAGGCCGTTCTGCAGCGGCCCGAACCCGGCCCAGACCAGCCGCGAGCGCAGCTCGTGCCGCTGCCGCTGCCAGGACTCGGGCAGCGAGAAGCCGATCAGCGTCCAGCGGTCCTCGCCGGCGTCGTTGACCACGCCGCTGTGCCAGATGCGCCGCTCGCCGTCCCTGAGCACCTCGGTGCTCGTCGGGGTGAGGCCGAAGTACATGCGGCGCCCCGAGCGCTGGCGGCGCAGCAGGCCGCGGCGGACCATCCGGGTCAGCGTCGAACGCGTCGCCTCCTCCGAGATCCCGACCTTGGCGAACGCCTCGATGAAGCTGCCCGAGGACACGCAGATCCCGCGACCGTACACGTGATCGCCGAGGAACGTCAGAATCACCGACTGAGGTCGCATCGAAGCCCTCCCCGTATCTTGGGCATTGTATTGACAGCCGTAATATAACTGCCTACATTCAGGGCCACGCGAGGGAGCGCCGTCGCCTGGACTGAGGAGCGTCGGGAGCGTAGCGACCAGAGCGACGAGGGAAGGCGACGGCTCCCCAGCGACCGAGCCGCCTCCACGGAGTGGAGGCCATAAACGCAGAGGTCCTGAATGAACAGGCTTCTTCCTTCTCTGGTTTGTCTCGCGTTGGCCGCGACCGCCTGCGGCGGTGATTCCGGCGGCGGTGCCCAAGACCCGATCCAAGTCGGCCTGATCGTCTCCCTCACCGGCAACTACACGCCGCTGGGCAGCGAGGACAAGAAGGCCGTCGAGCTGGCCGTCGAGCAGGTCAACGCGCAGGGCGGGCTGCTCGGCCGCAAGGTGGAGCTGGTCACGCGCGACGACAAGACCGCCCCCGACCAGGGCATCGTGGCCTACAACCAGATCAAGGCCGACATCGACGTGCTGATCGGCCCGGTGTTCTCCAACTCGGCGCTGGCGGTCGAGCCGCTCGCGCAGCGCGACAAGATGCCGTACCTGTCGCTGGCCCCGGCCCAGGAGCAGGTGGAGCCGATCAAGTCGTACATCTTCGTCACCCCCGCCCTGTCCAGCATGTACGCCGAGCGCTACCTGCAGTACATCCAGGCCAAGGGCATCAAGACGATCGCCGTGGCCTGGGACTCCAAGAGCGCCTATTCGGTCTCCGGCCACAAGTCGATGGTCGCGCTCGCGTCCAAGTACGGCGTGAAGATCGCCGTGGACGAGCCGTACGAGACGACCACCTCCGACTTCAGCCCGCTCTTCACCCACGTGCGCGACTCCACCGCCGAGGCGCTGGTGTTCTGGGGGTCGGGCGCGCCCGGCGTGACGGCGGCCAAGCAGTACGGGGCCTCGGGGCTCAAGACGCCGCTGTTCCTGACCGCGTCGCAGGCCAGCAAGCTGTGGCTGGAGCCGATGGGCGGCGCGGCCGAGGGCATGACCGTGCAGAGCGCCATCGGCGTCGTCGGCGAATACCTGCCCGACGGCAAGCAGAAGCAGATCATCGAGCAGATGGCCAAGCCGTACCAGCAGAAACACGGCTATCCGCCGCCGCAGTTCGCGCAGGACGGTTACAGCGCGAGCCTGCTGCTGTTCGAGGCGATCAAGAAGGCGAACAGCACGGACAAGGCCAAGGTGCAGCAGGCCCTGGAGAGCATGGACCTGGTCACGCCCAACGGCCGCTTCCGCTACTCCCCCACCGACCATTCCGGGCTCTCCCCCGAGTTCATCTCGGTCAACACGGTGCAGAACGGCAAGTTCGTTCCCACCGACTGGGCCAAGGAGCAGCTCGCCAAGACCGTCGGCGCGGGGTAGCGCGTGCTGACGGTCACCGGGCTCTCCCGCTCCTTCGGGGGCGTCTACGCCGTCCGCGACGTGTCCCTGACCGTCGCGGACGGCGAAGTCTGCGGCGTCATCGGGCCGAACGGGGCGGGCAAGTCCACGCTGTTCAACCTGATCACCGGGCATCTGGCGGCCGACCACGGCCAGATCTCGTTCCTCGGGCACCGGGTGGACCGGCTCGCGCCACACCGGCGGGCCAGGCTCGGCATGTCGATCGTGTTCCAGGCGGCCAGGGTGTTCCGCGGCATGACGGTCAGGGAGAACGTCATGGTCGGGATGCACGGCCGTACCGGTGCCGGGTTCGTGTCGGCGGCGCTGCGGCTGCCGCGGCACCGGCGCGACGAGCGCGAGATCACCGCCGAGGCGGACGCCGTGCTGAGCCGCGTGGGGCTGGCCGAGTGGGCGGACCGGCCCGCCGAGCTGCTGCCCATCGGGCAGCAGCGGGCGCTCCAGCTCGGCCGCGCCCTGTGCGCGCGGCCCCGGCTGCTGCTGCTCGACGAGCCCGCCTCCGGGCTGCGCGGCCAGGAGCGCGAGCGGCTCGCGGCGCTGGTGGAGGAGCTGCGCGCGGACGGGCTGACGATCCTGCTCGTCGAGCACGACGTCGCGTTCGTGACCCGGCTGGCCGACCGCGTCGTGGTGCTCGACCTGGGCCGGGTCATCGCCGAGGGCTCGCCCGCCGAGGTGCGGGCCGATCCGCTGGTGCTCGCCGCCTATCTCGGACAGGCCTCATGATCGACGTCAAGGACCTGGTCGTCTCGTACGGCACCGCGACCGCGCTCGAACACGTCACGCTCACGGTGGGGCGGGGCGAGATGGTCGCGCTGCTCGGCCCGAACGGCGCGGGCAAGTCCACGCTGGCCAACACCCTCGCCGGGCTGCTCCGGCCCGCCTCGGGCACGGTGGAGATCGAAGGCAGGCTGGCGCTCATCCCCGAGGGCCGCCAGCTCTTCCCCGACCTGTCGGTCGCCGACAACCTGGCGCTCGGCGGGTGGCGGTCGGGCCTGCGGGATCCCTCGTCCGTGTACGAGCTGCTGCCCCGGCTGGCGGAGCTGGCCGGGCGCCGGGCCGGGGTGCTGTCGGGGGGCGAGCAGCAGATGGTGGCGTTCGGGCGGGCCCTGATGTCGCAACCTTCGGTGCTGGTGGTGGACGAGCTGTCCCTGGGGCTCGCGCCCAACGTGACCGCCGACCTGGCCGAGCACCTCGCCGAGCTGAACCGGGAGCAGGGGCTGACCGTGCTGCTCATCGAGCAGAACGCGCGGCTGGCGTTCGACCTGTGCCGGCGGGCGTACGTGCTGGAGGCAAGCCGGGTGGTGACCGAGGGCGAGTGCGCGGAGCTGGCCGACGACCCTCGGGTGGCCAGCGCGTACCTGGGCGGGGCGATCACATGAGCGCCTTCCTCACGTACCTGCTGAACGGGCTCGCGGTCGGGTGCGCGATCGCGCTCATCGCCAGCGGCCTGGTCGTGATCCACCGGGTCACGGGCGTGGTGAACTTCGCGCAGGGCACGTTCGCGGTCGTGGCCGGGCTGTGCACGTCCTCGCTGCTCGGGCTGGGGTTCCCGCACGGGCTGAGCGAGATCGCCGCCGCCCTGGTCGCGGCGCTCGCGGGGCTGCTGACCGGCCTGGCCGCCATCGGCCGCCGGGGCACCACGCAGCTGTCGTCCCTGATCGTGACGCTCGGCGTGGGCGTGCTGGCGTACTCGGTCGAGATCGTCCTGTGGGGCGACCAGCCGCGCTCGGCGCCCGGCCTGGCAGGCTCGGTGACGCTGGCGGGCGCGCGCATCCAGACGCAACACCTGCTGGTCATCGGCGTGACGGCGGCGGCCTTCGCCCTGCTGGCGCTCTTCTTCGGGCGCACCTACCTGGGCAAGGCGCTGACGGCCTGCGCCTCCAACCCGTACGCGGCCCGCGTGGTCGGGATCGACACGCGGCTGATGGGGCTGCTGGCGTTCGCGCTGGGCGGGCTGCTCGGCGGGATCGCCGGGGTGCTGGTGACGCCGCTGCGGCCGATCTCGTTCGACACCGACGTCACGCTCATCGTGAACGCCTTCGCCGCGGCCGTCTTCGGCGCGCTCACCCGGCCCGTGATCACGCTGGCCGGGGCGCTGCTGCTGGGCGTGGCCGAGACCATGGCCGCGGGCTACGGCTACGGGTCGCACCAGCTGGAGGTGGCGCTGGGTCTCATGATCGTCGTCATGATCGTACAGGCGAGCCGGCGTTCCACTCTCTCCCAGGAGCAGGCGTGATCCGCCTGGCGGCCGGGCTGACGGCCGCGGCAGCGACGCTGGCGCTGCCCCTGGTGCTCGACGACAGCGCGCTGGCCGTGTACATCCTGCTCGGGCTGGCCGCGATGGTCACGGTCGGGGTGTCGCTGCTGATGGGCTACGCCGGGCAGGTCTCGCTGGGTCAGGGCGCCTTCTACGCCGTCGGCGCCTACACCGCCGCGCTGCTGACGCTCAACGGCGTGCCGCCGCTGGCCGGGCTGGTCGCCGCGCCTCTGGTGGCGGCCGGGTCCGCGCTGGTGATCGGCGTGCCGCTGCTGCGGCTGCGCGGCCACCATCTGGCGTTCGCCACGCTGGCCATGCAGCTCATCCTGCTCTCGCTGGCCGGGCAGCTGGAGTTCACCGGCGGGGACATCGGGCTGCAGGCCATCCCGCAGTTCTCGATCGGGTCGTTCGAGGCGGGCGACGCGTCCGCGTACGCGTACCTGACCTGGATCGGGCTGGCGCTGGTCATGCTGGTGACGCGGAACGTGATCGCCTCGCGGCCGGGCCGCGCCCTGCGCGCGCTGGCCACCAGCGAGACCGCCGCCGCGTCCTCGGGGATCCCGGTCGGGCGGTACAAGCTGGTGGTCTTCGCGCTGTCGGCGGCGTTCGCGGGCCTGGCGGGCGGGATCTACTGCTTCTACACGGGGTACGTGGCGCCGGGCTCGTTCCCCGTGCTCATCTCGATCCAGTACATCGTGATGGCCGTGGTCGGCGGGCTGGGCACGATCTGGGGCGCCGTAGCGGGCGCGACCGCGATCACGCTGCTCGTGCAGGGGCTGAACAGCCTGGCCGCGCTGCCGGGGATGCCGTCGTACGCGCCCGGCGTGCTGTCGTACGCCGTGTACGCGCTCGTCCTCATCCTGGTCGTGCTCTTCCTGCCCCGCGGCCTGCTGCCCGCCGTCTCCGACCGCCTCAACCGGGACCGCCCACCCCTCGAAACCCGCTGACCCTCCGCCCCCGCCGGCCGGCGTGGAGTTCCACGGACGTGCCCGGGGCTTTCGGGGGATGATTCATCGGTGACCGTTGAAAAGGCGCCGAACGTCGGCCCGTCGGCCATCGAGGTCGCCTACGAGCGCCTCGGCGACCCCCAGGCCCCGCCCGTGCTGCTGGTGATGGGCCTCGCCGGACAGCTGATCAACTGGCCGGACGGCTTCTGCGCGGAGCTCGTCGACCGCGGCCTGCACGTCATCCGGTTCGACAACCGCGACTGCGGCCTGTCCACGCACCTCCACGACGCGCCGGAGCCCGACCTGGCGGCGGCGCTCGCGGGCGACGCGTCCTCGGCCTCGTACACGCTCTCCGACATGGCGGCCGACGCCGTCGGCCTGCTCGACGCGCTCGGCCTGGACAGCGCCCACGTCGTCGGCGCCTCGATGGGCGCGATGATCGCCCAGACGATCGCGATCGAGCATCCCGGCCGGATCCGGTCGCTGACGTCGATGATGTCCGCCACGGGCGACCCTTCCGTGGGCCAGGCCCGTCCCGAGACCATGGCCGCCTTCGCGGGGCCGCCGCCGACGACCCGCGAGGAGGCGATCGAGCGGTCGGTCACGATCTTCCGCCTGGCCGGCTCGCCCGGTTTCGAGTTCGACGAGGCCGCGCTGCGCGAACGCGCCGGTCTCACCTACGACCGCGACCACGACCGGACCGCCGTCGCCCGCCAGGCCGTCGCGGTCGTCGCCTCGGGCGACCGCACCGCCCGGCTGCGCTCCGTCGGCGTCCCCACGCTGGTGATCCACGGCGCGGAGGACGCCATGTGCGACGTCAGCGGCGGCCGCGCGACGGCCGCCGCCATCCCGGGCGCCGAGCTGGTGGTGATCGACGGCATGGGCCACGACCTGCCCCGCGCCCTCTGGCCCGACCTCGCCTCCCGCATCACCACCCTCGCCCACCACGCCGAAGCCGCGAGCCGGCCGTACGACACGCCTCAACCCCCACCCACCCGCTGAGCGACTCATCCACCCACTGAGCGGCGCCACCCACCCACTGAGCGGCGCCACCGCCGGCTCGACGGTGACACTCGGCGGACACCCACTCGACGGCAGCACCGACACTTCGCCGAGCGCCGAAGCTTTTCCCGTCTAGCGTCGGCCGCATGACGATCCCGCCGGCCATGAGCAGCCTCTCCCCGGACCGATGGGCCGGAGGTGGGCACCCGGCCCATCGGTCGGCCGGGACGGCATGACCCCCTGGGAGATGCTCGCCGTCTTCGCGACGAGCATCGGCGCCGGGGCCCTCAACACCGTCGTCGGCTCCGGCACCCTCATCACCTTCCCCCTGCTGCTCGCCATCGGCCTCCCACCCGTCACCGCCACGGTCACCAACGCGCTCGGCCTGATCCCCGGCTCCATCAGCGGGGCCGTCGGGTACCGCCGAGAGCTCCGCGGCCAGTCCCGCCGCCTGCGGAAACTGAGCGTCGCCGCCCTGCTGGGCGGCCTCGGCGGCGCCACGCTCCTGCTCGCCCTGCCCGCCACGGCGTTCGAGATGATCGTGCCCGTACTAGTGGGCCTGGCTCTCGTCCTGGTCCTCCTCCAGCCCCACCTTGCCAAGCTCCTACGCCACCGCCGCCCCGAGGCCCCCGGCACCCCGCCCCACCACGACGGCGGCCGGGGCCTCTTCGCCGGGCTGCTGCTCGCCGGCGTCTACGGCGGCTACTTCGCCGCCGCCCAGGGGATCATCTACATGTCCCTCATGGGGCTGCTCCTCGACGAAACGCCCCAACGGCTCAACGCCGCCAAGAACGTCCTGGTGGCCGTGGTCAACGCCGCCGCCGCACTCGTCTTCCTGCTCGTCGCGGACTACGACTGGACGGCCGTCGCCCTCATCGCGACCGGCTCCGCCCTGGGCGGCCACCTCGGCGCCGAGGCAGGCCGCCGCTTCCGCCCCGCGACGCTCCGCTTCCTGATCGTGGCCGTGGGCGGGGTCGCCCTCGTCCATCTGCTCGTCCGCTGAAATCCTGGCAGCCGTGCCCACGGGCGGGAGTTGAGCGGGGTGTCAGATGAAGAGATCGGGCGCTAGTGTCGGCAGTCCGGTGGTGGTGATCGATTTTGGAGGGCGCCGTGCGGCGCGTCATGATCCTGCTGGCCCCGATCGCGGCCTTGGTCGCCGGTCTGGTCGTCGCCCGGCGGCGGTTCGTCATCGTCCGGATCAGCGGGACGAGCATGCTGCCCACCTACCGCACGGGCGACCGGGTGCTCGTTCGCAGAACCACGGGGGCGGGCGTCGGGCGCGGCCAGGTCGTGGTGCTGCAGACGGCGCTGCCCGGGGGAAAGTGGCGTACGGAGCCGCTGCCGGCGCCAGGGGCGGCCAGGTGGTTCATCAAGCGGGCGGTGGCCGTGCCGGGCGATCCGGTGCCCGCCCAGGTCATGGCTCGGGTGGGGGCGTCGCCGGGCGACACCGTGCCGGCGGGCCGGCTGGTCGTCCTCGGTGACGGGCCGGTCAGCGAGGACTCTCGGGTGTGGGGTTACGTGCCCTTCGACCGCGTGCTCGGCGTCGTCGTCCGGGGGCTCGCCCCTTCCCGCGAGTCAGGAGAATCGGGGGACTCCGTCGGCTCGTAGCCTTGCGCCTGGAGGGTGAAGAGGCCCGCGTACTCCCCTCCGAGCGCCATCAGCTCCGCGTGCGAGCCGTGCTCGGCGATCCGGCCCTCGGCGAGTACGACGATCACGTCCGCCTCCCGCACCGCGCCGAGCCGGTGCGAGATCAGCAGGCTGGTCCGCCCCGCGCGGTGGCGGCGCAGGCTCTGATGGATGGCGTGCTCGGCCTGCGCGTCCAGGCCGGAGCTCGGCTCGTCGAGCACGAGCAGGTCCCGCCCCTCCCGCATCAGGGCGCGGGCCAGCGCGAGGCGCTGCCACTGCCCGCCGGACAGCACCACTCCGGCCTCGGGGCTGTCCCTGTCGCCGAAGAAGATCCGGCTCAGCAGCGTGTCGTAGCCCCGAGGCAGCCCGTCGACCGTCTCGTGGACCCCGGCCAGCCTGGCGGCGGCCTCGACCCGGTCGCGGTCGTCGAGTGCCGTGACGTCGCCGAGCCCGATGTTCTCGGCCGCGGTCAGGTCGTACGACATGTAGTCCTGGAACACCGCGCCGATGCGGCCCCGCAGCTCGGCGGGATCCATCTCCCGCAGGTCGACGCCGTCCCAGTGGATGGACCCGCGCACCGGGTCGTACAGCCGGCAGATCAGCTTGACCAGGGTGCTCTTGCCCACGCCGTTCAGCCCGACCAGGGCCAGGGAGCCGCCGCGGGGGATGAAGAGATCGACGCCGCGCAGCACCCATGGGTGCGCGTCGTCGTACCTGAACCACACGTCGCGCACCTCGATGCCCTCGCGCAGCGAGGGGACGGGGCGCGGATGCCGTGGGACGGGCAGGTCCGGCGCGTCGGCCACGACCTCGAGGTAGTGCCCGAACATCAGCAGCGCGTTGTGCGCGTCGGCCGACTGGCCGACGATCGACGCGAGCGCGGACTGCACCCCGGCGACGGCCGCCACGAACACGGCGACGTCGCCGACGCTCAGCGTGCCCGACGCGGCGGCGGTGATCGCCCAGAGCAGGCCGAGCGCGGCGACGGCCGCCCCCAGCAGCGACAACGACCCCTGGGTACGCAGCGTCCTGCGGGCCAGCCCCTGCTCGGCGGCGTTCACCGCGCGCAGCTCGCCCAGCATCCTGGCGCGCAGGAAGTCGCCGAGGCCGAACAGCCGGATCTCCTTGGCCGCGTCGGGGCTGGTGAGAAGGCTGGCGAAGAAGATCTGCCGCCTGGTCCTGGAGCTGACGCCCCACAGCATCCCGGCGCGGCGCCGGGACAGGTCGAGCTGGGCGCGGACCGAGGGGACCGCGGAGAGCGCCACGACGAGGATCATCCCCGGAGCCATCACGGCCAGCGCCGCGGTGAATCCGGCGAGGGTGACGGCTCCCTGGGCGATCCCCAGGGCGGAGCGGACGATCCGCTGCGGCGCGTTCTGGCCGGCCTCCTGCGCCAGCCGTACGCGGTCGTGGAAGACGGGGTTCTCGAAGCGGCTCAGCCCCGGGTGGGCGTTGACGGCCTGGAACAGCCGATCCTGGATCAGCACCTGGAGCGCGCGGCGCAGCTGCTCCTGGGCGTACTCCGCGACCGCGGGCAGGGCCGCGCCCGCCAGGCCGGTCACGCCGAGAGCCACGCCGTACGGGAGCAACTCAGCAGGCCCCGCCCCGGCCGCCAGGCCGTCGAGAACGAGCTTGGTCAGCCACGCGGCGACCACCGGGACCAGACCCATGAGCAGCACCGTGATCCCGGCTGCCAGTACGGCGGCCGGATGCGCCCGCCAGGCCAGCGCCGCGGCCGCGCGAAGACGCCGTCGCCGCACGGCACCGCCGTCCCCGGCGTCCCCTCCATCCCCGGCGTCTCCGGCGTCTCCGGCGGGAGAGGTCATCGGCGCGTGGCCGCCGGCAGCCTGCCCGGGGCGGTGTCGGCCGCCACGACCACCGCGTCACCGTCGACCAGGTAGAAACTGGGGAACTGGGAGACCTGCAACGCCCTGCTCACCGGGCCGCCCATCGGTTCGACCACGACGGTGGCCGCGGTCAGCTCACCGGTGAACCGCCGGGCCTCGTCGGGGTCGCCCGTGACCACGGCCAGCACGCGTTCGGGACGGGTGTCGGCCAGGTAAGACGTGAACTCGGGCAGCCGCTCGTGGCAGGACGCGCATTCGGTGGAGAACACCGCCACCACGGAGGGCCCCGAGAAGAACGCGCGCGACACGGTCTCGCCATCGACGGCGGTCGCGCTGAAGTCGCCGAGCGTCGTTCCCGGCCGCACCAACGGGGCCCGCGCCGGTGCCAGCTCGGCCAACCGCAGCGTGTGCACGCGCAGGCGGCGGATCACCGCCAGGGTCAGCACCAGGTCCACCAGGCACAACAATCCGACGACGACCACGGCGGCGACGAGATAGGGCATGGGAGCTCCTCAGGGACGGCGCGGCTGGGTGGCGAATCTGTCGCGGGGATCGCCAGCAGTACGACGACGCCTGTCGCCACCCGGCGGCCGGCCCGCCGTACTGCATGGCTGTCAGTAGGGATCGGAAGGACGGGTCAGCAGTAGTCGAAGCTGCTGCAGTTGGTCGTGTTGGTGGCGTCGTGGTAACAGCAGGTCCGGCAGAACTTGCCCTGGCAGCACCAGTCGGTCCAGCACACGGCCGAAGCGTCCGCCGACGGCAGGAGCCTCTCGAGGAGGCGGTCTCCCAGCTTGTTGAGTGCGCGGATCATGGCGACCTCCTTGCGGGGGGATCTTTACGCGCCACAGTCACCCGGCAGGAGCACCGTGTTAATGGAGAGATTGGACGACTATGCGAATCACGTTTGTCGGTTCACGATCTTGACAGAGGCCACTTGGCCAGGTGACGGCTGAGAGCTCGCAGCTCAGCTTCACCGTCGAGCGAGCCGAGAAGCCGGGACGCGTTCTCGTGGTGTCACTCCCCTGCGCCCGGCCGGACCACCGGCCGGCAGAACGAACGATCGCGATCCGTCCTGCCCTGGTCGCCGAATGCGTCCGGCGGGCCGCCGAACAAGGATGAAACCCGGGCAACCCGGCTCGGGATCCACCCTCACCGTTGCCGACGACGAACTGGCCGCCTCAATACCGGATCTGAGCTTCTCACCGAGCACCAATCAGGCACCTTCTGATCCGTGGTGAGAACACGACTGTCCACAAATGTCCGCCGAACTCTCGGACGCCTGCTCTGACGATGGGGAAGAGGGGCACCGGTCCCCAGCCGCCCATGGTTGTCCGGAGCCGTTGTCAGCACCTCCGTCAGCAGCGCCGCGAGCCTGGAGCAGGCGAAGCCCAGGAGATTCGAACTCCTGACTTCATGCTTGCAAATCGGCCAGATCGTGTGAGTGAACGGCTCCTACCTCGGCGATCGACCTACCAAGAGTGACCGCTGTTGACCGCCCTCAATGGCACGCCAATGGCAGGTGATCAGCACGATCACCGGGCGGGTCGTACGGTTCTCGCCACGCTCCAGGCTGAGATACCCGGTCGAGATCAATCGGGAGAGTTCAAGGATGGACCAGTTAGCGTCCTCGAATCGCCGCTTCGATCCGCAGGCCCAGACCAACCAGGGTCATGAGGCTGAAGACGCCAAGGACCTGCCACGGTGGCTCGCCATCCTCAAAAAGCAGCGCACCACTGCAGAGAGCGGCACCAAGGACGAGAATCACGCTGCCAAGTGTGCGTACGGTCTCAACCTCGTCGCGATCGTTGGACGCCGCCTGACGAAGTACTGGCTCTTCCGGTTCGGCCACGGCGGAGAGCCTTACACATTGGCCCAACAATGCGGAAGCCCCGCAAGGCACTTGTACTTTGCTCCGCCCGATCTTCCCGTCTGCCTCGCCCACCCGCTGGGCTCTGCCTGGACGTGGCATCGTGCGGGACAGCTCCACCTCGACCGCTTCCAGTGATCGTCTAATCTTTCGGGGTGGCGAACGTGTCTGAAGATCTCGCATTGCCCACTGCCCTGGCCGAGGTGGTCGAGGTCGGCTTCGAGTGGGAGTGGGACGAGGAAACCGACGAGGCCCGTGGCTGTGACTTCGAGCCATACGACCAGTTCGAGGAGCCCGATCGGACAGCGTGGTGGTTCCGCCTGTGGACCGGCAACCAGGAGGTCGACGGGAGCGAGTTCCGCTTCTTCGGTACGACCGGGGCGGGTGACTACACCGGCTTCTGGCTCGTACGTCCCGATGCGGCGATCACCGACCAACCCGTGGTCTACCTCGGTTCCGAGGGTGAGCGCGGTGTGATCGCCCGCGATCTCGGCGACCTCCTCTGGCTGTTCGCCGCCGGTCTGGGCCCCGCCGAGGCCTTCACGGATCCCGACTCCCCCGCACAACCGAACGAGGCCTTCCATGCCATCGCCGAGCGACACGCACCCGGCCGCCGCCGGTCCCCTATCCAAATCGTGACCGCCGCACGAGCAGAGTTCCCGCATTTCCCGGATCTCATCGACGCGATGTGCCGCTGAGCGGGAATCACCTGGCCTTTGGAATCCGGGTTCGAAGACGCCCACTACGATCGGGCCATGGGTGTCCAGCTCACGCAGTTTCGTTTATATCGGTACACGTGCGCCGAAGAATGTCAGCACAAATTGCTGGTCCGCGTGAGTCGGCCGAGCTATCCGAACTACGATCAGTCGGCCGAAGACGCGGCCGAGGATTTCGCGGATTCCACGGCCAACCACCTTCGGGCCTGGTGGCAGCGCTGGCTGTTGCCCCGTGACTGCCGCCGCGAACACGGGTCTCGGCTGATGAACGTCTTGCACGAGGTCGTTTCGGAAGAACTCGACGGCCCGGGCCTGAGAGAAATGCTGGTGTGGGAGACGGTGATCGACGACGTTCCGATCATCGGCGCGGCCGCTGCAGAAGAAGACTTCTGGCGCCAATTGAACGACTACTACGGGCCGGACGACGTACCCACCTCCAAGCGGCAGGTTGTCTCCCACTCCGTCTATTTCCTGACCGAGCAAGACGGAGCAGGTGATCTCCGCGACGCCTGACACCCAAGCCCAGCATCAGACTCCCGAGCGGGATCACGCGGTCGGCCAAGGAACGTCCGCCATCGGTTCTACCCCGCCACCGCCACACTGCGGCACGCGGGGAGCAGCCGCAAGACATGCGACCGCGCGACGCGCACACCCCGCGTGCACCTTCGCCCGCCGCCGATGCCCCGGCCGGACTCTCCTTGCGGCCGGCTCTGTAACGGTGATCATTCGCCAGACAGGCCATAGGCAGTATGAGCGGCGTTCTGGAACGTGATGGTCGGCCGTGCCTGTCGTAGCTCAGTCAGACCCCAGCGCCGACCGAACTGAAGCTGGACAGGTCCTGAACTTCCTCGTGAGGAGCCGGGTCGGCGTCGAGGCCCTCGGCGCTCATTAACGCGCTCGGTCAAACGGAGAGCCACACAGGGGATGCGCTGTGGATCGTGATGAGTTGGCCTATCTCCAGACAGCGAACCCCGCCTCCCAACATCGGGAGGCGGGGTTCGCGCACGTCAGAGGTTACTTGGCGAGGTGGCGGCTGATGACCAGGCGCTGGATCTGGTTGGTGCCCTCGAAGATCTGCATGATCTTGGCCTCGCGCATGTAGCGCTCCACCCGGAACTCGCGCGTATACCCGTACCCGCCGAACACCTGCACCGCGTCCGTCGTGACCTTCATCGCCGTGTCCGTCGCGACCAGCTTCGCGATGCTGGCCTGCTTGCTGTACGGCAGGCCCGCGTCGCGGCGGCGGGCCGCGGCGAGGTAGGTGGCGCGCGCGCTCTCCACCCCCGCCGCCATGTCCGCCAGCAGGAAGCCGAGCCCCTGGTGGTCGATGATCCGCTTGCCGAACGTCTGGCGTTCCTTCGCGTACGCCACCGCCTCGTCGAGCGCGGCCTGCGCGAGGCCGGTGGCGCAGGCGGCGATGCCGAGCCGTCCGGAGTCGAGCGCGCTGAAGGCGATCTGCAGCCCCTGGCCTTCCTCGCCGATCAGCCGGTCCTCCTCCAGGATCGCCCCGTCCCAGTGGGCGCTGGTGGTCGGTACGGCGTGCAGCCCCATCTTCTCCTCGGGCCGTCCGAACGTCAGCCCGTCGGCGGCCCCCGGCGCGAGGAAGCAGGAGATGCCCCGCGAGCCCTCCCCGGTCCGGACGAACAGCGCGTAGAAGTCGGCGAGGCCGCCGTGGGTGATCCACGCCTTGTTGCCGGTGATCCGGTAGCCGGTCTCGACCCGCTCCGCCTTGCAGGTCAGCGCCCCGGCGTCGGACCCGGCCTGGGGCTCCGACAGGCTGTAGCCGCCGATCAGGCGTCCGGCCAGCATGTCGGGCAGCCACCGTTCGCGCTGCGCCGGGGTGCCGTAGGCGGAGACGGGGAAGCAGGCGAGCGTGTGCACGCTGGTGGCGACCGCGACGGCCGCCCACCGCATCGCCAGCTCCTCGATCACCTGCAGGTAGACCTCGTACGGCTGCCCGCCACCGCCGAGCTCCTCCGGGTACGCCAGCCCGAGCAGCCCCGCCGCCCCCAGCGTGGCGAACAGCCCCTCCGGGTAGGTCTCGGCGCGCTCGTGCTCGTCGACCCGGCGCGCGAGCTCCTTGTCGGCGATCTCGCGGGTCAGCTCGATGAGATCCCTGGCGTCCTGGTCGGGCAGGAGCCGGTCAACGGTCACGATCCCTCCTGGCTCATAACGGGCTCGTCCAGCCGGGCGAGCGCGGCCTTGGCGCGGTCGCGGAACTCGGCGACCCGGGCGAGCTTGATGTCCTCGTACCCTCGGATCAGGTCGGGCAGGGCCGCGATCTCGGCGACCGTCCCGGCGCTGCCGGGGGTGAGCTTGGCCAGCGCGGTCCGCACGAGGTCGCGGTATTCGGTGACCAGCTCGCGCTCGACCTTCCGTACGTGGGCGAGGCCGAAGACGTCGAACGTCGTCCCGCGCAGCACCCTGGCGGCCCGCAGCCCGCGGAACAGGATCCCGGCGGAACGGCGTACCTTGATCTTACGCTTGAGCCCCATCGCCCGCAGCAACGGCGGGTGCAGCAGCACCGACACGACCGCGTCCGGGCCGTACTCGCGCTCCCTGCGCTCCTTCTCCACCGGGTCGAGGTGCAGGCGGGCGACCTCGTACTCGTCCTTGTAGGCCATGAGCTTGTGCAGGGCGCGGCCGTACGCGAGCCCGATCCGGGTGCCGGCCTCCTCGCCCGCCCGCTCGACCGCGGCCGCCGTCACCTGCCGCACGTCCTCCTCGTACGTACGGGCGTACGCGGCGTTCTGGTAGCCGGTCAGGTCGGCGACGCGGGTGGCCAGCACCTCGTCCAGTCCCTCGGGGACCGTGCCCTCGGGAGAAGGGGCCTCGGGGGAAGGCGCCTCGACCACGCTCGCGCGGCCCCAGCGGAAGGCGGCGAGGTTCTGCTCGACGGCGGCCCCGTTGAGCGTGATGGCCCGCTCGATGGCGGCGGCGGAGACCGGCAGGCAGCCGTGCTGGTAGGCGGCGCCGAGGAGGAGCAGGTTCACCGGCATGTGGTCGCCGAACAGGGTCTCCGACAGCCCCTGGGCGTCCATGCACTCGACGCGCCTGGTGGCGGACTCGACGCGGGTGACCGCGTCCGCGTGCCCCGGCACTGCCACGCGGCCCGTGACCATGGCGGCGGTCGGGACGACGGCGGTGTTCAGGATGGCGACGGTGCGTTCCGGCGAGGCCACGGCCAGGTTCGGCTCGGCCGCCGCGCCCAGCAGGTCGAACCCGATCAGCACGTCCACGCTCCCAGGCGTGGCCCGCACGGAGCCGTCCAGGGGCCGGGCCGAGATCCGCACGTCGCTGACCACGGGCCCGCCCTTCTGCGCCAGCCCGGTCTGCTCAAGCCCGGCCGCGTGCAGCCCGTCGAGGTGGGCCGCCATCTGCAGGATCTGCGAGACGGTGACGACGCCGGTGCCGCCGATGCCGGGCATCCGGATCAGGGCCTCGCCGGGCCTGCTCGCGGGCTCCGGCGCCTCCGCGGGCGGCGGCGGCGCCTGGCGCCGGCGCACGGTGCCCGGCTCCACCAGCAGGAACGACGGGCAGTCGCCCTTGAGGCAGCTCAGGTCGGAGTTGCAGGAGGCCTGGTGGATGCGGGTCTTGCGGCCGTACTCGGTCTCGACCGGCTGCACGGACAGGCATGTCGACGCCTCGCCGCAGTCGCCGCAGCCCTCGCAGACCCGCTCGTTGATCACGACCTTCTCGGTGGGCACGGGCAGCTTGCCGCGCTTGCGCAGCCGCCGTTCCTCGGCCGCGCACCGGTCGTCGTGGATCAGCACGGTCACGCCGTCGAGCGCGGCCAGCTCCCGCTCCACCTCGGGCAGGTCGTCGCGGTGCCGCACCGACGCGACCCCCGCCAGCCGCACGCCCCGGTACGTCTCCGGCTCCGGCGAGGTGACCACGATCCGGCGCACGCCTTCGACGGCCAGCTCGTGCGTCAGCGCGGGCACGTCCAGCCGGCCCTCGGCGCGCTGGCCGCCGGTCATGGCCACGGCGTCGTTGTAGAGCAGCTTGTACGTCATCGTCACCCCGGCGGCGACGGCGGCCCTGATCGCCAGGGAGCCGGAGTGGTGGAAGGTGCCGTCGCCGAGGTTCTGGACGAAGTGCCGGTCCTCGGTGAACGGCGCCAGCCCGATCCACTGCGCGCCCTCGCCGCCCATCTGCGTGATGCCCACCTGGGTGCCGCGGCCGTGCCCGTCCAGGGCGATCATGGCGTGGCAGCCGATGCCGACGCCGACCAGCGTGCCGTCGGAGGTGCGGGTGGAGGTGTTGTGGGGGCAGCCGGAGCAGAAGTACGGGGTGCGCGCGGCCACCAGGGGCAGCATGCGCCTGGGCCGGACCCTCTCGCGCGGGGCGAGCTCGATGCCCAGGCAGGCGGCGACCGCCTTGGCCACGTCCTCGGCCCCCAGGGTGCCGCGCGCGGTCAGCAGCTCCCGGCCCACGATCGCCGGCACGCGCTCCCGCCCGTACAGGGCCTGCTTGAGCTGCCCCTCCAGGAACGGCACCTTGTCCTCGACCACCAGCACCTTGTCCAGGTCGGCGGTCATGGCGGCCAGGTCGTCGTACGCGAGCGGGAACGGCATCCCGAGCCTGATCAGCCGGATCCCGCGCGCGTCCAGCGCCGCCTCGTCCAGGCCGAGGTCGGCCAGGGCGCGCAGGACCACCGCGTACGTGGTGCCGGAGGCCAGGATGCCCAGGGCGGTGTTGCCCGCGCCCGACATCACCCGGTTGAGGCCGTGCGTGCGGGCGTACTCGCGGGCCAGGTCGAGGCGGCGGGTGAGCAGGTCGTGCTCGGCGTCCAGCGCGGCGGGGCCGAGCAGGATGGGGACGGCGCCGCGATCCCTCTTGTCGGGCATCGGGATGCCGTCGCGGAGCGGGCCGAGGTCCACCGTGGCGGACGCGTCGGCGATGTCCGCGACGATCTTCAGCCCGGCCCAGAGCCCAGTGGCGCGCGACAGGGCCACCGCGTGCAGCCCGAACTCGACGATCTCCGCGACCGAGCCGGGCGCGAGCAGCGGCATGGACAGGCTCTGGCACATGGGCTCGCACGAGCTGGGCAGCGTGGAGGACTTGCAGCCGGGGTCGTCGCCGATCCAGGCCACCGCGCCGCCGAGGGGCGCCGTGCCAGCCGTGTTGGCGTGCCGGATGGCGTCGGCGGCGCGGTCGAGGCCGGGGTTCTTGCCGTACCAGAAACCGGTGACGCCGTCGTGCCGCCGGCCCGGCAGCTGGTCGAGCAGTTGGGTGCCGGCCACGGCCGTGGCGGCCAGCTCCTCGTTCAGGCCCGCCTGGAAGACCACGCCTGCCGGGTCCAGGAAGGGCGCCGCCCGCTTCATCTCCAGGTCCACGCCGCCCAGCGGCGAGCCCTGATAGCCGGTGACGAACACGCGCGTGTCCAGCCCGCGTTCCTCGTCCAGCCGGCGCTGCTCCAGCGTCAGGCGCACCAGGGCCTGGATACCGGAGATGAGCACCCGGCCGTCGTGCGCCGTGTACTTGTCGTCGAGCGACACTGCCGGCTCGCTCACGCTCGAACCTCCTGGCCTCGTACTTGTGTGCCAAGCACAGCAACGCGGGCATGATATGCGCAAGTATTAGATGAGAAAGTGCCCGTAAGACGCAAACTATGTGAACGCTTGGGCTTGTCGGCTGATGTTCTTTGCGCCTGACGAAGGGGTTCTCGCATGCCTGATGTGGACGACATCGATCATCGCATCCTGCGGCTGCTGCGAGAGGACGGGCGCAGGACGTTCTCGGAGATGGCCGAGCTGGTGGGGCTGTCGGTCGCGGCGGTGAAGCGGCGGGTCGACCGGCTCAGGGAGCTCGGGGTGATCACGGGGTTCACGGTGCAGATCGACTACGCCAAGCTGGGGTGGGGCATCGAGGCGTTCACGGAGCTACGTTATCCGGGCACGACTCCCGTGAGCGAGATCGTCCGCACCGCCACGGACGTGCCCGAGGTGCAGGCGGTGTTCACGATCGCGGGCGACCCCGACGCCCTGATCCACGTACGGGTACGCGATCTCGGGCATCTGCAGCAGGTCATCGACCGGCTCCGGCGGGCGGGCGACGTGACCGGGACCAAGACGCTGCTGGTGCTCGGCTCGTGGACCCGCGACGCGCTGTCCTCCCGCACTCGCTGAACCTCACCGCCCCTTGCCGGCCGGGACGCGGGGGGCCTTCTCCTGGGTTTGTTCGCGGCGGGAGAAGTGCCGTACGAGCAGGCTGATCGCCAGGAGCACGGACAGGCCCAGGCCGAGCAGCCAGCCCGACACGCCGGCCAGGGGCAGGTCGTCGCCCGCCGGCTCCGGCGTCTCGCCGCCGGACGCCGGCCGGGGCTCGCGGCGGGCGGGTCCCCCGGGGACCCCCACCTGGTATCCGCCCTCGTGGAGCCCTTCCGGGTACGGCACCTCGCCGGGCCGGGCCTTCCCGCCGGAAGCCGGCTGACCGGGGCTGGGCAGGAGCGCGCCCTGGTCGGCGCCGGGCGGGAGCGCATCCTGGCCGGGCAGCGGCGGAACGTAGCCCTCGCCGGGGACGGGCTGCGGAGGCCCGGCGTCGTCGCCCGCCGTGGGGCCCGGAGCCGGGCCCGCCTCCGCCGTGGCCGACGGCACCGGATCGGCCGTGGGCCCGGGGTCCGGATCCTTCGGGGTGTCGGGGCTCGGCGTCGGCCGGGGAGCCGGGACCGGCTCGGGTACGGCGGAGGCGCAGTCGCCCCCGGGGCCCTCCACCGGCGCGTCCTCCGAACCGCCCTTGTTGGCGGGCACGCAGTCGTCGACCGCGCCGCTGTCCGGACCCACGGCCCCTGGACGGCCCCGGACCAGCGCCCGGGTCGGGCTGATCATCCGGGTCGAGCCGCCGCCCATCCCCCAGGCGGAGACCTCGACGCGGTTGAGGACGTGCGCGCCCTCCGGGAGCCCCGGGTCGATCGTGACCGGGATCTCGTAGCTCACGCTCTGCCCCGCGGGGAGCGTCAGCCCCGGTCCGCCGCAGGCGATGGCGCCGCCGTGCCTGATGAGGGAGCAGTCGTCGGGGACCGGCCCCGGGATCGCGTTCCGGTCGAGCGTGTCGATGACCGTCACGTCCTCGGCGGGCCGGCCTCCGGTGTTCGTGACGGTCACCGAGTAGACCGACTCCCCGCCGATGACCATCGGCTCCGGGCTGACGGTCCCGGTGATCCGCAGGTCCGGGTTCCGGGGCGCGCGGGACGCGGCCGCAACGGCGCCGGTCGCCGGGGGCGAGGCGGACCCGTACGCTCCGGTCCACCCGCCCAAGGCGACGAGCGCGATGACCGCCGCGATCCCGGGCATGCCCATGTCCGTCCTCCCGCGCCGTGCCGCTTGACCAGGGATGATCCTCCTCTCACCGGCCCCGCCCCCGGGGCGGCCCGACCGGAACCATGCGCCGCCGTGGCCAACCCTTTGCCCGGCCACGCGGAAGGCGTTCCGCGCTCGACGAACACCCGCCCCTACGCGGATCGAGGAGGCGTAGCGTCATGGACATGCCCGGTGCCGCGCGCTACGACGAGATCGCCGACTTCTACGCCACCGGCTGGGCCGACGTGCTCGACGACCCGGCCTCCTTACGCCTGCTCGACCTGCTGGGGCCGGTCGCGGGCTCGCGGGTGCTGGAGCTCGCCTGCGGCCACGGCCGCGTCAGCCGCGAGCTCGCCCGACGCGGCGCCGCCGTCGTGGGCGTGGACGTCTCACAGGCTCTGGTCGCGAAGGCGAGAGCCGCCGAGCGAGCCGCGCCGCTGGGCATCCGTTACCTCCACGCGGACGCCGCCCGGTCCGACCTCGGGGAGCTGCGCGACCTTCCCCCGTTCGACGCGGTGGTCTGCAACTTCGGCCTCTCCGACATGGACGACCTCGAAGGCGCGGTCGCGACCGCCGCCCGCGCGTTGCGCCCCGGCGGTGCCTTCGCCTGCTCGATCCTGCATCCGTGCTTTCCCGGCGGCCAGGGCGTGTCCGGCTCGTGGCCGGGGGGCGCGGGTTACCACGCCGAGGGCTGGTGGCGCGCCGACGGGGAGCTTTCGGCGCTACGCCGCCAGGTGGGCGCCAACCACCGCACGCTCTCGACGTACGTCAACACCTTCCGCCGCCACGGTCTGTGGATGGACGAACTCGCCGAGCCCGAGCCGGCTCCCGAATGGGCCGCGAAGCGACCGGACGCGGCGCGGTTCCCCGTGTTCCTCGTCATGAGGTGCGTCAAAGATGGGGGGTGTAGGGCGGGAGGTTGAAGCGGGTGCGGATGGTCTGCTGGACCGTCGTCTTGTCGGCGCGGGCGTCGATGGTCATCACGTACTCCTTGCGCCGGAAGAGCTCCACCACCGGGTCGATCTTGCTGTGATAGTCGCGCAGGCGTCTGGCCAGGGCGTCCGGGGTGTCGTCCGCGCGGGTGACCAGTTCGCCGCCGCACACGTCGCACCGGCCCTCCTCCGACGGGCGGTGGGCGATCAGGTTGTAGTCCATGCCGCACCGCGAGCACAGGCGGCGGGCCAGGACGCGGCGGCGGACCTCCTCGTCCGGGAGGTCCAGGTGGATCACGCCGTCGATGTCGTAGCTCTCCAGGAAGAACTCCGCCTGGCGGCGGTTGCGGGGGAAGCCGTCGATGACGAAGCCGTAGTTCCAGTCGTGCTGCTGGAGCCGTTCCCTGACCACGGCCTCCACCAGGTCGTCCCCGACCAGTTCGCCGGCCGCGACCAGGCGGCGGACCTGGGCGCCGAGCTTGGTGTGGTGCTTGACGTGCCAGCGGAAGATGTCGCCGACGCTGATGTGCACGAGGTCGAGGTCGTCGGCGAGCAGGGTGCTCTGGGTGCCCTTGCCGCTGCCCTGGACGCCCAGGATCACGTATTTGCGCATACGTCCCAGGTTCCCACCGTCAGACCGGTCCGCCCGCCAGATCTCGTTCGGGAAGGTGTGTGGTGCGGCGGGCACCCGGAGCTCACCGCACCACACACGTCCATCACCGAGGGGGTGACTGCCAGTCTGAAGAAATGTCCGAAATATGTCAATAAATCATAGAAAAGTTTCGGCACCAGAGATTCCCATGATCTGTAATTACCTGCCATAACGTGGGAGAACTCTTACCGAAACCTTTCGTTACTCATGAAACTTGCGCAGCGGGAGTTGATACGTAGATTTCCGGATGCTTCACACAGTGGTTGTGCCAGAAGGTGGGGTTCATGCGCGCGCTGACCGTGTTCCTGTCCGGTCTCATCCTGGCCACGACGCTCTCGGCCCCCGCCGGGGCGAAACCGCTCGCCCTCACCTCCGACGTCGTCTTCCAGCGGGCCGACTTCGCCACCGGCACGTACGAGGGCACGACGGCCGGCGGCGGCCTGTCGTTCGGCACGGCCGCCGGGACCGTCTCCTACACCGACGCGCTCGGCACCAGGACCTGGGAGTACGCCCGCTGGACCGGCCCCGAGCAGGCCATCGGGTTCGAGGCCACCCAGCTGATCGCGTCCTGGACCGCCGACGTCCCCCCGGGCAGCTGGATGCAGGTCGAGGCGCGGGCCAGGAACGCCGAGGGGCTGACCAAGTGGTTCTCGCTCGGCCGCTGGGCGTACGCGGAAGGCGACATCCGCCGCACCTCCGTGCCGGGACAGGGGGACGCCGACGCGAGCGTCGCGACCGACACGCTGGTCGCGGCGGCGGGCAAGCCGATCAGCGCCTACCAGCTGCGCCTGACCCTCTACCGCGCACCCGGCTCCGCGGTCACGCCGCGCGTGCGCACGTCCGGCGTCATGGCCTCCAACGTGCCCGAGCGCAAGACCGTGCCGGTCAGCCCGGGCGGCGGCGCCTGGGGCATGGAGCTCGACGTGCCGCGCCGCTCCCAGAACGTCCACCAGGGCCACTACCCCGAATGGGACGGCGGCGGCGAGGCCTGGTGCAGCCCGACCTCGACCGCCATGGTCCTCGGCTACTGGGACAGGTGGCCGAGCGCGCAGGACACCTCCTGGGTCGACCCCTCCGACCCCAACCCCGAGGTCGACTACGCCGCCCGCTACACCTACGACCACGCCTACCGGGGCGCCGGCAACTGGCCGTTCAACACCGCCTACGCCGGACGGTACGGGATGGACGGGTTCGTGACGCGGCTGCGGTCGCTGACCGAGCTGGAGTTGCTGACCAAGGCGGGCATCCCGGTCATCACGTCGCAGTCGTTCAAGAAGGGCGAGCTGCCCGGCGCCGGGTACGGCACCAACGGGCACCTCATGGCGATCGTGGGCTTCACCTCGACGGGCGACGTGATCGCCAACGATCCGGCGTCGTCCGGCAACGCCGCCGTGCGGCACGTCTATCCCCGGGCGGCGTTCGAGAACGTGTGGCTGCGGAGCTCCAGCAGCGGCGGCGTCGCGTACATCATCCACCCGCCGGGCCACGCGCTCCCCGCCACGACGCCGGGGCTGCCCGCCAACTGGTGATCCCCGACCCGGCAAGGATCTCGACGGCGGGCGGGAAAGGTGCGTACCCTAGCAACCGGGAGTTGTCGGGGGATTACGAGGCGCACTCGGGGTGGCGCCTCTCAGCACGTGCCGCCCATCGACCTTCCACGCCGTGGAGCGCCGGATGACCGAGGACGATTCTGCGACGATCGAGCGACCGCGCCCGCACTGGAACGGTCCACCCCTGCTGTTGTCGTCCGAGGGCGCCCGCGTGCTGGTGGCGGGAACGGGGCGGCATCTGCCCGAGTCGCGGCTGCCCGAGGTGCCCGCCGTGCCGGCGACGGTCGCGGACGTCGGACGGTGCCTGGTCGAGCGCGGCGGGCTGGCGCCCGCCCACCTGACCGTGCGGCTCGACCCGGGGACCCCCGCCGAGCTGGGGCTGGCGCTGGACCGGCTGGCCCGGGAGGCGACGTCGGTCCTGATGTTCTACTACGTCGGCCACGGCCTGGTCAGCCCGGACAACGAGCTGCACCTGGCCACCCGCGCCACCGTGGACCTCACCCAAGGGGTCCCCGGCTACCAGGCGCTGCCGTACGGCATCGTGCGCCGGATCCTGTCCGCTTCGCGGGCCGAGCTCGTCGTCGTGGTCCTCGACTGCTGCTTCGCCGGCCGTGCCCACGGGGCGTCCTCGCAGGCGGTGGAGCGGGTGTTCGACTCGATGTGGCAGGGCGCGTACCTGCTCACGTCGTCGAGCAGGGAGGAGAACTCGTGGGCGCTGCCCGGCGTCCGGCACACGGCCTTCAGCGGCGCGCTCATGAGGCTGCTGCGGGAGGGCGACCCGGCGGGGCCCTCGGTGTTCACGCTGGACCACGTCTATCACAGCCTCGCCCGCAGGCTCCCCGACGCCGGTTTCCCCCGGCCCCGCCGCCAGGCCACCGACCTGGGCGACCGCCGCGCGTTCGCGCCCAACCCGGCCTACGTGGCCCCGCGCTCCCTGCCGGTCCCGCCGGTCGCGGAGGCCGGTGACGAGGTCAGCCCGTACCGGGGACTGGCCGTGTACGGGACCGAGGACGCGGAGGTGTTCTTCGGGCGGCAGGACCTGACCAGAACGCTGGTGGCCAGGGTGCGGGAGACGTTCAGGAGCGGGAGCCCGCTGATCGTGACCGGCCCATCGGGGGCGGGGAAGTCGTCGGTGCTGCGGGCCGGGCTGATCCCGGCGCTGCGGCACGAGGTGGCGGAGGAGCTGTCGTGCGTCGTGCTGGCCCCGGGGGCCGATCCGCCGGCGGAGCCGGCCCGCAGGCTGGCCCCGGGGGCCCGGCGACTGCTGCTGGTGGTGGACCAGTTCGAGGAGGTCTTCACCACCTGTCCCGATGAGCGGGTCAGGCGGCGCTTCATCGAGGAGCTGGTGGAGCTCTCCAGGTCGGCGGCCGTGGTGGTCTCCGTCCGGGCCGACTTCTTCGGGCACTGCGCGTCGTACCCGGGGCTGCTGGAGGCGATGCAGCGGCCCGCGATCGTCGGGCCCATGACCGTGACGCAGCTGCGCGCGGCGATCGAGGGCCCGGCCGCGCGGGCGGGGCTCTCGCTGGAGCCGGGGCTCACCGACCTGCTGCTCGAAGACGTCGGGGCCGGTGGCGTGGAGCACTCGGGCGGCGTGCTGCCGCTGCTCTCCCACGCGCTGCTGGCCACCTGGCAGCGCCGTACGCGGGGGACGCTGACGATGGCCGCGTACCGGGCCTCGGGCGGCATCGCGCGGGCGCTGGCGACGAGCGCCGAGGAGACCCTGCGGCGGCTCGGCGCGGACGTGCAGCCGATCGCGCGGGACCTCCTGGTACGGCTGGTGCACCTCGACGAGCAGACCGACGACACGAGGAGGCGGGTGGCCCTGGCCGACCTGGCTCCCGAGGGCGTCCCGCGGCAGGTCCTGGACGAGTTCGTGCGCGCGCGGCTCCTCACGGTGAACGAGGACGAGGCCGAGATCGCCCACGAGGCCCTCATCCGCGCCTGGCCCAGGCTCCGGAACTGGATCGACGCCAACCGGGTCGGCCTGCTGGTCCGCCAGCGCCTGGCCGAGGACGCGGATACGTGGCAGCGGCACGGCAAGGACCCGGCGTACCTGTACGCGGACAGCCGCCTGGCGGCGGCGCAGGAGGCCGGAGAGAGCGGTTGGGGCGGCGGGCTCTCGGCGACCGAACGGGAGTTCCTCGACGCGGCGCTGCGGCGGCGCAGGCGGCGGACCTGGGTCGTCCGTCAGGTGATCGCCGCCCTCACGGTCCTCCTCGTCGCCGCCGTGACGGCCGGCGTCCTGGCCCTGCGGCAGACCGGCGAGGTGACCAGGCAACGTGACCAGGCCGTCGCCACGCAGGTCTCCGACTCCGCCAACGGCGCCGCCGACGCCTCGCTCGGGGCCCAGCTCTCCCTGGTCTCCTACCGCATCGCCGACACCCCGGAATCCCGCGGCGCGCTGCTCGGCACCCTCGCGCACCCGGTCGGCGCCCGCCTGATCGGGCACCGGGGGCCGGTCGAGTGGGTGTCCTACCGCCCTGACGGCCGCATGATCGCCACCGCCTCCAGCGACGCCACCGCCCGGCTCTGGAACGTCTCCGACATCGCCCGCCCCAAGGCCGTGAGCGAGCTCAGGGGCCACACCGCGAGCCTGGTGAGGGCGGTGTTCAGCCCGGACGGGCGCGTGCTCGCGACCGCGTCCGTGGACCGGACCGCCCGGCTCTGGGACCTCTCCGACCCGGCCAGGCCACGCGCCCTGGCCACGCTCAACGGCCACACGAACAAGGTGAGCTCGGTCGCGTTCAGCCCCAAGGGCGGCTTCCTGGCCACCGTCTCCCACGACGGCACGACCCGGCTGTGGAACATCGCCGACCCCCGCCGACCGGCTCAGATCGCCCTCCTGCGGCAGAAGTACGTGCTCGACGACGTGGCCTTCAGCCCCGACGGGCGGCTGCTGGCCGCCGGGGCGGGCGACGGGAGCACCATGATCTGGGACGTGCTCGATCCGGCGCGCCCCGGCAGCCCGACGGTGCTGAACGCGCCGGACAAAGGCGGCACCTGGAGCGTGACCTTCGACCCCCGCGGCCGCCACCTCGCCACCGCCTCCACCACCGGCACGATCTACCTCTGGGACGTCACCGCGGCCAAGCGCGTCGGCACCGCGCAGGGACGCGGATACTTCGTGTACGACGTCACGTTCAGCCCCGACGGCAACCTGCTGGCCGGCGCCGCCACCGACGCCTCCGTCACCCTGTGGGACGTCTCGACCCCGGCCGCGCCGCGGCGCACGGCCGCCCTGACCGGGTTCGCGAACACGGTGACCGCGGCCGCGTTCAGCCCCGACGGCCGCACGCTGGCCACGTCGTCGGCGGACAGCATGGCCAGGCTGTGGAACGTCTCCGACCCTGCCCGCGTCTCCTACCGCGCGCGCCTCGACGAGCACACCGGCCCCGTCAACGCGCTCTCGATCTCCCCGGACGGCCGCGTCCTGGCCACGGCCTCCGGCGACAAGACCGTCAAGCTCTGGGACCTCTCCGACCCTGGCCTGGCCAGGCCGCTGTCCACGCTGTCCGGTCACACCGGCGTGGTCTATTCGGTGCGGTTCAGCGCGGACGGCCGCCTCCTCGCCAGCGGCGCCGCCGACCAGACGGCCAAGCTGTGGGACGTCTCCCGGCCGGCCGCCCCGAAGCTCGTGGCGACGCTCAAGAAGCACGTGAACGCCGTGGAGTCGGCGGCCTTCAGCCCAGACGGGCGGACGGTGGTGACGACGTCGCGGGACGGCCGAACGTACCTGTGGGACCTGGCCGACCCCCGGGCGCCCAAGCTGGTCTCCTCGCCCGGCGACGCCGACAACTGGCTGAACGCCTCCATGTTCAGCCCCGACGGGCGCGTGCTCGCCATCGGCTCGGGGACCGGGGCCATCCGGCTCTGGGACGTCTCCAAGCCCGCCGCGCCGCGCCTGCTGGCCAACTACTCCGCGCACACCAACAGCGTGCTGGGCCTGACGTACAGCAGGGACGGCAGGACGCTGGCCTCGGCGGGCTCCGACGGGACGGCCCGGCTCTGGGACCTGTCCCGTCCCGGGCGACCGGCGCAGGTGGCGGTCCTGCTGGGGCACACGGGGGCCGTGACCAGCGTGTCCTTCACCGCCGACGGGCGCCGGCTGGCCACGGGGGCGCGCGACGGCACCATCCGGATCTGGAACCTCGCCGACCGGGCCAGGCCGGCCACGTGGGCGGTGCTCGCCGGGTCCGACTGGGTCAACGGCGTGGCGTTCACGCCGGACGGGAACGTGCTGGCCAGCGTGTCGGGCAACGGGACGGCGCAGCTCTGGAGCCTGGACGTGGAGCGGGCCCGGCAGCACGTCTGCGAGGTGTCCGGCATGGCGATCACCCGGAGCGAGTGGACCCAGTACGTGCCCGGCTTCCCGTACGGCCCGCCCTGCCAGACGGGGTGATGCCGCCGGAGTCACGGAGATCGCGTCTTGCGCCCGTGGATCTCCCTGGCCATAGACTTCAGTGCGATGGCGCAATCTCCCATGCCCACTCCACCTGCCGAAAACCGTGAAGGGCCGACCTTGTCGCGAAAAGTAAGCACAAAAGGGGTGCTCACCGACGACGAGCGTGTCACCATCCGCGACGTGGCCGCCCGGGCCGGCGTCTCGGCGACCACGGTCTCCAGGGTGATCAAGGGCGACTACCCGGTCGCCCAGGCCACCAGGACGCGTGTGCTGCGGGCGATGCGCGACCTCGACTACGTGCTCAACGTGCACGCCCGCGCCCTGTCCGGGGCGAGCACGAAGATGGTGGCGTTCGTGCTGGACGACGTCACCGGGCCGTCCTTCGCGTACGTGGCCAAGGGCGTCGAGCAGCAGGCCACCGCCGAGGGGCGGCTGTGCATGGTGTGCACCACCCATGGCGACCCGGCCAGGGAGCTGGCCGTCGTGGAGGCGATGCGCGCGCAGCGGGCCGACGCGGTGATCCTGGTGGGGGGCGGTTCGCTGGACGACACGTACCGGGAGCGCATGTCCCACTTCGCCCACGCCCTGGACAAGGCGGGCTCCCGGCTGGTGCTGTGCGGGCGGCCGCCGCTCGGGGACGACGTGCCCACGACCGTCGTCGAGTACGACAACGAGGGCGGCGCCTACGCCATGACCAGCCACCTGCTGTCACAGGGCCACCGGCGCATCGCCCTGCTCGGCGCCTCGTCGCCCACCGATCGCAGCACCACCAAGGTCGACCGGGAGCGCGGGTTCGTGCGGGCGCACGAGTCCTTCGGAGTGCCGTACGACCCTGACCTGGTCATCCCGGGAGGGTTCGGCCGGGGCGACGGCTACGAGGGCACGCGCCGGCTGATCGCGCTCGGGGCGCGCTTCACCGCCGTGTTCGCGGCCACCGACATGGTGGCCATCGGCGTGCTCGCCGCGCTGCGCGAGGCCGGACTCCGGGTTCCGGATGACGTGTCGCTGGCCGGTTACGACGACATCCCGTTCGCCGCCGACCTGGAGCCCGGCCTCACGACCGTGCACATCCCGACGGAAGAGCTGGGACGTACGGCGGTGCGGCTCGCGCTCAACCGGGACGAACGCCAGCACGTCGTCCTCGGCACCCACATCGTGGTCCGCAACTCCGTCCGCCCACCCACCCGAACCCCACGCGGAAAGCCGTAGGTGGGCAGGGGCTCACCCTCCCGTCTGGGTGGTAGCCCTGCTGGACCCCGCCCCGGACCGGAACGCCTTCGGTGCCGTCGTTGACCGAGGCGCAAAGGCGAAGTTCGTGGACCGGCCGGGAGAGGCCGATCCCGTCATCCATGCGGGCGGCCGGCGAACCGCGCCTGCGCATCGAGCCTGGCGCGATCCTGAGCTTGCGTCGGGCGGGTGTGACCGTTCCTGGTGGGCGCGGTTTGGCGGCAGGTGGCGGGGCACGCGAGGACTCGGGCACCCGTCGCTCACCCTGAGAAGGGCTTCGGTTCATTCGCTTGGGACCTGCGTCGATGGATGCCCGTTCGCTCCCGTACCGGACGCCGGCCTTCGATGTGGCAGAACCGATCGTGGTCCTCGCGTATGGGCTGAGGCCAGGTCACCGCGCCTTCCCCACCAGCCATTCACGCAGCTGATCGTCATCGCTGAGGCTGATCAACTGCACCAGCCCCATGTTCTCGCGGTGGTTAGGGGCATCGAGCAGGTGGTCCTGCCAGTCTTCGGCGTAGTCGCGCAGCGCGTCGACCATCTCCGCGACGACCTCGTCGAAGGTCCGGCCGTCGGCTGCGATCGGCAGCCCGGGAATGAAGATCGACCAGCCGCCGTCCTCGGGAACCGCTTGTGCGTGAGACGGGGTGACGGCGGCGAGACAGCGACGCAATCTGGCGACATCCACGAGGGCGGTCGTGGCCGACTCGCGACGAACTGTGGCCACGCGGCCGCGTTCGGCCGCGTCCAAGAGTGCTTCGAAATGCGCACGGGCCTCGGTGTAGCTGTCGAAATGAACGCCGGTCATGGTGAACACCTCCAGTGAGCCTGCCTCAAGGAGGCCTTCCATAGCCAGCGCACTTACGATGCCCCCGACGATAGCCGGGGGCGCGCAATCGGACACCGAAGTCGCCTCGACAAGAACGCCTGAGCACGAAGCGCTTCCGTGGCGAAGACCTTTGGCCGGTGGCGGGGTCCGGTCAGGTCACCACGCAGGTGCGTCCTGGCCCGCCTACTACCGCGGAGGGGCGGTGGACTCGCGGACGATCAGGCGGGGTGGGACCAGGGAGATGTCCGGTTGCGGCTGGCCGCTCAGCTCGGCGAGCGCCGCGTGGAAGCAGGCCCGGCCCAGCCCCACGAAGTCCATGCGCACGGTCGTCAGCGCCGGGGTCCAGAAGGCCGAGCCCGGGATGTCGTCGAAGCCCACGATGCTGACGTCCCCGGGAACGTCCTTGCCCGCGTCGTAGAGCGCCCGCCGCACTCCCTGCGCGATGTCGTCGTTGCCGCACAGGATCGCCGTCACCCCGGGCGACTGTGCCAGCCGCTCCCCCGCCGCGTAGGCCGACTCGATGTCCCACCCGCACCCCAGCACCGACGGGATCTCCGCCCCCGCCTGCCGCAGCGCGTCGCGCCACCCCGCGTGCCGCCCGCCGGCCCGGCCCTCGGACGGGATGGCCACGTGGTGGACCGTACGGTGCCCCAGGTCGAGCAGGTGCTGGGTGGCGTCGGCGGCGGCCCGCCGCTCGTCCAGCGCGATCGCCACCCGCCCCAGGTCGGGCGCGACCGGCTCGGCGGCCACCACGGCCGGGATGTGCGGCGGCAGCGCCTGCACCACCGCCGTGCCCAGCGGGTCGAACGCGATCACCACCAGGCCGCCCGCGCTCGGATCGCTGACGTAGTCGACCGTCTGCCGGACCTCGGCCGACTCGACGACCCTGATCCCCAGCGCCACGCCCTCGGTCCTGGCGGCCTCCTCGATGCCCTGGAGCGTGGAGGCGTACCCGTACAGCATGGTGTTGGAGGTCACGACGGTGACGCCGCTGGCCCGGCCGAGGCCGAGCGTCCGGGCGGCCCGGTTGGGGCGGAACCCCAGCCGGTCGATCGCGGCCAGCACCGCGGCCCGGGTGTCGGGCCGCACCCGGGGTGAGTCGTTCAGCACGCGCGAGACGGTCTGATGCGAGACGCCGGCCGCGGCGGCGACGTCGCGGATGCTCGGGACGGCCCCTTTACGGACATGTCGGGGGCTCGTGGTCACGGTCACATGGTAGTCGGGCCAAGAGCGGAGGTCGGGAACGGCTTGAGCGCTCGACGCCTCCTGGTAAGTCCGCAAGTACGCCGTCCTGGCCCGGCGTCTCCCTAACGATCACCTTCCATAGGTCGAGTACGGCGAGCCTCGTCCTGCCACGGCCGGTTTCCATGACTGTGCGTTTCCCGTCGCCGTGGAGTTCTGTCCGCCGAATCAGGTACGAGCCGCCCTCTATGCAGTACTCGTACTCGACGGCTCCACGGGTGACATAGTCCCTGCCCCTCGTTCAGGTCCCCCGGGAGTTGTACGGGACCCACTGAAGGCCGGGCGTGCACGAGGCGGTCGTGGGTGACCCAGGAGGGCCCCGGCGTGCGTGTTCATGGCGTGGTGGCCCCGATGCTTCGCCGGATCGGGCAGGGATGGGGCAGGTGGCGATTCGGGCAGCAGACCACGCCGATGCTGGCGAACCGCGCACCCTGCAACCACTCGCCCCACTGGACGTCTACGCCACGCGGCAGCGCGTCAAGCGCGTACTCCAGCCGATCCTCAAGGGGGATTCCCTCGGGCAGCAGCAGCACGTCGCGTACCTTGCGGTACTCGGCTGCCAGCCACTCGCGGGCCTGCCGTACGTCGTCGAACGTGGCCGCGACCCGGGAGGCGGGCTTGGCCAGCCAGTCGCCGATCCGCATCGGCGGTAGCAGAGAGGCGGGGAAGTCGGGCGACGACGGGCGGCGCTCTGCCTCGTTGTTACGGTCTGCGCCGTTGCCCGTCCACCGGTAGGCGTGCCAATGCATGGTGGAGTGCTCCCGTAAGGTGCTGAGTGCGGCCCCTGCTTGCTTTGATCAGGCAGGGGCCGCACCTTCGGCCTCGCTAGATAGTGGTCACGCCGGCGGCGCGCAGTTCGGCGCCGGTGAACCTCAGGGTTCCGGCATCGGGGTTCTTGGAGTCACGGACGGCGTAGGCGTCGTCGATGCCCGGAATGGGAGCGACCAAGACGCAGGACTCCATGTTCTCTTCCTGTTGGTTGCCCCCGCACAGCTTGGTGAACGGCACGTCGCCAAGCTGATGCCCGTACAGATCCATGGCACGGATCTCCTCTCGTTCGGCCCTGGAACCGTGGGGCGGCTTCCCAAGCGCGGACACGCCTGGGGATCTTGCAATCCGACCTGCCGCCTGCGGCACTTGTGACAGGCGCGTCAGGGGCGGCTGATTACGGCCCGATCCAGGTCCGGCCCCCGTTGTGGATGAGATATGACTGCCAGGCCAGGGCGGATGCGAGCGCGATCGCGTCTGGTCGCCGGACGGTCTGCATGGCCCCGGCTGTCACCATTTCGACGGTGAGTTTTCGGGGTAGTCGCGCCGTCCACCACAGCTGTCCGGACAGGTCGCGTTCGCGGTCGATGTCCCACGCCGGATAGGTATTACGCAGCACCGACAATTGTCGGGTGGTCCAGTCCTGCAAGACCGCTGCTTGCGCTACGACCTGGCGTAGGTTCTGGTCTTCGACTGGAAGAGGCGCATGTTGCCCGACGTCCGTTAGTACCTCTCGCCCAGCCGTCTCATGCGCCTCGTGAAGTCGGGGTACAGGAAACACGGTGTCCTGCGCACGCGAGGCGATCGGAAGCTTGTCTGCGTACCGACCGACCGGAATGGCTCCAGGCTTTCGCATGGGAGTGTGCAGAAATAGCACCCTTCGACATCTCCATCGGCTCCTTGGGCGGCACCTCCGGCGCACTCGGATTCAGCGCTTCACCCGCCGATCCGATCAGACGTCTTCGTGACGCCCTCCGCGAAGCGACCCTCTCAGCTCAGCCGATCCCCCGTATCCATAACGTGGCTCCTTTTCGCGTCATCACTTTCCTTGCTGACCTTGGCCCAGTTGCGGAGTATGAGTGTGGCGAGCCGACTTGCCATATAGATATATATAGAGAGCGGCCATGGAAACCAAGGGGCCGGGCTCCCAGAGTTTTCGGCTGAAGCCGCGACCCGGGCCGGACACCGGGCAACCGCCCCGAACAGAGCGCCTTGCCGAAAGTACCAGACAGTGGAGCAGCGGTGGAACCGGAAGTCTCACTGCCTGCCGACCTCGGCCTGTGGGTGGTCTACAAAGGTGAGCCACCGGAGGAGGTGCTCGCGTACTTGACCGAAGGACGAAGATCGGTACGGAACGCGCTGGTTGGCACGGTTCCAGGCGCCCTGCACTCGGTGCAGAAGCGATACAGATTGGCCGTGTCGCGAGGAGTGAGTTCGCACCAGGCCTTCGGGTAAGCGGCAGCTGCGGCAAGGCAGGCGCCGCACGTACGGTAGTTCCCCACGTAGACCCAGTAACCACCAGGCGGCAGGCCCCCACAGCCCGCCATTATGGCGGTGGACGCTTCGGCGGCGGATGCGGACTGATCCGCCACCGCAGGGTAGGCCGAAACCGTTGCCGCTCCTGCGAGCACGACTGCCATGCCAAGCACAGCGCTCGTCTTCTTCCCGATTTGCGACGCATTCTTTCGCATCATGCCGTCCTTTGAACGCTGGTTTCTTGGACGTGAATATCGGGGCCGATGTCGGTGTCGTATCTTCGTCATGACCCCGTGTTGGCCATTCAACTAGATGGGCCTGCCCCCAGGCTGTCCTCGACCTGTCGCCGGAGTCAGGGGTGCGACGACCCCGGAGGCACCCGGTCCGGGGTGGGCATCAGATGGCCCACCGCTTCGCTGGTCAACGGGCGGGTTCGACGTGTCGTCGCGCCGGAGGCGCGCCCCGGGAAGGACGGCCCGAGCGAAGCGAGGCCCTTTGGCGCGGGGTGGGTGTCAGCGGGCCCACCGTCCAGACGGGCGACGCCTACCCCTGGGCCAGGCGGAGCACGCCCCAGTGGCTGGTGTCCAGGTAGCTGCGGCCGGTGTTGTCGTTCCAGGTCACCGCGCTGGTACGGGCGGGGCCCGTGGCGTCGTTGACCTGGGCGTCGAAGCCCAGCAGCGTTCCCGGTGCGAGCGTGATCGTGGGTAGGTCGATGGCCGCCTCCACGACGTATCCGCCGGGCACCGTCTTGGCCACCGCCTTCACGTGATCCTTCACTCCGCCCGCGTCGAACGTCCCGCCGACCGTGATCCGGCCCGAGAAGCTGATCCGGTACTGGCCGTCGTCGTCCTCGTAGCCCTTGGTCTTGCCGTTGCCCGGGTCCACAAAGATCTCGACGGAGTCCTGCTCCCACGGGTTCGGGGACTCCTCGCTCAGCGTCGGATCGGCGACCTGAGCCAGGACGTACAGCGTGGACCCGCTCCACAGCGAGCGCACGTTGGCGGTGGCGCCGGACGTGCCCTGGATCCAGGTCGCGGTGCGGATCTCCGGCGCGGCCGACCAGGCCCGGTCCACGACGCCGTCGAGGACGGGCGTGCGGTGGGCGGCGGAGGTGAGCTTGACCGCGGGCGTGGCGGTCACCTTCCCCGTCCAGGAGGTGCTCGCCCCGGCGGAGTCGCGTACGGCGACCTCCACGTCGCTACTGGTCGCCGGGGGCGTGGGTCCGGCATAACCGGTCCCGATCAGGGCCTCGATGCGGTACCCGGTCGCGGTCGGGCGTACCGCCGCCTTGGGGCCGCCGGTCCGTTTGACCACGTACGGGGTGCCGTCCACGGTGAACGTCACCTGGTCGCCCTTGCCGACGGTCGGGTCGGTGACCTCGGCGAGCACGTACAACCCCTTGGCCGACGAGCGCGCCTGGAAGCCGGCGGACACGTCGCCTGCCCGCGCGATCGGCGAGTCCGGCAGCAGGTCCCACTCCAGGTCCCGCCTGCCGTCCACCTTGGGCGTCCCGGCGGGCGCCTCCAGCCTGTGGACCGTCGGGGCCAGCCGCGACGGGTCCACGACGCCCCAGTAGGCGGGCTTGGCCTGCAGGTCGTCATCGAACAGCAGCGGCGCGTTCAGCCGCGGGATCGGCCACGACCGCAGCCAGCTCACGTCGTCCGACTCGCCCCAGACGGTCACGGAGCTGAGGCTGGCGGCCTGCCGCCGGAAGACGTCGAACAGCTCCTTGTAGCGGTGGCCCTGCTGGACGAGCAGCTCGGGCGGGATCGTGTCGTACGAGGAGACGAAGTCCGTATAAATGCTGACGTCCAGCTCGGTGATCTGCTGGTCCACCCCCAGCGTCGCGAAACGCTCGATCGTGGCCTCGACGGAGGAGGCGGGCGGGTGCTCGATGTTCAGGTGGAGCTGGTGGCCCACGCCGTCGATCGGCACCCCCTCCTCCTTGAGCCGCTTGACCAGCGCGTACAGGGCCTCGCGCTTGCGCGGGAACTCGGTGTTGTAGTCGTTGATGAAGAGCTTCGCATCCGGGTCGGCCTCGTGGGCGACGCGGAAAGCGGTGCGGATGAAGTCGAGCCCGGCGATCTCGTACCACTTGGAGCGGCGCAGGCCGTCGGGCTGGTTCTCGTCCACGACCTCGTTGACCACGTCCCAGGCCGCGATCTTGCCCTTGTACCTGGTCACGAGCGTGCGCACGTGCGTCTCCAGGCGCCTGAGCAGCGTCTCCTTGTCGGCGTTCTGGAAGACCCAGTCGGGGGTCTGGCTGTGCCAGGCGAGCGTGTGGCCGCGGATCGTCATGCCGTGCCGGGTGGCGAAGTCCACCAGGAAGTCGCCGTCGGTGAAGGTGAACTCGCCCTCGCGGGGCTCGGTGGCGTCCCATTTGAGCTCGTTGCCGGGGGTGACGCCGCTGAAGTGCCTGGCCAGCAGCTCGCCGTGCACGCCGAGCGCGTCAGGTCTGGTGAGCGCCGAGCCCATGACGAACGGCACCTCGTCCTTGAGCGCGGGGATGTCGGTCTGGATCGGCTTGGGCTGGATGTACTTCATGGAGAAGTCGTCCAGGTAGAAGGGGAACGTGCCGCTGTCGGACTCGACATAGACGCTGAGGAACTCGACGTCGTACGCGAGCGTGTACGTCCCGGACAGCTGCACCCACTCCCCCACCGGCACGTCCTTCGGCGCGACGACCCGCTCGTAGCTGGGGGTGCCCCCGGTCCTGCGTTCGATCGACAGGCCGAGCCGGCCCGCCGTGGCGTCCGGGCCGAGCCGCACCCACACCGACAGGGCGTACTTGTCGCCCTTGGCCATCCGGCCGAGCACGTTGAGGGCGGGGCCGTCCCAGGAGGCCGAGCGGCCGGTCACGGCCAGCGAGCGGCTGCCCGCGTGGGCGGCCTCCGCGCCCGGCTGGAGGACGGCGGCGGCCCTGGGCGCCCAGTCCTGCGCGGTGCCGTCCTCGAAGTCGCTGCTGACGGGCTCGCGCGTGGGGTCGCCCAGCGGGGTGACGACGATGTCGTCCAGATAGAACTGGCCGGTGGCGTCGGAGCTCTCGGCGTAGAGCTGCACGTCGGCGGACTCGGCGGTGAACAGGTAACTCCCCGACAACCGTGTCCACCCGCCGTCGGTCACGGTGGCCGCCGCGACCCGCTCGTACGTGGTGTCGCCTCCGGCCGGGGTGCGCTGGACGGTCAGCGCGATCGTGCCGGCCGGCTGGCCGCTCACCAGCCGCGCGTACGCGGTCACGGTGTAGCCGACGCCCCTGACGAACGGCGCGGCGATCGACGCGCCGTGCCACGTGGCGGTCCTGCCGGTGGTCAGCAGGCTGCTCGTGCCCCCGTGGGCGGCGTCCGACGTCACCGTGACGGAGACACCGCCACCGCGCGGCCCCCATCCCTGGGTGGTGCCGTTCTCGAAGTCGTATGTGAGATCCGCCGCCGCGTGCGCGGAGACCGCGGGCGCGAGGCATAACAGGGCGGCGGCCACCAGGGCTCGAAGGGTGCGCACGATGCTCCCGATGAAAGTTTCAGCGAAACACCGATAAATATCAGGCGGACTGTAGATGCGGTGTGCCCCAGCGGTCAAGATCACCCGAAATCCTGCAATCGCTTGTTGCAGGCCGGTTCAGTTTTACTGCAGAGCATTGACGAGATGAGGAGGCTGAGTCAGCGTTTCATGCAACCGATTGCCGCACACCCTCGGCGAGGTCGCCTCATGCGACTGCGTGGGCTTGCTCCAAGGTCTACGCCGAGAGCAACGCATTCGACGGCACCGCGATCACGGCGAAGGCCGGAGCGGGACGCCTTCGCTGACCCGCGAGGGTGGGAGCAGCGCGGCCACTCTGAGCAGCCCTGCCGGCCACCCTCCGCGCCTAGCCTCGAAGGCGTGAGCGGGGAGAACCCGACGCGCTCAGCGCCTACCACCAGAGGAACCCACTGATATGACGAAGATTGTCCTGGTCACCGGTGCCAGCAGCGGCATCGGGCAGGCCACCGCCGTGCGCCTCGCCCGCGAGGGCCACCACCTGGTCATCGGCGCCCGCCGCGAGGACCGGCTGGCCGCCGTCGCCGAGGCCATCAGGAACGAGGGCGGCAGCGTCGAGGTGAGCCGCCTCGACGTGACGGACCGCGAGGACGTCACGATGTTCGTCGACATGGCCGCGAAGCAGCACGGCCGGGTGGACGCGATCGTCAACAACGCGGGCGTGATGCCGCTGTCCCGGCTGGACTCGCTGCTGGTGGACGAGTGGGAGCGGATGATCGACGTGAACGTGCGTGGCCTGCTGTACGGCATCGCCGCAGCCCTGCCCCACTTCCGGCGGCAGGGCGCCGGCCACTTCGTCACCGTCGCCTCGATCGGCGCGCACCAGGTGGTGCCGACGGGCGCGGTCTACTGCGCCACCAAGTACGCCGCCTGGGCGATCACCGAGGGGCTGCGCCTGGAGCTCGACCCGAGCATCCGGGTCACCACGATCTCCCCGGGCGTCGTGGAGTCGGAACTGGCCGGCACGATCACCGAGCCGGGCGCGCAGGAGGCGATGCGCGCGTACCGGGCGGCTTCGATCCCGCCGGAGGCCATCGCCGACGCCATCGCATACGCGCTCGGCCGGCCGGCGGAGGTGGACGTGAACGAGATGATCATCCGCCCCGCCAGGCAGCGCTGACGGGGTGGGGACGCGCCAAGGCGCGCCCCCACGCGGCGTCACGGACCGTAGGCCTTGACCTCCAGGAGGCCCACGGAGTTGCTGCCGTTACCGGTGAGCAGCACCCGCAGGCGGGTCGTGCTCGTGGCGTTGAACGTGATGCTGTTGTAGGCGTTCTTGGTCAGCGTGTACGCCGAGGCGCCCGGCACGTCCACGTACGCGCTGCCGTTCCAGTACTGCAGCTTCCACGACGCGGGCATGTCGATCCCCTGGTCGTCGTCGAAGAAGTACACCTCGGCGCGGTTCAGGTTCTGCGCCGAGCCCCAGGTCAGGTCCACCCACTGCTGCCCGGTCTGCGGCCAGCAGCCCCAGCGCGGGTTGACGGTGTCGTTGGACGACGGCGGGTCGATCCCGTCGTTGACCGCGGCCACGCTCTCCCACGACGAGGTGTACGACGCCGACGGCGTGGCCGACGACGCCAGGTTGGTGGGGTTGGGCTGCTGCACCCCGCCCCGGTTGAAGACCTTGATCTCGGTGAGCCCCGTCCTGGCGCCGGAGGCGGCCGTGGCCAGCACCCGCACCCGCTGCGCGGTGATCGCGGAGAACTGCACCACGTTGTAGTTGGCCCGCGGCACGGACGGCGTCTTGGCCTGGCCGGGCACGCTGACCCAGGCGCTGCCGTTGTGGTACTGGATGTCGTACGACGCCGGCGCCCGGTAGGTGGCGCTGGCCGGGCGGCTGTCCTTGAAGTAGAGCCGCACCTCGTTGAGCGTCTTGGCGGAGCCCAGGTTCAGCTCGTACCAGTCCTGCCCGGCGGTCGTGCCGCCCCAGAACGGCTCGTTGATCGGGAACCCGTCCACCGCGCCCGCGGTGCTGCTGCCCGAGGCGGTGGTGGAGGCCGTGGCGGTGGCGCCGGCGGCCAGGTTGGTGAGGTTGGCGGTCAGGTCGACGCCGGCCTTGGCCAGCATGTCGACCATGCGGGGACTGTTCTGGGTGACCTGCGCGGGCGCCTGCAGCCCGGGCACGGCCACGTGGTAGGTGACGGACCCGCTGGTGGTGACGTCACCGGTGGCCGGGTCCCACGTGAACGGCACCAGCGACGACACCGTGGCCGCCCGGCTGCCGTTGATGTAGATCGAGTAGCCCTCGGGCACGCCGGGGTAGCGCACCACGCCGTCGGACGGGTCGTCCCAGACGATGGTCAGGTCGGCGTTGCGGTAGCGCAGGTTGTTGACCGTGAAGTGGGTCCAGCCGATGTTGATCGGCGAGAGCTCCACCTTGGCGTCGTTGCGCGGGCGCAGCCCGGCGACGTCCTCGATCACGGTCCAGTTGCTGCTGCCCAGGATGTTGTGGTGGATCCACGAGCGGTACGTGATGGACGAGCCGTTCCAGTCGGCCCAGAACTCGTTGGCGTCCGGCCACTGGGTGTTGCCGTTGATGTACTGCGCCCAGGCGTTCCAGTAGAGCAGCTTCTTGTACCAGGTCGTGTCGATCCACTCGTTGGGGTAGTTCCGCAGAACCGAGGAGAGCAGGCGGAACTGCACGGTGGAGTTGATCGTGGAGAAGTTGTTGCTGCCGGTGCCCGAGGCCGCCTTGTCGGCCTGGTTGGCGGTGTAGAAGGGGAAGATCGGGTACTGCGCCGGATCGTCGAAGAGGCGCAGGGCCTGCTTGTAGGTGGAGGTGTTGGGGATCGCGCCGACGGCGAACGGGTAGTAGTTGTTGATCTCCTTCCACGGCACCCATTCGTTGGTGGACTTCAGCCGGTGCTCGAAGAGCTGCCTGCTCGGGTTCCACAGCACGTTGACGATGGCGTTCTGGATCTGCGTGGCCAGGGTGCGCATCTCGTTGGCCTTGGCCGTGTTGCCGACGGCGTCGTACGCCTGCGCGGCGGCCAGCGCGCCGCTGTACTGGTAGGCGGCCTCGGCCCGGTCCATGCGGCCCGGCTTCCAGTGGAACGACACGGCGTCGGCGTCGTTGCCGGTCAGGGCGCCCCAGTCGTACTCGATGAGCTTGTTGTTGTCGGTGTCGTAGAACGACAGCTGGCCCTTGACGTCCTGCTCGGCGTAGCGGGCCAGGTTGGCGGCGATGGCGGGCTGGCCGCCGTGGATCTGGTAGCTCTTCCAGGCCGCCTCGCCGATGTACTGCGTGTAGCTGTTCGACCAGTTCTCCGGGTCGCCGGGGTTGTCCAGGAAGCGACCGTTCTTGGAGATCTGCCCGACGCTCAGCCAGTCGCCGTACGAGTAGATCGGGTTACGCAGGTACTTGAGGTCGTCGATGTGCATGGGCTGGGTCAGCGCGATCGCGTTGTTGTAGCCCAGCGCGCCCTCGACGGAGGTGGGGAACTGGAAGGTCTGCCCGGGGATGTCCGCGTCCAGGTTGTTGAAGCGCATCAGCCACCAGCGGTAGTAGATGTTCTTCTTGATGCCGGGCTCGGGCACGTCGATGTAGGGGACGTTGTCGGCCCACCACTTGTTGTAGGCGCGTACGTGCGTGGCGAACGCGGTGGCGGGCGTGTAGCCGGCGTAGGCGTCGTAGTCGGTGCGCGAGGCCGGGATCTCGTTGGTGACGAAGCCCATGACGACCTTGGCGGTCACCGTCGCCCCGGGGGCGATCGTGACGGACCTGTTCAGCCCGCCGCTGGAGACCGTGAACCCGTCACCGGTCAGCCTCGGGTAGAGGGTGGTGAGGTTGTTGTAGGCGTTCACCTGGCCGGTCAGCTCGCTGCCGCTGCCGGTGGTGGCGTACGGCGAGGTGGCCCGCAGCTGCAGCGTCGTCGAGGCGGAGCCGCCGTTGGTGATGGCCAGGTTGGCCACGGCCACGTTGTTGTCGGTGATGAACTTCGTCTGGTCGATCGTGATCGAGCCGCTGGTGTGCCGGCTCTTCCAGTAGCTGGGCGCCTGCCAGCGCGAGTTCACCTGTTCGGTGAACGTGCCGGGGGTCACGGCGACGGTGAAGGCATTGTTGTTGTTGATGCTCTCCCAGTACGCCACCTGCCCGGCGAAGCCGAGCGTGCCGGGCGTGTGGGTCTTCATGAACAGCGCCCGGCCGCGCGTCATGAGCCACGTGCCGGCCGGGTCGTTGCCCGAGCGGGACAGCAGCCGGTCCATCCAGAAGTCGGTGCCGGAGCTCTCGGCGTCGTAGATGGCCTGCATCGTGTTGCCCGGCGTGTACGACCCCGGCGGGGCGGGGACGGCCGGGCCGCCGAAGGTCGGGAAGCCGATGGTCTGATCCGCGTGCGCCGGAGCGCCGGCGACGACCAATCCCGCCACGAGCAGCAGGGCTAACAGGGCGCGCCTCATGAGAAGGCCCTCCATTCGAGCACACCGGTCGAGAATCCGGACTTGGAGGTGATGTTCAGCCGCAGCCGGGTCGTGCTGACCGGCGTGAACGTGGTGGTGTTGAAGGTGTTGGCGGCCACGCCGCAGCCCGACGCGCCGGGCACGTTGACGTACGCGCTGCCGTTCCAGTACTGCACCTGGCACGAGGCCGGCAGGTCGATCCCGAGGTTGTCGTCGAACCAGTACACCTCGGACCTGGAGACGGTCTGCGCGGTCGGCCAGCGGTACTCGACCCACTCGGTGCCCTGGTGGTCCCAGTTGCCGTAGGCGCCGTGGCTGTGGTCGGCCGAGTTCGCCGGGGTGTAGCCGTCATTGACCGCCCCGAGCGTCTCCCACGGCGAGACGTACGAGGTGGACGGGGTGGCGCCGGCCGCCAGGTTGCCCGGGGTGGTGGGACCGCCGGTCTGGACGACCTTCTGCATGGTGCCGTCGGCGTTGAAGTAGAGCTTGTCGATGGTCACCGAGCGGCGGAAGTTGCCTCCGCCCGGGGCGGCGGCGTTGTGGTAGACCATGTACCACTGGCCCTTGTACTCGATGATCGCCGGGTGGTTGGTGGTCGAGCTGACCTGGTCGAGCACGACGCCGCGGTGTGTCCAGGGGCCGAGCGGGTTGCCGGCGGTGGCATACCTGATGCAGGCGTAACCCGGCGCGGAGCAGGCCGAGTCGTTGGCCGAGTAGGCGAGGTAGTAGACGCCGTTGCGCTTGAACATCCAGGGGGCCTCCCAGAAGTTCGACACACCGCTCGGGGTGACGACCGAGCCGTTGAGGGAGGTCATGTTGGAGTTGAGCCTGGCCGCGCGCAGGCCGTAGTAGGAGCCCCAGTACATGTAGACCTGGCCGTCGTCGTCGGTGAAGACGGTGGGGTCGATGTTGAGCGGCGAGGAGTTGGGGGTGCTGTCGCTGATCAGCGGGCCGCCCTTGGCGTCGCGGAACGGGCCGAGCGGGCTGTCGCCGACGGCCACGCCGATGTCCATCCAGCCGGCGCCGTTGCCGTTGACGGGGACGTACCAGTAGTACTTGCCGTCGGCGCCGCGCTCGACCTCGCCCGCCCAGGCGTCGGCGCCCGCCCAGGAGAAGTTCGAGATCGCGAGCTTGGCGCCCTGGTCGGTGAAGTTGGTGGCGTCGGTCGAGGTGAAGACGTGCCAGTCGCGCATGACGAAGTTCGTGCCGCCGGTCGGGGCCTCGTCGTGGCCGGTGTAGAGGTACAGGGTGTCGCCCACGACCAGCGCGGCCGGGTCGGCCGTGTAGATCGAGGTGGTGATCGGCGCGCCCGCGTTGGCGGGCGTCGCGTTGCCGAGGATGAGCACGAGTGCCGCGGTGAGGGCCGCCGCCCAGCGTCGTCTCATGTGTTCGCCCCTTACAATCTAGCGATTGCTTGCGTTAGCGCTAACATCACGGACAGGGATCGAAGCTGTGAACCTAAAAGGTTTTCGGGAAAGTAGAACGACCGGGCGGGGGCTGTCAATCGGCCACTGCAACTGTGTGCATAGCCTTCCAACTGCGCTTATCCCGAAGAACGGTCGCTGATCAGCTCGCAAGCCGGTGGGTTACAGTTTCATATCACCGAAAAGGCTTTCGACTAGAATGTCGCGGATCGCGGGCCGCGCCTCCGCCGAAAGGCCGCCCTCCCATGAGAGGTTCGTCTGAGTGCAGGAACGCCAGAAGGAACTCCAGTGGGACACGATCACGAAGGTCAGCGGGTCAGCCGGCGGCGGCTGATCGCCGGCATCAGTTCGCTCGGGCTCGGCGCCGTCCTGTCGGCGCCCGGCGCCAGGGCCGGGGCGGCGTCGAGGCCGCCGACCGCAGATCTCACCTCGCTGTTCGCCCGTTCGAGGGTGTGCGGGCTGACCCCCGCCGCGACGCAGGGCCCCTACTACTTCGACGCCGACAAGATCCGCAGCGACATCCGGGAGGACAAGCCGGGCGTGCGGCTGCGGGTGGGCATCAGGGTGCAGGACAGCGAGACGTGCTCGCCCATGAGCAACGCCGTCGTGGAGATCTGGCACTGCGACGCCGCGGGGCTCTACTCGGGAGCGGAGAAGGAGTCGCAGGATGACGCCACCAGCGGTCCTCCCCCGGGCGGTTTCACCGACAAGGCCGTCATGAGCGACATGAAGCCGTCGGACGCGAAGCGTTACCTGCGGGGCGCGCAGGTCACCAACGGCGACGGCATCGTGGAGTTCATGACCAACTGGCCGGGCTGGTACCCGGGCCGCACGGTCCACATCCACACCATGGTCCACTTCAGCGACTGGCGCGTGCTGAACACGCAGATCATGTTCGACGAGGCGCTCAACTCCAAGGTGCTGGCGACGCCGCCCTACGCGACGCACACCGGCCGCGACACCTTCAACAGCGGCGACAACATCTTCCGGGACGGCATGCTGTTGCGGGTCGTCGAGGACGGCGACGGCTACCTGGGCACGATCATCCTGTCCGCCGACTCCGATCGGGACGGCGGCTGACCTCGTCCCGCTCTCATGAGAACTTCATCCACGGCAAAGGCGGTCCCAAGAGGTCCCGTCCTACGGTGAGGTCCGGAACATCGGAGCATCCCGGACAAGGACACCAAAGTGGGACACGATCACGAAGGTCAGCGCGTCAGCCGGAGACGGCTGTTCGCCGGCATCAGCTCGCTCGGGCTCGGCAGCCTGCTGGCGGCCTGTTCCGGCGCAGAGGGCACGGCGACCGTCACGACGTCCACGGGCGCCAGCGTGACGCCCACCGCGACCACGGCCAAGGACCTCACCTCGCTGTTCGCCGGGGCCGGCACGTGCAAGCTGACCAGCACCACGACGCAGGGCCCGTACTACTTCGACGCCGACAAGGTCCGCAGCGACATCCGCGAGGACAAGCAGGGCGTGCAGCTGCGGGTGGCCATCAAGGTGCAGGACAGCGAGACGTGCAAGCCGCTCGGCAACGCGGTCGTGGAGATCTGGCACTGCGACGCGGCCGGGCTCTACTCGGGGGCCGAGTCGGCCTCGACCGGCGGGGGCGGCAACCCGCCCGGCGGGGGCAATCCCCCGAGCGGCGCGCCCACCGGCGCCCCGCCGAGCGGCGGCCCCGGCGGTGGATCCGGCAACGGCGGGGGCGACATGGCGGATCTGACGCCCACCGACGACAAGCGGTATCTGCGGGGCGCCCAGGTCACCAACGCCGACGGCATCGTGGAGTTCACCACGATCTGGCCGGGCTGGTACCGGGGGCGGACGATCCACATCCACGCCATGGTCCACTTCAGCAACCAGCGCGTGCTGACCACGCAGATGATGTTCGACGAGAAGCTCAACAGCGCGGTCATGGCGAAGTCGCCGTACTCGGAGCACACGGGACGCGACACGTTCAACGACAACGACAACATCTACGACGACAGCATGCTCATGAAGATCACCCAGGAGGGCGACGGCTACCTCGGGGCCATCGTCTTCGCCGCCGACTCCGACAAGGACGGCGCCTAGACCCTGCGCACCACGTGCAGCAGGTACTCCCTCCGGTTGAGCGGGTTGTGGTCGGTGCGCGGGCGTTCCGGGACCTGTCCGCGTACGGGCTGATACCGGTCGAACGCGCACTCCAGCACGCCCTCGCCGCGGGTCAGCCCGGGCAGCCGCTGCTCCAGCTCGTGCACACTCGCCGCCGGGATCTCGCCCTCCACCTCGACCTCGCCTGCCGGGCCGGGCGTCCGGGTACGGGGGACGGCGCCCAGGCGGGCCAGCGCGGGCAGCACCGAGCCGAGCGTGTCGGCGGGGAGTTCGAGCCGGAAGCGGTGCGCCGGTTCGAGCACCCTGGTCCCGGCCCGCTTCAGCGCGGTCATCAGGATCAGCGGGGTGAGGTTGCGGAAATCGCCGGCCGTGCTGGACATGCTCTTGTCGAACCCGCCGCCCATGTGGCTCTGCCTGGCCCAGTAGCCGGAGTGGGTCAGGGTGACCACGCAGTCCTCGACCTGCCAGCCGTGCAGGCCCTGCCGGAGCGTTTCGCGGACCGTCTCCTCGATCGTCCTCATGAACGCGTACGGCAGCGAGCCCAGCTCCACCTCCAGCCGGAACTCCGTGCTCCCTTCGGCCCCGGCCTGGTCACGCGAGCTTCCGCGGCCGGCTCGCCGCATGCTCGGCTCGACGCGGAGCCCGACGGTCGCGAGGAACGGGTTGGAGTCCGTGCCGATCAGCTCGAACGCCTCGCCGGTGCCGATCGGGCGTTCGACGCAGATCGTGGTCGTCTCGCGGAAGGCGACGTCGAGGCCGAAGTCGTCGAGGAGCGTGGCCTGGATGACCTCCTTCTGCACCTCGCCGTAGAGGGAGACGGACACCTCCTGCCGCAGGTCGTCCTGGCGCAGGCCGATCAGCGGGTCCTGCTCGGCGAGCTGGGCCAGCGCGAGGTGGAGGGCGCCCCTGTCGGCGGGGCGGCGCGGTACCACGACCGTCTCCAGGCTCGGCGGCGCGAAGTGCCCCCGCGGCCCGGCCTTGCCCGGCAGGCCGATCGCGTCGCCGATCCGGACGTCGGCCAGGCCCCAGAGGCGGGCGATCCGGCCGGCGCCCGCCGACGGGCATCGCACCGCCCCGCCCCGGTCGAACACGCTGATCGCCGTAACCTTCCCCTCCCGGCCCACACCCGCGACAGGCCGGTCCGCACCTTCGCCAGGCCCGTCCGTCTCCGGGCCCGCACCCTCGCCGCGCCCGTCCGCCTCCCGGTCGCCGCCGAAGCGCAGGCGGTCGCGGGTGCGTACCGTGCCCGAGAACAGCCGCACGTACGCGATCTTCTCACCCGCCCGGCCGCGCTCGACCTTGAAGACGGTCCCCGAGACGGGCCCCCCGGGGTCGCCCTGGGCGGCGGGGAGCAGCTCCTCGATCCCGGCCATCAGCGCGTCCACACCCGCGCCCGTGATCGCCGAACCGAAGAACACCGGGTGCGCCAGCGCCCGCCCCGTCTGCGCCGCCAGCTCGGAGCGGAGCCTGGCGTACGGTACCTCCTCGCCGGCCACGTACGCGGCCAGCAGCGCGTCGTCCTGCTCGGCCAGCACCTCCACCAGCCGCGACGCGAAGGCCGGCGCGCCGTCGAACGGCGTGAAGGAGGCCGCGCCCGTGCCCAGGCCGGCGGTGGAGCCCATGGCCACCACCGACGGGGTGAGCCTGTCCGCGATCTCCCGCACGAGCCCGTCGTGACGGGCGCCACGGCGGTCGATCTTGTTCACGAAGACGAGCGTGGGAATGCGCAGGCGGCGCAGCGTGCGCATGAGCACGCGCGTCTGCGCCTGCACCCCCTCGACGGCCGAAACGACCAGCACGGCACCGTCGAGCACGTTGAGCACCCGCTCCACCTCGGCGATGAAGTCGGGGTGGCCGGGCGTGTCGATCAGGTTGACCGTGGTCCCGCCGATGGCGAACGAGACGACCGCGGACTTGATCGTGATGCCGCGCCGGCGTTCCAGGGCGAGTGAGTCGGTCTGGGTACTGCCGTCATCGACGCTGCCGATCTCGTCGATGGCGCCGGCGGCGTGCAGCAGCCGCTCGGTCAGGCTGGTCTTACCGGCGTCTACATGCGCCAAGATCCCCAAGTTGAGCATACGCAACGAACGTCATGTCCTTCGAATAGACGGCTCTTTCGATCCGGGGGGACATGAACGTTGCCCGCATTCGCTGCTCCTCTTGGTCGTCCTTGATTCGGGGTCAGCACATCAGAGGCCTTCGGCGGGAGGCAACCCAATTACTCGACCCCGCCGTACTTCGGCTGAGGTCCTTCAGGAGAAAGGGGAAGGCGTTCGGGGGATGTGGGGAGATTCGCCGGACCAGCCGCGTGACAGCGTGCCGCACCCCCTAGGGTGGTGTGCGTTTCTCAATGAGAGAGGAAGATCCGGTGAGCGGTACCGGTGGGCCCGCGATCCCCGCGGTCGTCGAAAGCCCGACCCCTCCAGCACCCCCGTCCAACGGGCTGGCGCGCTGGCTCCTGCAGCTTCGCGTGCAGCCGACGGGCCCGGAGACGACCGAGGCGCACGCCGAGCCGCAGGCCTGGTGGAAGGTCATGTGCCTGACGGGCGTCGACTACTTCTCGACGCTGGCCTACCTGCCCGCCATCGCCGCGCTGGCGGCCGGCGCGTTATCGCCGCTGGCCACGCTGCTCATCGTGGCGCTGACGCTGCTGGGCATGCTGCCGATGTACCGGCGGGTGGCCCGGGAGAGCCCGCACGGGCAGGGCTCCGTGGCGATGCTGGAGCGGCTGCTGCCGTTCTGGCGGGGCAAGCTGTTCGTGCTGGTGCTGCTGGGGTTCGTGGCCACGTCGTGGATCATCACGATCACGCTGTCGGCGGCCGACGCGTCGGTGCACGTCGTGGAGAACCCGTACTTCCCGAGCTTCCTGCACGGCCACGAGGTCCTGCTGACCGTGGTGCTGCTGCTGGTGCTGGGCGGGGTGTTCCTGCTCGGGTTCAGCGAGGCGGTCGGCGTGGCCATCCCGCTGGTCGCGATCTTCCTGGCGCTCAACGCGATCGTCGTCGCCGTCGGCCTGGGCGAGGTCTTCTCCGCGCCGGACGCGCTCTCCCGCTGGACGGACGCGCTGACCAGCGGCACGGGCGGCTTCGGCGGCCTCATCGGGCCGGCCGTGCTCGCCTTCCCGCTGCTCGTGCTGGGCCTGTCGGGGTTCGAGACGGGCGTCAGCATGATGCCGCTGGTGGCCGCCAGCGGCAAGACCGCCGAGGAGCGGCTCGGCTCCCGCGTCGCCAACACGCGCAAGCTGCTCACCGCTGCCGCGCTCATCATGAGCGTCTACCTGATCGCGACCAGCTTCGTGACCACGGTGCTCATCCCGGCCGAGAAGTTCCGGCCCGGCGGAGAGGCCAACGGCAGGGCGCTGGCGTACCTGGCGCACGAGCGGCTCGGCGAGGCGTTCGGCACGGTCTACGACGTCAGCACGATCCTCATCCTGTGGTTCGCCGGGGCCTCCGCGATGGCCGGCCTGATCAACATCGTGCCGCGCTACCTGCCCTCCTACGGCATGGCGCCCGACTGGGGCCGCGCCGTGCGGCCCGTGGTGCTGGTCTACACGGGCATCTGCGTGGTGCTCACCATCGCGTTCGACGCCGACGTCGACGCCCAGGCCGGCGCGTACGCCACGGGCATCCTGGCCATGATGGTCTCCGGCGCGGTCGCGGTGACGATCTCGGCCATCCGCCGCCGCCAGCGGGGCGCCACGACCGGCTTCTCCGTGCTCACCCTGGTGCTGGTGTACGCGCTGGTGGAGAACATCAGGGAGAAGCCCGACGGCATCGCCATCTCCGCCCTGTTCATCCTGGGCATCATCGCCATCTCGCTGATCTCGCGCGTCTCGCGCACGACGGAGCTGCGGGCCGACCGGATCGAGTTCGACGAGGCGGCGCGGCGGTTCGTCAGCGACTCGCTCGACTACGACGGCGCGCTCAACATCGTCGCCAACCGCCGTCAGGCGGGTGACGCGGCCGAATACTCCGAGAAGGAGGCCGAGCAGCGCGGGGTCAACCCGGTCCCTGGCCGGGCGGACATCCTGTTCCTGGAGATCGACGTCATCGACCCGTCCGGCTTCAGCGACGTGCTCCACGTGCGCGGGGTGGAGGTGGACAAATACCGCATCCTGCGGGTGGAGAGCCCGGCCGCGCCCAATGCCATCGCCGCGGTCCTGCTCGCGCTGCGCGACGCCGGGGGCGTGCGGCCGCACTGCTACTTCGCGTGGGCTGAGGGCTCGCCGCTGGTGCACCTGTTCCGCTACCTCATCCTCGGCCGCGGTGACACGGCGCCGGTCGTACGCGAGATCCTCCGCAAGAGCGAGCCCGACCCCGCCAAGCGGCCCGGCATCCACGTCGGCGGCTAGCTCTCAGCGGCCCTTCATGCGCGCGACGGGGGCGGCTCGGCGAAGTCACGCCGCCGGATCGGCCTCATCCTCCCTGTCCAGTTCCGCGTCGCCGCGATCGAGCGCCAGCTTGGCGAGCCTGAATCGGGCGCAGCGCACCTCGAGCTCGCGTTCGTCCTCCGGAGTCCACCATTCGATCATGGGCACCAAGGTCATCCCATGCCACCGATCGAAGCGGTCGACTTGGCGGAGACTTTTCACCCGAGCAACTCGACCGTGCCCCGCTCGCCGTCCACCCTGATCCGGTCGCCGTCGTGCACGCGCATGGTGGCGTTGCCGGTGCCGACCACGGCGGGGATGCCCAGCTCGCGCGCCACGATCGAGGCGTGCGACAGCGGTGCGCCCATGTCGGTCACCACGGCCGCCGCTCGGGGGAACATCGGGGTCCAGCCCACGTTCGTGAGCGTGGTGACGAGGATCTCGCCCGGCTTGAGCCGGTCCCCCTCCTCGGGGCCCGAGATCACGCGGGCGACGCCCTCCACGACGCCGGGGGCGCCGGGGAAGCCCTTCACCGTGTCACTCACCGGTGCGGCCGTGCCACGCGCGTCGTAGACGTCGACCCGCCGGGCGGGGTCGGCGGCCCAGCGCACGGGGTCGAAGTGGCCGACGATCAGCGCGGGGTAGAGCGGCAGGGCGGCGTACCGCTCGTAGGTGGCCCGCCGCACCGGCACCCGCTCCAGCGCGGACGGGTCTCCGCGCAGCAGGGCGAGCAGTTCGTCCAGGTAGAGGAAGAACACGTCGTCGCCCTGGCCCGACAGCTCCCCCGCCCGTACGGCGAAGGCCCGCAGCACCCAGAACGCCCGCATGTTCTCCGAGCGCGCGGACTCGCGGTCCCGCACGACCGCGTTCCAGCGCTGGACCCTGGCGCGCATCTTGGCCTCCTGGCGCGGATAGCGCGAGGCGAAGCGCGCCCAGGCCTCCTCCCTGGCCTTCCGCTGCCGCGCGAGCAGCGCCTCTGTGTCGGCCCGCAGGTCGCGCAGGCCCGCGAGCTGGGCGTCGATCCAGCCGTCGTCCTCGCCGGGCCGCGGGATCGACACCTCGAACTCGTGGGGGCCGCGATGCCCGTACGCGCGGGCGAACTCCTCCCTGGTGATCTCCCCGCGCGCCAGCCTGGACAGGCCCATCACCGGACCCAGGCTGGCCAGCTCGCCCTCGGTGTTCACGCCGGTCAGCATGGCCTCGGCGGCGACCTCGCCCATCATCTTGCGCAGCCGGTCGCGGGTCCAGACCAGGGTGGCGCCGCCCTGGCGGCCGGCGGCCTCCAGCATGCGGCAGGAGGTGACCAGGTGGGGCTTGATCTCGCGTTCCCACAGCCCGGCCAGCTCGGGGCCCGACCCGGTGGCGGCGATCGTGGCGCGCAGCTCCTCGCAGCGCCGCTGCGAGGTGGCCAGGAACGCGCGCATGCCCTTGAGGTTGGTACGCACGCGGCGCTGGATGCCGATCGCCATGGGCAGGACGCGCTTGATGATCTCCCAGCGCGACACCGGCACCAGCGGCACGCCGAGCCCCGGCGGCAGCTTGCCGAAGACCTGCTCCACCGCGCTCAGCCGGGCGCGCATGCCCAGGGCCCCGGCGATGGAGTGAACGACGCTCAGGTTCATGTAGAAGCGGCCGCCGATGTTGCCGACCAGGTCGAAGCCGGGCAGAGCCGAGGCGGACATGGCCTCGTGGATGAACAGCCGCACGAACGACCACGTCATCGGCGTCATCACGTCGGGGATCGCCTCGCCCAGGTTGCCGCCGGTCCACAGATATTCGCCCTTGAGGCTGTCGTTCCACTCCTCGACCTGCGCCTTGATGCCGGTGATCGGGCGCGCCTGGACGATGGCGAACTCCCCGTCGCGCCTGGCCCACTCGACGTCCATCGGCGTGCCGTACAGGGTCTGGATGCGCGCGCCGATCGCGGCCAGCTCCACGGCCTGCGCCGCGTCGAGCACGGCCGCGCGCCGCAGCTCGTCCGGGACGGGCCGCTCCTGCGTGCCGTCGGGGGTGCGGACGGTCATGACCGTCTTGTCGCTCACCTGCTCCTGGGTCACGGCGCCGCCGGACACGACGATCGTGTCGGGGGTGACCTGGCCGCCGACGACCGCCTCGCCGAGCCCCCAGGAGGCGTTGACGACGGTCTCGTCGCGGGCTCCGCTGACCGGGTTCGCGGTGAACATGATGCCGGCCGCATCCGCGTCCACCAGCTCCTGGACCACCACGGCCAGCGCCACGTCGTCATGGGGGACGCCGTTCTGGTCGCGGTAGGCGACGGCGCGCGGGTTCCACAGCGAGGCCCAGCAGCGCCTGACCGCGTCGAGCAGGGCGTCGCCTCTGATGTTGAGGTAGGTGTCCTGCTGACCGGCGAACGACATGTCCGGCAGGTCCTCTGCGGTGGCGGACGAGCGCACGGCCACCGGCACGTCGTCGCCGAGCGCGTCGTACGCCCGGCGGATCTCCGCGGCGATCTCGGCGGGCAGGTCGTGCCCGGCGAACAGCGCCCGCGGGTCCTGCGCGTGCGGGATCTCGTCGCGGAAGGCCGCCACGAACGCCCGGTAGGCGTCGGTGGTGATGTGGAATCCGGCCGGAACGGGCAGCCCCGCCCGGGTCAGCCTGGCCAGCGAGGCGCCCTTGCCGCCGACGGTCGCGAGGTCGGCCGCCGCGTCGTCGAGAGGGAGTACGGCCTTCACGTCATACGCTCCTTTGAGCCTTTTGCGTCCCGCCCATGGAGGCCGCCAGCTTCCGCTCGGCGACCTCTTCCCCGGCGGTGAGGAGATCGAGGGTGGCCCGCGCGACGGCGTCCGCGTCGTCGCGGGACAGGGGGCGGCCCGGGCTCAGGGCCCGGTCGATGGTGTCGGTCACCAGGAACGCGATCCGGTCGGCCTCCGCCTCCTTGGGCATGCCGTCCGGCACGAACAGGAACCCGTACAGGATCGCGTTGGCCACCATGGCGTGGTCCCCGGGCTCCGCGCGCACCGCGCCCCGCTTGACCAGCTCCGCCAGGTACGCGTCCAAGGGCGGGCCCATCGCCGCCGACTGGCCCGCCTGCTGCTTCTGGCGCGCGAACTTGCCCAGCAGGTCCGACTCGCCCCGCATCAGCGCCTGGAGCAGCGGCCTGCGCAGCAGCGCGCGGGCGTAACCGCCGTACAACTGGCCCAGCGTGGCCGGCGCGCCCTGACGGACCTCGGCCAGCATGAGCACCCGCTCGCGGCGCAGCAGCGCGGCGAAGAGCTCGTCGCGCGTCTTCCAGTGCAGGTAAATGGTGCCCTTGGCGACCTCTGCGCGCTTGGCCACGTCGTCGATCGTGGTCTTGCCGTAACCCCAGCGCAGGACCAGCTCGGCGGCGGCGTCGAGGATCCGGTGCGCCCGCTCCAGCTGGCGCGCCGGATCCTGCGGCGGCCGTCCTGCCTTGACCATCCGGTCTCACCTCATTTGTTTGACCAGATGAGACTAATCGGTCATTTAATTAATGTCGAGAGCCGTGGCGATCCATTCGTAGGGCACCGGGACGTCTGCCTCGTCCTCCGGCGTCGTGCCGTTGATGGTGGCCACCAGCGCCAGGTACCTCCCGTGCGTGCCGGTGAACCGGGACGCCTCGTCCGCGGCGCGCCGGAGCTCCGCGCTGTGGAGGTCCTTGGCGACCAGGAGGTTGGCGGCCAGCCGGCGCCGGAACTCGGCCGTGTCCTGATCCCCGGTGGCCTCGGCGATCGAGGCCAGGAAGCGGCCGGCGATGTCCCGAGCCTGGGGAGAGTCCGCGGACAGCCCGGCCCGCTGTGCCGCCTGGGCCTCCCGGATGATCGTCGCCCCCTTCTCGATCGAGCCCAGCGTCGCCGGTGCGGTCATGAGGCGTCCCTGGGCGGTGGAGTAGGTGTCATGGAGGTACGCGCGGACCGAACGGCGGAAGTCGTCGTCCCGCACCAGGCCGGCCAGCTCGATCCAGGCTTCGAGCTGCTCGGTGGTGGGCTCCTCCGGCAGGTCCGGCCGCATCATGCGCAACTGCTCGACGAAGGCGGGGTGGACGTCGAGGCCGTCGCTGACCTCGTCCCAGAACTCGTCGACGAGCCGGTCGCGGTCGTCGTCGGACATGGAGACCAGCTTGTGCATGAGACGCACCCGTTCGGCCGTGGTGGGCTGGTTCACGATGGCGCGCAGGACGGCCCGCCTGGCCCGCAGGCGGGCCGACTGGCGTTCGAGGAGCGCGAGATGCGCCGTGGCGAGATCGCGCAGCGTCGTCTCGCCGGCCAGCAACCGGCGGATGTCGTCCAGGCCGGCGTCCAGCTCGCGCAGGGTGCGGACGAGCTCCAGCCGGGCGATGGCCTGGACGTCGTAGAGCCGGTACCCGGCGTCCGTGCGGCCGGAGGGCGCGATGATCCCGGCGTCGGCGTAGAACCTGATGGCACTGACGCTCAGGCCGGTGCGGCGCGCCACGTCCCCGATCGGGTACAGCTCGTCGTCGTCCACGGCGTCCACTATGGGGTCTCAAGCAGCTTGAGACTCAACACCGGGGACGCCGCACGAGGCCATGTCGGTCATGGTCACCGGTACGGACCGGCCGGACGGCGGGAACTCATCGGTCGCGCCAGGCCCGTTCCCATTGCCGGGTGAGGGCCGGATAGACGATGAGGTGGCGGAAGGGGGCGATGGCGGCCAGGTAGAGCCGCCCGAACCGCCCGTTCGGCCTGACGAGGACGGCCATCCGCAGCTCGTGGTCGCCGTTCGCCCCTCGGGCCCAGCCGAGGTGCATCACGGTGTGCACGGTCTGGTTCGCCAGTTCGCGGGCGCACTCCGTGTCGAGCTCGTACACCGCTTTGAGCGGCAGGCTCTCGCTGTCCGGGCCGCGAGGGGCGGCGCGGAGGTCGGCGGGCAGGCGGTCGCGGAGCGAGGCGACCCGCGCGCCGACGCCCGCCGACGGCTGGTCCCAGCGGAAAAGCGCGCCAAGCCGCCATCGAAGGGCGAACAGGAACTTCACCGGCCGGGTCTGCTTCGCGAATCCGCCGGCGCTCCGCATCGCCGCGAGCATCGCCGGGAAGTCGCCGGGCCCGGCTCCGGGAGTGCGGAACGACCACACGTCCTCGACCGAGAAGTCGCTCGTGAACTCGTGGATGCGCCACGGGTGGGAGGTGTAGGCGGTGTTCGGCAGCCTCATGAGAGCGCCCTTTCGGCCATCATGACCATCAGCGTCATCTGGTCCAGCTGGGGTGTGGCGGCGGGGTCGAGTTCGCGGTAGCGGCGGTGGAGGTTGACCACGATCCGCTCGGCGTCCAGCCAGGTGGCGTACTCACCCAGGTCCACCGCCTCGACCGCCTCGGCGAAGGACAGGCCGCGGGCGTGGGCGGCGTCCGCCTGCTCGACCACGTGGGTGAGGTAGCCGCGCACCGCGCGGATCCCGTCGGGATCGGTGACCGGGCCGTGGCCGGGGACGATCGTGTCCGCTCCGGTGGCGATCATCTTGTCGCAGGCGCCGATCCAGTTGCCGATCGGGCCGCTCCACACGATCGGGGTGCAGCCGACGAACAGCAGGTCGCCCGCGAACAGCACGCCCGCGTCCGGCACGTGCACGACCGAGTCGGCGCCGGTGTGGGCGGGGCCGAGGTTCGTCACGCGCACCTCACGGCCGCCGACGTCCAGGGTCAGCTCGCCCTCGTAGGTCAGGTCGGGCAGCCGCAGGCGGATGCCGCTGAAGTCGAAGGCGCCGAAGCGTTCGCGGAAGTAGGGGGTCGCCGGGCCGATGTCCATGACCTGGGCGGCGGTCAGCATCTCCGGGGGCAGCTCGTGCCGCATCTCCGCGCAGGTGGCCGCCGCGGCGATGATCCGGACCGAGTCGCCCAGCAGCTGGTTGCCGTGGGTGTGGTCGCCGTTGGCGTGGGTGATGACGGCGTGGGCAAGCGGGCGCCGGTCGGTGATCCCGCGCACGGCGGCGAGCATCTCGGCCGTCAGCGGCAGGTCGAACAGGGTGTCCACCAGCAGGGAGGCGCCCTCGCCCGCGACCAGTCCCGCGTTGCTCCAGCCGTACCCGCCGTCGGGCAGCAGCCAGGCCCACACGCCCGCGGCGACCTCGTGCAGCCCGCGGGTGTAGGGCAGCTTCGACGGGGCCCGGTTGACGCGCGGGCGCGCGGGCCGGCGGTCGGGGTTGTGCCGGGGCGTGAGCGGGTACGGCGGGGCGGACGCGCGGACGGTCTGCCGGGTGCGGCCCAGCCCCTCGACCGTCAGCTCGACGACGTCGCCGTCCCGTAACCAGCCGGGGAACGCGGCCGGATCGGCGAGGGACAGGTGCTCGACGAGGCAGCAGCCGGGCACCGTGCCCGAGCCGAACACGTCGCCCGGCACCAGGTCCACGCCGCGCGAGGCGAAGGAGATGACCTCGCCGAAGCTCCAGTCCATGGCATCGGTACGACCTGAGCCGATGGTCCGGCCGTTGACGGTCGCCTCGACCCGCAGGGCGAGCCTGCCGTCGCGGCGGAAGTGCTCCAGTTCGTCCGGCGTGACCAGGTACGGGCCGAGCGTGGTCGCGCCGTCCTTGCCCTTGGCCTGGCCGATCGCCAGCGGCGACTCGCGCAGCTGCAGGTCGCGCGCCGACCAGTCGTTGAAGACGGTGTAGCCGACGATGTGCTCCTCGGCCTGCTCCGGGGTGAGGTCGCGCCCGCCCGGACCGATGACCGCGGCGATCTCCAGCTCGAAGTCGAACCAGGCGCTGCCGGGGGAGATCGTCACGTCGTCGTACGGGCCGGCGACCGTCGACGGGCAGGCGAAGTAGAAGGCCGGGAGCTCGTACCAGGTGTCGTCGAGCGTGCGGGGCGAGCCGGCCGCCTGCCGGCAGTTGCGCATGTGGTCCAGGAAGCACAGGCAGTCGCGGATCGAGGGCGGGCGCGGAATCGGCGCGCGCAGCCTGACCTCGGCCGGCGGGACCGTCCCCGCCGAGGACGCCAGGGCCGCCTCGCCCGCCGCCCGCAGCTCCTGCGCGCCCCGGGCGATCAGCTCGATCAGGCTCACACCCGGCGCGAGGGGGTGGATCCGGTCCTCCTCGCCGATCACCCCCACGCGGTCGCCGCTGTCCGTCGCATAGGTCACCCAACGCATGAGAACCTCCCCGGTTTCTATGTTGGCTAACACAGGCTATATCGACCAGCATAGGCTCTGCCATCCGGCATGCCTGGTTAGATGTTTCGCATGGCCACGCGACGTATCGAGAGGACTCAGGAGAGCCGCCGGCTGCTGGTGAGCGCCGCCGCCGAGCTCTTCGCCGAGAAGGGATACCGGCAGACGAGCTTCATCGACATCGCCGACAAGGCCGGCATCAGCCGCGGCTCCATCCCCTGGCACTTCGGCAACAAGCTCGGCCTGCTGGAAGCGGTGGTCGACGACCAGCTTCAGGCCATACTGACGGGTTTTCCCCCGCCCGCAGGGGAGCGCCCCGACGACCCGCTCGACCAGGTCGTGGGCTTCATCCGGCTGCCCGCCACGCGCCTGTTCATCACCCTGCTGGCCGAGGCCGTGGAGGTCGGCTCGCCGATCCGCGAGCACTACGCGCGGCTCCACGCGACGCTCCGGGAGGGGGTGCTGGCCCGGATCCCGGCGGACGCGCTACCCCCGGGGACCGACCCGGAGGCGTTCGCGGTCCTGCTGGTGGGGACCGTCATCGGCGTCCACGCCCAATGGCGGGTCGCCCCGGAGGCGGTGAACCTCGACGCCGTCCAGGCCGCGATCCGCGCCCTGCTGCCTGCGGGCCTCGGCCGCGTCTGACGCTCTGGGCGCCGCTACCCCGGCCCGGCGTCGTGGACGATGAGGGCCGGCTGAACCCGGTTGTCCAGGCCCGCCTTGAGCTTGCGCGTGACGCCCGGCCTGCCCTACCAAGCCGTGTTCAGCGTGGCGCTGCTGGCAGTGGTGGCCCTGCGCGAGCGGCCGTACCTGAAGCGGACGGGGGTCGTGGTGGCCGCGGTGGGGCACACCGCGTTCGGGGTGCTTGCCAACGCCGCCACCCTGGCCGACAAGCTGGAGCTGTCGGCGCTGGGGCTGGTCATGGTCGGCCTGCTGGCGCTGCTCGGCCGCCGGCGCCCAGCCCCGATGCCGATCACCCCATCTTGGCCAGCAGCGTCGAGGCGGGGGACGCGAACGACGGGTCGCCGGTCTCCACCGCCGTCACCAGCAGCTGCCGGGCCAGGTCCACCTCGCCCCGGGCGTACCGGATCTCCCCCATCCGGCAGGCGGCCTCGGCCACCAGGTCGGCCTGCTCGGTGAGCCCCAGCGTGAGCTCGTAGTAGCGCAGGGCGCCGTCGTGGTCGCCGAGCCAGTAGCACAGCTCGCCGAGGTGCGCCGCGGCCAGCCCCGACTCGGAGTCACCCGAGTCGATGACCCGCTGGTACCAGGTGAGCGCCTCGGGGAAGTCCCGGTTCCGCTTGGCCAGCGCGCCCAGGTACATCGCCGCGAGCGCGCTGTAGTGCCCCTCGGTCCGCTCGACGGCCCTCAGGTACCACTCCCGGGCCCGCTCCCCGTCCTCCTCGTGGTACGTCTGCCCCAGCGCGATCATCGCCCGCGCCGCGAGGTCGGCGTCGCCGACGTCGAGCACCCGCAGGTACGTCTCCCGCCCCTCGTCCACCAGCCCGGCCCCGACCAGCGTCTGCGCCAGCGTGGCCAGCGCGATGGGCTCGCCGCCGGCGGCCGCCTCCCGCAACGTGTCCAGGGACGCCTCGGTGTCCCCGCGGTTGTCCTGGAGCATGCCGAGCAGGCTCCCGAACACCCCGCGGATGGGGCTGTCGGCGTCGGCCGCCGCCCGCTGCGCGACGTCGAAGAACGCGTCGGCGTCCCCCTCGTCGTCGAGCAGTTCGAGCAGCCTGCCACCGGCGACGAAGCGTACGTCCGAGTCGTCGCTCCGGCTGAGCCGCTCGTAGATCGCCCGCGCCTCGGCGTGCTCGCCCAGCCCGGCCAGCCGGTCGGCGATGTCCAGCTCGGTGAACGGCCCCCGCTCGGCCAGCTCGAAGTACGCACGTACGGCGGCCGGGTCCTCGCACTGCCCGCCCAGCTCGCGCGCCACGTCGCCGGCTTCGTCGCCCGTCAGCCGGATGATCCGCACGGCCAGGTCGTGCTCGCCGCGGCCGGCCGCCTGGCGGGCGAGGACGCGCAGGTTGCCCGCCGCCACCTCGGAGCCGGCGCCCGCGGCGACCGCGAACGCCCGGGCGGCCCCCATGTGGTCGTCCTCCTCGTACTGCCAGAGACCCAGCTGCACGCCGCCCCTCTCCACCGCGTCGGGCACGCCGGACTCCATGGCCAGGCGCACCTCCCGGACGGCGCCGGCCGCGTCGCCCAGCCCGCGCAGGGCCTTGGCGAGGTCCACGCGGATGCCGGGCGAGGTGGCGGGGAAGCCGGTGTCCACGCCGCGTCCGTACATGAGGGCCGCGTTCTCCAGGTCGTCCCGCGCCTTGTACGCGTCGCCCCACGCCCAGTAGCCCATCGACACGGTCTCGGGGTCGCCGGTCCCGACGGCCCGCTCGGCCTCCTTCACCACGGCGTCGTGGTCCTCCGCGAGGAGCAGGTGGGCGACCAGGTGGCGCAGGCTTTCGAGGTCCCCGGCCGCCGCACCGGCGGTCAGCGCCGCGCGTACGCCCTCGGCGTCGCCCCGCTCGTCGAGGAGGTCGGACAGCACGACGGCGGTGGCGGGCATCGCGGCGCGGGCGGCCTCGATCGCCCCGTCGAGATCGCCGCGGCGATGGCGGAGGATGGCGATGTTGCGCCAGGCCATCTCGGACGTCTGCGGGTGTTCGGTGGCGGGCAGGGTGCTCAGCTCGGCCCGGCAGTGGTGGCCGCGCCCGGCGAGAGCGACGCCGATGTCCAGCGCGGCCTGCGCGGCGAGGTCGGGCTCGCCCAGCTCGACGACCACCCGGCAGAGCGCCGTGGCCGCGTGCTCGTCGTCCAGCCCGCGGGCCCGGTCGAGGGTCTCGGAGAGGGGTTCCCGCCGGTCCTGCGGGTCCGCCGCGGCCACCAGGCGGCGTACGGCCCTGGCGTCGTTGCCGTCGAGCGCGAGCAGCACCTCGGCCATCAGCTCCGACCCGGCGAACTCGGTCAGCGCCGCGACCGCCCCCTCCCGGTCGCCGTCGTCGGCCAGCACCCATCCGCGTTCCTTGGCCGAGGCCGTGCCGAGCCGGACGCGGGCGACGGCCGTGCACCACTCGTCGTCGTCGAGGGCGACGACCCGCTCGTAGGCGGCGCGGGCGTAGTCGTCGTCGCCCGCCTCGGCCAGCACCTTGCCCGCCGCCACCAGCGTGCCGGACGCGGACCCGGGGTCGGCGGCCACGGCACGTTCGAACGCCTCCCGCGCCCCCGCCATGTCGCCGGTCCTGGCGAGCAGCTCCCCGAGCGCCTGCTCCTCGAGCACGTCGCCCGAGCCCGGCGTCAGGAGGGACAGGGCGGCGCCCAGGTCGCCGTGGTCGCTGAGCATGGCGGCGAACCGGAGCCGCCCGGCCTCGCCGAACTCCTCCGTCATCAGCTCGCCGGCCTCCTGCGCCGCGCCGCTCGCCACGAGCACCTCGGCGAGCCGGATGGTCACGTCCTTCCTGCGCGTCTCGCCGAGCTCCCCGAGCGCCTCCCGGTAGGCGGCGGCCGCCTCCGCCGGCAGCCCGAGCTCCTGCCGCACCTGCCCGATGTCGCTCAGCGTCATGGCGGCCAGCGGCGCGTTGTCGCCGTCCGCGACCCGCTCCCACGCCTCCAGGGCGCCGCGCTTGTCCCCCACGTCGTTCCGCAGCGCGCCGAGGTAGCAGCCCGCCTCCTGCCGGTACTTGGGGTGCCCGGCGGCGAGCACCAGCGAGAGCGCCGCGTCGGCGGCGGCGAGCTCGCCGCGCCGCTGCCAGGCGTGCGCGCACTCCATGGCCAGCATGCTCACCAGGAAGGCGTTGCCCTCGTCGTCGATCTCCTCCAGCGCCCCGGCCGCGGCGTCGAGGTCACGGTCGAGCAGGAACCGGGCGAAGCGCCCCATCGCCTCCGGTTCCCCCGTCGCCAGGTCGAAGGCCGCCCGCGCGGCGGCGAGGTCGTCGACCCGCACCCGGTGCAGCCCGAGCAGCCAGGCGCCGCGCGAGCGGCCGTCCGCGGAGGTCTCCTCCTCGATCTGCCTCTCGTGCAGCCGGCAGACGGCCAGCAGGTCGCCCTGCCGCTCCAGCACCGTGAGCAGCGAGGCGGCCGCCTCGCTCCGCAGCCCGCGGTTGCCGCCGTCCAACGCCGTCGTGTACGCGGCCCGCGCCTCGCCCGGGTCGTGCTCCGCGACGAGCCCGCCCAGCGCGTACCCCACCCACGGCGCCAGCACCGGATGGCCTTCCGCCCTGGCCCGGCGCAGCAGCTCGACCGACGCCTCCTCGTCGGACAGCACCTCCTTGCAGAGCACCGCCGTGTACGACAGCGCCAGCGGGTCCCCGCTCTCGGCCGCCGACTCGAACAGCTTGGCCGCGTCCGACAGGTCGTACCCGATCGAGGCCAGCACCTGGGCGAACACGGCGGCGCCGATCGCGGCGACGGCGGGATCCGGATGGTCCATGGCCGCGCGGTAGCGGACCAGCCCCTCCTCCCTGCCCAGCCGCTGGTGGTCGAGCATCGCCGCCAGCACGGGGTGCGGCTCCTCGCCGGACTCGCGCAGCAGGTGCAGCAGGAAGGTCGCGCTGAAGCCCTGGAGCACGTCGTCGCCCTCGACAACGTACGCGAGCAGCTCGTCGGCCTGCTCCCGGTCGCCCTCGCCGATCTCCAGCTGGGCCAGCGTCGCCATGGCCCTGAGCGACTGCGTGGCCGCGCCCGAGTCGGCGGCCCCGCGCAGCAGCAGCCTGGCCCCGGCCACGTCACCGGCCTGCAGGCGGGCCAGCCCCTCGTCGGTGTCCTGGAGCGCCTGCTCCTCGACGGGGTCGGCCAGCGGCTGCTGCCTGGCGGCGTGTTCGAGCAGCAGCGTGGCCTTGAACGCGGCGTCGGGGTCGTCGTGCCCGGACGCGAACCGCGCCAGCTCCATGGCCTCGTCGTACACCTCCGGATGCTGGTCGAGCAGCAGGCCGAGCAGCGTGACGCAGATCGACGCCCACTCGTCCTCCCCCGCCTCCAGCACCGCGCGCAGCGCGGCCAGCGCCTCGGCCGTCTCGCCCGCCTCGACGTGCATCTGGGCCAGGCACGCGTGGGCCTGCACGACGTATTCGCGCTGCCCGCTGGCGATCACCCGGTGGAAGATCGCCTTGGTCTCCTCCACGTCGCCCAGCGACGCGGTCACCTTGGCCAGCTCGACCAGCGACGGCAACCGGATGCCGGGCCTCGGGTCCTCGGCGGCCATGCGGTAGGCGGCGGCGGACTCGGCGTACTCGCCCAGGTCGACCAGCACCCCGCCGAGCAGCTTGTGGGCCATGGCCAGGTGGTCGGGGTGGCCGACGGCGATGGCGTGCTCGCACACCTGCCTGGCCTGCTCGAACTCCTCCTCCTCGGCGTGGATCTGGTACAGCCGGAACGCCGACAGCGACACCACGTCGGGATCGCCGCAGGTCAGGAGCGCCCGGTAGTCGTCCTCGTCCTCGGCCGCCTCGTACAGCTCGCGGGCCGAGGCCGGGTCCTGGAGGTGGAACTCGGGCAGCTCCAGCCGCGCGGCCAGCTCGGCCACCGCCGGGCTGTCACACCTGCGGGCGCGCTCCAGCGCCGCCTGCGCGCCGTCCACGTCGCCCATCTGCGTGAGCACCAGCACCAGCGCCGTGTCGGCGAGCGCGGCCACCTCGAAGTCGGCCCCGTCCGACGCGATCGTGAGCACCCGGTGCGCCGCCGGCCACTCCTTGGCCGCGACCAGCATCATGCCCATGGCGATGGCCGAGCGCTGCCCGAACACGGGGTCGCCCGACTGGATCACCGACCTGTGCGCCGCCTCGGCGCCGTCCAGGTCCCCCTGCTCCTGCAGCAGACCTGCCAGCAGGTGGGAGGCCTCCGGGTCCCCTGTGGCCGCGATCTGCCTGAACAGCGCGGCGGCCTCGTCGAGATCTCCCGCTTTCCAGTGGCTCATGGCCGCGTCGAGCTGCTCTGACGCCATTGCTCACTCCAAAGTCATCCAACAATGTGAAAAAGCTACACATGTGTCACCTCCGTCACAGGCCATTCGGTGCTTATGGCCTCCAGTTCGTGGAGGCGGGCTCGGTCGCCCTGGAGCCGTCGCCTTCCCTCGTCGCTCCGGTCGCTCCGCTCCCTGCGCTCCTCAGTCCAGGCAACGGCGCTCCCTCGCCTGCTTATGGCCACCACTTCGTGGAGGCGGGCACGGTCGCCCCGGAGCCGTCGCGGGGCGGCGCGTACGACTTGGAGCCCCGGCGGAGCGGGTGAGGCCGTAGCGTAGTCTCCATGGGCAAGGCGTTCTGGATCGATCAAGAGTTCGACAGAGACCGTGACGGGCGCTATGCCGTACACGTGCGCAAGAATCTCGAAGAGTTCGAGTGGGGCGACATCGCGCCCGTCAGGTTCGCGTGCGCCGCGTGGCGGCTGGCCACGCCGCCGGCGCTGACCCCCGGCTACGTGCGGTGGGACCGGCGCGTGCTCGACGCCACCTGTCACCGCAACACCTGGGACGGCTCGCTCTACGCCCGCGTCAGGGTGGTCTCGCCGCTGCCCGAGGAGCTGACCCGCTCGCGGGCCTGGTGGCGCGACCGCGGCTGGCTGGGCTGGCAGGAGACCTTCGGCCAGTACGTCGAGCCGACCCAGCAGGACCTGGCCAGACTCCCCTTCCTGCGGGCCTCGCTGCTCCTGGAGGTGCCCGTGCCCCTCGACGACCTGCCGTCCGAGCCCGAAGGACCGCACGACGAGGTCGAGCAGCGCGCGCACCGGGCCATAGTGGTGCTGACCCGCGAGCTCAACGCGCTGGTGGCGCCGGTCCTCGACCAGCTCGGCGGCTAGGGTGCGCGGGTGGCAGAGGGCTGACCGGTGATCACGGCGACGACGCGGGCGCCGTCGGGGAAAGCGCCCTGCCGGGCGAGGTCGAGAATCCCGTAGAGCATCTTGGCCACATAGATGCCTTCAACACGATATTTCTGGATAAATGCGTCCAAGGCGGGGGTCGACTTGGCGTAGCCGCCGAAGTGGTAGTCCAGGTTGAGCTCCCAGTTCGCCCAGGTGCGCCCGTACGCCTCCCGCTGCAGCCTGGCCACCTCGCCCGCGAGGAAGCCCGCCCCCTTCAGCACCGCGAACCCGATCGCCCGCCTCCCATCCGGCAGCCCCGCCGAGATCCCGGCCAGCGTCCCGCCGGTGCCGACCGGGCAGCAGATGACGTCGTACTCCTCGGAGATCTCCCCCGGCAGCTCGGCGCACCCGCGCACGGCGGCCGCGTTGCTCCCGCCCTCGGGCAGGATCGCCACGTCCTCGCCCCAGCGCGCCCGCAGCCTCGCCAGCACGGCCTCGGTGTGCTTGAGCCGGTAGGAGGCCCGGTCGAGGTAGGTCAGGGTCATCCCGCACGCCTTCGCGTAGGCGAGCGAGGGGTTCAGCGGCAGGTGCTCCTCGCCCCGGATGACCCCGATGGTCTCGATCCCGTGCCGCCGCCCCGCCTCGGCCACGGCCCTGATGTGGTTGGAGTACGCGCCGCCGAAGGTCAGCAGGCGGGAATGGCCCAGGTTGTACCGGAGTTTGCGGGGTTTGTTGTCGTCATGCATCAGGAACACCCGGACCCGGCCGAGCCCGGGATCCAGCAGCTCCTCCATGGCGCTAGTCTACGGTCGGGCCTTTGTTGAGGAGTGTTCGATTATGCGCGTTGTTGAAGCTTTTCGTGCCGCCTATGGCGCGTCCCCCCAGACCGTCTGGCGTGCGCCCGGCCGGGTCAACCTGATCGGCGAGCACACCGACTACAACGACGGCTTCGTGCTCCCCTTCGCCGTGCCGTGGGGCGTCACGGCCGCGATCACGCCGCGTACGGACGACACCATCCGGCTCCTCTCCCTCCAGGCCGCCGGCGAGCCCCTCACCTTCACCGGCCACGACCAGTCGACGGGCTGGGCCCGCTACGTCGTCGGCGTCTTCGCCATGCTGGGCGACCGCGTGCGCGGCGCCGACATCGCGATCGACGGCGACGTCCCGCAGGGCGCGGGGCTCAGCTCCAGCGCCGCCCTCGAGGTGGCCGTCGCCTCGGCGCTCAACGACCTGCACGACCTGGGCATGACGCCCATGGAGATCGCCCTGCTCAGCCAGAAGGCCGAGAACGACTTCGTCGGCATGCCCTGCGGCATCATGGACCAGGCCGCCTCGGCGCTGTGCGAGGAGGGCCACGCGCTGTTCCTCGACTGCCGCTCGCTCGCCTCCCGCAACATCTCGCTCGACCTGGCCTCCCACGGGCTCAGCATGCTGATCATCGACACGCAGGTCCACCACGAGCACGCCGGCGGCGAGTACGCCAAGCGCCGCGCCGAGTGCGAGTCGGCCGCCCGCAAGCTCGGCGTCCCGGCCCTGCGCGACGTCACGGACCTGGCGGCGGCCCTCGACCGGCTCCAGGGCGACGAGCGCAAGCGCACGATGCACATCGTGACCGAGAACCACCGCGTCGAGGCCCTCATCGGCCTCCTGCGCGCGGGCGCCGTCACCGAGATCGGCGCCCTGCTGAACGCCTCGCACCTGTCGCTCCGGGACCAGTACGAGGTCTCGTCGCCGGAGCTGGACGTCGCGGTGGAGGCCGCCATCAGGGGCGGGGCGCGGGGCGCCCGGATGACGGGCGGCGGCTTCGGCGGCTCCGCCATCGCCCTGGTGCCGGTGGACCGCCTGGCCGGCGTCGAGGAGTCGGTGACCGCCGCGTACGCGGAGCACGGCTTCCAGGCTCCCCGGTTCCTGCCCGCCACCCCGGCCCGCGGCGCCCACCGCCTGGCCTGACCGTTCAGAGGGGCGGGAAGTTCGGCGGGCGTCGCTCCAGGAAACTGGCGACGCCCTCCGCGAAGTCGGGGCGGCCGAAGGAGGCCGTCATCTCCCGGACGGCCGTCGCGGCCGAGCCCTCCAGGGTGGTGTCCCAGTCGTGCCACACCTGGCGCTTGATCACCGCCATGGACGCCGGCGAGCTGTAGGCCGCCAGCTCCCGGGCGTACGCCTGCGCCTCGGCGACCACGCTCTCCCCCGCGCTGACCCGGTTGACCAGCCCGAGCTCGTACGCCTCGGCCCCGGTGAACACCCGCCCCGACAGCAGGACGTCCATGGCCCGCTGCTGCCCCATGAGCCTGGGCAGCACCCACGACAGCCCGTACTCCGCGATCAGGCCCCGGCGCGGGAACGCCGTGGTCCACTTGGCGTCCGCGGCCGTGAAGACGAGGTCGCAGACGAGCGCGTGCACCATGCCCAGCCCCGCGCAGGCCCCGTTGACGGCGGCGACGATCGGCTTGGCGATGGTGGTCGGGAACGTGTTGGGCCGCGGATCGGGCTCCTCGTCGTAGGTGCCGTTCTGGATCGCCGTCAGCGCCTTGAAGTCCGCCCCCGAGCAGAACCCCTTGCCCGCGCCCGTGACCACGACGGCCCGCACCTCCGGGTCCTTCTCGGCCTCCGCCAGCAGGTCGAAGTAGCGCCGCCCCATGGCGTCCGTCCACGCGTTGAGGGTGTCGGGACGGTTGAAGGTCAGCGTGAGTACGCCCTGGTCGAGGGATGAGAGCACGAGTTCTGCCATGCCCTAACCGAACCATGTTCTAGGCCGGGATGGCAAGGACGGCGACTGGTGCCGATGGACGAAGGCGGGGCTCAGGACGCTGGTGTCGTAGTAGCGGTGGAAGACGGGGGTGACGCCGCCCGACATCGGGGGCACGATCCACGACCAGTCCGCCGGGCAGGCGCGCCCGGCCTTCTCCTCGCGCGACAGGTGGGTGAGGAAGCGGCGAGACTCGGTGTGGTGGTCGGTCATCGTGACCCCCGCCCGCTCGAACGAGTGCAGCACCGCCACGTTCAGCTCCACCAGAGCGTGGTCCCGCCACAGGCTCCGCTCGGTCGAGGTGTCCAGCCCGAGCCGGTGCGCGACGATCTTGAGCTGGTCGTACCTGTCGGCGTCCGCGAAGTTGCGGGCGCCGATCTCGGTGCCCATGTACCAGCCGTTGAAGGGCGCGCACGGGTAGCAGATGCCGCCGATCTCCAGGCACATGTCCGAAATAGCCGGTACGGCGTGCCAGCGCAGGGCCAGCTCCTCGAACCACAGATACTCGGGATGCGCCAGCGGCACCTCCAGCACGACGTCCCCCGGCAGGTTGCACAGGAGCGGCTCGCCCAGACCCGGCTGGATGATCAGCGGCAGCACGTCGAACCGGGTGCGCCTGCCCTGCCAGCCCAGCGCCTTGGCCATGTCGGTGAGGTCCGCGTTGCGCGGGTCGCCCACGATGCGGCCGCCGCTCGTGCGGTGGCCCGCGTACCGGATGAGCTGGTCGTTCAGGATCCGGGGCCCGCGCAGCGCCGGGGTGTCGGGCGGCAGGACGGTGACGGTGGGCCTGATCTTGCCGTTCCCGGTGGCCTCGCGCAGGTGCGCGACGCACTCCAGGGCGACCCCTTCGGCCGTGGTCACCTGCCTGCGGTCGCGTACCTTCAGCGAGCGCCAGTAGAGCCGCCCGATGCACCGGTTGCTGTTGCGCCAGGCCACCCGGGCGCCGAACTCCAGTTCCTCGTACGTGTGCGTGTAGGTCCCCTGGCGGGCCACGTCCCTGGAGACGTCGCGCAGCCGGGCGTGCAGGCCGCCGGCCTTGGGGTTCTCGGCGTGGAAGAGCCTGATGAAACGCTCCGCCTCGCGGAAGTCGGTGGTTCGCTCGACCACCGTCTGCACGGTCAGGGCATCGAAGGGGCGCAGGTTCGTGATCCAGGTACGCACGCGGCAATCAGCACTTCTCCGTCATCGGAGCGCCCCGCCGATTCCGGGTCGGCGGCACGTCCTGGTGGCGGCGCCCTCTCCGCGCCCCCTTGACCTGCCCGCGGCTCCGGCCCAGAGGACCGGTAACCCATCCTTACCTGCCGCCCTCTGCTTTGTCGCGTCAAACGATGAAATGAACGCGCCCCCGGGAGGCCCCGGGGGCGCGGTGAGCGGCTAACGGCTCGCGTGGTCGTTCCACACGCACGTGAGGTGGATGACGCGGCTGCGGTGCCAGCGCTTGCCCACCTTGACCGTGCGCGGCAGCTCCCGGGCCGGGACGCTGATCGACAGCCGGTCCGCGGGCACGGTCGTCACGCCGCCCACGGTCACAGGCCGGGCGGGCTCGATGTACTCCTCGTCCACCAGTTCGGCCACCCTGGCCTTGGAGAACTTGACGACCTTGCCGTCGGTCAGCCAGCACGTCAGCGGACCGGCCGGGAAGTCCGGCTCGCCGTGCACCCTGACCAGCGCGTCGTCACGCACCTCGACCGGACCGTCGTCGGCCAGCGCGGACCCGGCCATGCCCGCCAGGGCGAGCGCGGCGGCGGTGAGGACGACGGCGGCGCGTCGCTTGAACATTGGGATCTCCTTCCCCGAGTCGATGAGACAGCCCGAGGGTGGCGCGGCGCACCTGAAGGAGGGCTTAAGGCGGCCGAAGAGATCTTCAGGAACGCCTCCCCGCCGACCCGTGGTCGCGGTCCTTCTACCGGGTGGCGGGGTCAGGGGTGACGGTGGACGAGGCCCAGGTCCAGGGCGGTCAGGACGGCCGAGGTGCGGTCGGAGACGCCCAGCTTCCCGTACACCCGCAGCAGATACGTCTTGACCGTGGCCTCCCCGATGAACAGCCGCCGGCTGATCTCCCCGTTCGTGAGCCCTTGGGCCACCAGCTCCAGGACCTCCCGCTCCCGTTCCGACAGCACGGGCGCGGCGGGCCGCCGCCCGGCCAGCCGCGTGGCCACGGACGGCGAGAGCACCATCCGGCCGCGGGCCGCCGCCCGCACGGCCGACGCCAGATCGGCCCGCGACACGTCCTTCAGCAGGTACCCGGCCGCGCCCGCGGAGACGGCCCGCAGGATCTCCCCCTCGTCCTCGTACGTCGTCAGCACGACGACCCGGTGGCCGGGCCCCAGCCGCTCGATGGCGCTGACCCCGTCCCCGCCCGGCATGCGCAGGTCCATGAGGATCACGTCGGGCCGCAGCCGGGGCACGACGGCCACGGCCTCGTCCCCCGATCCGGCCTCGCCGACCACCTCCATGTCCGGCTCGGCCAGCAACATCCCGCGCAGCCCCTCGCGGACGACGGGGTGGTCGTCGACGATCATCACCCTGAGCACGGCAGCTCCACCGCGAGCGTGGTGCCCTGGCCGGGCGAGCCGGTGATCCGGACGGTGCCGCCGAGCCGGGTCACCCGGTTGCGCATCGCGCGCAGGCCGTACCCGTCGCCGCCGGGCGAGGGCGCGAAGCCGCACCCGTCGTCGACGATCGACATCCGCACGGCCGGGCCCGGGACGTCCTCGAGCGCCAGCCGTACGGACCGGGCGCGGGCGTGCTTGCGCACGTTGGCCAGCCCTTCCTGGGCGGCCCGCACCAGCGCCTCCGCCACGAGGGCGGGCACGTCGGCGGCCCCGGCCACGCTCACCTCCACGGGCAGCTCGAACCCCTTGGCCAGCCGCCCCAGCGCCTCCTCCAGCGAGGCCCCCTCCAGTGCGGGCGGCGCCAGGGCGGCGATGAGCGCGCGGGTCTCGGAAAGGTTCTCCTTGGCCGTCTGCGCGGCCCGCCGCACGTACGGGTCGTCGCCGTCCTCCGCGGACTGCAGCAGCATCACGATGCTCGCGAACCCCTGGGCCAGCGTGTCGTGGATGTCACCGGCCAGCCGCTCGCGTTCGGCCAGCATCCCGGCCTCCTTGCTCACCTCGGCCAGTTCCTCCCGGGTGCGGTCGAGCTCTGCGATCAGCCGGGCCCGCTCGGTGTTCTGCCGCCCGAGCCGGTCGATGAACACCCCCAGCAGCGTGCTGGCCGACAGCCCGAGGACGATCGCCACCGCGATCACCAGCGGGTGCGAGCCGTTCTCCGCCATGAGCTGGATCGCGGGCCCGGTGAACAGGGCCACCGTCACGGCCACGGCCCGCGCCCGCCGCAGCGCCATGAACGTCATGGGGATCAGCGCCGACAGCGCGACGGCGGACTGCGGGGCGAGCAGGTCGGCCGCGGTGAACAGGACGAGCATCGCGGCGGCGTGCCACCAGCCCTCCTTGGTCGGCGCGACCGGCGCCCGCACGGCCGCGCGGCCCCACAGCGCGTACGAGACGGTGATCAGGAGCAGCAGGACGACGGAGACCGGCGCCCCGTCGTCCACCACGATGGTGACGATGGTCGCGACCAGCACGATCGCGAAGTACGCGTCCCAGAAGGGATAGGAACGCAACCAGGCGTTCTCTGCCCGCGCGTCGACGGGACTGCCCATGATCGGCATTTTACCGGCGGTATGTCCACCGATCGGGGGACATACCGCCGTCCCGCGCCGCGCGATCGTGTGCGTATGAACCAGAAGACGTATCTCCGCCTGATGCTCGCCCTGTCCATGATCTACGGGGTGGTGATCGCCCTGCTCGCGGTGCTCCAGACCGGCGGCCTCGGCGTCGTCGCCATCGTCGGCGGTCTCGTCGTCGCCCTCGGCTGGGCGCTCACCGGCGTGGTCGCCAAGCGCCCCTCCTGACCCCCTCCCCGGGGGATCAGCCGGCCTGCGGCTCCTCGTACGGGATGCGGTCGAGATGCAGGATCGAACCCAGCGTCCCCCACTGGTCGCCGCCGAGCTTGGCCAGCGGGCGCAGGCGCTCGGCGTCGGGCCGGCCGTCGACGAGGTAGTCCTCGTGCACCGCCGCGAGGAAGACCCTGCCGAACACCAAGGTGGAGTTGCCCATGCGCAGCGTGGTGTGCGACCGGCACTCCAGGACGACGGGAGAGGCGGCCACCCGGGGCGGCCGCACGTGCCGGCTGGCCTCGCGCTCCACTCCCGCGACGCCGAACTCGCTCACGGTCCGGGGGAAGTCGGTGGCGGTGTCGCGGATCAGGCGCAGTAGCGGCTCGGAGGAGAAGTTGACGACGAACTCGCCGGTGTCCTCGACATTGCGCAGGGAGTCCTTACGGCCGATCGAGGTGAACTGCACGATCGGCGGATCGGTGCTGGCGATGCTGAAGAAGGAGTGCGGGGCCAGGTTCTCGACCGTTCCGTCGGGGGTGACGGTGGAGACCCACGCGATCGGGCGCGGAACGACGACCGAGGTGAGGAACCGGTAGAAAGCCGGCCCGCCCATGATCTCGGGATCGAAGTCGACACGCATGCCGATCAGTATTCACCGCGCTCACCCTGTGTAGCGGTCGCCACGCGGTAGGCCCCGGAAACGACTCAGGCCCCTGTCCTTGATCCAGGAAAGGGGCCTAAGTTGTGAAAGCGAAGCTCCCGCGATAGGACTCGAACCTATAACCTGCCGGTTAACAGCCGGCTGCTCTGCCGTTGAGCTACGCGGGATCGTGCGTCTGCGCATCTTGTCGGGGCCGAGGCCCTCTTCGTCGTGCGCAGGAATAGATTAGCGCACTCCTGGAGTGCGTGTCGCATCGCAAGCGGGGTAGGCCCGGAGACAGCGGAGGTGCAAAATGCGTTATCGAGTGACATTCGCTGTGGGGCTGGCGATCGGCTACGTGCTGGGCAGCCGGGCCGGGCGCGAGCGGTACGAACAGCTCAGGCGGACGGCCCAGCGTGTCGCGGACAACCCCAGGGTGCAGGAGTTCGCCGGGGTGATGGGCGCGCAGGCGTCGAGGCTGGCCGGGATGGCCAGGTCGAGGGTGGGCGAGACGTTGCATCGCATCCCGTTCCTCAGCGCCGACGATCATCACCCCAACACGGGCACGGGCTGGCCCGAGGAGGACATCGTGGACAAGAAGGCCCGCGAGAGCGGACTCCCGTACTGACCCTCGGAGCATGGGCGGGATCACACGCCCATGCTCCGCCGCAGCCCTTCCAGGGCCTGTTCGGCCTGCGCGCGCAGGCCCGGGTCCTCGGGGTCGAGGCCGTCGTCGAAGACGAAGGTCCAGCCGCGCACCTCGCCGCCGGGCCGGCGCCTGGCCACCAGTCGCACGCCGCCCCTCCCCGGCAGCTTCACATGCTTGTTGACCACGATCGTGGAGTTGACACGCTCCCGGACGGTCTCGGGCAGCATCCGCGGCTCGGTGATCCTCTCGGCGTGCCACGTGCCGTCCATGGTGAGGACCCGCACCCCGTCCTCGTCCCACGTGGCCTTGTCGACGTCCTCGTACGGCACCCGCGTCCCGTCCGTCAGGTGGAGGGCGAGGTTCGTGGCCACCACGTAGCCGGAGACCGTGCCGGGGGCGAACGTCAGCACCCGCTCCCCGGGCTCGGTGGCCAGGGACTTGCGCACGTCGGCGGGCAGGCGGCGGAAAATGCTCATTCCTCCACGGTATCGGCGAGCAGATCGAGGGTGAGCGCCGCGCTCCACGAGAAGTCCCTGCACCCGCGCCCGCTGCCGTCGAAGGGGTCGAAGCACTCCCGGAAACCGGCCTGCCGGACCAGGCGCAGGGTGCCGTTGGTGAGCTGCTGGCCGAGGTGTTCCAGCGAGTGCACGGCCGCGGCCCGGCGCAGCAGCCAGTTGGTGTTCACCCAGGAGGGGCCGCGCCAGTAGCGCGTACGGTCGAACTGGGAGGCCCGGATCTCGCAGCTGGGCACCGGATAGCCGGTGGCTCCCATGAACCTGGCCGACTCCAGCACCTCGACCGCCGCGTGCAGGTGGTCGCTGGGCAGCCCGGGATCCAGCAACGGCCCGAACCCGCCCACCGTGCAGACCCGGATCAACCGGTCGGCCCGCAGGTCGCGGGCGTAGAAGCAGCCGTCCCACAGGCGGTCGAGCATGGCCTGCCTGATGCGGTCGGCCTGCTCGGCGTGGGGCGCGGGATCGGCGCCCGCCAGCGGCGCCAGCTCGGCCAGGGCCTGGCAGGAGGCCAGCCAGATCCCGTTGAACATCGGGTCCTCGATCGCGAACGGATGTTCGTCCCGCAGGTATTCGGCCCCGTATCCGGCGTCCCGGTAGCGCATGGCCAGCCAGACGTAGCGGTCGTGGTCGCTGTCGGGGTGGCGTTCCTCCAGCTCGACGTTGCGGTAGCCGTACCTGATCGCGGGCAGCGCGTTCAGCGCCTCGTCCCAGGACGGGCTGTCGTCCATGCCCGACTCCCAGGGGTGCACGATCGCCGCCAGGCCCGCGCCGCCGAGATCGCGGGCCGAGGAGAGGTAGGCGTGCTGGGCCACCAGCGCCGGGTACGCCTTCCTGACGAACGCGACGTCGCCGGTGTGCCGGTAGAGCCACCAGAGCGCCAGCGCGTGCAGCGGCGGCGAGGTGAGACCCGAGGTGAGCACGCGCGGCGCGGCCTCGTGCTCCTGCGAGCGCCACACGGACGGCCCCGGGAAGTACGCCTCGCGCGTGTGGAAGACGATGTGCGGCACCATCCCGGTCGCCCACTGCCCCCGCAGCAGGCTGAGCAGCTCGTCGCGGGCCCGGTCCGGCCGATGCCTGGCCAGGCCGATGACGACGAACGCGGAGTCCCAGCTCCATTGGTGCGGATAGAGACCTGGCGCGGGCACGGTGCCAGTGCCTGTCCAGTTCGCCTCGAGCACGGCGAGTGCCTCGCGCCCGAGCGCGGCATCGTCGACCGCTGGCCGCGCCTCCATCACACAACTATGCCTGGTGAAGCCTCTGGGCGCTATGTCCTCTTGACCCACTTCGACAGGAGCATGACGCCGAACGCCACGGCGCCGATGATCAGTCCCCACTTGAGCAGCGTGAGAGCGAAGCCCACAAGGGGGCCGAGGAGCACGAGTGCGGCCACGACGGCCGCGATGATCAGCAGAATTCGTCCCATGTCCGCAACGGTAAAAGATCCTTTAAGCGGATTGCAGGTGATGCAGGGTTGAATCAGGGACAAGTCAGGGGTCACCCCTACTCTTGGAACCAACCGGCCGATCCCCCCGTTGAGCCGGTAGGAGCAAGGGTTCGGGGGCGGCCTGCTTCACGGGGAGCGTGATGAGCCTGGGACCACCTATGAGCAGGGAGGGCGTCGAGCACGCATTGCGCGCTCGAGCCGACGAACGCGACCGCGTCTCCGGCGACCTGCTCGATCTCGAATCCCACACCACCTACCAAGTGCTCAAAGGGGCCTCCTTACGCGGGGAGACGCGGCGGAGGTGGGCCGCGGCGCAGGAGTCGCTGGCCACGCTGTGGTCTCTGAACGACGCGTACCGGGCGGTGCTGCGTGACGCCGAGCAGATCAGGGCCGCGCGCGCCAGACCCACCCCCGAGCAGCTGAGCCGGCTTACGGAGCTGCTCGTGGGCCCGTCCGTGGTGCTGCGGACCGGCGCCAAGCCGGTCGAGCAGCGCTCGCTGCTCCCCCAGCAGGACGAGCGGCTGACCCTCGACCAGACCCTGACGCGGATGGACGCCACGTTCCGCGAGGTCACCTCCGCCCTCAACGACATCGACGCGGTGTGGAACGCCGTGCTGCCCGGCCTCGACGGCGCCGACAGCGACCTGCGCCACATCCGCGACCTCGAACGGCGACTGGGCGAGGGCGCCGACCTGACCGCGCAGGAGGCCGAGCTGAAGCGGCTGCGCGCCTCGGCGCTCGAAGACCCGCTGGGCCCGTCCATCGAGCAGGAGCTCGACCGGCTGACCCGGCTGCTGGCCGGCTCCCGCGCGGAGCTGGAGCTGGCGCTCACCGTCAAGGACGAGTTCGCCAGGCGGCGGGAAGACCTCGTGGCCGCGCTCGACCGGGTGCGCGCGGCCGAGAGCGAGGCCAGGCTGGCCCACGGCGCGGTCGTCGTGAAGATCGCCCTGCCGCCGCAGGCCCAGCCGCGCGGCCGGGCCGAGTCCCTGGCCGCCGAGCTGGACGCGCTCGACGCCTCCGTCGACACCTGGGTGCTGCGGGCCAAGCGGCTGGCCGCCCTGGAGGAGGAGGCCCGCAAGGCCGCCGAGCAGTCGCAGACCACGGCCAAGGCGCTCTACGGCCTGGTCAGCAGGCGTGACGAGCTGCGCGGGCGGCTCGGCGCCTGCCAGGTGATGGCGGTGCGGAAGGGCTTGGCGGAGGACCCGGCGACCTCCGAGCTGTTCGAACGGGCGCGCGTGCTGCTGTGGACCGCGCCCTGCGACCTGACGAAGGCGGCGGCGGCCGTCGAGACGTACCAGCGCGCGATCCACGGAGGTAAGCCATGACCCGCTGCGCGCAGCCGGGCTGCACGGGCACGATCGAGGACGGCTACTGCGACCTGTGCGGCCACTCGGCGAGCACGCCCGCGTCCGCGCCCGTTTCCGCGCCCGTTTCTGGGCCCGTTTCTGGGCCCGTCTCCATCCCTTTGCAGACACAGCCGGTGAGCAGATCCGTCACCTCACCGGTGAGCAGCGGCAGGTCGCGGCCCGGCGAGCTGCGGACCATCGCCGACCTGCCGTCGGTGCCCTACCGCGACCCGGCCACCGCCGTGATGGCCGACCCCGCGGTGGCCGAGGACAAGCGCTACTGCGCCAACCTGGCGTGCGGACAGGAGGTCGGGCGCTCCAGGGAGGGCCGGCCGGGGCTGACGGACGGGTTCTGCCCGCACTGCCGCACGCAGTTCTCGTTCACCCCCAAGCTGGGCAAGGACGACCTGGTGAACGACCAGTACCGCGTGCTGGGCTGCCTGGCGCACGGCGGGCTGGGCTGGATCTACCTGGCCTCCGACGAGAACCTCGACGGCATGTGGGTGGTGCTCAAGGGCCTGCTCAACACCAACGACGCCGAGGCGCTGGCGGCGGCGGAGGCCGAGCGGAAGTTCCTGACCACGGTCGACCACCCCAACATCGTCAAGATCCTCAACTTCCAGCGCTCCGGCGGCTTCGGCTACATCGTCATGGAGTACGTCGGCGGCCAGTCCCTGCACGAGCTGCGCCGCCAGGGCCCGCTGCCGCTGCGCGAGGCCCTGATGTACGGCCGGGAGATCCTTCAGGCGTTCGCCTACCTGCACGAGCACGACATGGTCTACTGCGACCTCAAGCCGGCCAACGTGATCAGGGTCGGCAAGCGGCTCAAGCTCATCGACCTGGGCGCGGTGCTGCCCATCGGCGCGCCCGCGGGCTCCGGCTGGGCGACGCCCGGCTACCACGCCCCCGAGGTCGAGAGCCACCCCGCCGCCGTCACCGCCGACCTCTACACCGTGGCCAGGACGGTGGCGGTGCTGACGATCCCGGGCTTCTCCCCGTACGCGAACGGCGCGGCCACGCCGCTGCCCGAGGACTGCGGGCACCCGTCGTTCACCCGGTGGCTGCGCAAGGCCACCGCGGTCAATCCCGCCGACAGGTTCCAGAGCGCGGAGGAGATGGAGGAGCAGCTCGTCGGGGTGCTGCGGGAGGTCAGCGCCATCGAGGACAAGACCCCGTACCCGGCTCCCTCGCCGAGGTTCGGGCCCGAGCGGACCGCCGTGGGCACGACGCTGGCGGAGGAGAGCGACGTGGTGTTCGGGTCGCTGGACCCGGTGGCGGTCGCGCAGGCGCTGCCGGTGCCGCTGGTCGACCCCAACGACGCGGCGGCCGGCGCGCTGGCCGGGCTGCTGGGCAGCGACGGCAAGGAGCTGATCGACCAGCTCGCCGCGCTGCCGAAGACGCCCGAGACGAAGCTGATGCGGGCCAGGCTGCTGGCCGAGGGGGCCGCCGCCGAGGCGCCCGTCGCCCTGAACGAGCTGGACATCGAGCTGCCCCGCGACTGGCGGGTGACCTGGTATCGCGGGGTCCTGGCGCTGACCACGGGCCGGCCGGACGAGGCCGTCGCGATGTTCGACGCGTGCCTGTCGGCGCTGCCCGGCGAGCTGGCGCCGAAGCTGGCGCTGGCGTTCGCGCTGGAGTCCGCGGGCAAGCCGGCCGCCGGCTGGTACGAGGCCGTCTGGCGGACCGACCACGCGTACGTGAGCGCGGTGTTCGGGCTGGCCAGGTCGGGCCGGATGGGCGCGCTCGACGAGGTGCCCGCCCACTCGGTCTACCGGACCCGGGCGCAGGTGGCGCTGGCGGTCTCCGTCGTACGCGGGGCCGACCTGGCCCGGCTCACCACCGACGACCTGGTGGGCTCGGCCGACCGGCTGGCCAAGCAGGCCGACCTCGACCCGCGCCGCCGCGACCTGCTCACCGCCGAGCTGCTCACCTCGGCGCTGGCCTGGCTCGAGAACGGCTCGCCACCGAAGGGCGCGCAGCTGGCCGAGGCGCCGTTCACGGAGCCGGGCCTGCGCAGGCGGCTGGAGACGATCTTCCGCAAGCTGGCCGTCGCGGCCGAGTCCCGCCAGGAGCGCCACGCCCTCATCGACCAGGCAAACGCCGTGCGGCCGAGGACGTGGTTGTGATGGATCCGCAGCGGAGCGAGGACATCCATCACAACACCCCGAGCACAGCTCGGCAAAACAACACTGCGATGGATCCGCAGCGGAGCGAGGACATCCATCACAACACCCCGAGCGCAGCTCGGCAGAACAGCGCGGGCGATGTGGCGACGAACTGTCCCGTGTGCGAGGCGCCCGTGCTCGCGGGTGACACGTACTGCGAGGCGTGCGGGCACGCCTTGGGCGCGCCGAACTGCGCGTCGTGCGGTGCGGCGGCCGTGGACGCCGAGGGCTACTGCGAGCGGTGCGGCCTGCGCCAGCCCACCGGCAGGGACCACGCGGAGACCGTGCTCGACGGCGGCCCGGCGGCCGTGACCGACAGGGGCCTGCGCCGCAGCCGCAACGAGGACGCGGTGGCGCTGCTGACCGCCGGCGACGCGATCGTGACCGTGGTCTGCGACGGCGTGGGCAGCTCGCCCAGGGCCGACGAGGCGTCCGCGGTGGCCGTCGAGACCGCCTCGGCCGCGCTGGCCAGGGGGCTGCCGCAGCAGGAGGCGTTCGAGCTGGCCGGGCGGGCGGTGACCAAGCTCGCCACGTCCATGGACGACGCGCCCGCCTGCACGTACGTCGCCGCCGTGGTCGAGCGGGGCCGGATCACGCTCGGCTGGGCCGGCGACACCCGGGCCTACTGGCTGCCGGACGCGCCGGACCGGCCCGCCGACATGCTGACCGTGGACGACGCGATCGAGACCGGCGAGATCACCGGCTGGCTCGGCGCCGACGCCGAGAACGTCCCGCTCCACGTACGCGCCCTGGCCCCGGAGGAGCCGGGCCTGCTGCTCGTCTGCAGCGATGGCCTGTGGCGCTATCTGGACGGCTACACCTTCCCCCGCACCGGGACCCCCATCGACATGGCCCGCGAGATGCTGCGCCACGCGCTCGACTCCGGCGGCCAGGACAACGTGACCATCGCCTTGATCCCCCTAGGAGTGACGCATGGGTGACCAGCCCGCTTTCACCTTGACCATCGACCAGAACAAGTACCTCCCGACCGACGGCCGCGAGGTGCACGCCATCCTCACGGTCGGCTCCACGGGCGGCGTCACCACCACGCAGTCCGTCGCCTCCGAGGCCGCCGAAGTGATCATCATCGACACCTCCGGCTCGATGAGCGGCAGCAAGATCCGCGAGGCCAGGCAGGCGGCCGCGACCGCCGTCCACACCCTGCGGGACGGGGTCCACTTCGCGGTGGTCGCCGGCACCGAGCGGGCCAAGGTCGTCTACCCCGGCGGCAACACCAACCTGGTCAGGGCGAGCGCGGCCACCAGGGCCGAGGCCGAGCGGGCGATCAGCCGGTTGACCGCGCACGGCGGCACCGCCATGGGCGAGTGGCTGAAGCTGGCCGGCCATCTGCTCTCGGCGCACCCGTCGGCGATCCGGCACGCGCTGCTGATGACCGACGGCCAGAACAACGAGCGGCCCGAGGTGTTCGCCTCCGTGCTGGCGGGCTGGAGCGGCAAGTTCGTGTGCGACTCGCTGGGGATCGGCGAGGACTGGGTGCCCGCCGAGCTGCGGAAGGTCGCGGAGTCCATGCTCGGCTCGTTCGACTTCGTACGGAACCAAGGGGATCTGTCGGAGTACTTCCGCAGGCTGACCCAGACGTCGATGAGCAAGACCGTGGCCGAGCTCTCGCTGCGGGTGTGGGTGCCGCAGACCGCGACGCTGAAGTTCGTCAAGCAGGTCTCCCCCACGCTGCTCGACCTGACCGGCAAGCGCACCGACGTGAACCCGCTGACCGGCGACTATCCGACCGGCTCCTGGGGCACGGAGGAGCGCGAGTACCACATCTGCGTGGAGGTGCCGCAGGGGCAGATGGGGCACGAGATCAGGGCGGGCTGGGTCAAGCTCGTCCGCCCCGACACCCAGGAGGTCCTGGCCACCGGGAACGTGCTCGCCCAGTGGACCGACGACCTGGTGCAGTCCACCCGGATCAACAAGAAGGTCGCCCACTACACCGGCCAGGCCGAGCTGCACGAGCTCATCCAGGGCGGCCTCAGCGCCCGGGCGATGGGCGACGTCGACACCGCGACCGCCCGCCTGGCCAAGGCCCGGCAGCTGGCCGCCGAGTCGGGCCGCGAGGACACGGCCAGGTTGCTGGAGAAGGTGGTCGAGGTCGATCCGGCCACCGGCACGGCCAGGTTGCGCAGGAACGTGGACAAGGCCGACGAGCTCGAACTCGACACGGGCTCCATCCGTACCAGCAGGCTGCGCAAGGAAGGAAACTGATGGCCACCTGTCCGCAGGGGCACCCGTCAGGCGACGACGACTACTGTGACGTCTGCGGCGCCCAGATGGGGGGCGCGCCCGCGGCGGCGTCCCAGCCCCCGGCTCCGGCCCCGTCGGCCGAGGCGTGCCCGATCTGCCAGACGCCGCGTGCCGGGCAGTTCTGCGAGGTGTGCGGCCACGACTACAGCGGAGGGGGCGCGCCGGTCTCCGTCCCCGTGAGCGGGGCCCGGTTCGAGGCCGTCACGGCGTCCGACCGGACCTACTACGAGAAGGTCATCGCCGAGGGCGGGCCCGACGCGACGGCGATGGCGTTCCCGCCGTACTGCCCGGAGCGTTCGTTCGCGCTGATGGGCGAGCAGGTACGCATCGGGCGGCGCAGCAGGGCCAGGAACCTGGCCCCCGAGATCGACCTGACCGGGCCGCCCGAGGACCCGGGCGTCTCCCACCTGCACGCCGTGCTGCTGGCGCAGCCGGACGGCTCGTGGATGCTGGTCGACCCCGGCTCCGCCAACGGCACCCAGGTGAACGGCAAGCCCCTCCAGGTCAACGTGCCGGTCAGGGTCGGCGCGGGCGACAGGATCCACCTGGGCGCGTGGACCGTCATCACCATCAGGGAGGGCACGCCGTGACCCTGGCACAGCCCCAGGCGCCCCGGGCCCCCGCGGCGCGGGCGCCCGGGGTCCCGCCGCCGGCGCGCCGGAGCGTGCCGGGCAGGATCCGGGTCATCACCGGCATCACGGTCGCCTCGCTGGCGCTGCTCTTCGCGGCGCTCGCGGTCGGCAGCATGACCGCCCGCGACGGCCTGCAGGTCATCGGACGCGACGCGGGACCGCAGGTGGTCGCCACCGCCGATCTCTACCTGGCGCTGAGCGACATGGACGCGCAGGTGGCCAACGTGCTGGTGATGGGCGACCAGTACGCCCCGCAGCGCGCGCAGGCGCTCGACCGCTACGAGGCGGCGCGGTCCAGGGCCAACGAGGCGCTGATGCAGGCGCTGTCGCTGGCGGACACCGATGCCGAACGGGAGACGGTCCGCTCGGTGCTCGACCGGCTGGGCCGCTACGAGCGGCTGACCGGGCAGGCGCTGCTGCTGGACGAGCGGTCCAGGCACGCGCCGGGGCCGCCGCCCCAGGAGGTGGTGCTCACCTACCGCGAGGCCACCAAGCTGATGCGGGTCCAGCTGCTGCCCCAGGCGTACAACCTGACCTTGGAGAGCGGCACGATCGTGCGCGCCACCTATGACGAGAAGGCCGTCATGGTGCCCCTCCTGCGGGTCGCCGTGGTGCTGGCCGGGCTGCTCGCGCTGGGCTGCCTGATCTGGCTGCAGGTCTTCCTCGCGCAGCGCTTCCGCCGGGTGTTCGGCCCCGCGCTGCTGGTCGCCACCGTGACGACCGCGGTCGCGCTGATCTTCGGGATGAACGTGCTCTCGCAGGACGAGAACGCGCTGCGCACGGCGAAGTCGGCCGGGTTCGACTCGGTGCTGACGCTGGCCAAGGCGCGCTCGATCAGCAACAGCATGCAGGGTGACCAGAGCCGCTACCTGCTCGACAAGGAGTGGGCCGACACCTACGAGCACACGTTCCTGGACAAGGCGATGTCGGTCGTCTACCTCAAGGCGGGCAACCTGCGGACCTACCACGACCAGGTCGCCAAGGGCTCCGACGACGTCCTCGGGCTGCTGGGGCCCGAGCTCGTCGGCACGCAGGGCGACCAGGCCATGTCGGCGTTCCGGAGCTTCCAGGCCGCCGACGCGAGGTTCCGCGAGCTGGTGGCGGGCGGCAGGACCAACGAGGCGGTCGCCGAGCGGCTCGGGCCGGTGGCCCAGGCGTACGACGCCTACGACCGCGCGCTGGTGTCGCTGTCGGCCGAGCACCAGGCGGTGTTCAAGCGGTCGATCGAGTCCGGTGAAGGCTCGCTGGACAACCTGTGGCGGCTGCTGCCGTTCGCCATCGGCGCGATCGGCCTGCTGATGATCGCAGGGGTGTGGCCACGACTCAAGGAGTACCGGTGAAACGGGCGTTGGCGGCGGTGCTGGCCCTGTTCGCGACGGTCGTCGCGGGCTGCGGGACGGACGGGCAGGAGTCGGTCCTCGACAAGGACCAGATCGTCATCGCGGTACGGCCCGACCTGCCGTCGGTCGGGTTCCGCCGCCCGGACGGCGGGTTCGAGGGCTTCGACGTGGACGTGGCCGCCTACATCGCGCGCAAGCTGCACAAGCAGGCCTCCTACATCCCCGTGCTGGCCGCCGACCGGGCGAAGGTGCTGACGAACGGCAAGGCGGACCTGGTGCTGGCCACGTTCACGATCGACCAGGAGCGCAAGAAGGACGTGCTGTTCGCGGGGCCGTACCACATCTCCTATCAGGACATCCTGCAGCGGCCCGACGAGACGATCAAGAACGTGCGCGATCTCAAGGACCGGCGGATCTGCGCGGTCAAGGGCTCGAACGCGGCCCAGCGGGTCGTGGAGGAGCGCGAGGTGCCGGCGAAGCTGGTGCCGTTCGACGACTACAAGGGGTGCCTGACGGCGCTGAAGAGCAACCAGGTGGACGCCGTCACCACCAATGACATCATCCTGGCGGGGCTGGCCAACCAGGACGGGACGGGGCTGAAGCTGGCCAACGCGCAGTTCAACGAGCAGCGCACCGGGGTGGGCATGCGCAAGAGTGACGTGGCCGGGTGCGAGGCGGTCAACCGGGCGATCACCGACATGTACCAGGACGGGACGGCCGGGCGGCTGCTGCAGCGGTGGTTCGGCAAGTCGGGGCTGGACCTGTCGACGGTCGCGGTGCCGCAGTTCGAGGGCTGCTCCTGACTGACGGCTTGGGCCATGCGTCGGGCGTCCTGGGGGCGTGCTGCGGTCGCGCTGCGTGCGTGCTGGGGATATGGAAGGGCCCGGGCGGTGAGCCCGGGCCCGTTTCCTTGGGATCCCTCCGGATCAGTCCAGATAGTCCCTCAGCATCTGAGCCCGCGTCGGGTGGCGGAGCTTGGCCAGGGTCTTCGACTCGATCTGCCGGATGCGCTCCCGCGTGACCCCGAACTCCCTGCCCACCTCCTCCAGCGTGCGCGGATGGCCGTCGGCCAGGCCGAAGCGGAGCTGGATGATGCGCTGCTCGCGGTCGGACAGCGTGGCCAGGATGTCGTCGAGCTGGTCCTGCAGCATGATGAAGGCAGCGGCCTCCATGGGCACGACCGCGTCGGCGTCCTCGATGAAGTCTCCGAGGTCGGAGTCCTCCTCACCGATCGGCGACTGCAGCGACACGGGCTCCTGGGCGATGCGCTGGATCTCCACCACGCGATCGACAGGGAGGTCCATCTCCTTGGCGATCTCCTCGGGAATCGGCTCGCGGCCGAGGTCCTGGTGGAGCTGGCGCTGCACGCGCACGAGCTTGTTGATGGTCTCCACCATGTGCACGGGGATGCGGATCGTCCGCGCCTGGTCGGCAATGGCTCTGGTGATCGCCTGCCTGATCCACCAGGTGGCGTAGGTGGAGAACTTGTAGCCCTTCGTATAGTCGAACTTCTCGACCGCCCGGATGAGCCCGAGGTTGCCCTCCTGGATCAGGTCCAGGAACAACATGCCGCGGCCCACGTACCGTTTGGCGATCGACACCACGAGCCTGAGGTTGGCCTCGATGAGCCGCTGCTTGGCCCGGGTGCCCTGCCAGACGAGCTCCCTGAACTCCGGGAAGGCCAGGCGCGAGACCCCGCTGCCCAGCTTGTCCTCGGCGAACAGACCGGCTTCGATCGACTTTGCGAGCTCCACCTCCTCCTCTGCCGTCAGCAAAGGCACGCGGCCGATCTCCCGTAGGTAAATACGGACCAGATCGCTGGTCGGCGCCCGCTTGCCAACGTCTTCCTCATCGGCGCGGGTGGACTCCTCGTCGCCCTGGGGCTCAAGGACCTCCACGCCGTTCTCGGCGAGCATGCGCACGACGCGTTCCAGCGCGTCGGACGGCAACTCGGATCGGTCAAGCGCGGCTGCGACGTCATCGACGGTTACGCTTCCGCGCTCCCTTCCCTTCGCGACGAGGTCCGCCACCTGATCTACCGATGGCGGTCCGCTTGGCAGCACCGATGCACCCACGGGAGACAGTCTGCAGTATTGGTTCCATCAAATGGCAGACCCATTTTTGTCACCGAAGGTAAGACGATCGTGCTTACCGAATTGAGATCGTTTTTTGGTTTAGCCGGAGTTTGATCAGGAAAGTAAAGTCAATTACGCGGTGTGGATTCCCGGCGCCCGGCAACACCCCCCGGCCGGACGCAACTTTTTCGCTGCCTGGATGTCGTTGTCCATCCACTTTGTCGCGTGTTGGACCGCGCCAGGTTCCCTGGTCAACCGCTCTGGTATCCCGCTTGTCATCGCGGCCGAACTGTTATCAACCGCCCGCGTGATGCACCCGCTTCACAGGGGTTCGGCAGACCCGCGCCCCCTGCCCAGGCAATGCCCTCGGCTGAGCGCACCCCTGCCCAGGCGACGCCGCCCAAGTGCGCCGCAGACGCGGGCGACACCACCGGTCGGGCCCGACACAGGCGTGGGCAACGCAGGATGGGCGGCGCGGGATGGGCGGCGTCGTCGGTCCGGGGGTCAGCTGCCGGCGGCGCGGTCGCGGAGGACGCGGCGTTGTTGTTCGAGCGCGACCAACTCCCCGAACAGCTTGTTGTACGCCTGCTGCTCCTCCACCGGATTGAGCCGCTGCATCCGCGACTTCGCCTGCGCGATCGCCCGGTCGACCGCGATGGCCTCGATGGCCGCCAGCATGGCGCCGGCGTAGCGTTCCTCGGCGTGGGCGTCCGCCTGGATGGCCTCCACCGCGAAGCGGGTCACCAGGGCCCGTGCCCCGTCCTCGTGCGCGTGCTCCAGCAGCCGGTCGACCCACTCGCGCCCGCCGAAGGCGCCGGCGGCCACGCCGCCGGCGGCGACGATGACCTTGTGCAGGGTCACGTGATCGGGAGCCGTGAAGGCCTGCGGGTCGAGCGCGTCGAAGCGGGGCCCGAGCAGCGCGGGGCGCTGCACGGCGAGCTTGAGCAGCTCCCCCTCCACCCGCACGCCCGGGTCGACGGGCGCCGCCTGGGGCGCGCGGCGCGGGCGGCCCTGCTGCGCCCCGCCCACCTCGGCGATGCGCTGCATCACGAACCGCTCGTCCATGAACCCCAGCCACCGGTCGAGGTCGATGGCGTACCGCTTGCGCAGCCCGACGTCCTTGATCCCGGCCACGATCGGCGCGGCGGCGTCCAGTGCGGCGATCTTGCCTTCGTTGCTGCGCAGGTCGTAGCGGGAGATCGTGCTCCTGATCGCGAACTGGAAGAGCGGCTCGCGGCTCGCGATGAGGTCGCGCACGGCCGCGTCGCCCTGCTTGACCCGCAGGTCGCACGGGTCGAGCCCGTCGGGCTGCACCGCGACGTAGGTCTGGGTGACGAACTTCTGCTCGTCGGCGAACGCCCTCAGCGCCGCCTTCTGCCCGGCCGCGTCGCCGTCGAAGGTGAAGATCACCTCGCCCCGGAACTCGGCCTGGTCGAGCAGGAATCTGCGCAGGATCTTGATGTGCTCCTCGCCGAACGACGTGCCGCACGTGGCCACCGCCGTCGGAACTCCGGCCAGGTGGCAGGCCATCACGTCGGTATAGCCTTCGACGATCACGGCCTGGGAGCGCTTGGAGATCTCCCGTTTGGCGAGATCAATCCCATAAAGCACCTGGCTCTTCTTGTAAAGCGGCGAGTCAGGCGTATTCAGATATTTCGGGCCATCGTCGGAATCGAGCAACTTCCGTGCCCCGAATCCGATCACATCGCCCGTGGCGTCCCTGATAGGCCAGATCAGCCGCCCCCTGAAGCGGTCGATGGGCCCCCGCCGCCCCTCCTTGGCCAGCCCGCCCTTGACGATCTCCTCGGCGGTGAACCCGCGCCCCAGCAGATGCCGCGTCAGCGCCTCCCATTCGGCCGGCGCGTAGCCCACCCCGAACAGCTCGGCGTCGGCCCGCTCGAAGCCCCGCTCCGACAGGAACCGCCGCCCGGGCGCCGCGTCGGGCGCGAACAGCTTCTCCGCGTAGAACTCCGCCGCCGCCTTGTGCGCCTCGATCAGCCGGGCCCGCTCGCCGTGGTCGCGCCGGGGGACGTAGCCGCCCTGCTCGTACTGCAGCTGGATCCCGGCCCGCTGCGCCAGCCGCTCGACCGCCTCGCCGAACGACAGATGCTCGATCTTCTCGACGAACGTGATCACGTCGCCGCCTTCTGAGCAGCCGAAGCAGAAATACATCCCGCGCTCGGGGGTGACGTTGAACGACGGGCTCTTCTCGTCGTGGAAGGGGCACAGGCCCTTGAGGTTGCCGCCCCCGGCGTTGCGCAACTGGATGTGTTCGCCGATCACGTCGGCGATGGGTGAACGCTCGCGTACGAGCGCGATGTCGACATCACGGATCCGGCCAGCCACGCCGGTGAGTCTATTCCGCCCCACCGACGGTTCCGCCCCCTCCGGGTGCGGTACGGGATAGGCGGGCATTACCTGTCGGTTGCGAAAGGGGGAAACAGGCTCTGTAGGAGCTCCCGGTCGGCTACAAAGGTAAAGGTTGTCGGTGGAAACGGTGACACAGGTGGAGATCATGCGATCGGGGCATCTCGGACGATGGGCGGCCGTCACGGCCGCCCTGTTGCTGACCGGCGCCTGCTCCCAGGCCACCGGCCTGGCGGGGGTCAACGCGACGTCGCCGTCCGCCCCGCCGGTCACGAGCCCCCCGGCCGCCACGCCGCCCGGCGAATCGGCGGAGCCGGAGGCCGAGCACCAGGCGGCCGAGCAGCCGCCCAAGGGCGACGACCCGGTGAAGGTGCCGCCGCCGAAGCTGTCGAAGTACGAGTACACCTTCCCGGTCAAGGGCTGCAAGACGACCTACCAGCGCAAACTCCTCGTGCTGCCCAAGACGACGGTCTGGGCCGCGCAGGGGTGCGCGTTCGTGGCGCCGATCGGCGGCGTCGTGGACGAGGTGAACATCCAGAACAAGTGGCGCCCGACCACCGACGTCGGGGCCGACCGCGAGGGCAGGTTCGTCACGATCATCGGCGACGACGGCGTGCGTTACCTCGGCGGCCACCTCGACACGATCGCCGACGGCGTCAAGCCGGGCGCCCGGGTCAAGGCGGGCCAGTTGCTCGGGCGGGTGGGCCGGACGGGCAACGCCCGCGACACCGGGTCCAACCTCTACTTCGCGATCTCGTGGAAGACGGGCCCGGCCTTCTGGTGGGTTCGCAGGGGCATGGTCGAGCCGTGGGACTATCTCGACGCCTGGCAGACGGGCAACCGCACGTACTCGCCCAGGGAGAAGGCGCTGGCGCTGCGGGGCAAGCTGGGCGAGACGCCGGCCTGCGCCGTGCAGTGCGCGTCGAGGAAGGTCCCGCAGGCCGGCAAGACCCAGGGCCCGAAGCCGAAGCGCACCAACGACGGCGTGGTCGCCGTCACCCCGTCGATAGCTCCTTTTGGTCAACAATGACGCGTGATCTGATGAGCTCCTGGATCTCGTCCACGACGTCCCAGACGTTGACGTTCATGCCGGCGATCACGCGGCCCTCGCGCAGCCAGTACACGACGAACTCCAGGCTCTCGGGCTCGCCTCGGTAGACGATCTCGTCGTAGCCCTCGATGTCGCCGGAGAACTCCATGCCCAGCTCGTACTGGTCGGTGTAGAAGTACGGGATCCGGTCGTAGACCACGTCCTGGCCGAGCATGGACCGGGCGGCGGCGGGGCCGCCGTGCAGTGCGTTGGCCCAGTGCTCGACGCGCAGGCGGCGCCCGTACAGGGGGTGGAAGGGCTCGGCCGCGTCGCCGGCGGCGAACACGTCGGGGTGCGAGGTGCGCAGCGCGGCGTCGGTGAGGATGCCCTGGCCGACGTCGAGCCCGGCGTCGCGGGCGAGCCCGACCTCGGGCGCGGCGCCGATGCCGACGATGACGAAGTCGGCGGCGAGCCGCTCGCCCGAGCTGAGCCGCACGCCCGTCTCGGTGATCTCGGCGGCCGCGGTGCCGAAGCGCAGGTCCACGCCCTTGCCGGCGTGCAGGCGGGCGAACAGGTCGCCGAGCTCGTGGCCCAGCGACCGGTTGAGCGCGGTGGGCTCGGGCTCGACGACGGTGACCTCGCAGCCCGCCGCGCGGGCCGCCGCCGCGGTCTCCAGCCCGATCCAGGACGCGCCGACGATGAGCACGCTCCCAGCGCTCGCCAGGCGCTCCTTGAGCGCCTCGCTGTCCTTGACGGTACGCAGGTAGTACGCGGGCCCCGGCAGGCGCCTCGGCGTGGCACCGGTGGCGATGAGCAGCTTGTCGTACGGTTGACGCGACCCGTCTCCGAGCCTGACCAGATGGTTGTCGAGTTCGACGCGCGTCACGGGCGTGCCGAGCCGCAGATCGACGGCGTTGTCCGCGTACCACTCCGGGCCGTGGACGAAGATCTTCTCCCGTTCGCTCCTGCCCTGGAGGTAGTCCTTGGACAGGGGCGGTCGCTCGTAGGGCCGTTCGTTCTCCGCGCCGATCAGCACGATCTCGCCGTCGAAGCCTTCCTCGCGCAACGTCTCCGCGGCCTTGGCTCCCGCGAGTCCGGCACCGACGATCACATATGTGGCCATGGGCGCAGTATCCGCCTGCGGAGGTCATGGGGAAAGCCAGGTGCATCAGCCGATGGAGAAACTTGGTCAGCGGGAGAGCCTGCGGTGCCACGCCACCGCGGAGGTGTCGGTGAGCGAGGCGATCTGGTCGATCACCACGCGGACGCGGGCGGCGTCGCCGGAGGCGTTCAGGTACGCGGGCCGGAAGGCGGGCTCCAGCGTGCCCGGCGCGCCCAGCGTGATCATCGAGGCCAGCTCGGTGATCAGCTCGCGCTGCCTGGCCTGGTTGGCGTTGTGGTCCCTGGTGGCCATGACGTAGTGGGCGGTGACGCCCTTGAGCAGCGCGCACTCCAGGCGGGTGGCGTGCGGCACGACGAGGTCGGCGCGGTGGCGGGAGCCGTACACCTCCTTGGTGGCGGCCTGGGCCGAGCGGCAGAAACGGCCGATGAGGCCGCTCGTGAGAGCTTTGAGCCCGGCCAGGTCGGCGAGCGTGGCCTCGAAGCGGCGCGGCCAGAGCGGGTCGGTGATCAGCCTGGCGAAGATCTCCTCCAGCTCGTTGAGGTCGGCTTTCGGGGCGTACCAGGTGCGGGTGGTCTCGCACACCAGGGTGCGCTCGATGGGCGACCGCAGCGCCTCGGGGGTGACGTGGCCGGAGTGGAGCGCGTCCTCGAGGTCGTGCACGGAGTAGGCGACGTCGTCGGCCCAGTCCATGATCTGCGCCTCGAAGCTCACCCGCCCTTCCGGCGCGCCCTCCCTGATCCACCGGAACACCGGCAGGTCATCTTCATAGACGCCGAATTTCGCGGACTTCTCGCAGGTCCACGGATATTTGATGGAGGCGTCGAGCGCCGCCCGCGTCAGGTTGAGCCCGGCGCTGCGGCCGTCCTCGGTGAGGACCTTGGCCTCCAGCCTGGTGAGCAGGCGCAGGCTCTGCGCGTTGCCCTCGAATCCGCCGCACGAGGCCGACAGCGCGTTGAGCGCCATCTCCCCGTTGTGGCCGAACGGCGGGTGCCCCAGGTCGTGCGCCAGGCAGGCGGTCTCCACCAGGTCGGGATCGACGCCGAGGGTGGCACCCATCTCCCTGCCGACCTGACCGCATTCGAGGGAGTGGGTGAGCCTCGTGCGCGGGATGTGCTGGCCACCGCCGAGGGACTCGGCAGGGCCCACGACCTGCGTCTTCGCGGCCAGCCTGCGCAGGGCGGCACTGTGCAGCACGCGAGCGCGGTCACGCTCGAACGCGGAGCGTTCCGGATTGCCGGGAGGTTCCGGAATCCAGCGCTCCTGGTCGTGGTCATCGTAGTACGGCATCGCTTTGGTGATTTTATCCAGTTTCCCGTCTCCGCTAAGGTCGAGCCTCGCGAGAACCCCTTCCCCGGGAGCCCTCCCCCATGACGACAGCGTTCCGAGCAGTGCTGGCCTTCATCCTGCTCGCCGGCTTCTACGTTCTGATCGGCCTCTTCCTGGTGGCCGCCATATTCTTCGACGTCCTGCTCCTCGTGGACTTCCACGTCAACGCCCTCAAGGCCGCGATCGTCCTCACCCTGGTGGCCGGCGCGCTCGTACGGGCCCTGTTCGTGGTGAGCCGCCGCCAGGGCGGCGAGCAGCCGGGCGTGCCGATCGGGCGCGAGCACGAGCCCATGCTGTGGCAGACGGTCGAGGACCTCGCCCAGCGCGTGCGCACCGCGCCACCGGACGAGATCCGGCTGGTGGCGGAGGTGAACGCGGCCGTCTCGGAGGATACGCGCTGGCTGGGGATGAAGGCGACGCGGCGGCGGATGTTCATCGGGCTGCCGCTGCTGCAGACGCTGACGGTGGACGAGATGCGCGCGGTGCTGGGGCACGAGCTGGGCCACTACAGCGGCGCGCACACGCGGCTGGGCGCCCCGGTCTACCGGGGGCGGGTCTCCCTCATCGCCACCGTCCAGGGGCTGCGCAACCACCCGTTCGTCCAGCGCCTGTTCACCTGGTACGCCAAGCTCTACCTGCGGATCTCGCAGGCCGTCTCGCGCAGGCAGGAGCTGGAGGCCGACCAGTTCGCGGTCGCGATCGGCGGGCGGCAGGCCATGGCGGGGGCGCTGCGCAAGATCCAGACCACCGCGACCGGCTGGGACCTGTACGTCGCCAACTACCTGTCGCTCACCGGCGCGGGCGGCACCCGGCCGGCCTCGGTGTTCGGGGGCTTCCACGAGCTCATGAGCGACGCCGACCGGCAGGCCGAGATCGCCAAGCTGGGCGAGGAGCCGGAGGAGGTCTCGCCCTACGACTCCCATCCGAGCCTGGCCGAGCGCCTGGCCGCCATCGAGCACCTGCCGGAGCCGCCGCACGTGCCCGACCCCCGGTCCGCCCTGACGCTGCTGCGCGACGCGAACGTGGCGGTGCAGGCCGTCGAGCAGGCCATGTGGACGCCGGACGCGCTGACCGGGCTGCGGCCGGTCCCGTGGGAGGAGCTGGTGGCGCACGGCATGTACGCGGGCCGCAACGCCGACGCCCTCCACGACCTCGCGGTCGCCGGCCAGCGGGTCATGGGGGCCGCGCGGCCGTACCTGGACGCCGCCTTCGAGGCGATCGCCCGCGGCCGGCAGGCGGAGCTGGAGGCCGTCCTGCGCGAGCAGGGCTGGAACGCGTCGGAGACCCTGCTCTCCGGGGTGCTGGGGCAGGCGCTGGAGGCGGTGCTGATCCAGCTCGGCGAGGCCAAGTGGACGCTGTCGTGGTCGGGGCCGGCGCGCCTGCTGTTCGACGACGGCGAAGAGGTGGCGCTGTCGGAGTACGCGGCCCAGGTGGCGGCCGACCCGGCGGCCGTCGCCGGGCTCCGGCGATGGCTAGGTGATCACGGCATGCGCCACGACTACGTCCCGGTCGAGGAGCCCTCCCCCGGGCACCCCGCCCAGGCCGCCACGCCTTCAAGCTGAGCACCTACGCGCTTTGAGACTTTTACGCGGCCGGAAGCCCGTTTTGCGGGAAAAGTCTCACAGGGTGGTGCAATGAAACACTTGAAGGCATGACTGAGAACGACATCATCCAGTTCGTGTCCGGTTTCCCCGGAGTCGTGACCCAGACCGTCGAGGAGAACAGCGACGCTCCCGAGGTCGCCTGGGGCGACACGTTCTTCTTCTACGACCCGGAAGGCACCCTGGAGACCCACCCCCGGCAGCCGTTCGCCACGATCGTCATCAAGGACTACCCGGGCTGGGACACCGTCTCCGACCTGAACAGGCCGGGCGTGTTCCGGCTCAACATCGCCGTCGGGCGCGCCGCGATGGAGCGGCTCATCGGCGACGACCCCGACGTCGACTACACGGCCGAGGACCGCGTCGTCCCCCACCCCAAGTACGCGACCCAGGGCTGGATCGCCATCGTCAACCCGGGCGAGCAGGCGCGTCCCCTCCTGACCGAGGCCCACGCCCGCGCCGTCACCCGGCACCGCCCCCGGAAGGCCTCCTGACCCTCGCGCCTGGCCGGGTCGCGCCCCCGGCCAGGCGCGCCTGGATCAGCGGGGTTCGTCGTCCCAGTCAGGGGGTGTCACCGTGCCGGAGAGCCAGTCGCGGCGCAGGATCGCGTAGCCGACGGCGTCGTGGACCGCGCCGTCGCGGCCCGGCCACGACTGGCGGTAGTGCGATTCCTTGGCGTACCCGCTCTTGCGGAAGACCGCCCGCATCGCGTGGTTGTCCTGGCGGGTCGTGCCCTCGATCCGGGTGATGTGCGGGAGCTCGGCGAAGAGGTAGCCGGTCAGCCAGGCGACCGCCTCGGCGCCGAGGCCCCGGCCCCGCCACTCCCGCCCTATCCGCAGGTCGAACAGGGGCGTGTCGTCGGCGAGGTCCTGCAGCCGCACCAGGCCCGCGCGCTCGCCGTCGGCGAGCACCCAGAACGTCCTGGACTCCGCGTCGTCGTAACGGCCGTCCGCGGCGCGCCTCCGCACGGCCTCGGGCTCCTGGACGCCCGCGTGGAAGGGCCATTCCTGCCCGGTGAGGAAGTCGACGAGCGCTTCGACGTCGTCGGGGGAGAATCGGGAGAACTCGATGTGCACCCGCCGCATCCTGACAAGCGGCCCCGCTCCCGGGCAACCGAATTTCGGCGCGTCAGCCGACCACCCGCTCGGGGCTGTCGAGCCAGACCCGCTGCCCGCCGGGCGTGATCGTCACGCCGAACCGCTCCGGCTCCGGCTCGCCCCAGTCCGTCCACGTCCGGCACGCGTCGCGCCGCCCGGCGAGCACGTCCCCGGCGAGTACATCCATGGCGAGGACGGCCCCCGGCGGCGAGTCGAGCCCTGCCCGCTTCATGGTCGCGAGCGGGGAGAACCCGCCGCTGGCCGTGCCGTCCGGCCCGACCACGAGCCGCAGGGCGTGCCCGTCGCCGTACGGCGTGACCACCACCCCTCCCGGCTTGGTCTGCGCGATCCAGGCGTACGGCACGGTGCGCGCGGAGTACGTCGCGAGCACCCCGTCGTACGGCGCCCGCTCGGCCCAGCCCGCCGTGCCGTCGCCCACGACCAGGTGAGGGAGGGTGCCGGCGGCGGCCAGGTTCTTGGCGGCCTGCTCGGCCACGGTGGCGTCGGCCTCGATGGAGGTCACGCTCCCCGACCGCCCGGCCAGCCGGCACAGCAGGGCCGTGGTCCACCCCGTACGCGTGCCCACCTCCAGCACCCGCTGGCCCGGAGCGGGACGCAGCAGCTCCAGCAGGTCGGCGACCGCCCAGGGGGCGGGGCAGGAGCACCCGTCGTCGGCGACGATCGGACGCCCGGCGTAGACGGCGTCCCACCAGGCCGGCGGGTCGGTCTCCCGGTCGATCAGCGCGCTGCGCCCGTCGCCTTCGAGCGACTCGCCCACCGGCGGCACGAACCAGTGGCGCGGCACCGCCCGCAGCGCCTGCTCGGTCGGACGGGTGAGGTGCGGACGGTGGGCGATGATCGCCGCGATCATCGCCTCCAGCTGCCACGCGATGTGCGGGAACATCACGCCGCCCCGTTCGCGAAAGGACGCCCGCATTCGTGCCTCCCCCACAGCTCCACCCCCACGCCTCGGGAAACGCTATCCGTGACGGTACGACTACGATCCGCACGCGGCAAGGGTTTCCGACAAAGTGGCCGCTTGGGCAGGCACACTGACAGCGGGTTCGCGCGCGAGTGAAGGAAGGCCGTCATCAAAACGCTGCGTATTTCCCCGCTCACCCAGTAAATTCGGACCCAGCGCTCCGAGCGGCGAGGTTCCGTGGACCGGTGAGGGGGGATCGCGGTGCGCCAGAGCACGGCGATCGGTGGGCGTTACCAGCTGGTCAAATGCCTGATCAGCGGCAGCGCCACCGAGGTCTGGCTGGCCCTGGACCTGAGCCTCGACCGGGATGTCGTGCTCAAACGCCTGCTGGCCGACGGCCCCGGGTCCAGCCGGTTACGCGCCGAGGCGCGCGCCCTGGCCGCGTTCAACCACCGGCATGTGGTCACCCTGCACGACACGGTGGACGACCCGGAGACGGGCACGTTCTGGCTCGTGATGGAGCACGTGCCCGGCGGGAGCCTGGACGGCCGGACCATGTCGCCGGAGCGGGCGGCGCACGTCGGCGCGCAGATCGCGGACGCGCTCACCGCCATGCACGCCGAGCACATCGTGCATCTCGACGTGAAACCTGCCAACATCGTCGAATCCGACGACGGCGTCGTGAAGCTGGCCGACTTCGGCGCCGCGTACCGGGTCGGGGGGCGCGACACGATCACGGCCAACGGCGCCATCAGCTACACCGTCGCCTACGCCGCCCCCGAGGTCATCAGGGGGCAGCCCGACCCCAGGTCCGACGTGTTCTCCCTCGGGGCCACCGTCTACACGCTGGTCGCCGGGCGTCCGCCGCGCCGGGGGGCCGGCGACGCGGAGCCGGACGCCGACATCGTCGCGTGGAAGGCCGCGCATTCGGATGCCGCGCTGACGGCGGACGTGGGGCCGCTGGACGGGCTGCTGCGGGAGATGCTGCGGCTGGACCTCCGGGAGCGGCCGGCGATCGGGGAGGTGCGGCGGCGGCTGGCGGAGCTCGCCGGAACGCCCCTGCCCGCCCCTTCGCTCCCCCGGGACCGGAGCCCACGGCGGTTCCCCGCCCGCACGCTCCTCGTGGCGGCCCTGGCCGTCGCGGCGCTGCTGATCGCGGCCGGGTCCGTCCTCAAGGAGCGCGACGCGCCGCCGCCCAGGTCCTCGGCCCCGTCCACCCCCGTGAGAGCGGCGGACCTGACGCTCGGCGACCACCGCAGCGCCGATCCCTGCGCCATGACCGACGCCGCCGCACTCGGCCGTTTCGGCAGGACCGAGGTCGACCTCGACTACGGGAACTTCGACCGGTGCGACGTCCTGGTGTCCCCTCCGGGCGGCGGAGTCGTGGACGTCATGGCGGACCTCAACCACGACCCCCCTCCCGAGCAGGCCGTGGCGGCGCGGAACGTGGGCGGGATCAAGGTGGTCGACGACCCCGCCGAGAGCGGCGAGTGCTCGCGGACGCTCGTGCTGCCCGGCGTGCACGACGTCATCGTGAAGATCCGGACGCGGTGGGAGGACGACGGGGGCAAGGCCGATCTGTGCGAGATCGCCGACGCCGCCGCCACCGTCGCGGCGCAGGCGCTCGACCATGGCCCCCTCAAGCGCCGCTCGCCGCCTCTCCCGGAGACGTCGCTGGCGCAGCGGTACGCCTGCGCGCTGCTGTCCGGGAAGTCCCTGGAGGCCGTCCCGGGCATCGACGCCACCGACCCGGACGTCGGGTTCGGCGGCTGGGACTGCGAATGGGACAGCACCACCAGCGACACCTGGGTCGACCTGAGCTACGACCGGGGCCGGCCGCCCAACGCCGAGGACGGCACGGTCACCCGGATGAACGGCTACCGCGCCTTCGTCCGGCCGGACCGGGAGGACCGGACGTGCGAGCTGGAGGTGATCTTCCGCGCGTACGCCGATCAGAACGGTCAGACGGCGGTCGAGAAGGTGCTCCTCGTGGTCGGCGGCTCGCGCCCCGTCGGCCGGCTGTGCGGGATGGCCACCGCCCTCGCCCGCTCGGCCACCGCCGAGCTGCGCGGCGTCTGACGGCACGCTCCCGGGGAGGGTCCCGGAGAGGTCGGGGGACCATATGGCTGCGTCGGACAAGCACCAAGGAGGCGAACAGATGAGCGCTCCGCACAGCCTCGCTCACGGCGTGGACCCGGCCGTCCCAGGCACGCTGCACGCCCGCACCGTCATGGGCGGCATCAGGGTCGCGCCGCGCCCGGGCCGCCACGTCCGGTTCGGCCGCGACAAGCGCCCGAACGTCGATCTGCGGGTGGGCGCGGACGACCAGTCGGTGAGCCGCCTGCACGCCGAGGTGACGTACGAGGACAGCCGGTGGTGGCTGCGCAACGTGGGCCGGCAGCTCGTCCGCCTGCCGCGCGGCCAGCTGGTGCACCGGTCCACCGACCCCATCCCGCTGGCGCCGGGCTACACCCCGCTGTTCATCAGGGGCTCGGGGTACCGCCAGCACCTGGTGGAGCTCTACGTCACGGGCTCCCTCGGCGACACGCAGGCCGACCTCCACTCCGCCGAGACCAACCCGCCGAAGATCTGGGGCCTCAGCGAGGCGGAACGCCTGCTCCTGGTGGTCCTGGGCGAGCGCTATCTGCTGTACGAGGAGTCGCCGCGGCCGTTGACGTACAACCAGGCCGAGGCCCGGCTGGCCTACCTGCGTCCCGGGGAGAAATGGCGGGCGGGCATCATCGAGGACCGAATCGAGGCCGTACGGCACCGCCTCCACGCGGCCGGCTTCCCGTACCCGCTCCGCCACGACCGCTCGGAGGGCCGCCCGTACGACAACAACCTCCTGCACAACCTCCTCAGGGGCCTGGTGGAGTCGACCACCCTCGTCCCCCCGGACCTGGACCTCCTGGAGACCGACCCCGCCCAATAGGCGCCGCGACCTTTGATCGGCCACGCCTGGCGGGCGGGCCCCCGACGCCGGCCTCCGGGTGTTCCGCCGGATCGAGCGCCGGCCGGCTTCAGTGGCGAGGGTAGGCCGAGGCGATGACGCGGCTCAGGAATCGGCCGAGGTCGTCGAGCCCGTACGAGACGAGTACGTCGGGCGGCTGGGTGAGCAGGTAGGTCAGTGCGCTGTTGACGGCCAGGGTCACCACGGCGGCGCTGTGCCGGGTCGCCGGAAGACCGGCGGCCTGCTGAGCGGCCAGGTGCAGGTCCAGGTCGGCGCGGGAGAGCCGGGCCAGAGTCCGCTGCACCTCAGGGCTCCTGGCGGCCTCGGCGTGCAGTTCGATGTAGGCCAGGACTCGGGACCGGTTGACCGTCGTCGCCCGCTCGATCATCAGGCGCAACAGCGCGAGCAACTCCTCGACTGTGTGGATCTCGGCTTGCTGAAGGTCGCTCCAGTAGCGTTCGACGCACCGCTCGGCGGTGGCCTGGAGGAGGCCGTCGCGGGTCGGGAAGTAGTTCTTGGCCGTGCCTTCCGGCAGCCCGGCGGCACGGTCCACCGCACGGTGGGTCAGGCCCCTGCCGCCCTCCCCCGCCAGCACCTCGATAGCCGCGTCACGCAACCGGTCGCGACGGTCCCTGTTCTCCACCATGGCTGCCATCCTCCCGCTTTGTACAACCACCATAGCTGTGGTACCACATATGTGGTGATTGAGATGAAAAGAGCTGTCGTCGTCGGCGCCGGAGTCGGTGGGCTGACGACCGCGATCGCACTGCGCGCGATCGGCTGGGAGGTTTCGATCTTCGAGCGGTGGCCCCGGGTCGTCGCCGAAGGCACGGCGCTGGGCATCCGCCCGGACGCCCAGGCCGCCCTGGCCACTTTGGGGCTGGGCGAGCAACTGCGCGAGCGCACCGTCCCCTATCGGCGGGCGCGGATCAGCACTCCCGACGGCAGGCGGCTGGCCGACCTGCCGCTGGAACGCATCGAACGGCGTGGAGGGGCGCCGGTTCGCATGCTGTCCCGGGTCTCGCTGATCGAGATGCTGATGCAGCACGTGGACCCGGCGACGATCAGCACGGGCGTGGAGATCACCGACCCTGCCGCGCTACGCGCCGACCATGACCTGGTGGTCGGTGCCGACGGGGTGCGCAGCGCGGTGCGCCAGGCGTTCTTCGGCGCCGCGACCCGTCCCCGCTACGCGGGCATCGTCGCGTGGCGCGGCGTGATCGAGGGCTTCGAGCCGCAGGACTACGGCGAGACCTGGGGACGCGGGCAGATGTTCGGGATGACGCCGCAGGCTCCGGGGGTGACCAACTGGTACGCGCCCGTGCGCACCCCGGAAGGGGTCCGCGAGAGTCTCGACGACCTGCGCGCACGCTTCGCCGATTGGCACGATCCCATCCCGCGCGTGCTCGCGTCCGCCGAGGAGGGTGCCGTACTGCGGCACGAGGTCCACGACCTGGCGCCGCCACTGGCGTCCTACGTCACGGAGAACGTGGCCCTGATAGGAGACGCGGCCCACGCGATGACCCCTGCGCTGGGGCAGGGCGCTTGTCAGGCACTGCTCGACGCGGTCGAGCTCGCCGAATGCCTGCGCACGCACCCTGGCGACGTGGCCAGGGCGCTGCTCTCCTATGACGCGCGGCGGCGCCCGGCCGCCCAGCGGATGGTCACCGCCTCCAGCTGGATGACCCGCCTGGCCGGAGCCGGTCGCCTGGCCGGGCCGCGCAACGCTCTCATGCGGCTGCTGCCCGTCTAGCCGGATCGGGGCCCGTGGCCGGCGCCGGCTGTCCGCCGTCGGCCGGGCTGCGGTTCGTCACCGCACCGCAGCAGGCCACGAGCCCCTACTGCGGCGGCCACGGTCAACGGAATCCCCTGCCTTGGGGGGCAGGGGATGCCTGGGCCTTCAGTCGTTCCAGCCGCCGGCGTCGAGGAAGTCCTGCCAGGTGATATAGGGCGCCTCGGGATGCCGCTGGTGCAGGATCTCGCCCGGCAGGGTCATGGGCGGCGCCTTGCGCGGATCGGCCAGGCCCTGCGCGACGATGGCGTCGGTAAGAGCACGGGCGCCGCCGTGGCGCGGATGGACGGCGTGTACGCGATCGGCGTACCCGGCGGGCAGGTCGCCGGGGCCGCCGGTCAGGTCGATGCCGATGCCGGTGTGCGCGATCGCGATCTCCGGCGGGCGGCGGCGGGCGAACACCGGGGAATCGTGCAGCCCGTAGGAGGTGTGCAGGGCGATGCCGTCCCAGACGGTGTCGACGCGGGCGTCGGTGATGCCGTGCTGCTCCAGGAACCGGGCGGCGTAGTCGGCGCCGTCGACCTCGAAGCGCCTGCCGGTGTCGGCGCGGGTGGTCAGCCCCATGTCGTGCAGCACGCAGATGAGGAACATGACCTCGGCGTCGTAGTCGCGGCCCGGCAGGCGTCCGGTCTGGGCGGCGGCCGCCCGGGCGAACAGGAAGCCGCGCAGGCTGTGGTTGCGCAGGTACGGCTGCTGGGCGTCCGTCACCAGTTGCCGGGCCGCCTTGGCGACGCGGGTGGCGGGAAAGGACAGGTCGGCGGGCCCGCTCTCGGCGGCGGCGGGTGTGCCGATCGCCAGGGCCGCCGCCCCGGCCAGGCCGGCTCCCAGCACCGTGCGGCGGTCGGGGGATGAGCTCATGCGGTCTCCTTCGGGGTCATCGGGGTCATCGGGGTCGTCGGGGTCGTCGGGGTCGTCGGGGTCGTCGGGAGATGGGAAGTGCGAAAGCGCCGGCGGTAGGCGGTCGGCGTGATGCGCAGGACCTTCAGGAACGTCCTGCGCATCGTTTCGTCGGATCCGAGACCGCACCTGCGGGCGATCGAGGCCACTCCGTCGGCCGTGGTCTCCAGGAGGGCCTGGGCGGCCTCCACCCGGATCTGCTCCACGTACTGGCCGGGGGTGAGCCCGATCTCACGGCGGAACAACCGGGTCAGATGGCGCTCGCTGACCGTGACCCGGGCCGCCATCGCGGCCAGGGTGTGCTCCGCCGCCGGCTCGGCGGTGATCGCGTCCAGGAGGCGGCGCAGCGCCGGGTGGCGGACCGTGGGGACCGCCCCGCGCACGCTGAACTGCGACTGGCCGCCCGGCCGCTGCAGGAACACGACCATGTACTTGGCCACCGCACGCGCGAGGTCCGGCCCGTGATCCTCCTCGACGAGGGCCAGCGCCAGATCGATCCCGGCGGTGACGCCCGCCGAGGTCACGACCGGCCCGTCCCGGACGAAGATGGCGTCCGGCTCCACGGTGACCCGCGGGAACCGGGACTCCAGTTCGGCGCAGGCGGCCCAGTGCGTGGTGGCCCGCCGCCCGTCGAGCAGCCCGGCCTCCGCCAGCAGGAGCGCGCCCGTGCACACCGACGCCACCCGGTGCGCGCGACCTCCGAGGTCACGCAGCACGTTCAGGAACGCCTCGCCGGGGCGGTCGCCGTCGAGCGGCGCGTACCCCGGCACCAGCAGCGTGCCGATCGGCCCGTCGAGCTCGCCCAGCGCCAGGTCCGCTCCCAGCGGCACACCGACATCCGTGCGCACCGGCCGCCCGTCGACGGACGCGTGCCGGATGCGGTAACCACCGGAGCCGTGCAGCATCTGCACCGGCCCCGCCACGTCCAGCAACACCACGCCGTCATAGAGCGCCACCACCAGATCCTTCACGGTGTCAACCCTGGCGGCCCCGACGAGATGTCCACAAGGACGGCTACCCCACAGATCCGGCCATGCGGCCCTTGGCCCGCCTTGGGGCGTGCTCCTGGGGCCGGCGAGCCGGCCTCGTGGATCCGTTCCGGCAACGCCGGTGACCGACCGTCGCTCGCCAGGATGGCGCCCCGGCCGGTGTCGGCCGACATGGAAATGATCTGGACCTTGGATTCCGGCGCCTCGTATCGTCGCCGCATGACGACTGTGCTCTCCGTACCGCAATGGCAAGGCTCGGCGTCCAGCAGCGCGCCACGGCTGACGGCCGGTGCCCACCGCGCCGCCGCGCTCGTTCCGGCCGACGCGGTGGTGACCGTGCCGGTGCTTGAGACCGGCGGCGACAAGTCCGCCGGGATTCGCGCCTACGACGTCCTCGTGGAGAACCAGCGGCTGACGAGGAAGGCGCTGGCCGGCATCGACGACCGGGTGATCACCGTCGGCGGCGACTGCGCGGTCGACATCCCGCCGATCGCCGCCGCCCACGCCTGCTATGGGGACGCGTTGACCGTGCTGTGGATCGACGCGCACCCGGACGTCTACAGCCCGCAGACCCTGCCGTCGGGCGCCTTTCACGGGATGGTGGTGCGCGCGCTGCTCGGAGACGCCCCGACCGGCCTCACGCCGGAGCAGCCGCTGAGGCCGCAGCAGGTGATCATCGCAGGGGAGCGGGCGGGCGACGTGTCCGAGCACGAGTACCTCGCGAAGACCGGCCTGCGCAGGTACGGCGTCGACGACCTGGAGCGCGCGCTCGACGGGCTGCGCGGCCCCGTGTACGTCCACATCGACCTGGACGTCCTGGAGCCCACCGCCTTCGGCTCGACCTGCTACCCGGAGCCGAACGGCGTGCAACCGCAGCGACTGATCGACCTCGTCTCCCGGGTGGACGACATCGTCGGCGCCGCCATCACCGAACACGCACCGGCCGGCGACGACGCCGATCCGGCCGAGGCCGAGGTGATCCGCCTGCTGGGCACCGCGCTGACGCGCTGACGATCGGCATCGGCGATCTTGAGGTGCCGTCAGGCCGCGTGGACGTCCCCCTGCTTGGGCATGAGGTCGCCGAGACCGCCCTGGTCTCGACACCCAATTCGGCAGCGGCGCACCGGCCCGTCGTGACGTTGTACTGAGCGCGCCTCCGGTTCCGAGCGAAGCCGCAAGTCCCATCCATCATGCGCCCGAGCATCAGCGGGATAAGTAGGGCATTCCGCGAACCACATCCAGCGCAACGCGCACACTCGTTACCGTTAGTAACGAACAAGGAAGGATGGGTAATGCGAGGGCTATATGACTTCGAACTTGAACCTGAGGTACAGCAATGGCTCGGCAGGCTCAGTGATAGCGACTTCAAGAGAGTCGATGAGGTCGCGGGCATGTTGGCGGAGAAGGGCCTCGAGCTCGGCGGACCGTGGTCGGATCATTTGGAGGGACAGGTATGGGAACTGCGGCTACGGCTTCGTGACATCGCTGCTCGGGTAACGTACTGGTGTACTACGAACAGGACAATCGTGCTGCTCACGGTTTTCTGCAAGGCCAGGCAGCATGATCAAAGGCAGATCGACCGAGCAGTCCGAGCGCAGAAGCTCTGCGAGCGGGATCATTGGGGTCCGGTGACCCAGACCTTTGAAAGGCACGTGTGATGTCCGGCTACCACACTCGCTGGGTCCGCCCTTCTGAGCAGGCGGAAGATCCCGAGCGTATCGCCATCCGCGAGGCGTTGGCCTTCGGTAAGGCGCTTTACGATCGTCGCGTCGCACTCGGCCTGAGCGTGGCAGAGGTGGCCAGTCAGGCGAGGATGACCGAGGACGAGATCGAGTGCATCGAGGAAGGCGGGACGACACCGACCATCGCGCTGCTACGCCGCTTGGCCGCCGCCCTGGACGCCGACGTCCGGCTCACCTCCGGCCATGATGTCGGATCGGTCTCGTTCGAAGCTCACGCTGCTTAGCAGCGCCTTCCGACCGCCGCTCGTATTCACCCGGCTGGCGTCGCCCCCAGCGCCTACCTACTCAAGCCCTCCCCTCCTGCCCTGTTCTTGGTGACTTTTCCCGCCGCTTTGCCTTTTGAGTATTGGCTTCATGGCCCACGGCAGGCCACCTCGCCCAGGGCTCGGGGCGAAGCCGCGAGCCCCATCAGCACGCCCGAGTGTCAGCGAGGACCGCTCAGGGCGGGCTCCAGCGGGCCCACCCGGTAACCAGGTAACGGGTGGGTGCCGGCGGGCGGAGCGAGCGAGGGTCAGCGGGTGTCGGAGTCCGAGTCGGCCAGGGCGGCGCGGCCTGCTTCCAGGCGGGCCACCGGGATGCGGAACGGCGAGCAGGAGACGTAGTCCAGGCCCACGTCGTGGCAGAAGTGGACGGAGTCGGGGTCGCCCCCGTGTTCGCCGCAGATGCCCAGGTGCAGGTCCGGGCGGGTCGAGCGGCCCTCCTCGACCGCGATCTTGATCAGGCGCCCGACGCCCTCCCGGTCCAGGGTCTCGAACGGGGAGACGCCGAAGATGCCCTGGTCGAGGTAGCGGGAGAAGAACGCCGCCTCCACGTCGTCCCGCGAGAAGCCCCACGTCATCTGGGTCAGGTCGTTGGTGCCGAAGGAGAAGAACTCCGCCGCCTCCGCGATCTGGGCCGCGGTCAGGGCCGCTCTGGGGACCTCGATCATGGTGCCGATCAGGGCCTCCACGCCGGACTCCGCGAGGATCTTCGCCGCCTCCTCACGTACCGACTCCAGCTCCTGTACGGCCGCCACCAGCGGGATCATGATCTCCGGCCGCGCGCCCGGCACCTCCTTCGCCGCCTGGGCGATGGCCCGCACCTGCATGGCGAACAGACCCGGGATCACCAGGCCGAGGCGGACGCCGCGCAGGCCGAGCATCGGGTTCTGCTCGTGGAGGCGCTTCACCGCCGCCAGGAGCTTGCGGTCCTTGTCCGTGGCCCCGTCCGTGGCGACCTTGACGGACAGGTCCACGATGTCGGGGAGGAACTCGTGGAGCGGCGGGTCGATCAAACGAATTGTGACGGGATGTCCGTCCATAGCCCGAAATATCTCGGTGAAGTCGGCCTTCTGCAGCGGCTCCAGCGCGTCCAAGGCCGCCTGGCGCTCCTCGTCCGTCGACGCCAGCACCAGGTCCTCCACGAGTTGCCTGCGCTCGCCCAGGAACATGTGCTCCGTCCGGCACAGCCCGATCCCCTGCCCGCCGAACCGGCGGGACCGCGCCGCGTCCTCCGGCGTGTCCGCGTTCGCCCGCACCCCCAGCCGCCGGGCCGAGTCCGCGTGGCGCATGATCCGGTCCACGGCCTTGACCAGCTCGTCCTCCGGCTCGGCGCCCTCGAAGTACTCGACCACGGCCGAGTCCACGACCGGCACCTCGCCCAGGTAGACCTCACCGGACATCCCGTCGATCGAGATGACGTCGCCCTCCGACACCACCACCCCGCCGGGCGCGGTGAAGCGGCGCTCGCGGGTGGAGACCTCCAGTTCCTCGGCCCCGCACACGCAGGTCTTGCCCATCCCCCTGGCCACCACGGCGGCGTGGGAGGTCTTGCCGCCCCGGCTGGTCAGGATGCCTCTGGCGGCGATCATGCCGGCCAGGTCGTCGGGGTTGGTCTCGCGGCGGACGAGGATGACGTCCTCGCCCTGCGCCGACAGCTCCACCGCCCGCTCGGAGGAGAAGACGGCCTTGCCCACGGCCGCGCCTGGCGAGGCGTTCATGCCCTTGGCGATCTTCGTCTTGGCCGCGCCGCCGTCGAAACGGGGGAACATGAGCTGCGCCAGCTGGTCGCCGTTGACGCGGGTGACGGCCTCATCGATCGTGATCAGGCCCTGGTCCACGAGCTGGGTGGCGATGCAGAACGCGGCCGCCGCCGTGCGCTTGCCGACCCGCGTCTGCAGCATCCACAGCTTGCCGCGCTCGATGGTGAACTCGATGTCGCACAGGTCCCGGTAGTGGTTCTCGAGGGTCTCCATGATCCCGAGCAGCTCGTCGTACGAGCGCTTGTCGATGCGCTCGAGTTCCTCCAGCGGGATCGTGTTGCGGATGCCGGCCACCACGTCCTCGCCCTGGGCGTTCTGCAGGTAGTCGCCGTAGATGCCCTGCCTGCCGGTGCCGGGGTCGCGGGTGAAGGCGACGCCGGTGCCGGAGTCGTTGCCGACGTTGCCGAAGACCATGGCCACGATGTTCACGGCGGTGCCGAGGTCGGCGGGGATGCGCTCCTGGCGGCGGTAGAGGATGGCCCGGGGAGCGTTCCAGGAGTCGAAGACCGCCATGACGGCCAGGCGCATCTGCTCGCGCGGGTCGGTGGGGAAGTCCTTGCCGGTCTGCTCGCGGACGACGCCCTTGAACGTCTCCACGAGCCCCTGCAGCTCGCCCGCGTCGAGGTCGGTGTCCTGGCGCCTGCCCTTGAGGGCGTCGAGCGCGTGCTCGAACAGGTCACCGTCGATCCCGAGCACCGTCTTGCCGAACATCTGGATGAGCCGGCGGTAGGAGTCCCACGCGAAGCGGTCGTTGCCGCCCGCCTGCTTGGCCAGGCCGTGGACCGACTCGTCGTTGAGCCCGATGTTGAGGACGGTCTCCATCATGCCCGGCATGGAGAACTTCGCCCCCGAGCGCACGCTCACGAGCAGCGGGTCGTTGGCCTGCCCGAGCCGCCGGCCCATCTGCTTCTCGAGCGCGTCCAGGTGCTCGGCGACCTCCTGCTCAAGGCCGTCCGGCACGGCGCCCGCCGCCAGGTAGTGACGGCAGGCGTCAGTGGTGATCGTGAATCCAGGGGGAACGGGGAGCCCGAGGTTGGTCATTTCGGCAAGGTTCGCGCCCTTGCCCCCAAGAAGATCCTTGAGATTCCTGTTGCCCTCGGTGAAGTCGTAAACGTACTTGGCCACCACACGCTCCAATCAACGCCTCTGCCCGGACTCTACCGGCGAAATTGATGATGAAACTGCACTCCTCGTACAAGTCATCATTTGTGCAGGTCAAAGCCCCATGACAGGTCTAATCCAATTAAAGTTCTAGAAGGCACAAATTGGCTTAGACCAATTGGTTTACACCAATTCTTGAGAAAGGTGGCGGACGGGTGCAGAATCGGATCACACCCCCATCAGGAGGCCCTCATGGCCACTCCTACCAAGCCCAGGCGGCGTGCCCGGGTCATCGCGGGATCCGCGAAAACGGCCGTCGATTCGGCGATCTACCTTGACGATCGGCTGCCCTTCGCCCGCTGGTTCCGCCCTCAGCTGCGCAAGCTGTTCCCGAGCCACTGGTCGTTCCTGCTGGGCGAGCTGGCGCTCTACTCGTTCGCGCTGCTGGTGCTGACGGGCACGTTCCTCACGCTGTTCTACAAGCCCAACCCCGACGTGGCCTTCGCCTCGGCGGTGGAGCTCAGCCTGGACGTGCGGGGCGGACTGCTGATGCGGCAGCTCCACCACTGGTCGGCGACGGTGTTCGTGCTGGCGATCGTGGCCCACCTGTGCCGGGTCTTCTTCACCGGCGCGTTCCGGCGGCCGCGCGAGCTGACGTGGATGCTCGGGGTGGTGCTGTTCGGGCTGGTGCTGTTCGAGTCGTTCCTGGGCGTCTCGCTGCCCGGCGACCAGCTCGCGATGGCGGGGCTGCGGCAGGCGCAGGGGCTGCTGCTGTCGATCCCGCTGGTGGGCACGTACCTGTCGGCGTTCGCCTTCGACGGCGAGTTCCCCGGGCAGGTCCTTCCCCGGATCTTCGTCACCCACGTGCTGCTGGTGCCGGGGATCCTGATGGCGGTGGTGCCGCTGCACGCGCTGATCCTCACCTGGCGCCAGAAGCACACCGAGCGAAGCGGTCGCGACCATGAACACGCGCGAAGGAGGACGGCGGCCGCCGAAGGGACGGTCACCGGCGGGCCGTTCTTCCCCTACTTCGCGGTCAAGAACGGCGCGACGGCGTTGTTCACGATGGGGGCCATCGCGGCGCTGGCCACGTTCGTGCGGGTCAACCCGGTGTGGGAGCACGGCGCGTACAGCGCGGGCGGCCACGTCCCGTCGGCGCAGCCGTTCTGGTACTACGGGGTGCTGGACGGCGCGCAGCGGCTCGTCCCGCCGTGGGAGATCACGATCGGCGGGTACGTCCTGCAGCCCGGGCTCTGGATCCCGCCGCTGATCCTGACGGTCTTCTTCGGGATCCTGCTGCTCTACCCGTTCCTCGAACGGCGTTTCACCGGTGACGGCGACTACCACCACCTGCTCGACCGGCCGTCGCAGGCCCCGGTCCGCACGGCGCTGGGCGTCGCAGTCCTCGCGTTCTTCACCGTGTTGTGGGCGGGCACGTGGGTGTCGGAGGCGGCGCCGCCGATGCACTCCGCGCCCGGCTTCCCCGAGCCGCCCCCGGCCCCGGCCGCGCTGCTCACGGTGCCGCACGACACCTACGCGATGGTCGTGATCGGGCTGCGGGTGGCCGTGTTCGTGGTGCCGGTGCTGGCGTTCCTGGTCACAAGGGCGGTCTGCCGCAGGCGTTCCGCCTAGAGGGGATTGTGCTGGGGCGGCGCGCCGGGCACGCCGTCTCGCGGCGGCAGCCAGAGCACGAACGTGGCCCCCTCCCCCAGCCGCGAGAACACCGCCACCCGCCCTCCGTGCGACTCCACGATCTGGCGGACGATGGCCAGGCCGAGGCCGGTGTGGCGGTCGCGGCGGCTGGACTCGCCGCGCCAGAACCGGTCGAACACCCGCGCCTGGTCGGCCGCCTCGATCCCGGGGCCGTCGTCGCGGACCGCGACCCACAGCCAGCCCTCCGACCTGCCCGCCGCGACCCGGATCGCCCCGCCGGGCGGCGAGAGGCGCACGGCGTTGGACAGCAGGTTCGCCACGGCGCGGCGCAGCGCGTCGGCGTCGCCGGTCGCCTCCAGCCCGGAGCCCAGATCACGGCTGATCGTCAGGTCGCGCGCGGCGGCCGGGGTCGCGTACTCCTCGCACGCCTCCCGCACCACCCTGGCCAGGTCGAGGTCGGCGTCGGCGAACGCGCCGCCCTGCCGCCTGGCGCTGGCCAGCAGGTCCTCGACGAGCCTGGTCATGCGGGTGGTGGCGCGGTCCACGACGGCCACGGCCCTGGACCGCTCGTCGTCGCTGGCCTCGGGGGCGGCCAGCACGGCGTCCACGTTCGCCCGGATGATCGTCAGCGGGCTGCGCAGCTCGTGGGAGGCGTCGTCGATGAGCTGACGCTGCGCCCTGAACGCCTCCTCCAGCCGGTCCAGCATGGTGTCGATCGTGTCGGCCAGGTCCTTGAGCTCGTCACGCGGCCCGTTCAGCTTGATGCGCCGTTTGAGGTCGGTGGCCTGGATCTCCTCCGTCGTACGCGTGATCGACCTGACCGGCCGCAGCACGCGGCCCGCCAGCACCCAGCCGATGCCCAGGCTGGCGACGTAGAGGCCGGCCAGCGTGATCAGCGAGTAGTCGCGCAGCGTGGCCATCGTCCTGACGTTGACCGCGTTCTCGACCTCCTCGACGAAGACCACCTCGCGCTTGCCGAGGTAGGTGGTGCCGCTGTAGGTCTTGGCGAACTCCGTCGTGATCGGGCGCTGGTCGGTGGTCTTGGAGACGGCGTAGTAGGTGCCCCCGAGCACCAGCGCGGCCAGCACGAAGAGCAGGCCCGAGTAGAGCACCGTGAGCCGGAAGCGGATGGTGTGGATCATGCCGGTTCCTTGAGCCGGTAGCCCCGGCTGATCACGGTCTCGATCAGGCCCTCCTCCTGCAGCTTGCGGCGCAGGTTGCCGACCGTGACGCGGACGGTGCTGGTGAACGGGTCGGTGTGCTCGTCCCAGACGTGCTCCAGCAGCTCCTCGGAGGAGACCACGTGACCGGGGCGGCGCATGAGGTAGTGCAGCACCCCGTACTCCTTGGGAGTGAGCGCCAGGGACCTGCCGTGCAGCGACACCTCCAGCCTGGCGGTGTCGATCCGCAGCCCGCCCACCTCCAGCACGGACGTGCCGGCGCCGGAGTCCCTGCGCAGCAGCGCCCGCACCCGCGCCAGCAGCTCGGGGAACGCGAACGGCTTGACCAGGTAGTCGTCGGCCCCCTCGTCGAGCCCGCGCACCCGGTCGTCCAGCCGGTCGCGGGCGGTCACCATGATGATCCGCACGCCCTGCCCGGCCGCGCGCACGCTGCGGCACAGCTGGAAGCCGTCCCCGCCGGGCAGATTGAGGTCGAGCAGGACCAGGTCGTACTCGTTGACCTGCAACTTCTCGTGCGCGGAAGGCGCGTCGTAGGCGACGTCCACCGCGTATCCCGCACGGACGAGGCCGACGCGCAACGCGTCGACCAGGTCCTCCTCGTCCTCCACCACAAGCAGCCGCATGTCTCGCACCCTAGTTTCGGATGATTCGTTCCGCGATCGGCGCCGCCCGGTCGATGGGGATGGCGAACCCGATGCCGATGTTCCCGCCCCCGCGCCCGGACGCGATAGCCGTGTTCACCCCCACGACCTCGCCCCGGGCGTTGACCAGCGGGCCGCCCGAGTTGCCGGGGTTGATGGACGCGTCCGTCTGCACGGCCGTGCGCAGCGCCGCCGTCCGTGCCGAGCCCAGCCGTACCTCCCGGTCCAGGGCGCTCACGATGCCGGCGGTGACCGTGCCCGACAGGCCCAGCGGGGAGCCGATCGCCAGCACCTGGTCGCCGACGGCCAGGTCGCCGGACCTGCCGAGGGTCGCGGGCGTGAGATCCCGCGGGTAGTCCACCTCCAGCACGGCCAGGTCCTCGTCGTCGTCCTCGCCGATCACGCGGGCGGCGATCCTGCGGCCGTCGCTCAACACGACGGTCGCCCGGTCGCCGCCCCTGATCACGTGCGCGTTGGTGAGGATGTGGCCGCGTCCGTCCACCACGAACCCCGAACCGGCCCCGCTGCCCGTCTCCACCGAGACCACGCTGGGCAGCACCCGGGCCGCCGTCGCGCTCAGCCCGCCGAGACTGACCGACGGGGCGGGCGCCACCCTGGGGAGGGCGGCGGCGGGGCCCGGCTCGGCGCCTTCGGAGAGCCGCGCCCCCGCCACGCCCGCCACCGCTCCGGTGAGCGCCGCGACGAGCGCGGCGGCCACCAGCGGCAGCCCCCTGGGCGGCGCCTTCCGTGATGCGACCTGCGGCACCGCATCGGGGATCTCGACCTTCCGCGGTGCGTCCTGCGGCACCGCGCCGGGGATCCCGATCGGCGGGGTGACGAACTCCGGCCCGCGCGGGCTGCCCAGGCCCCTCATGGCAGCCTCGAGAACCACAGCATCGACGTGACCGCCGCGATCAGCGCGAAGGCCATCCCCGCCGCCACGAACCACATCCATATCTCCTGCCGCTCGGTCCGGTAGCCGACCGACGTGCCGATGTCCTCGTAGACCGCCTGCAGCTCGTCACCGCTGGCCGCCTCGTAGAAGCCGCCGCCGGCCGCCTCGGCCAGCCCGCGCAGCGCCGGACCGTCCACCGGCACGGGGATCTCGCGCCCGGAGATGTCGATCGTGCCGTCCGCCGTGCCGTACGCGATGGTCGTGACCGGCACACCCCTGGCGGAGGCCGCCGCGGCCGCGTCGCCGACCGTGCGGCCCGTGGTATTGGAGCCGTCGGACAGCAGCACGATGTGCGCGGGCGGCGTCTCCTCCTCCGAGTCGAGCGCGGCGATGGCGTCCAGCGAGGAGTAGACCGCCTCGCCGATGGCGGTGCCCGAGGCGGTGCTGAGCCGGTCGAGCGCGCTCAGCACCGCCTGCCGGTCGGTGGTCGGCGGCACGGCCACGGACGCCGACGAGGAGAACGACACCAGGCCCAGGTTGAACCGCTCGGGCAGGCCCGCCACGAACTGCCTGGCCGCCTGCTTGGCCGCCTCGAACCGGTTGGGCCGGACATCGGTGGCGCCCATGGACGCCGACACGTCGAACGCCACCATGATCGTGGCCCGTTCCCTCGGCACCCGCACCTCGGCCGTCGGCCGGGCGAAGCCGATCACGAGCAGGACGAACATGAGCAGCAACGCCGCCGCCGGCACGTGCCTGCGCCAGCCGGGCCGCCTCGGGGCGACCTTGTCGAGCAGGTCGAGGTTGGTGAACCTGACGGCGTACGCGGTCCTGCTCCGCAGGGCCATGATCACGTACGTCAGGGCCAGCAGGGCCACGGGGACGAGCAGCAGCAACCACAGGGGCGCGATCAGCGTCACGCCGCATCACCTCCTCCCCCGGAGGGGCGTGCCAGGGCGGCCAGGCGGCGCTGGCGCATGACGTGCCGGACCAGGTCGCGTACCCAGTCCCGGTCCGTGCGCAGCCGCAGGTGGGTCGCGCCGGCCCGGCGCAGCGCCTGTGTGACGGCGTCGCGCTGCTCGGCCGCCGCCTCCGCGTACCTGCGGCGCAGCCGCGCGCTCCCCGTGGCGACCTCGCGCCGCCGCCCCGTCTCCGGGTCGATCAGCGTCAGGATCCCCACGTCGGGCAGCGTCAGCTCGCGCGGGTCCAGCACCTCCACGGCCAGCACCTGGTGCCGGGCGGTGAGCCTGCGCAGCGGCGGTTCCCAGGTCTCGGGCGCGTCGAGGAAGTCGGACACGACCACGACCAGGCCGCGGCGCCGTACCACCCGGCCGAGCTGCTCGGCGGCCACGCCCAGCAGCGGCTCGGCCACCCCGGGCGGGGTGCGGGGCAGCGCGAACGCCGCCTGCAGCAGCGCCATCAGGTGCGGGCGGCCCGTCCTGGCGGGCAGCGTCCTGACGCCGCCGCCGTGCAGCAGGTGGGTGCCGATGCGGTTGCCGGTCCGCTGGGTGAGAAAGCCGACCGCCGCCAGCGCCGACACGGCCAGCTCCCGCTTCTCCATGGCCGCGGTGCCGAAGTCCATGCTGGCGGTGGCGTCGAGCAGCGCCCAGATCTCCAGCTCGCGGTCGGCGACCAGGTCCCGGACGTGGGGCTGGTCGGTGCGGGCGGTGACGTTCCAGTCCATCCGCCGCACGTCGTCGCCCACCTGGTACGGCCGCGTCTCGGCCGGCTCGCTCCCCGGCCCCGGCACCAGTCCCAGATGCTCCCCCTGCAGCAGTCCATCCAGTCTCCTGGTGATCGTCAGCTCAAGCCTGCGCAGCGCGGGCTCGGCCATCAGGTACGGCCTCATGCCACGGCTTCGTTCTGCCGTGCCAGCTGCTGGGCCTGCTGCTGGGGGGCGATGACGGGCAGCGGAACGGCCGCCAGCACGCGGTCCACGATCTGCCTGGGCGCCACCCCGTCGGCCAGGGCGTCGAAGGAGAGCACGAGCCGGTGCGCCATGACGTCGTGGGCCAGGTCCCGCACGTCCTCCGGCAGCGCGTAGTCGCGCCCCCGCAGCAGCGCCAGCGCCCGGCCCGCCGCCAGCAGGCCGAGCGTGGCCCTGGGGCTCGCCCCGAACGCCAGCAGCCGCCGCACGTCCTGCACCCCGAACCGCTCGGGGTCGCGGGTGGCGTTGACGAGGCGGACGGCGTACTCGGCCACCGCGTGGTGCACGAAGACCTCCTCGGCCCGCCGCTGGAGCGCGACGACCCGGGCGGGGTCCAGCACGGCGTGCGGCACGGGCGGGTCCACGCTCATGCGGTAGACGATCGCCAGCTCCTCCGACTCGCTGGGATAGTCCACGTCGATCTTCATGAGGAAGCGGTCCCGCTGCGCCTCGGGCAGGTGGTAGACGCCCTCGGACTCGATCGGGTTCTGGGTGGCCAGCACCAGGAACGGCCTCGGCACGTCGTGGGAGACGCCGCCGATGCTGACCTGCCGCTCGGCCATGATCTCCAGCAGCGCCGACTGCACCTTCGCGGGCGCCCGGTTGATCTCGTCGGCGAGCAGCAGGTTGACCATGACCGGGCCGAGCTCGACGTCGAAGGTCTCGGTCGACGGGCGGTAGATCCTGGTCCCCACGATGTCCGCCGGGACCAGGTCGGGTGTGAACTGGATGCGGGCGAACGTGCCGCCGACCACGGTGGCCATGGTCTCCGCGGCCAGCGTCTTGGCGATGCCCGGCACGCCCTCCAGCAGGCAGTGGCCCTTGGCGAGCACCGCCACGAGCAGCCGCTCGACCATGCGGTCCTGGCCCACGATCACCCGCTTGACCTCGAACAGCGCGCGTTCGAGCAGTAGAGGATCCGTCATGGCTGTACCACCGGGTGGTGGCAGTCGTCCACGACCACCCGCAACTCCAGCGCGGTCGGCTCGGGATCGGCGAACGCGGCGCTTCCCGTCATGAGCACGGCGCCCGCGGCCAGCAGCACAAGAGCGAAACGTGATGTACGCATAGGACGCATGTCATCAAGCGACCGCGAAAACCCGCGTAACCGTCGTCTTTACACGATTTTTCGGGCATCTCCCACGGCGGCGGCGGGAGTTCAGCCGTCCCGGAGCTTCACCTGCGACAGGAGCTCATCCACGAGGTCCGCGACCACGCGATCCGGCCCGTGGGTGCAGTCCACGCGGAATCCCGGCTCGTCCGCCTCCAGCGGTTCGAGGGTGTTCCATTGCGAGTCGAAGAGCGCCCCCGGCATGAAGTGCCCGGTGCGCGCCTCCAGGCGACGCACGATGAGGTCCGGCGCGGCATGAAGTTCGACGAACAATAAGTCCGGGGCCTCGGCGAGAATGATCTCCCGATACGTCCGTTTGAGCGCCGAGCAGGCGACGACCGCCCCACCGGCCCGCGAGCCGGCGAGAGCGCCTCCGACCGATTCGAGCCACGGGAAACGGTCGTCGTCGGTGAGCGGGACGCCCGAAGCCATCTTGGCCACGTTGGCCGGCGGATGCAGGTCGTCGCCGTCGATGAAGCTCACGCCCAATCGCTCGGCGAGCAGGCGGCCCACGGTGGTCTTCCCGGCCCCGGACACGCCCATCACCACGACAAGTGGTCGCAGCGGAGATCCCTCCCTCTCAGGTGACATCAGTAGAACTCGACCGTGTCGACGACGTTCACGAGCGCGTGTCCGTCGAGCAGCCGGGTGGCGTTGTCGGCGAACAGCTCGGCGACGGCCGCTTCCTCGTCGGCCGCCAGAGCCGCGGTGTGCGGGCTGATCAGGACGTTGGGCAAGGCCCAGAGCGGGCTCGTGGCGGGCAACGGCTCGACCTCGAACACATCGAGTGCCGCGAAACCGACCCGCCCCTCCTCCAGCGCCGCGATGAGGGCCGATTCGTCGACCACGCTGCCCCGGCCCACGTTCACGAACGTGACGCCGCGTTTGACCCGTGCGAGCAGCCGTTCGTCCACGAATCTCTCCGTCAGACCGGTGCCCGGCAGCGCGCACACGATCGCGTCCATCTCACCGATGACGTCGTCCACGTCATCGATGCTCACGAAGCGGTCGACGTCCGGGTGCTCGGTGCCGGCGCGGCGCGAGGTCGCCGTGACGCTCATGCCGAGCGCCGACAGGGATCGGGCGACGGCCCTGCCGATCCCGCCGAAGCCGAGAAGCAGCACCTTCTGGCGGGAGATCTGCCGTGACATCCACCGCTCACTCCACTGGCGCCGGCTTTTCAGCCGCATCAGCCGGGGGACGTCCTTGGCGCCGGAGAGGATGCCCAGCACCACGAACTCCGACAGCGGGGATCCGTGCACGCCGGCGGAGGTGGTGAACGTGACCCGCCGGAGGTGCGACGGGCTCAGCCCGGCCTTCCCGACCTGCTGACCGCCACCGGCGGAGGTCGTGTGCACCCACCGGAGACGCGGGTTCGATCGCACCGTCCGGGCGAGCGCCGTGGGGTCGACGTCCGGGATCCCCAGCAGCACGTCGGCCGAGTCGAGGAGGGCTTCGAATTTGCGCTGCTGCTCCGGGGTACGGCGAAACGCGGGATCGCCGGAGAAGTCCGCCCTGTGGCGGATGGGCGGCAGCAGCGAGGGGTCGACCAGCAGGGTCACGCGCGGTTCGCGTTCCATGATGCGCCGGTAGGACTCCTCGTGCAGAGGGTTGGCGACGGCTACTCTCAGGCGTTTCCGATCGGGTGGAAGTCGTTCCCCGACCGGCGTGTTGTGATCGCTCACTCGGGGGTCAGCTCTCCACGAAGAGCCGCTGAGCGCGTTTCCACGCCTCGACGGAAGTCGCCATGTGAACCTTCATCGCGTGCCGCGCCTTGTCGGGGTCGCGCTGTTCGACCGCTCGCAAGATCTCCGTGTGCTCCTTCAACGCAAGTGAGATCGCGCCAGGAAGACGATCCGTCAACTGGCGCGCGTTCAACAGAAGATCGCCCACACCTTCGAGCACGTTGCGGAAGGCCACGTTGTGGCTGGCGACCGCCAGTGCCGCGTGGAAGGCGACGTCGGCGCGGTAGGCGCCTTCGCCGTCCCGGTGGGCGCGTTCGTAGTCGTCGAGGGCGACGCCGATCGCTTCGAGGTCGGCGGGCGTCGCCTCGGTCGCCGCGCGCTCGGCGATCGCCGTCTCCAGCACGCGCCGCAGTTCATAGATGTCCCCAACGGCCTCCCCTGCCAGTAATGCGGAGATCGCCGCCGCCTCGACCGCCGCCTCGACCGGAACGGAGGTCACCCTCGCCCCGACGCGTGGGCGCACGTCGAGATAGCCCATGGTCACAAGCGACTGGACCGCCTCCCGGACGGTGTTGCGGCCGACCCCATAGGCCTCCATGAGCTCCTTCTCCCCCGGGACCTTCGAGCCCGGCGGGTACTGGCCACTCTTGATCTTGAACAGCAGGTCGTCGGCGATCGAGGCCGACAGGTTCCTCCTGGTCACCTTGACACGAGGTTCGATCATATGATCTACTCCATTCATCCTACAAATAGGATTATTCGGATCCTAGCGATAATTCGCTGCCTCAGCAAATCCCCCGGGCCTGCTCGATTCGTGGCGCTACGACGACATAGCCCAGAAGTAACCAGAGAAAGCAGCAATGATGTTCACAGCCGAACGACGTCTGCTCCGTGCCGTCACGACAATTGGAGCGTTCTCCGCTCTGGCCGTAGCGCTCACAGCGTGTTCCAACTCCGAGCAGTCGGCCACCACCGGCACGGCGCTCGATCCCGCGCTGGCCAAGTCGGCGAAGGGGAATATCACGGTCTGCGGGCCGACGGACTCGTCGGGCGTTTGGAAGGCCACGATGGAGGCCTTCAACAAGGCGCATCCCGGGACGTCGGCCAATTACGTGGAGCTGGGGGCGTCGGCCGACGACCAGTTGCAGCAGATCACGCAGCGAATGCAGACGAAGTCGACGCAGTGCGACGTCGTCCGCCTGGACGTGGTGTGGACGGCACAGCTGGCCGCCCAGGGCTGGCTCGCGGACATGAGCAAGGTCATCTCGTCCAAGCTGGACAAGCTCATTCCGTCGACGGCCGGCACCTTGCACTACAAGGACAAATACTGGGGCGTCCCGTTCTATTCGAACACGGGCCTGCTCTACTACCGCACCGACAAGGCGAAGGCTCCGCAGACCTGGCAGGAACTCTACTCGTACGGCGAGGCGGACCCCAAGAAGGGATTCCTCTATCAGGCCTCACAAAGCGAGTCCCTCACTGTGAGTTTCCTCGAATTGTTGTACAGCGCGGGCGGCCAGGTGCTGAACGACAAGGGCGAGGTCGCCATCAACTCGCCGCAGACGACCGAGGTGCTGACGTTCATGCAGAACGGCATCAACAAGGGCGCCGCGCCCAAGGCGGTGCTGACATACGACGAGGACGCCACCCGTCTCGCATTCGAGTCCGGCGCCGGGGCGACCATGCGTAATTACCCCTACGCCTACGCGGCCGGTCAGAAGTCGGCCATCGCCGGCAAGTTCGCCGTGATGCCGCTTCCCGGATGGAAGACGTCGGGCAACGGCGTCGGCGTGCTGGGCGGCAGCAACGTGGCCGTCAGCACGTTCTCCAAGAACCAGGCGGGCGCCCTCGCGATGATCGACTTCATGACCGGCGACAGCTGGCAGCAGGAGATCGCCGTCAAGAACGCGCTCGCCCCCGCCGTCACGGCGGCCTACGCGTCCGAGCCGGTCAAGAAGGCCCTGCCGTTCTCGCAGGAGCTGCTGAAGGCGCTGACGAGCGCGAAGTCGCGGCCGGTGTCGCCCGTGTACCCGCAGATCTCGCAGGCGATCTACCAGACCGTGGGGAAGGTGCTCTCCGGAGAGCTGACCCCGCAGGCGGCGACCTCTCAGATGGCGGACAAGGTCGGCACCGCCCTCAAGACGTTCTGATGGCGATGCGGTTCTCCCGATCCTCGGGGCGCCTCTCGGACGCGAACGAGAGGCGCCTCGCGGGGCGTATGGTGGCGCCCGCCCTCATCCTCATGGCCGGCGTCGCCGGCTATCCCGTGCTCTACGCGATCTGGCTTTCGCTGCACCAGTACAGCGTCATCACCCCGGGGCTCTCGCGCTTCGTCGGCCTGGGCAACTACGCCGAGCAGCTCACCTCGCAGGCGTGGTGGCAGGCCGTGCGCAACACCTTCCTGTTCACCGCGATCTCGGTCCCGCTCGAACTGGTCATCGGAATCGCGCTGGCGCTCCTGCTGAACATCGCGTTCCGGTTCAGGACGCTGCTGCGCAGCATCGTGCTGCTCCCGTACGCGATCCTGACGGTGGTGAGCGCCATCACGTGGCGGACCATCTTCGACCCGGACCTCGGTCTGGTCTCCACCCTGCTCAGCTCCCTCGGCCTCACCGACGCCGGCGTGGTCTGGCTGGGGCAGAGCGGGTACGCGATGACGGTGGTGATCCTGGCGGATGTCTGGAAGACGGCCCCCTTCGTCGCGCTCCTGGTGCTCGCCGGGCTCCAGGTGATTCCGGCGGAGCTGCGCGAGGCGTCGCAGATCGACGGCGCCGGCGCTCTGCGGCACTTCCGGAGCATCACGCTGCCCCTGCTCTGGCCCGCCATCGCGCTGGCGATGATCTTCCGGACGCTCGACGCCCTGCGCGTCTTCGACCTTCCGTTCGTTCTGACGCGCGGCGCGTACGGCACGGAGACCATGTCCGTCCTGGCCTATCAGACCTTGCGCGGCAACCAGCTGATCGGCGAAGGGTCCGCGGTGTCGATCCTCACCTTCGTCATCGTCATGCTGGTGTCTTTCCTCTACATCCGCTTCGCCGGTGGCAACATCCGATCGGTCGTCAAGGGAGGCTCACGATGACCAACGCGACCACCGGCCGCCGGCCGTCGCCACGGCGCAGGCCCCGACGGCGCGGCGCCGAGCACAACCCGCTGGTCTGGTGTGCCATCGCCGTCGTCATGGTCTTCTCGATCGTGCCGGTCTACTGGCTCGTCAACACGTCGCTGAAGACCGGGCCCGACCTCTCGACGGCGAGTCTCACCCCTCCGCGCCCCACTTTCGAGAATTACCTGGCGGTCCTCGGCGACAGCCAGTTCGTGGGCGCCCTCGTCAATTCCGTCATCGTGGCGGCGACGACGACCATTCTCGCGCTCGCCGTCGCGTCGTTCGCCGCGTATCCCCTCGCCCGGCTCCCGATGCGCGGCAAATTCCTCATCCTGAGCATCGTGCTGTCCGTGACGACCTTCCCGGGCATCGCGATCGCCGCGCCGATGTTCTCCCTGTGGAACGACCTGGGGCTCTACAACACGCTGGTCGGACTGATCATCCCCTATCTGACGTTCACGCTCCCGTTGTCGATCTACACCCTCGTGTCGTTCTTCAAAGAGATCCCCGTGGAGCTCGAGGAGGCGGCCTACATCGACGGGACGTCCCCCTTCCAGGCCTACTACAAGGTCATCCTCCCGCTCGCCGCACCCGGGATCGCCACCGTGGGAATCCTCGCGTTCATTTTCGCCTGGAACGAGTTCCTGCTCGCGGCCACGCTGACGTACAGCCCCGAGGCCCGCACCGTTCCCGTCGCCATCGCGTTCTTCACGGGCGCGAGCGAGTACGAGCAGCCGCTCGGCACGATCAGCGCCGCGTCCGTGATCATCTCGATCCCGCTCATCCTCCTGGTGCTGGTCTTCCAGAAGAAGATCGTGTCCGGCCTCACCGCGGGAGCAGTCAAAGGATGAACACCCAGAACGGACGGTGGTGGCGCGAGGGCGTCTTCTACCAGGTGTACGTGCCGTCGTTCCAGGACGGCGACGCGGACGGATTCGGCGACCTGCGGGGCGTGGAACAGCGCCTCGATCACATCGCGGCACTCGGCGTGACCGCGATCTGGCTGAGCCCGATCTACGCCTCGCCGCTGCTGGACTTCGGTTACGACGTGTCCGGTTACACCGAGGTGGGGGCGGTGTTCGGCGATCTGGCCACCTTCGATCGGATCGTCCGGGGGGCGCACGATCGAGGGCTTCGTGTCGTGCTCGACTACGTGCCCCAGCACACCTCCAGCGAGCATCCCTGGTTCCGCGACGCGCTTTCGAGCCGTGACAGCGAACACCGGGACTGGTATCTCTGGCACGATCCGAAGCCGGACGGCGGCCCGCCGAACAACTGGGCCTCCGCCTTCGGCGGCCCCGCCTGGACCTTCCACGAGCCGACCGGCCAGTACTACTATCACGCGCATCTGCCCGAGCAGCCGAGCCTGAACTGGCGCAACCCGGCCGTCAAGAAGGCCATGTTCGACGTCATGAGGTTCTGGCTCGACCGCGGGGTGGACGGGTTCCGCGTGGACGCGGTCTGGCGGCTCGTCAAGGACGCGCGACTGCGCGACAACCCGATGGACGACGGCCACGAGTCGTTCGAGATCGGTGGCGCGGCCGCCCACACCACGGTCCGGCAGATCCAGAAGTACACCGCCGACCAGCCCGAACTGCCGGGCCTGCTCGCGGAGATGCACACTGTCACCGAGGAGTACGACGACCGGATGCTGATGGGTGAGCTCCATCTCAAGCTCGAACGCGTCGCCGCTCTCGGCACGCGCGGCCTGGACCTCGCCATGAACTTCGCGCTCATCGACGCGCCCTGGAACGGCGTCGATCTGGCGAAACTCATCCAGCGCTACTACGCCGCGCTGCCGCCCGGCTCGCACCCCAACTGGGTGCTCAGCAACCACGACCGGTCCCGGCTGGCCAGCCGGATCGGAGCGGAACGCGTCCCCGGCGCGCTGGCTCTGCTGCTCACGCTCCACGGAACGCCGACGCTCTATTACGGCGACGAACTCGGCCTGCCCGACGCCCCGGTGGACGCCGGGCATGCCCGCGACTGCGCCGAGCTCCGCGCGCCCGGACTCGGACTCGGCCGGGACCCCCAGCGGATGCCCATGCCCTGGCGGGAGAGGCCGGCGCACGCCGGATTCACCCCCGATGACGTCGAGCCGTGGCTGCCCATACCCTCATGGGCGGGACGATTCAGCGTCGAGACCCAGGAACTCGCCCCTCGCTCGGTCCTCGTCCTCGTCAAAGAACTCCTGGCGCTCCGGCGGGAGCTGCCCGCCCTGCGCCAAGGGGGGATCACCGTGCTGTCCGCCCACCCGGACCAGCTCGTATACCTCCGCGGCGACGGCGAGGACTCGCTTCTGGTGGCGGTGAATCTTTCCGATCGCGACCAGGAAATCGCGTTCCACGGTTCCAGGAGAACGCTTTGGTCGTCGCACTCGGCTGTCGCCGAGCCAGACCCTCTCACCCTTGCGCCCTTCGAGGCACGGATCCTGGCGGCTGACACTCGTTGACCCGAAGGACGGCCACCTTCGACGAGGTGGCCGTCCGTCAGGCAGGGATCAGCCGATCAGGTACTTCATCACCTTCTTGATCGTCGCGTTCCTTTCGTTGTCGTTGGCGAGCTGCTCCAGCCCGAACCCCAGCAGCACCGTGTCCTTGGTGGAGACGGCGGCCGTGGTGTCCGCCTGCGCGCGGGCGAAGTCGCCCGCGCCGGTGGGGCTGCCGGCCGGAGGACCGGGGATGGCCCACGGGCCGAGGCCGGTCTCGAAGCCCTCGGAGTCGAGGGTGCCGCCGGTGGTGGTGACCCGCGTGTCGTCCACGAACGTGCCGACGCCGCCCGTGCCCGGGTCGGTCACGTAGCTGACCGACACCTCCACCTGCTGGCCGGCGTAGGCGGACAGGTCGAAGGCGACCTGCTGCCAGCCGCCGGAGTCGCCGGTGAACCGGTGCCAGGAGCCGCTGGTGCCGCCGGCCGTGCAGGGGTTGCCGCCGGTCAGGTAGTGCCCCAGCCACGGGTGCTCGTCCAGGTAGAAGCCGGCCTCGCACTCCGTCGGCACGGTGCTGTCCGTGCCGCCGTTGAGGTCGGGCAGCGTGGTCCAGTTGTCCTGGCCGACCGTGTGGGCCTCGACGATGACGTTGTCATAGCCGGGCTCGGTGTCGAAGGAGAGCTGGAAGGCCAGCCTCGGCTGCTGCGCCGCCGTCACGGATCCCAGGTTGACCGTCCTGGTCAGCCGCATGTACGAGTCGTCCGCGTGCGGCCCCCTGACGTACCACTGACCCTCGACCGGGTCGAACGGGCCGCCGGCGCCGAGCGTGTAGTCGGCCGCCGGAGTGCCCGTGAACCTTGGCAGGTCCGTGCCCATGGGCTGCAGCACGCCCGCCTCGTCCAGCGGGTTGGCCACCGTGGCCGGACCGCCGAACGTGCCGCCCGTCCCGGCCAGCGGGCCCTTCCCGGCGAAACCGGTCGGGGAACTGCGGGCGATGCGCCCGCCGACGCCCATGTAGTACTGGGTGAAGTCGTCGGCCAGCAGCAGGCACTCGTCGAACAGGCCCTGGATCGTGGTGACCACGCAGTCGCCGTCCGGGTCGCCGTCGATGCCGTAGTAGATGCCTCCGACGATCGTGTCGAGAATGCCGTAGTACGCGGCCGTCTCGCCGGTGTAGAGGAGCTTGCCCCCTTCGTTGAGGTAGTCGCGGATGGAGATGGTCAGGTCCTGCTGCGACCGCTTGACGTCGGCGTCGGGCAGGTTACCGAGCGGGGTCACGGTGACCAGGTCCTGCTGGTCCATGGACAGCCGGTTGTCACCCAGCTCCCACACGACGCCCTTGAAGTGCGACAGCACGCCCAGGTGGTGCGGCACGCCCTGCGCGTCCACGTCCCAGGTCTCGGAGGCGTACCCGGCGGCCTGGAGAGCCTTCTTGTACGCGGTGGTGTGCTTCGGCGCCGTCACCGAGGGCGGGTAGTCCGGGTTGAAGCCGGTGTAGTCCTCGTTGGCGACGATCAGGACCTTGGCCGCGGAGTCCTTGGCCAGGGTGTAGGTGAAGTGCGAGCTGGAGACGATCCCGGTTCCCGGTTTGAGGCCCTGGAACCAGACCTCGACCTTGTCGCCCGGTTTCGCGCCGCTCACGGTGCCGCGGTACTCGGCGAAGTACAGATCGTTCTCGTCGCCGTACCGCTCGCCGCCCTGCCACTCCGACAGCGGCCTGGTCTGCGCCGGACCGCCGTTGATGCGGAAGCGCAGCACCTTGCCCAGCAGCGACCTGCGGGCGGTGACCGCCACCGGCTGCGGGTCGCCGTACGACACGCTGAAGGAGTCCGGCGCGAAGTCGGGCACCGTGCGCCCGACCACGGAGACCGGGGTGTCCGGCGTCCGCACGGTCTTGGCCGCGGCCAGCGCCAGCGGGACGTTCTTGAGGAACTCGTCCTGGATCAGCGCCTCGCTGTCGGGGAAGGTGAAGCCCAGCCCGCCGACGCAGTCGGCCAGCGTCCACTCGTCGTTCGGGTTCCGCTCGACCGCGTCCTCGCAGGTGGACATCTCCGGCGTGATCGACATGACCTTCCGCAGGTTGGTCATGTGCCCGTCGGTCTCGCCGTTGGTGGTGTAGAGCTCGGCGCCGATGTCGGGGTCGTAGCCGGACACGGCCGGGTGGGCGTCGTCGCCGAGCATGGCCTCGAAGATCAGGTCGTCGGGCGACGGCGTGGCCTGCTGCCAGCCGATTCCGTACAGCAGCAGCATGGCCGCGGAGTGGTAGTTCAGCAGGTACGTGAAGTGCACCCGCTTGGTCAGGTTGTCCAGCGCCACGGTCTCCGGCTCCGACTGCGGCGACTTGCCGCGGTAGGTCTGGCTGGAGAGGACGTTGGACGAGCCCTCGTTGTCGTAGCCCCACTTGTAAGTGAAGTTGCGGTTGGGGTCGACGCCGTCGGCGCTGGTGATCTGCCCGTCGCCGTCGTTGTCGCGCAGGTTCTTGCGCCACAGCCGGTTGTCGGGGGTGAAGGTGTAGTCGTAGCCGTCGGGGTTGGCCACCGGGATGAACCACAGCTCGGTGGTGTTCACGAGTTTGGTGAGCTCGGCGTTGCCGCCGTAGCCGTCGAGGAAGTGGTGCAGCAGCCGCCGGATCATCTCGGGCGTGATCCACTCGCGGGCGTGCTGGGCGGCCATGTAGAGCATGGCCGGGCGCTTGCCGTCGGCGAGCTTGCGGGCGTCCTTGGTCACCTTGATCGCGGTGATCGGCGTGCCGTTCAGGCTGTTGCCGATGTTCACGACCTTGGCGATGCCGGGCTTGGCGTTGGCCGCGGCGATGATCTCCTCGCGGATGCCTCCGGCGCCCGCGTACCGCTTGAACACCCCGTCGCCCTTCTGCGCCAGCCGCGCCTTGTCCGCGATCTGGGCCTTCAGGGTGATGCCCTGCTTAGCGAGCGTGTCGGCCAGCGCGGCGGCGAGGATCACCTCGATGGTGACCTTGCCGTTCGCACGCTTGACGATCCGCATCTCCTCGCGGTCCACGCCGGCCGCGATGAGCCTGGCCAGCTGGTCCGCGGTGAGCTCGCCGGTGTAGACGAACACGCCGTCGGGGCCCGGAGCGGGCTTGGGCACCGCCGACGCGGGTGGGATGACGAACGAACCGAGTAACAGGAGGATGCCGGCGAACATGATTAACGCGCGCTTCATCGCGCCTCCGAGAAATCAGCCCCCGAATGTCGCTAGGGATGCCCGCAATGTCCGTGTATGCCAGGGGGCTTGTCAATCATGACGGCCACATGTGGTCAAAGTTCGAACTATGTAATCCAGGGCACATCCGGATTCGTATGCAGGCCCCACCCGCCGGTCAAGCTTGCGCGCGTCGCGGTGGCGCGGCGGTGAGGCGGAGAAGCGTCACCCTGGAGGGCCCTCGGCCCGGTGCGGCGGGTGGCGCCCACCGTGCGCAGCCGTAAAAGACCGTGGTTGTGAACGCGCAACGGGCCGCCCGCCGTAGGAACGGCGAGCGGCCCGTGAGATGAGCGCTAGACGAAATTAATCGTTCAGGTGCTGGCGCAGGTAGGACTCGACGCCCTCGATGGAGATGCGCTCCTGGGCCATCGAGTCGCGCTCGCGGATCGTCACCGCCTGGTCCTCGAGCGTGTCGAAGTCGACCGTGATGCAGAACGGCGTGCCGATCTCGTCCTGGCGCCGGTAGCGGCGGCCGATCGCGCCCGCGTCGTCGAACTCCACGTTCCACCGGCGGCGCAGCTGCGCGGCCAGGTCGCGGGCCTTCGGCGACAGGTCGGCGTTGCGCGAGAGCGGCAGCACCGCGGCCTTGACCGGCGCGAGCCGGTGGTCGAGCCGCATGACCGTGCGCTTCTCCATGACGCCCTTGGCGTTGGGGGCCTCGTCCTCGCTGTAGGCGTCGAGCAGGAACGTCAGCGTGGCGCGGTCGACACCGGCGGCCGGCTCGATGACGTAGGGGATGTAGCGCTCCCCCGTGTCCTGCTCGAAGAAGCTCAGGTCGGTGCCCGACGCCTTGGAGTGGGCGGTCAGGTCGAAGTCGGTGCGGTTGGCGACGCCCTCGAGCTCACCCCACTCGGTGCCGGTGAAGTTGAAGCGGTATTCGATGTCGACGGTGCGCTTGGAGTAATGGGACAGCTTGTCCTTCGGGTGCTCGTAAAGGCGCAGGTTGTCCTTGCTGATGCCCAGGTCGGAGTACCAGCGGTAGCGCTCGTCGATCCAGTATTGGTGCCACTCCTCGTCCGTGCCCGGCTTGACGAAGAACTCCATCTCCATCTGCTCGAACTCGCGGGTGCGGAAGATGAAGTTACCCGGCGTGATCTCGTTGCGGAACGACTTGCCGATCTGGCCGATGCCGAACGGGATCTTCCTGCGCGCCGACTGCTGCACGTTGAGGTAGTTGATGAAGATGCCCTGCGCGGTCTCGGGGCGCAGGTAGGCCAGGCCCGACTCGTCCTCGACCGGGCCGAGGTAGGTCTTGAGCAGGCCGCTGAACTGCCGGGGCTCGGTGAAGGTGCCCTTGTTGCCGCAGTTGGGGCAGGTGATGTCGGCCAGGCCGCCCTCGGGCACCTTGCCGTTCTTCTCCTCGTACGCCTCGATCAGGTGATCGGCGCGGAAGCGCTTGTGGCAGGAGAGGCACTCGGTCAGCGGGTCGGTGAAGGTCTCGACGTGGCCGCTGGCCCGCCACACCTCGGGGGCCAGCACCACGCTGGAGTCGAGGCCCACCACGTCGTCGCGCGACTGGACCATCGACAGCCACCACTGCCGCTTGACGTTGTTCTTGAGCTCGACACCCAGTGGACCGTAGTCCCACGACGCGCGCAGTCCGCCGTAGATCTCGCTCGACGGGTAGACGAGCCCGCGGCGCTTGGCGAGGCTGACGATGGTGTCCATGACGTCGGTGCGTCGTGCCATTTTGGTTGATTCTCTTTCCGGCTGGAGGTCGGCGAGTGAAATTGGTGAGATCCCAGCTTAGGGGACGCACGGACCCTCTCGCGCGCCAGTAATCGTTAAGCGCCTTCCTGTGTGTAAACGTCCTCGAACGCACTGGGTTCGTTGACCATGAGAATCATCAGTGGATACATCACCATCCGGGCGGCGGAGAGCGCTCTGCGGTAGAAACCGGCGCCCTCCCACTCCGTGACCAGTGCCCACAGATTGGGCTCATCGACCGAACGGGCCAGCCTGCCACGCTGGTAGCCCGGCTGGGCGGCGAGCGTGTCGAGGATCGTGTGGCCCTGCTTGACGAAATCTTGGGACTGGGACTCTGGAACGGTGTATCGGATCACGGCGAGCACCCGACCAGATTAAAGGCGTGACAGCGCCCGAGGCGCCCACCCCGCCAGGAGGGCCGCCCACTCGGCGCCCCGTCTCCCGTAGGCTCTGGGTGTGGCCCCTGACAGCAAGCGCCCGCTTCCCGAGGGCGAGCAGTTCTTCACGCCGGGCGCGACCGGCCTGCGCAAGGCCGTCGAGCGGCGCAGCGCCGTGCCGATGACCTACCTGTTCACGCAGGTTCCCCGATGGACGGCGCCCACGGTGCTGGTGATCCTGCTGCTGGCCGGGTTCGCCGTGGCCAATCCGCTGGGCGGCGTGGCCGTGCTGCCGGCGATCGCCTTCATCGGCTGGCTGGCGTACCTGTCGTGGCCGTCGCTGGGGATCGGCGGGAAGGTGATGCGGGTCGCCATGCTGACCTTCCTCGTGCTCCTGGCGGCGACCCGCTTCGGCCTCATCACTCCCTAGGGCAGGAGCGTGTAGTGGGGGAAGTTGCCCGGCAGGCGCTCGCCGTCCGGGCCCCCGGTGGAGGACGCCGTGGAGGACGCGGCGGAGGACGCGGTGGAGGCCCGCACCAGCAGCTCGCCGCCGACGAACGCGCCGCGCCAGGACGCCCCGAGCCCGCCGAACAGCTCCTCCCGGTCGCCCCGCGAGCGCGGCCTGTTGTGCCCCACCTTGAACGCCCGCACCTCCGGCGCCAGCCGGTGGAACGTCTCCTCCTCGCCGCACGACAGCGTGGCCACCAGGGCGCCGTTGCTGGCGTTCATGGCGGCCAGCAGCTCGGCCTCGGTGTCCACCAGCACGATGGTGTCCACGGGCCCGAACGGCTCGGCGTGGAAGAGGGGCGAGGAGCGGGGCGGGTTGAGGAGCGCCGTCGGCGCAAAATACGCCGAAATATCCTGCCCCGGCAGGAAATGTCCGGCATCGAGAGACGCCCGGTGCACCGGCACCCCGCCCCTGGCCACCGCCTCGTCCACCTGGTCGGCCAGCTCCTTGGCCTTGGAGGCGTTGATCAGTGGCCCGAAGTCCAGCTCGGGCAGCGGATCGCCGGGATCGGCCACCGCGAGCGGATGCCCGAACCGCAGCGACCCCACCGCCGCCAGGTACGCCCCCAGGAACTCGTGGAACAGCGACCGCTGCACCACGAACCGCGGATAGGCCGTGCACCGCTGCTTGCCGTAGTCGAACGACGCCCGGATCTGCCTCGTGAGCAGCTCCCAGTCGCCGTACTCCCACACGCCCCAGCAGTTCAGCCCCTCCTGCTCCAGCACGTGCCGCCGCCCGAGGTCGGCCAGCGAGGTCGCCACCTTGGCCCCCGCGTCCCGGCCGCCCACGAACGACACGCTGCCCAGCGCCCGCCCGCCGACCAGCACCGGCGACAGCTCCGCCCCTCCCCCGCTCACCAGCGTGAACGGCAGCCCCTCCCGCACCGCCAGCGCGCAGGCCAGCGTCAGGCAGCACAGGCCGCCGTCCGTGGGCGTCTTGGCGATCACCGCGTTGCCGGCCAGCGCCTGCACGAGCATCGCGTGCATGAGCACGCTCATCGGATAGTTCCAGCTCGCGATGTTGCTGACGGGGCCGGGCAGCGGCATGCGCCCGGCGACCAGGCGGTCGATCTCGTCGACGTACCAGCGCACGCCGTCCAGGCAGCGGTCCACGTCCGCGCGGGCCGTCCTCCACGGCTTGCCGATCTCCCAGACCAGCAGCAGGGCCAGCAGGTCGCGGTGGGCTGCCATCGACTCGACGGCGGCCGACACCATGGCCTTGCGCTCGGCGAGCGGCAGGTGCCGCCAGCGCCGGTGCTCCTCCACCGCGCCCGCCACCGCCCGTCCGGCGCCCGCCCGGTCGATCCTGGGCGGGCCCGCGATGGCGGTGCCGTCCAGCGGCGAGAAGCCGGGCACGGGGCGCCCGTCGCGGTGCCAGATGCCGCCCCAGTGGTTGAGCACCCGGTCGTCGTGGAATGCCTCGGGGACCGCCGAACAGCACCGTTCGTAGGCGTCCCGCCAGTCCGTACCCGGCTTGATCCGCATGCGCTCCTCCTCAGTCGGACCAGTCGGCGGTGATGAGCTCGGGCAACGGCTCGAACTCCTTGATCGCCTCCAGCGAGGGCCCCATGGCGGCGTTGGCCTCGCGCTCCACCATCACCTCCACCAGCACCGGCAGCCGCTCCCGCGCCGACTCCGCCGTCGCCCAGGCCAGCGCGTCCCGGATGTCGCCCGGCAGCTCCACTCGGCGCGCCGGGCAGCCGAACGCCTCCATGGCCTTGACATGGTCGATGCCGCCTTCTCCGTAGTGCAGGTCCACGGCGTAGTTCATGCCGTACGGGATCTCGGCCTGCCTGATGAGGCCCAGGTACTCGTTGTTGATCATGACGATGACGAACGGGATCCGGTACTGGGCGGCCACCGCCACCTCCTCCATGAGGAACTGGAAGGAGTAGTCGCCCACCACCGCCACGACCTGCCGCTCCGGATGCGCGCACTTGACGCCCATGGCCGCGGGCACCTCCCAGCCCAGCGGCCCGGCCTGGCCGCAGACCAGGTAGCGGCGCGGCAGGTAGGTCGTCTGGAACTGACCCGACCAGATCTGGTAGAGCCCGATGGCGGTGACGAACGTGGTGTCCCTGCCGAAATACTCGTTGATCTCCCTGAACACCCTGGGCGGCTTGATCGGCACGTCGTCGAAGTCGTCGCGGCGCGCCATCGTCCTGCGCAGGTCGGCGACCTTCCGTACCCACTTGCCCGGCTGCCGCGGCTCGCCGCGGCGGCGCGCCTCGTGCAGCAGCTCCGCCAGCACCGGCCGGGCGTGCCCGACGATCCCGAGGTCCGGCTCGAAGACCCGGCCGATCTGCGTGGGCTCGATGTCCACGTGCACGAACGTCCGGCCCCGGCGGTAGACGTCGAGGTCCCCGGTGTGCCGGTCGCCGAACCGGGCGCCGACGGCCAGCACCAGGTCGCTCTCCAGGAACGCGGCGTTGCCCCACCGCGTCTGGGTCTGGACGCCCGCCATGCCCGCGAACAGCGGATGGTCCTCGGGGAAGGCGCCCTTGCCCATGAGCGTCACCTGCACGGGCACCTGGAGGTGCTCGGCCAGCGCGCGCAGCTCGTCGGACGCGTCCGCGATGATCACGCCGCCGCCGGCCAGGATGATCGGCCGCCTGGCCCCGGTCAGCAGGTCCACGGCCCTGCGCAGGGCCTTGGGCAGCGGCGCGGGCTCGTCGACGGGCAGTGGCGCGTCCAGCTCCCGGTCGTACAGGCAGGTCCCGCGCTGGACGTCGACCGGCAGGTCGATGAGCACCGGGCCGGGCCGCCCCGAGCGGGCGATCCTGAACGCCTCCCTGAACACCCACGGCGCCTGCGCCGGCTCCTTGAGCTGCACCGCCCACTTGGTCACCGGCCGGGCGATCTCCACGATGTCGACCGCCTGGAACGCCTCCTGGTGCAGCTTGGACGAGACCGCCTGGCCGGTGACGCAGATCATCGGGATCGAGTCGGCCAGGGCGGTGTAGAGGCCGGTGATCATGTTCGTGCCGGCGGGGCCGGAGGTGCCGATGCACACGCCGACGTTCCCGGTCACCCTGGACCAGCCGTCGGCCGCGTGGGTGCCGCCCTCCTCGTGGCGCACGGTGACGTGCCTGATCGAGCTGTGCTGGAGCGCGGCGTAGAGCGGCAGGATGGCCGCGCCCGGGATGCCGAAGACGGTGTCCACCCCCTCCGACTCCAGCACCGCCACCACGGCCTCCATGCACGGAATCCTTTTCCCCGTGCTTCTGGTTCTCTCGCTTCGCTCGTTCACGCGTTCAGCCTTTCCACGACCTTCAGGAGGGCGGAGTGGTCGAGCGAGCCGTGGCCCTGCGCCCTGGCCGCGGCCACGAGCTGGGCGACCTGCCCGGTGAGCGGCAGGCTGACCCCGGCCTCGCGGGCGGCGGCGACGGCGATGCCCATGTCCTTGTGGTGCAGGTCGATCCGGAACCCGGGGTTGAACTCCCGCCTGACCATGGTGTGCCGCTTGAGCTCCAGGATCCTGGAGCCCGCCAGGCCGCCCGCGAGCACGTCCAGCCCCGCCAGGGGGTCCACGCCCGAGGCTTCGAGCAGCACGATCGCCTCCGACACCAGCCCGTAGATGCCGCCGACGACGAGTTGGTTGGCCGCCTTGACGGTCTGTCCCGCGCCGGCCGGGCCTACGTGCACGACGGTCGTGCCCAGGCTGCCCAGGACGGGCCCGGCCGCCTCGACGTCCTCGGCCGCCCCGCCCACCATGATCGACAGGGTGCCGTCGACGGCGCCGCGCTCGCCGCCGCTGACCGGGGCGTCCAGCGCCCGTACGCCGGCGGCCGCCGCCTCCTTGGCGACCCAGCGGGAGGTCTCGGGCTTGATGGTGCTCATGTCGATGTAGAGGAGGTTCGGGCGGCCGTACTCGATGACCAGCGGCGCGACCTCCTCCACCTGCGGCGAGTCGGGCAGCATCGTGATCACCGCCGCGGCGCCGCCGACGGCCTCGACCACGCTGGAGGCGCCCTTGCCGCCCAGGCCGACGAGTTGCTCGACCCGCTCTGTGCTCACGTCATAACCGGTCACGACATGTCCGGCTTTGAGGAGGTTGGCCGCCATCGGGCTGCCCATGATCCCCAAGCCGACGAACCCGATGTTCACGTCTGCCTCCAGTCGAAAGCGCCCGGCCCCTCGTGCCGGTACTCCAGGCCGACGTGGCCCTGATAGCCCGCCGCCGCCAGCCGGGCGAAGATCTCGTCGTACGGCATGCGCCCGCTGCCGGGGTGTCCCCTTCCGGGGTCGTCGGCGATCTGCACGTGACCGAACCTGGCGCTGTGCCGGTCGATGAGCTCCAGGACGTCCTCGCCCATCCGGTGCAGGTGGTAGAGGTCGGCCAGGAAGGCGACGTTCTCCCGGTCCACCTCGTCGATCAGCTCGAACGCCGCCCGCGACGACGTGATCGGATATTTCGGGTTCTCGTGGGAGTTGAGGGCTTCGACCACCACGGTCGCGCCGATCGAGGCCGCCGCGTCTGCCGCCCTGCGCAGGTTCGCCACGGCCAGGGCCCTGTCAGTGCCGGGGCCGGGGTCGGTGCCGGGGTCGTTGCCGTACAGGGCGTTGAGCACCCCGCAGCCGAGCTCGCCCGCCAGCCGCACCGCCACGTCGATGTTGGCCTGGAACCGGGCGGAGCCGTCCGGCCTGGCCAGCAGGCCGCGCTCGCCGGCGGCCATGTCGCCGGCGTCGAAGTTGAGGCCGGTCAGGCGCACCCCGGCGTCCTCGATCGCCTGCCGCAGCGCCCCCAGCTCCCTGTTCGAGGGCTCCGGCCCGTCGAACGGCCACCACAGCTCCACGGCGTCGAACCCCGCCTTGGCCGCCGCGGCGGGCCGCTCCAGCAGCGGCAGTTCCGTGAACAGGATGGACAGGTTGACGTCCAACCTCACGCCGCACCCCGCCGACTCAGGGCTGAGCGCATAAGGCGGGCGGTCTCGGACGGGGTGCGCCCGACGCGGACCCCGGCCGCCTCCAGCGCCTCCTTCTTGGCCTGGGCGGTGCCGGACGAGCCGGACACGATCGCGCCCGCGTGCCCCATCGTCCTGCCCTCCGGCGCGGTGAACCCGGCCACGTAGGCGACGACGGGCTTGGTGACGTTCGCGGCGATGTAGGCGGCGGCCCGCTCCTCGGCGTCGCCGCCGATCTCGCCGATCATGACGATGGCGTCCGTGCCGGGGTCGTCCTGGAACGCCTGGAGGCAGTCGATGTGGCTGGTCCCGACGACCGGGTCGCCGCCGATGCCGACCGCGGTGGAGAAGCCGAGATCGCGCAGCTCGTACATGAGCTGGTACGTCAGCGTGCCCGACTTCGACACCAGCCCGATGCGCCCGGCGGAGGTGATGTCGGCGGGGATGATCCCGGCGGAGGACCGCCCCGGGCTGATGAGCCCCGGGCAGTTCGGGCCGATGATCCGGGTACGGCCGTTCGCGAGGGCGCGGAAGCGCACCGCGTCGTGCACGGGGACGCCCTCGGTGATCACCACGCACAAGGGCACCCCGGCCTCGACCGCCTCCTCCACGGCCCGGCCGGTGAAGCGCGGCGGCACGAACACCACCGAGACGTCGGCCCCGGTCTCCCCCGCCGCCTCGGCCACGGACCCGAAGACGGGCACCGCGCGCTCGCCGAAGTCCACGGACCGGCCGCCCTTGCCGGGCGTCACCCCGGCCACGATGTCGGTGCCCGCGGCCAGCATGCGGGCGGTGTGCCTGGTGCCCTCCGCGCCGGTCATGCCCTGCACGAGCACCCGGCTGTCCTCGGTCAGAAAGATCGCCATCACGCACCTGCCGCGAGTCTGGCCGCCATCTCGGCGGCGCCGTCCATGGTGGAGACCTGCCGGACCGCCGGGTGCCGGGCGTCGCTGAGGATGCGCCTGCCCACCTCGGCGTTGTTGCCGTCCAGCCGTACGACGATGGGCCTGGCCAGGCCGCGCTCGCCGAGGAGCTCGAGTGCGGTGACGATGCCGCTGGCCACCGCGTCGCAGGCGGTGATGCCGCCGAAGACGTTGACCAGCACCGAACGCACGTCGGGGTCGGCGAGGATGATCTCCAGCCCGTCGGCCATGATCTTGGCGGACGCGCCTCCGCCGATGTCCAGGAAGTTCGCGGGGGCGGCCCCGGCGCCGGCGACCACGTCGAGCGTGCTCATGACCAGCCCGGCGCCGTTGCCGATCACGCCCACCCGGCCGTCGAGCTTGACGTAGTTCAGACCTTTGGCGCGGGCGCGGTCCTCCAGGCTGCCGGTGCCCTCCCCGTACTCCCAGGAGTGCCGGAAGGCGGAGTTGTCGTCCAGCGTGACCTTGCCGTCGAGGGCCACGATCCGCTGGTCGGTGGTGCAGATCAGCGGGTTCACCTCGACCAGCAGGGCGTCCTCCGCGACCAGGACCCGCCACAGCTTCTCCAGCACCTCGGCCGCCTGCTCGGGCAGCCCGGCCTTGGCCGCCAGCAGGCGCGCGGTGTCCGCGTCCACGCCCGTCACCGGGTCGACCGGCAGCTTCACCAGGGCGTCGGGGTCGGTGGCGGCCAGTTCCTCGATCTCCATGCCTCCCCGGCCGGACACCATCGCCAGGAAACCGCCCTCAGCCCGGTCGACGAGGAAAGCCGCGTAGTACTCCTCGAACGGCACGGTCGCCGTCTCCACCAGCACGCTGCGCGCGACGTGCCCCTTGATGTCCATCCCGATCACGCGCCCGGCCTCCGCCTCGGCGGTGACCGGCCCGGCCGCGGTCCTGATCCCGCCCGCCTTGCCGCGTCCGCCGGTCTTCACCTGGGCCTTGATGACGACGGGCGCGTTCAGCTCGGCCGCTATCGCGCGGGCCTCCGCCGGGGTGGCCGCGATCCTGCCTGCCGGGACGGGGATCCCGTGACGCCCGAAGAGCTCCTTCGCCTGGTACTCGTACAGGTCCATTCGAGCCTCCTTTGTAGACGGTATACCGTATGGAAAAACCCTCGTCTAGGGTCTCGACAGGCTCTCGTCTACTGGATATTCCATACAGTATGGAGAATGCAGTTAGAGACTGGCGCGGGCGCTCGTACCTCCCCGGACCCGTCCCCGCCGACCGCACGCGCATGTTCTGGCTGGCCTGGGGTGCCATGGCGGCGATCAGCCCGCTCCAGTACGGCTACGCCGCCCTCCTCGCCAAGGAGGCCACCGGGCTCACCCTCCTGGCCGTCTGGATCGCCTGCCAGGCCGCGGGCGCCCTCCCCGCGCTTCACCTGGTACGGCGGGGCCGCCTCGGCGTCCGTACCAGCCTGGCCGCGGGAGCCGCCCTGAGCTTCGCCGGCCTCGCCGCGGCGGCGCTCCCGTTGAGCGCCCCGGGCTCCTTCGTGGGGTACGCGCTCCTCGGCGGCCTGGGCGCGGGCCTGGTCTACGGAGTCTGCGGCGAGGTCGTCTCCTCCTGGTACCCGGAGCGGCCCGCCGCCCGGGTCGGCCTGATCACCGGCGCCTTCGGGTACGGCGCGGTGCCCCTGCTCGTCTGGGCCGGGCTCGCACCGGCGGCCACGTCCACCGCGTTCATGGTCGCCGCGGTCGTCGCCCTGGCCGTCATCGCGACCGCGGCCCGGCACCTGCGGCTGCCTCCCGCGCTGTGGTGGCCCGAGGACGTGGACCCGCGTTCGCACGCGCTGGACGCGGCGCGGCTGCGCACGACGCCGGAGGCGGCCCGGCAGTTCGGGCCGGCCCAGGCGCTGCGCACCCGCACGCTGCCGGCGCTGGCCCTGATCCTGACGTGCGCGGGCGCGGTGTCGGTCTTCGACGTGATCGTGGTGGCGGGCACCGGCTCCTGGGGCGCGCTGGCCGTCCTGGTGGCGCTGAACGGGGCCAGCCGGTCGGTGGCCGTGCGCTGCTCGGAGCTGTTCGGCCGCCGCCGCGTGCTCGCCGCCGTCCTGACCGCCCTCGCCACGGGCCAGGTGCTCCTCGCCACCGCCCTCACAACCACGCCACCGGGCTCCGCACCGGCCGGGACCGCGCTGCCGGGTTCTGGGCTGCCGGGTTCCGGGTTGTCCGGGACCCTGCCGGCTGAGCCGATGGCGGCTGGCGGGCCACTGTTGTGGCTCGGGGCCGTGGCGGCCGGGCTCGGGGGCGGGGCGTTCTACCCGCTGCTCGCCAGCCTGGTGCGGGAGTTCTTCGGGGTCGAGCGGGCGGGCGAGATCCACGCCGTCGTCTACAGCGCCAAGGCGCTGGCCGGAGCGGGGGCCGTCGCCCTGGCCCTGCTCGCCCTGAGCACCCCTGCGACCGCGCTCGCCGTAGCCGCCGCCCTGGCCGCCCTCCCTGCCCTGGCCATCCCCCGCCTGCGCATCCCCGGCCTCCCGTCCACCATCCCCGCATAACCCCCGCCTCCGGTGGCGGGGCGGTGCTTGGAGGGGCCGCGCCGGAGGTGGTGCGGGCGGGCCGTGGGGTGGGGTGACGGGTGGGGTGCGGTGGACGGGGGAAGAGGAAGCGCCTGTGATGAGACTCACGGCCAGGAGAGACCCCTGAACGGTATGCTGTAGGCAGTCGACGAAAAACCGTAACGCAGCCCTGGAGACGTGACCATGTTGCTGTCGGAACAGGCCGGTCAGGCGACGGCCGCCAAGATTCCCCGCCCTGCCACGCTCCGTGAGAGCGTTATCGAGGCTATCCAAGAGCTCATCGTCTCCGGGCAGCTCAAGCCGGGCCAGCACCTCGTGGAGAGCGAGCTGGCCGAGCTCCTCGGCGTGTCCAGGCAGCCGGTCCGCGAGGCGCTGCAGCAGCTCAGCGGCGAGGGCTGGGTCGACCTGTTCCCCGGCCAGGGCGCGTTCGTGCACGTCCCGACGGTCGAGGAGGCCGACCAGCTGCTGGCCGTGCGCACGCTGCTGGAGACCGAGTCCGCGAGGCTGGCCGCCAAGCACGCGGGCGAGGACGGCGTCAAGCGGCTGCGCGCCCTGTGCGCGCGGGGCATCGCGGCGGTGGAGGCCGACGACGTCGACTCCGCCGTGGCGACCAACTCCGAGCTGCACGCCCTGGTGACCGCCCTGTCGGGCAACCAGGTCCTCTCGGAGCTGGCCAGCCAGGTGGCCAGGCGGGTGCGGTGGTACCACACGCCGGTGGCCCGCCAGCGCGGCATGGCCTCGTGGGAGGAGCACACCTCGCTGATCGACGCCATCGAGGCGGGCGACGAGCGGCGGGCGGCCAAGATCATGCGCGAGCACACCGAGCACACCCGCGCCTCGTACATGGCTCAGCGCGAGCAGGAGCCGGTGCAGCCGGCGCCCAAGCCGGTGCGCAGGCGCCGGACGCGGCAGCCGGGTTGATCCGGCGTTCACAAGAGACCACATGCTCCGAAACACCTCGGGTAGAGGATGGAGCCGACAAATCAGGAGGTGCGTGACCATGAAGGCGTTCATCCGCTTTCTCCTCGGTGATCCCCCGGGTCAGGCAGCGGACGGCCGGACGATCGGCCTGGGCCTGAGCACAGCTCTCAAGAAGCACTACTCCGCCGACGAAGCGGACCGCTACCTGCGCGAGTGGGCCGCCGCGGAGCACGACGTACACGACAGCCCGCGTCACTGAGCAGAGCGCCCCGCTGAGGAGCCGCGGCAGGGACGATCGTCCCGATGCCGCGGCGTGGTCAGCGCTCCGCGGGTTCGGGCTCCACCTCCTCCGAGGCCGAGGCGGACGCCTTCGCGTCGCGGGCCGACTTGATGAGGCTCAGCACCGTGGTGACGGCGAGGGTGCCGACGATGACGCCGAGGGAGACCAGGATCGGGATCTCCGGCGCCCACGACACGCCGTCGTGATGCAGGGCTTCGAGGATCAGCTTCACGCCGATGAAGGCCAGCACCACCGACAGCCCCTTGCTCAGGTAGATGAGCCGGTCGAGCAGCCCGCCGATGAGGAAGAAGAGCTGGCGCAGCCCCATGAGGGCGAAGGCGTTGGCGGTGAAGACCAGGTACGGCTCCTTGGTGAGGCCGAAGATGGCCGGGATGGAGTCGAGCGCGAAGAGCAGGTCGGTGGTCCCGATGGCGACCATGACGATCAGCATCGGGGTGACCATCCTGCGGCCGAGGTGCACGGTCAGCCGGGCGCCGTGATAGGTGTCCGTGGTCGGGAGCACCCGGCGCACGGCGCGCAGGGCGATGTTCTCGGAGAACTCCGCCTCGTCGTCCTCGCCGCCCATCAGCTTCCACGCGGTGTAGACGAGGAAGGCGCCGAACACGTAGAAGAGCCAGTCGAACCTGGCCACCGCGCCCGCGCCGGCCGCGATGAACGCGCCGCGCATCCCCAGGGCCAGGATGATGCCGATGAGCAGCACCTTCTGGCGGTACTCCCGGGGCACCTGGAAGCGGCTCATGATCAGCAGGAAGACGAAGAGGTTGTCCACGCTGAGCGAGTACTCGGTGATCCAGCCGGCGAAGAACTCGCCGCCGTGCGCGGGGCCCGACAGCAGCAGGAGTCCCACGCCGAAGGCCGCGGCCAGGGCGACGTAGAACGAGACCCAGGCCACGCACTCCTTCATGGACGGCTCGTGCGGCCTCCTGGCGACGAGCCAGAAGTCCACCGCGAGCACGACCACGAAACCGGCGATCGTGGCCAGCCAGATCCAGGCGGGCAGGTTCACCGGCGGGCCCCCTTCCGCGCGCGCAGCATCCCGGCGTGCCGGACGTAGAGGCCGAGCAGGTCCTTGGCCAGCGGGTTGGCGGCGGCGCGGCGGATCAGCCAGTGCGGCATGATCCGCTCGTGCAGCCAGACGAAGCCGATCGCGAAGCCGAGGCTCACCATCGCCTGGTACGCCAGGAACGGCAGCACGCCGTCGGCCAGGCCGATCCCGACCAGGCTCTCCTGCGCGAGCCGGGACACGGGGAAGGCCGCCACCCAGTAAAGGCCGACCGGCCCGAAGGTCCCCGGGCGGAACACGCCGTGGCCGAGCAGCACGCCGTACAGGCCGCCGAAGAGGGCGAGCGGCACGGCGAGCGACAGGGCCGACAGCGCGGCCATCCCGGTGGACTGCCCCGCGAGCAGGGTCAGCCCACCGGCCATGGCTCCGGCGACGGCTCCGATAGACGCCCCTGGCAGGGCGAGTTCGAGGCTGTGCCGTCCGTCCATCAGCCCACGACCACGCCGAAGGCGAACAGGCTGTAGAACAGCATCCCCAGGTAGAACAGCGCGCCGAAGCCGATGATGACGTTCGTCCACCACTTGGGCCTGATCGGTTTGGGCAGCATGCGGTTGTTCACCAGGAGCAGGGTCACGCAGTACGCCCCCATCGCGAACGTCGACAGGAACGCCAGCGTGTCCAGGATCCCGCTCGGCCCGTCGGCCGGCCCGAACAGCAGGATCAGGATGCCGAAGAGGATCACGCCCCAGAGGAAGACCCCGTACAGGCGCGACATGCCCAGCTTCTTCGCCCTGGGCACGAAGTGGTACGTCATGTCAGCCTGGCCCCGGGAGAACGAGTCGAACAGCCCCAGGGTGGCGTTCAGGCCGATCAGCGCGATGAACCCGAGGAAGACCGCCCCGAGCACCGAGCTGCCCGCCGAGGAGACGGCGTTGGACATGGCCGTGAGCGCCACCTCGCGGTCGTCGCCCTGGATGACCGCGCGCACGCCCGGGTTGATCCGCACGGCCGACTGCGCGATCACCGTGAACGAGATCGTCACCAGCATGGTGATGCCCCAGAACAGCAGCAGCGCGTCGAACGTGACCCAGCGCCGCCACCCCTTCCACTTGGCCATCTCGGCCGGGTCCTCGGTGTCGAACATGAACCCGCGCGCGGGCATCTCCTCTTCCTGGCCTGCGTGCCGCAGCCCGCGGATCTGCGGGATGTGCGCGCCCATGCCGGCCCCGGAGTCACGCAGGTGCAGCGTGTACCACATCTGCTGCATGCCGGAGGGCCCGGCGAAGGCGCACGCCCCCACGATGACGGGGAACCAGGCCGCCGACATGGCCTCCGACGGGAAGTAGCCGAAGGAGAACATGCCCGTGAGCGTGGAGGCCACATCGGCCCAGGAGCCGACCATGGCTGCGACCACCGCCGTGCCGACCACGAGCGTGCCGATGAGCAGCGACAGCACGTTCTCCAGCACGTTGTAGATCACCTTGGCCAGGCTGAACACCACGCCGACCAGGATGAGCCCGATGATGGCGGTCACCATCCATGGAATGCCGGTGATCTCCTCGAACGCCGCCGCTCCCGCCGACAGGTGTCCCGGCCAGATGTAGACGGCGATGGCCACGACGAAGAAGAACCACATCAGCGGCTTGAACACCCGGGCCGCGCCGGAGAAGATGCTCTCCCCGGTCGCCATGGCGTAACGCGCCATCTCCAGCATCACGAAGGCCTGCAGCGTGACGCCGATCAGGAACAGCCACCTGATCTCGGGCCCGAACAGCAGCACCAGCCTGGGCCACATGTACGACTCGCCCATGCCCACGCCCAGCGCGACGAGGAAGACCGTCGGCCCGAGAATGTGCACCGACGGAGGCGCGTCGGGCAGCTTCCTGATGGGCATCGGCGCGAGCCGGCCCGCTTTCCATACTCGTTCGTCCTCGACCGGCGGCGTGGCCGTCGCCGGTGGTGTTTTCGATGTGTCCACCTACGGACCTCCTGGGGGGTTGTTACTTCCTCGTGCGCCCCGAATAGCCCCCTTCACCCGACACAGCGCTCATGGTCGCGACCGCTTCGGGACTCGTTGGCTTCGTCCCTCGCTCTCTCGCCCCGAGCGCCTTCGCTCTGCTGCGCTCGGCTCTTAGCGCAGCAGTCCGGCAGCCCTGGCCCAGCGGTATTTCGCGCCGAGGACCGCCACGGGCTTCTCCGTCGTGTACGGGTACGCGACCACGCCGTGCTCGAACAGGTATTCGCTGGCCTCCTCTACCTCGGTGTCGCCGGCGAGTGACGCCACCACCGGCTTGACGTTGCCCTTCGCCCGCTCCTCCGCCACCACGCGGGCGATGAGCTCGGCGAAGACCATCGGCGGCGTCACGATCGTGTGCCAGTAGCCCAGGACGAGGGCGTGGATGCGCTCGTCGGCCAGGCCGAGGCGGACCGTGTTCTCGTAGGTCGAGGGTGGTTCGCCGCCGGTGATGTCGATGGGGTTGCCCGCCGCGCCGAACGGCGGGATGTAGGCGCGGAAGGCCGCGTCCAGGTCGGGCGGGATGTCCATGAGCGTCAGCCCGGCGTCCACGATGGCGTCCGACAGCAGCACGCCCGAGCCACCCGCGCCGGTGATGATGACGACGTTCTCACCCTCGGGCGCGGGCATGATCGGCAACGCGCGGGCGTATTCGAGCATGTCGTTGAGCCCCGGCGCGCGCACGACCCCGGCCTGCCGCAGGATGTCGTCGTACACCTTGTCGTCGCCCGCCAGCGCGCCCGTGTGGGAGCCCGCCGCCCGCGCGCCCATCGCGGTGCGGCCGGCCTTGAGCACGATGACCGGCTTCTGCCTGACGACCCGGCGCGCGGCCTCGACGAAGCCGCGGCCGTCCTTGAGGTCCTCCAGGTGCATGGCGACGGCCTTGGTGTTGTCGTCCTGCTCGAAGAAGGTCAGCAGGTCGTCCTCGTCCACGTCGGCCTTGTTGCCGACGCCGACGATGGCCGAGACGCCCATCTTGGTGGTGCGGCTGAAGCCCAGGATGGCCATGCCGATGCCGCCGCTCTGCGAGGTCAGCGCCACGCTGCCCTTGACGTCGTACGGGGTGCAGAACGTCGCGCAGAGGTTCTCCGGCGTGTAGTAGTAGCCGTAGATGTTGGGCCCGAGCATGCGCACGCCGTGCCTGCGCGCGATCTCGACGATCTCCTTCTGGCCCTCGACGTTCCCCGTCTCGGCGAAGCCCGACGGGATCATGATCGCGCCCGCCACGCCCTTCCGCCCGGCCTCCTCCAGCGCCGGCGCCACGAACTTGGCGGGGATCGCGAACACGGCCACGTCCACGTCGCCGGGCACGTCCGAGATGCTCTTGTACGCGGTCAGCCCCATGATCTCGTCGGCCTTGGGGTTGATCGGAAGGATCTGCCCCTGGTAGCCGCCGTTGATGAGGTTGCGCATGACCGAGTTGCCGATCTTGCCGGTCTCGGCGGAGGCACCGATCACGGCCACCGCGCGCGGTTTGAAGATGCGCGTCATCTGCCGGAGGATCTCCTCCCGCGACAGGCGGGGGACCTCGGCGGGCTTGTCGCCGATGAGGATGCGCACGTCGGCGGCCACCGCCCCGTTCGCGTCGGCGAAGACGGGGTTGAGGTCCACCTCGACGATCTCGGGGAAGTCGGTGACCAGCCGGCCGACGCGCTCGATCAGCTCCGCCAGCGCATGGCGGTCGGCGGGCTCGGCCCCCCGGGCACCACGGAGCACTTCTGCCGCCCTGATGTCGTCCAGCATCCCAAGCGCATCTTCCCCCGAGACGGGGGCGAGCCGGAAGGTCACATCCTTGAGTACCTCGACCAGGACGCCGCCCAGCCCGAACGCGATGACCTTGCCGAACGTGGGGTCGGTGACGGCGCCGACGATGACCTCGTGGCCACCGCCGACGAGCTGCTGCACCTGGACGCCGTCGATGGTGGCGTCGGCGTTGTAGGCGCGGGCGTTGGCGAGGATCGTGTCGTGGCCCGCGCGGACCTCCTCCGCGTTCTTCAGGCCGACCAGCACGCCGCCCGCGTCCGTCTTGTGCAGGATGTCCGGGGAGACGATCTTCAGGACGACCGGGAGGCCGATGCGCTCGGCGATGGCGACCGCCTCGTCGGCCGAGGTGGCCAGGCCCTCGCCGGGGGTGGCGATGCCGTACTCCTCGCAGATCCTGCGACCCTCGGGAGCCGTCAGGGCCGTGCGCCCCTCGGCGAGCGCCTTCTCGATGACTTCGCGGACTGCGCCCATGGTCGCGCTCCCTACGGGCCCTGCCTGGTTACGCTGGAGGCTGCCGCTGTCGGGCCCTACTCGCCGCTCCACTTAGATGACTCCGTTCGTCTTGAGTTCGGCCAGCTCGTCCGCGCCGACGCCGAGCTCGCCGTAGATCTCCTGGTTGTGCTCGCCGAGCAGGGGCGGGGTGCGGACGTCGACCGGCGAGTCCGACAGCTGCAGCGGGCTGCCCACGGTCACGAACTCGCCGCGCTGCGGATGGTCGACCGTGACGACGATGCCCTCCTCGCGCAGGCTCTCGTCCTGGGCCAGCTCCTTGGTGGACAGGATCGGCCCGCACGGGATGTTCTCGGCGTTGAGCCGGTCGAGGACCGTCCACTTGTCGTGGCGGATCGTCCACTCCTCAATGAGCTGGAACATCTTGTCCAGCTTCGGCAGCCGCGCCTCCGGCGTCGCCCACTCGGGGTCCTCGGCCAGCTCGGGACGGCCGATGATGGCCGAGACCGGCTTCCAGCCGACCGGCTGCACGATCACGTAGATGTAGTCGTTGGGACCGCCGGGCGCGCAGCGCACCGCCCAGCCGGGCTGGCCGCCGCCGCTGGCGTTGCCCGAGCGGGGCACCTCGTCGCCGAACGTCCTGTTCGGGTACTCGCGCAGCGGCCCGTGCGTCAGGCGCTGCTGGTCGCGGAGCTTGACGCGGCACAGGTTCAGCACGGCGTGCTGCATGGCCACCTGTACGCGCTGCCCCCGGCCGCTCTGCTCGCGCTGGTAGAGGGCGGCCAGGATGCCGGCGACCGCGTGGATGCCGGTGCCCGAGTCGCCGATCTGCGCCCCGGTGGCCAGCGGCGGGCCCTCCTCGAAGCCGGTGGTGCTCATCGAGCCGCCCATGGCCTGGGCGATCACCTCGTACGCCTTGAACTTGGCGTACCTGCCGGTGCCGAAGCCCTTGATCGAGGCGTAGATCAGGCGCGGGTTGAGCTCCTGGAGGCGGTCCCAGGTGAAGCCCATGCGGTCGACCGCGCCCGGGCCGAAGTTCTCGACCAGGATGTCGGCGCTCTTCACCAGCTCAGTGAAGATCTCCTTGCCGCGCTCGCTCTTCATGTTGAGGGTGATGCTGCGCTTGTTGCAGTTGAGCATCGTGAAATAGAGGCTGTCGACGTCCGGGAGATCGCGGAGCTGCTGCCGGGTGATGTCGCCGGTCGGGGCCTCCAGCTTGACGACGTCCGCGCCCAGCCAGGCGAGCAGCTGGGTGCAGGACGGGCCCGACTGGACGTGGGTCATGTCGAGGACGCGGACACCTTCGAGAGCCTTCATCTTGGCGTATCCCCTAACTTCGTCCGCCTACTTGTACATCGTCTGATTCATGGTTCCGGGGGCGTAGACCTCGGGATCGACCCACACGTTGATCAGCGAGGGCTTGCCCGACTCCCTGGCCCGCTCCAGCGCGGGGCGGATCTCGGCCGGGTCGCGCACCTCCTCGCCGTGGCCGCCGAGCAGCTTGGCGAAGTCGCCGTAGCGGATGTCGCCGAGGGTGTTGCCGACGCGGGCGCGGTCCTCGCCGTACTTGGCGGCCTGGCCGTACCTGATCTGGTTCATGGACGAGTTGTTGCCGATGACCCCGATGAACGGCAGGTCGAAGCGGACCATGGTCTCGAAGTCCCAGCCGGTCAGGCTGAAGGCGCCGTCGCCGAACAGGCACAGCACCTCCTTGTCGCGCCGCGCCTGCTTGGCCGCCATCGCGAACGCCATGCCGACGCCGAGCGTGCCGAGCGGGCCCGGGTCCATCCAGTGGCCGGGCGACTTGGGCTGCACGACCTGGCCCGAGAAGGTGACGATGTCGCCGCCGTCGCCGATGTAGATGGAGTCCTCGGTGAGGAACTCGTTGATCTCGTGGACCAGGCGGTAGGGGTCTATGGGCTGGGCGTCGGAGAGCTGGCGCGGCAGGCGCTTCTCGTACGCCTGGGTCTCGACCGCGCGCAGCTCGTCCATCCACTCCTTGCGCCTGGCGGCCGCGTTCTCGACCCGGCCGCTGGCGGCCTGGGCGACCGCCGCGAGGACGAGGCCGGCGTCGCCCACGATCCCGAGGTCGATGTCGCGGTTCTTGCCGACGGTGCGGTAGTCGAGGTCGATCTGGACGACGGCGGCGGTCGGCGACAGGCGCTTGCCGTAGCCCATCCGGAAGTCGAACGGGGTGCCGACGATGATGATCAGGTCGGCGTTGGTGAAGGCGTACCTGCGGCTGAGCTGGAAGTGGTGCGGGTCGCCTGGCGGGAGCGTGCCGCGGCCCGAGCCGTTCATGTACGCGGGCACGTTCAGGGCGCGGACGAAGTCGATCGCGGAGTCGGTGGCCCGGCACGTCCACACCTGGCTCCCGAGCAGGATGCACGGCTTCTCCGCGTGCGCCAGCATGTCGGCCAGCCGCTCGATCGCCTCGGGGTCGCCCTGCTGGCGGGTGGAGGCCCGGTAGTGGCCCGCCTTGGGGAGGCGCGCCTTCTCCAAGGGGACCTTCGCGTCGAGCACGTCGCGCGGGATCTCCAGGAATGACGGGCCCGGCGCGCCGTGGTAGCACTCGCGGAAGGCCATCGACACGATGTCCGCCACCCGCTCCGTGCTGGGCACCGTGGCCGCGAACTTGGTGATCGGGGTCATCATGTCCACGTGCGGCAGGTCCTGCAGCGAGCCCATCTTGTGCTGGCTCAGCGCTCCCTGGCCGCCGATGAGCAGCATGGGGCTCTCCGCGCGGAAGGCGTTGGCCACGCCGGTGACCGCGTCGGTCGTGCCCGGTCCGGCGGTGACCACCGCGCAACCGGGCTTGCCGGTGATGCGCGCGTACCCGTCGGCCGCGTGCGCCGCCACCTGCTCGTGGCGTACGTCGATGACCTCGATGCCCTCATCGACGCAGCCGTCGTAGATATCGATGATGTGGCCACCGCAGAGCGTGTAGATCACGTCCACGCCCTCGGCTTTGAGTGCCTTGGCTACGAGATGACCACCAGAGATCGTTTCCGACATCATGCCACCCTTTCCGGCGTCGGCTGTCTTCCGCATACTGCATACCGTATGACCGCAATGGTTACTCCCTCCCGTTCGGCCTGTCTAGCCCCCAGGAGGCAACTCGATCAGCTCGACCTGCTCACCGGCCCACCCCGGCGGGACGACGGCCAGCGCGTCGGCCAGCGCCGCCCCCCACAGCGAACCCGGCCGGTCGTGCCCCACCGGCACCGCGCCCCGGCCCGACCTCCTGACCGGCACGAGCCGCGTGTCGCGCGGATGCGCCCGCACCGCTCCGGCCAGCGACGACGTCTCCGCGTGGACCGGGGTTCCGGCCAGCTCGCGCAGGATGGGCGCGAGCAGCGTGAGGGCCGCGCCGAGCGCCGCGAACGGGTTCCCCGGCAGCCCGACGACCGGCGGCCCGCCCGGCAGCCGGGCCAGGAGCTGCGGGTGCCCGGGCCGCACGGCGACGCCGTCGACGAGCACGTCGGCGCCGAGGTCGTCGAGCACGGCCCGGAGGTGGTCGGCGGGCCCCTTGGACGAGGCGCCGCACACGACGACCACGTCCGCCGCCGCCCCGGCCGCCAGCGCGGCGCGGAGCGCTTCCGGGCCGTCGGGGAGCCGGTCCGTGCTCGTCACCCGGCCGCCGGCCCACGCCGCCAGCCCCGGCAGGAACGGGCCGATGGCGTCGCGCACCCGGCCCGGCGCGGGAAGGCCCTCGTGCACGACCTCGTCCCCGGTGATCAGCACCGCCACGCGGGGGCGGGGCCGTACCAGCAGCTCGTCGTGGCCGAGCGCGGCGGCCAGCCCGAGCGCCGCCGGGGTCGCCGTCGCACCCGCGCCGAGCACGACCGCGCCCTCGGCGATGTCCTCGCCCCGCCGCCGGATGTGCCGCCCGGCCTCGGCGGCGCCGCTCACCTGGGCCCCGTCCACCGCCGCCCGCTCGTAGGGCAGCACCGCCGACGCCCCCGCGGGCGTCGGAGCGCCGGTGGCGATCTCGACCGCCTCCCCCGGCCGCAGCTCGTCCGCGTAGCAGGCGCCACCGGCCAGGACTCGCCCCGTCACGCGCCACGGCCCGGCGCCGGCCACCGCGTAGCCGGCCACCGCGTAGCCGTCCATCGCCGCCACGTCCACCCCGGGCACCGCCACCAGCGCCGTCAAGGGCGCGGCGAGCGGGCGGCCGAGCGCGTCGGCGAGCGGCACCCAGGCAGGCTCGAGCGGGACCACCGAGCCCGCCGCAAGGGCCCTCGCCGAGGCCCATGACATTGCTTCCACTACTGGATCATCACGCAAAACGGTCACAGGCATGCTCCTTGACCCGCGTTTTTCCATACTGTATACCGAATGCAAATCCGACGCGAGAACGGAGCGCAGCATGAAGGTCGCTGTTCTTGGCGCCGGCGCCATCGGCGCATACGTGGGTGCCGCCCTCCACCGGACGGGAGTCGAGGTGCACCTCATCGCGAGAGGCGAGCACCTGCAGGCGATACGCCGCGCCGGTGTGCGGGTGCTCACCCCCAGAGGCGACTTCACCGCCCATCCCCATGCCACCGACGACCCCACCCAGGTCGGCCCGGTGGACCACGTCTTCCTGGGCCTCAAGGCGAACAGCTACGCCTCGGCGGGCCCCATGATCAGGCCGCTCCTGCACGAGGCCACGAGCATCATCGCCGCGCAGAACGGCATCCCGTGGTGGTACTTCCACGGGCTCAAGGGCCCCCACGAGGGCTATCGCATCGAGAGCGTCGACCCGGACGGCACGGTCACGGCCGCACTGCCCCTGCACCGGGCTGTCGGCTGCGTCGTGTACGCGGCCACCGAGATCGAACGGCCCGGCGTGATCCGCCATCTGGAGGGCACCCGCTTCTCCATCGGCGAGCCGGACGGCCGGCTGACCGAGCGGTGCGCCGCCTTCAGCCAGGCCGCGATAGAAGGCGGGCTGAAGTGCCCGGTGGAGCGCGACCTGCGCAAGGACGTGTGGATCAAGCTCATGGGCAACATCGCCTTCAACCCGATCAGCGCGCTGGCCAGGGCGACGATGGCCGGGATCTGCCGCCACGACGGCGCCAGGGAGCTGGTCGTGGCCATGATGCGGGAGACCGTCGAGGTGGCCAGGAGGGTCGGCTGCGACCCGGGGATCTCGATCGAGCGCCGCCTGAAGGGAGCGGAGAAGGCCGGCGAGCACAAGACCTCCACGCTGCAGGACCTGGAGAAGGGCAAGCCGCTGGAGCTGGACGTGCTGCTCGCGGCGGTGGTCGAGCTGGCCGACCTCACCGGCGCCGAGGTGCCGACGTTGCGTGCGATCCACGCGATAAGCGATCTCCTCAACGCCAACCTTGTCCGCGCCGGTTAGTGGGGAATACCGTAGCCTGTATACAAAATGGAGGGATCATGAGCTATGACCGCCTGACCCATCCACTGGTGCGTGAGGACGGCGTGCTGCGCAGGGCGAGCTGGGAGGAGGCCCTGGAGCGGGCGGCGGAGGGCTTCCGCCGCAACCTCGCCGCGCATGGGCCCGACTCCTTCGCCATGTTGTCGTGCGCCCGGTCCACGAACGAGATGAACTATGTCGGGCAGAAGTTCACCCGCGTGGTGATCGGCACCAACAACGTGGACTCCTGCAACCGCACCTGCCACGCGCCGAGCGTGGCGGGGCTGTCGGCGGTGTTCGGCAGCGGTGGTGGCACGTCCTCCTACCAGGAGGTGGAGGACACCGACGTGATCGTGATGTGGGGCTCGGCGGCGCGCAACGCCCACCCCATCTTCTTCCAGCACGTGCTCAAGGGCATCCACAACGGCGCGCGGATGTTCGCGGTGGACCCGCGCCGCACCGGCACCGCCCAGTGGGCCGACCTGTGGCTGGGGCTGAACGTGGGCACGGACATCCCCCTCGCCCACGCGGTGGCCAGGGAGATCATCCACGCCGGGCTGCACAATGAGGCGTTCATCGAGCGGGCCACGGCCGGGTTCGAGGAGTTCAAGAAGTCCGTCGAGCCCTGGACGCTGACCACCGCCGAGCAGGTCACCGGCGTGCCCGCGCACGCCATCCGCGAGCTGGCCCACGCCTACGCCCGCGCCGACCGCGCCCAGCTGTGCTGGACGCTCGGCATCACCGAGCACCACAACGCGACGGACAACGTACGGGCCCTGATCAACCTGGCCCTGCTCACCGGCCACGTCGGCCGCTACGGCTCCGGCCTGTCGCCGCTGCGCGGCCAGAACAACGTGCAGGGCGGCGGCGACATGGGCGCCATCCCCAACCGCCTGCCCGGCTTCCAGGACATCCTCGACCCCGGCATCCGGGCGCGCTTCGAGGGCGTGTGGGGCCGGGAGATCCAGCCCCGTTACGGCCTCAACCTCACCCAGATGCTGGAGGCGATGGCCGAGGGCGAGGTGACCACCTGCTACCTCATCGGTGAGAACCCCGTGCAGTCCGAGGCCGACTCGCTGGCCTGCATCAAGCGCCTGTCCATGCTCGACCACCTGGTGGTGCAGGACATCTTCCTCACCAAGACCGCCCAGATGGCCGACGTCGTGCTGCCCGCGAGCGCCGCCTGGTGCGAGGCGGACGGCACGTTCACCAACAGCGAGCGCCGGGTCCAGCGGGTCCGCAAGGCCCTGGACCCGCCGGGCGAGGCCCGCGACGACATCTGGATCATGTGCGAGCTGGCCCGCAGGCTGGGCCACGACTGGCACTACGACGGCGCCGAAGCGGTCTGGAACGAGCTGCGCGCCGTGTCGCCCCAGCACCACGGCATGACCTACCAGCGGCTGGCCGACCTCCAGGGCATCCAGTGGCCCTGCCCGTCGGAGGACTCGCTGGAGCCGCCCTACCTGCACGGCAGGCTGTGGGAGAGCGACCCGGTCGAGCGGGGCACACCGGCGCCGTTCGCGGTGCTGCGCCACTCGCCGCCGGTGGACCTGCTGGACGAGGAGTATCCGCTGCGGCTGACGACCGGGCGGCGGCTCGACTCGTACAACACGGGCGTGCAGTCCTCCGGGTTCGCCTCTCCCCTGCGCCGGGGCGAGACGGTGGAGCTCTGCCCCGAGGACGCCGACCGGCTCGGCGTCGTCGCGGGCGAGGAGGTGCGGATCAGCTCGCGGCGCGGTTCGGTGGTCGCGCCGGTGTTCATCGACCCCGCCCTGCGGCCGGGTCTGGTGTTCATGACCATGCACTTCCCTGACGAGGTGGACACCAACTCCCTCACCATCGAGGCCACCTGCCCGATCGCGGGCACCGCCGAGTTCAAGGCGGCGGCCGTCCGTGTCGAGAAGCTCGTGAAGGCCGGGTGATCAGATGGATCTGAGGTTCCGCGACGCAGAGCCGTCCGAGGAAGAGCGCGCGGCCGTCGACGCCCTGCTCGGACCGCCCGCGTCGGCGTGGGACGGCGGGGGGCGGACCGAGGCCGACCTGCGGATGGCCGTCCGCGCCGAGTCGCAGCGCGACATGCTGCTGCCCGCGCTGCACGCGGTCAACGACCGGGTCGGGTGGATCAGCGAGGGCGCGCTCGACTACATCTGCCGCCGCCTGACCGTGCCGCCCGCCGAGGCGTACGGGGTGGCGACGTTCTATTCGCTGTTCTCGATGGAGCCGCGGCCGAAGCGGGTCCTGCACGTCTGCACCGACCTGGCCTGCCGGGCCAAGGGCGGCGCGGACGTACGCAGGCAGGTGGAGGAGCGGCTCGGCCCGCCGGGGAAGTCGTGGCACGAGAGCCCCTGCCTGGGCCTGTGCGAGCGGGCCCCCGCCGCGCTCGCCCTGGAGGCGGGCACGCCGCCCAAGGCCCAGGTGTACGCCCCGGCGAACGCCTTCCTGGCGTTGGACGGCCCCACCCCCAACGGTGCCACCCCCACCCTCGACGTCGCCGGTGACGCCCCGGTGGCGGCGGCCGTGCCGCAGGCCGGGCAGGACGGGCTGACCCTGCTCAGGCGGGTCGGCACGACCGATCCCGCGAGCCTGGACGCCTACCGGGCGGCCGGCGGCTACACCGCGCTCAGGAGGGCGTTCGAGCTGGGGCCCGCCGGGGTCATCCGGGAGGTCCTGGAGTCGGGGCTGGTCGGCAGGGGCGGCGCCGCGTTCCCGACCGGCCGCAAGTGGGACGCCACCGCCCGCCAGCCCGACCACCCGCACTACCTGGTCTGCAACGCCGACGAGAGCGAGCCGGGCACGTTCAAGGACCGCGTGATCATGGAGGGTGACCCGTACGCGCTGGTGGAGGCGATGACGATCGCCGCCTACGCCACCGGCTGCGCCAAGGGATACCTCTACATCAGGGGCGAGTACCCCAGAGCGACCGCGCGGCTCCAGCACGCCATCGCGACCGCCCGCTCGCGGGGCCTGCTCGGCGACGACATCCTCGGCAAGGGCCTGTCGTTCGACATCGAGCTGCGCAGGGGCGCAGGCGCGTACATCTGCGGCGAGGAGACCGCGATCTTCAACTCCATCGAGGGGCAGCGGGGCGAGCCGCGCAGCAAGCCGCCGTTCCCCGTGGAGAAGGGGCTGTTCGGCAAGCCGACCGTGGTCAACAACGTCGAGACGCTGGTCAACGTGCTGCCGATCCTGGAGCGCGGCGCCCGGGCGTACGCGGCGGCCGAGCCCAAGCTGTTCTGCGTCTCGGGCGCGGTCGAGCGGCCCGGCGTGTACGAGCTCACGTTCGGCACGACGCTGCGCGAACTGCTGGACCTGACCGGGACCACCGGCACGACCAGGGCGGTGCTGCTCGGCGGGGCGGCCGGGGCGTTCGTCACGGAACTCGACATCCCGCTCACCTTCGAGGGCACCAGGAACGCGGGGGCGACGCTCGGCTCCGGCGTGGTGCTCGTCATCGACGACACCGTGGACATGAAAGGGCTGCTGCTGCGCATCGCGGAGTTCTTCCGCGACGAGTCCTGCGGCCAGTGCGTGCCCTGCCGGGTGGGCACCGTACGGCAGGAGGAGGCCCTGCACCGGCTGTCGCGCCGGGTCTCGGACGAGGATCTCGTGCTGCTGCGCGAGGTCGGCCAGACCATGCGGGACGCCTCGATCTGCGGCCTCGGACAGACCGCCTGGAACGCCGTCGAATCGGCCATCGACCGTCTGGGAGTGTTCAAATGATCCCGCTCCAGCCGCCCCGGCGGCTCATCGACGTCCAGATCGACGGCGAGGACGTACGGGTACCGGAGGGCTCGACGATCCTCGACGCCTGCCACGCCGCGGGCAAGGACATCCCCACCCTCTGCTACGGCGACACGCTGACCCCGAAGAACGCCTGCCGCGTCTGCGTCGTGGAGGTGGAGGGCGCCAGGACGCTGGCGCCCGCCTGCTCCCGCAAGGCCGAGGCCGGCATGAAGGTCGGCACCGGCACCGAGCGGGCCCGGCAGAGCCGCAAGGTGGTGCTGGAGCTGCTCGGCTCCTCCGTGGACATGTCGACCACCCCGCGCGCCGCCGAGTGGGTCGAGGAGTACGGCGCCGACCCCGCGCGGTTCGGCGACGACGCGGCCACCGTGGAGCAGCCGGCCAAGGTGGACAACGACCTCTACGTGCGCGACTACAGCAAGTGCATCCTGTGCTACAAGTGCGTGGACGCCTGCGGCGACCAGTGGCAGAACACCTTCGCCATCGCCGTGGCGGGCCGGGGGTTCGACGCGACGATCTCCACGGAGTTCGAGGCGCCGCTCACCGACTCGGCCTGCGTCTACTGCGGCAACTGCGTGGAGGTGTGCCCGACGGGCGCGCTGTCGTTCAAGACCGAGTTCGACATGCGGGCCGAGGGCACCTGGGACGAGTCGCGGCAGAACGAGACCACGACGGTCTGCAGCTACTGCGGGGTCGGCTGCAACCTGACCCTGCACGTGCAGGACAACAAGATCGTCAAGGTGACCTCGCCGCACGACAACCCGGTGACCAAGGGCAACCTCTGCGTCAAGGGCCGCTTCGGGTTCGGCTATGTCTAGAGCCATGTCCAGGGCGCTCGTCCGGGCCGGAGGGAGCGCCCATGTCTAGGGTCGCCGTCAAGAGACGCATCCTGCGGGTCAAGGACACCGTCCGGATCCCCAAGATCGACTCGCTGGCCGCCGAGGAGCCGCTGGAGATCCGCCTCGACGGGACGCCGCTGACGGTCACCATGCGCACGCCCGGCGACGACTTCGACCTGGCCGCCGGGTTCCTGGTCAGCGAGGGTGCCGTGCGCGCGGCGGCCGACATCGCCACGATCCGCTACTGCGCGGGCGCGACGGCGGACGGCGGGAACACGTACAACGTGCTCGACGTGCGGCTGGCACCCGGCGTGGCGGCGCCCAAGCCGCGCAACTTCTACACCACGTCCTCCTGCGGCGTCTGCGGCAAGGCGTCGCTGGAGGCGGTACGCACGGTGGCTCGCTGGAGCGCCGGAGACGACCCGGTCGAGCTGGCGCAGCCGACCGTCGCCACCCTGCCGGACCGGCTGCGCGCGGCCCAGCGGGTGTTCGACCGGACCGGGGGCCTGCACGCGGCCGGCCTGTTCACGTCCGGCGGCGAGCCGCTGTGCGTGCGCGAGGACGTGGGCCGGCACAACGCCGTGGACAAGCTGCTCGGCTGGGCCCTGCGCAATGACCGGCTCCCCCTGCGGGGGACCGTGCTCATGGTGTCGGGCCGGGCGTCGTTCGAACTGGTGCAGAAAGCGGTCATGGGGGCCATCCCGGTGCTCGCCGCGGTCTCGGCGCCGTCGTCGCTCGCGGTCGAACTGGCCGCGGAGGAGGGGCTGACGCTCATCGGGTTCCTGCGGGGGAGCTCGATGAACGTCTATACGGGCGAGCGCCGCCTGAGCGTCACCCCGGCCGCCGGCTATGGCTCGGCCGGCACACGTCCGCCGGGGTGATGGCGGGATGCCGCACGGCGCCCCTGGCCCCCAGCCGCCGTCCGGCATCCCCTCGCGTGTTCGCGGCCTCCACTGCGCGGAGGCGGGCTCGGTGACCTTTGTGCCGCCAGGGAGGATTTTGACAACCATTTTCATTTTGGCGCATACTGACTCCCATGATGTCAGGATTTTCCCGGTCGTACGCTGCTGGTTTGCTGGCCGGCGCCACCCTCCTCACCACCGCCGCCTGCGGATCCGGCTCCGCTGAGACCGCCACAAGGGGCCGGCCCGAGGTGGTCGCCGCGTTCTACCCGCTCCAATGGCTGACCGAGCAGGTGGGAGGATCCGACGCGCACGTGACCGGCCTGACGGTCCCCGGCGTCGAGCCGCACGACCTGGAGCTGAGCATCCAGCAGGTGAGCGAGCTCCAGAAGGCGGCGCTCACCGTCTACATCAAGGGCCTCCAGCCCGCCGTGGACGACGCGGTGGAGGCCGAGACGAGCTTCGACGCCGCCACGGCCGTCACGACCCTGCCCGCGGGCGGGCACGAGGAGGAGGGTGAGGCGGATCACGGCCACGAGGTGTCCTACGACCCGCACCTCTGGCTGGACCCCGCCCGCCTGGCCACCGTCGCCACCAAGCTCGGCGAGCGCCTGGCCGTCGCCGACCCGGCGCACGCGCAGGCGTACAAGGACCGCGCCGCCAAGACCGCGGGCGCGCTTGGAACGCTCGATCGGGAGTTCGCTGAGGGTCTGAGCACGTGCAGGACGAAGTCGCTGGTCACGGCGCACGAGGCGTTCGGCTACCTGGCGGACCGTTACAAACTCAAGCAGATCGGCATCACGCTCGACCCCGAGACCGAGCCGTCGCCCGCGCGCATCTCCGAGGTGGCCAAGCTGGCCAAGGCCGAGGGCGTGACCACGATCTTCACCGAGTCCCTGGTCAGCCCCAAGGTGGCCGAGGTGCTCGCGAACGAGGTGGGCGCGAAGACCGCCGTGCTCGACCCCCTGGAGAGCCCGCCCTCCGGCGATTATCTGTCCGCCATGCGCGATAACCTCAAAACCCTACAAACTGCACTGGGGTGTACGGCATGAGCGAAACGGCCTTCTCGATGGCCGATGGTCGGGTCTCCTTTGACGGCAAGCCCGTTCTGCGAGGGATCGACCTCACCGTCTGCCCTGGGGAGGTCGTCGCCCTCCTGGGGGCCAACGGCTCGGGCAAGTCGACGCTGGTTCGCGCGCTGCTCGGTCTCACGCCGCTGACCGGCGGCTCGACGTTGATGTACGGGTCGCCGCCGGGCAGGTTCCGCGACTGGTGGCGCATCGGCTACGTGCCGCAGCGGCTCCAGGTCGGGGGCGGCGTGCCCGCCACCGTACGCGAGGTCGTGGCCTCGGGCCGGATCGCCAGGCAGAGCCGCCTCCGCAGGACCAGCTCGCACGACAAGGCCGCAGTGACCGGCGCGCTGGAGGCCGTCAGGCTGGCCGACCGCGCCAACGACCCCGTCCAGTCGCTGTCCGGCGGCCAGCAGCAGCGGGTGCTCATCGCGCGGGCGCTGGCCGGGGAGCCGGACACGTACGTGATGGACGAGCCGACCGCGGGCGTGGACGCCGGGACGCAGCAACTGCTGGCCGACACGCTGGCCGGGCTGGTGCGCGACGGCAAGACGGTGGTGCTGGTCGCGCACGAGCTGGGGCCGCTGGAGCCGATCATCACGCGCGGCGTGGTGATCCGCGAGGGCCGGGTCGCGCACGACGGCCGGCCGCCGCGCCCGGAGGGCGACTGCGCCCGGCCGGGCCACGAGCACCAGCATCCGCACGCCGCCACGCCGGCCGCGGGACCGTTGACCGGCTGGCAGGGGGAAGCGTCGTGATGATCATGGATCTGCTCCAGGAGCAGCTCTTCCAGCTCGCCCTGGTGGCCGCGCTGCTGGTGGGCCTGTGCGCGCCCGCCGTGGGGACGTTCATCGTGCAGCGCAGGCTGGCGCTGCTGGGCGACGGCATCGGCCACGTGGCGCTGACCGGCGTCGCGCTCGGCTTCCTGACCGGCACCGCGCCCGTGCTCACCGCCGTGATCGTCTCCGTCGTCGGGGCGGTGGCCATCGAACTGGTCAGGGCGCGCGGGCGGACCAGCGGCGACGTGGCGCTGGCGCTGCTGTTCTACGGCGGGATCGCGGGCGGCGTCATGCTCATGGGCATCGCGCCGGGCGGCAGCAACGCCAAGCTGAACTCGTACCTGTTCGGGGCCATCGCCAGCGTCACGGTTCAGGACATCTGGGTCATCGCCGCGCTGGCCGTGGCCGTGATCGCGGTGGTCGTGGTCTTCGGCAGGGAGCTGTTCGTGCTCTGCCAGGACGAGGAGATGGCCAGGGCGAGCGGCCTGCCGGTCCGTTTCCTCAGCCTGCTGATCGCGGTCACCGCCGCGCTGACCGTCGTGATCGCGATGCGCGTGGTGGGCCTGCTGCTGGTCAGCGCGCTGATGGTGATCCCGGTGGCCACCAGCCAGCAGCTCACCCGGGGGTTCCGCACGACGATGGGGCTGGCCATGCTGTTCGGGGTGCTCGCCGCCGTGGGCGGCCTGCTCGCCTCCACCTACTCGACCAAGGTGCCTCCCGGGGCGGCGATCGTGCTTCTTGCCCTCGCCGGCTTCGTCCTGGCCCTTGGTGTCGGTAGATTCGTACGGCGAGGCCGTACCCAGGAGTCGACAGTGAGCGAGCGATCGAAGATGCGTGTGGAGGAGGTCGCATGACGACGAGACGCGATGCCGTGCACGACACCCTCCGCCAGAGCGAGGGGTTCCGCAGCGCGCAGGACGTCTATGCCGAGATGCGCCTGCACGGAGCCAAGATCGGCCTGACCACCGTCTACCGCGCCCTGCAGGCGCTGGCCGACGGCGGGCAGGTCGACGTGCTGCGTACGGACGAGGGAGAGTCCGTCTACCGCGCGTGCGCCAGCGACGTCCATCACCACCACCTGGTCTGCCGCCGCTGCGGCCACACGGTGGAGGTCGCCGGTCCGGCGGTCGAGCGGTGGGCCGAGGCGGTGGGCGGCGAGCACGGCTTCACCGAGATCACCCACACGGTCGAGGTCTTCGGCACCTGCGCCGCCTGCTCCAAGAGCTGACCGGCGTCCCGCTCCAAGGGCTGACCGGCGCCCTGCTCCAAGAGCTGAGCGGCGCCCTGCTCCCAGGGCTGAGCGGCGTCAGCCGGTGGGGGCCTTCGGCACCTGCTGCTCGCGGGTTTCCTGCTGACGTGTCCCGCCGGGCTCCGGCGTACGGGTGCGGGAGCCGTACAGGACGCCGAGGACGATCACCCCGCACCCGGCGAGCTGCAGCGCCGACGGCCGTTCGCCCAGCGCCAGCGCGGACAGCGCCACCGTCGTCATGGGCTGGACGAGCAGCAGCAGCGCGGTGAGCGCGGCCGGCTGGCGCGGCAGCGAGAACGTGATCAGCGACCATCCCAGCACCTGCGGACCCAGCGCGAGCAGCAGCAGCCACCCGTGGGCAGGCCAGCTGGGCACGAGGTCGGCGCCCCCGAAGAGCGGGCTCAGCAGGGCGATGGCCACGGTCGCGACCACCGTCGCGTGCGCCAGCGGCCCCACGGCCCGCGCCGGCCCGGCCTTCATGAGCAGCAGGAACGCGGCGTACGAAATGGACGTGGCGATCCCGGCCAGCACCCCCATGATCGGATCGCGCCCGTACGCGGCGCTGTCGAACACCCCGGAGATGAGCACCACCCCCGCGAACACGACCGGCGTCGCGACCATCAGCCTGGAGGACGGCCGCTCCCCGAACAGCGCCCAGGCCGCGAACGCCACCAGGAACACCTGCAGGTTCCCCAGCACGGTGGCCAGCCCCGCGCCCACGTAGTCGATCGCGTGATGCCAGAACAGCAGGTCGAGCGCGAACACCACGCCCGCCGCCCAGGCCAGCGCCACCCCTTTCCACGGCAGCGGCCCCAGCCTGCGCCGCTCCAGCCAGGCCAGCACGAGCATGGGCGGCACGGCGTACGCGCAACGGAACAACGCGGACGTGGCAGGCGATACACCTGAGAGCCGAACCAAGGGGGCGGAGGTGGAAATGATGAGCGCACCGGCGATCGCGATCAGCACGATACGGCGATGTGCACTCATAGAAACCTCCGTACGGCCATGCAGGAGATACAGTGCGACCACGCTAGAACCCGGCGCGGACAGGAGTCAACATGCCGTTTGGCCATGACATGGTGCATTCTTTGGCCACCGTTGTCGAGCTGGTCAACACCTCGCCCTCCACCGGAGGCGAGGAGGGCCTCGCGGGCCTGGCCGAATTGCAGGCGTTCGTGGAGTCCCGCGAGATCAGCGGCGTCACCAAGCTGACGCCCCGCGACCTGGGCCAGGTGCGGATCGTGCGAGAGGCGTTCCACCGCGTCTTCACCGCCCCGGACCAGCCCTCGGCGGTCCGCACCCTGAACGCCCTGCTGTCCGAGACGCGCATCACCCCCCGGCTGACGGAGCACGACGGCCACCCGCTGCACGTGCACTATTTCGCCGCCGACTCCACCCTGGCGGAGCACGTGGCGGCGGACTGCGGCGTCGCGCTGGCCCATCTGCTGGTGGAGGGCGAGGTCGAACGCCTGCGCACCTGCTCGGCCCCCGACTGCGACCGCGTCTTCGTCGACGAGTCCCGCAACCGGTCCCGGGTCTACTGCGACAGCCGCACGTGCGGCAACCGCATGCACGTGGCCGCCTACCGCGCCCGCCGCCGCGCCTGACCCCCAGCAACCCTGGCAAGCCCCGACCCCTCGGGCCCCCTTGAGGCCCGGGAACTCCGGGGCTCCGGGGGGAAACGCTCGGAGCTACACCAAACCCTTTCGGAAGACTCGAACACGCCGATGACCACGCCCGGCACGATCACCTTGCGATTTTCGCAACTAGAACATAGGATCCATCCATGGCCGGGGACACGACAGCACGAGTGCGCCAACTGATAGCGGAAAGCGGCCTGACCCAAGCAGAATTCGCCGCCAAGGCGGGACTGGACGCCCCGAAAATGTCCAAGTCGCTGTCGGGCGTTCGAAGATTCACGTCGCTGGATCTCGCCAGAATCGCCGACCTGTGCGGCGTATCCGTCGATTGGCTGCTCGGGGTGGATCCAGTCACACCCGCGACAGCGGCCCGCACGGCCACCGTTCCTCTCAACTCCGCAGACTCCGCGATCCGCGAAGCCGAGCGTCTCGCACAGTTGCGGGCAGATCTTGCCTTCCTTGGATATCACCAGGAAGTGCCGCGATTCGAGATCGCCGACGCATCCGCATCGTGTGTGGATCAAGGCCGGGATCTCGCCGCTCTCGCTACGGCGCACGCGGCGCAGGAGGGAATCGCCCTGTGGCGCTGCAAAGACCTGGCCGGTGCGGTCGAAGCAGCCTTTGGCGTCGATGTGCGGGTTCATCGCCCGGTTGACGGCTTCGACGGCTTGTCGTGGTCCGATGACCACAGTTCGCTGATCGTGGTGGGCACTTCCGAAGTGCCCGCTCGCCAGAGGTTCACCATCGCCCACGAGCTTGGGCATCTCCTCGCGGGAGACGACCAGGGCCTTCATGTCGACGCGGACATTCATGACACGGACCACAGGCGCAAGCCTTCCGAGAAGCGAGCGAACACGTTCGCGGCGGAGTTGCTCTTGCCCGCGGAGATGTTGCGTGAGAAGACTCATGACATCACCTGGTCACCTGAGGTGTTCGCCGTGCTGGCGTGCGAGCTGTGGGTCTCGCCCAGCACGCTCGCCTGGAAGCTGTTCAATCTCCATCTGATCGACAAGCGACAGTGCGACGCCTTCAGAGGATTGACAGCTTGGGATGCCGCCAGGAAGGCGAACGCCGTCGAGTCACTCGGCGAATGGATTCAGCAGACCTCGCGGTCGCGCATCCCGGCCCCTCTCGTTCGTACAACATTCCAGGCATATGCCGATGGGAAGGCGACACTGCGGCCATACGCGAATCTGATCGGCGTTGACACAGATACGTTGCGGGAGGCCATCAGTGACATGAGAGAGGATTCTCCCCCCGAGTCATGAGCTGGTACTGGTTTCCCGACAACACGGTGCTCTGCAATTTCGCCTCGGTGGACAGCCTTCCGCTTCTGCGACTGATCCTTCGCGAACGAGGGCGATGGACGGATGCCATTGCGTACGAGGCGACGCGGTCTGCACGCTTCTATCCCGATCTCAGCAAGATCGCCGTTGACGGATGGCTCGGCGAGCCCATCGAGATCGATGATCCCCACGAAGCCGATCAAGTCGAGCGGATCAGGCGGGCAGTTTTCGGCGGCACCCGGCACGAGCCGTTGAAACATCTGGGAGAGGCGCAGACTTGCCACGTGATTCGCAACTGGACGGACTATGCCGGCTCGCACTGGATAACCGACGACCGCGACGCGCAGGAATACGCGCGCCGTATCGGGATCACGACCCGCGACACGGCTGATCTGATCAGCGAGGGGATCGACGAGGGCTGCTGCACCCGTGGTGACGGTTTCCACCTTCTGCAGCTCATGCGGACGAGGGGCCGCAAGCTTCGCATCCCACCGAATCAAACGCGTCTCTGACCGCTGAGGCGCTGTCGTTTCGGGGGCTGGGTGGTTGTCGATGACATCTCGCCAGCGGCCGCCACTCCCCCGGCGCACGACGTCGATGGCCGTCGCGGCGCATGCCGTCCTGCTGGGCCGCGCGAGCCGAGGATCAAGACCTGATCGTGGTGCCCTGGGCGGAGACGAGGCGCCAGGCGCCGTGGGTGTCGGCGGCGTAGACGTGGGTGTAGCGGCTTCCGGCGCTGAACGTGGTGCCGTCGGGGTTGGTGAAGTTCATGCCGGTACGCCCGACGACGATGCCCACTCTGTCGACGACCCGGACGATCGCCTCGTCCGGGAACGACTGGATCCGCGGGAACCGGAGGGTCCCGGAGGCCACCAGGTCGAGCAGGATCCCCCTGTCGGCGACGGCTCCGTCCTCGACCCCGACCAGGACGAAGTCGTCCGCCAGCAGTTCCGCCAGAGCGGTGAGATCGCTTGCCACCAGGGCGTCGAAGAAGCTCTGGTCGTGCTTGAGGAGGGTGACCCTGTCCTGGCTGCTCATGTTGCGACGGTAAGCGTTGACGCCGGTGACAAGGTCAAGCCGGCCTCGGTGACGATGCGATGAAGCCGGGCGCCGTACGTGAGGGCTGCGGCTTTCCCGCGAGAGAACCTTCGACCGGCTCCGGGGACGTCGTCACCGACGCCCGTACAGCCATGGGCGCCTATTACGAGTTCACCGGCATGGCGGACCGGATGGTCGCCGGGATGCTCACCACGCCCGGGCAGATCCGGGAGTGCGTCACGCAGTACGCGGAGCTCGGCGTGGACGAGGTCATGCTCTACTGCTACGGCCGCGATCCGGGCCAGGTGGACCGGCTGGCCGAGGTCGTCAGCGCCCTCTGAGAAGTCCTACAGCAGGGCCAGCATCCGGTCCGCCTGCGCGGGCCGGATCTCCCTGCGGCAGCGCAGCAGCCAGTACAGCGCCATCAGCCGTCGGCACTCCGTGAGCCTGGCCGCCTCCTCGGCGGTCAGCTCGAACCGGTCGAGCACGGCGGTCAACCCGGCCGGATCGTTCTCCCAGACCGCGATGTGCTCGGTGACCTCGGCCAGCTCGAACGCGCGGTCGCTGCGCCCGGAGTACTCGAAGTCGATGACCCGGACCTTGGCGCCGTCCCACAGGTAGTTGGTCAGGTTCCCGTCGCCGGTGCCGAACACCGGGGTGCCCGGCCGCGCGAACATCGGCTCCAGGCCCGGCCCGGCCACCCAGGCCGTGGCCGCGCGAAGGGCCTCGGCGGTCACGGGTTCGGGCTCAGCGGCCGCCGCCCAGTCGCGCACCATCCGGAGGAGCGCGACCGGGTGCCCGGCACGCGCCGGGACCCGGTCGAGCACCTGGGAGGGTATCAAGCGCTGGACGCCGGTGATGGCCTCGGCCAGGGCGTCGACGAGCTTGCCCGCGATCTCCCCGCTCACCGCCGCGCCGTCCAGGCGGGACATCACCACGGTCGGCGGATCGGCCTCCAGCTCGGCGGTCACCGGCTCCGGGGCAAGGCCGGGGTCGTGTTCGCCGAGCAGCTCAAGGGCGCGCCATTCGCGTTCGGGCTCGCCGTACTCCGACGATCGGTACCGCTTGATCACCACGTCGGACCGCACCTCGACGGAATGGCCGCCCATCCGCCCTCCGATCTTGTCGAATGGGAGGACATGCTAGACCAATCACCCGAAGTCGCGGCGGCGCAGAGCGGCGAGGGCGCCGCCGACGAGCAGTGCCGTGAGGGCCGTCAGCGCGAAGGTGGGGCGCACGTCGAAGGACGTTCCGATCATCGGGTTGGGGATGTAGTGGAACGGCTCCAGCGGGGTCCCGTGCCAGAGGCCGTACAGGGGGCTGACGACCTTGCCGAGCCCGGCGGTCAGGAGCCAGACGATCCAGGAGATCGCCACACTGGCCCTCGGCAGCAGCCCGTACGCGAGCACGCAGACCGCCCCCACGCACCAGGCCGCCGGTACGGTGCTCAGCGCCCCCGCCAGGAAGCGGGGCAGGTCGCGGGCGAGATCGCCGACGAGCAGCGAGTACAGCGTGCCGAACACGAGCCCGGCGACGGCCATCAGCGCCGCCGTGCCGAGCCCCGTCACGACCAGGTGGCCGGCCGCCCAGCGCAGGCGGGTCATCGGGGTGGACTGCACGGTCTCCGCGCGGCCGGAGGTCTCCTCCGAACGCAGCCGCAGCGTCATGAGCACCGGGTAGAGCGCGACGGCGTACGCGATGACGAGGATCAGGTACCACGAGTACGCGCCCAGCGTGGTGGTCATGTCGGACACGCCGAGGACGCTCGTGATGTTCTGCACCACGATGCTCGGCCGCGAGAGCAGGTCCTGGGCGAGCGGGCTGAGCCCGGCCCCGGCCACGGCGAAGCACGCGACCCCGGCCGTCCACTTCGCCAGCAGTCCGCGGTGCAGCCGCCAGGCCAGGCTGACCGGGCCGCGCAGCTCCGGCGCCGACTCCCGGCCCAGGCGCTCGGGCAGCAGGCCCTCGCCGAGGTCGCGGCGGCCGACCAGCCGGTACGCGATCACGTACAGGATCGCGCTGACCAGCACCGGAACCCCGAGCATCCACCACCGCTCGTCCTGGTACGCGCGCACCAGGTGGCTCCAGCCGATCGGGGACAGCGCCTTCAGCCAGTACTGTCCGGTCGCGTCACCGGCGTAACGCATCACGTAGGCGGCGCCGAGCGCGGACAGGCTGACGGCGGTGGCCGTACGGGCGCTGCGCGCGAGTTGCGCGGCCACCGCGGCGACGGCGCCGAACACCCAGCCCGCGACCGTGATCGCGGCACCGTACGCGACGGTGCCGACGGGCTCGAACCCGAGGCCGATGAGCACGGCCCCGGCCAGCACCCCGCCGGCCAGGCTGACCCCGCCGGCGACCAGCAGGGCGGCGGTCAGGGGCGCGTAGCGGCTCACCATGCCGGAGCGGACCAGCTCGGCCCTCCCCTCGTCCTCCTCCCTGCGGGTGTGGCGGACGATCGACATGAGGGCCGCGAACGCGCTCGCCACGTACAGGAACCCGCCGCTGCGCCACGTCGCGATCACCTCCAGCCGCGGCTCGATGAGGCCGCCGCCGAGCGCCCGCAGGAAGACGTTCCTGGCGGCGAGCTCGACGTAGGTGACCTTCAGCTCGTACGTGCCCATGGTCCGATTGACGTAGGACACCAGCGCCAGGGCCAGGGCCACGATCAGAAGGATCCACCAGGGCGCGATGCCCCGTTCGCGGCGCAACGCCAGGCGGACGAGGTGGCCGGTGCCCGCGGGAGCGCCCGCCCGGCCGTGTGGTGCGTCAGCCATTCGGCTCTCAGCTCCTACTCACCAGTACAGTCAACTGTTCCGATGAACAGCAGGCTATACCCGCGTATAGGTGCTTGCCACCACTGGGTCCAGATCGCGGAACCGGAGGCGGTGAGGAGGCCGGGCCGGGGCCCAGCGACGGTGAGACCGTCGAGCTGGGCGCGGGCGGCGTGGCGGCGAATGACCGCAGTGATGAAAGTGCTGGTGGAGCGGCCGGTCAGACCGGGTTGGGCAGCGCCCCGCCGTAGCGCCGGTCGCGCTTGGCGAAGATCTCGCAGGCCTCCCACAGATCCCGGCGGTCGAAGTCGGGCCAGAGCCGGTCGAGGAACACCATCTCGGCGTAGGCCGACTGCCACAGCAGGAAGTTCGAGAAGCGCTGCTCCCCCGACGAGCGCACGAACAGATCCACCTCGGGGATCTCCGGCTCGTCCAGGTAACGCGCGAACACCTTCTCGTTGACCTTGGACGGCTTGACCCGCCCGGCCGCGATGTCCTGGGCCAGCCTGACGGCCGCCTCGACGATCTCGGCCTGCCCGCCATAATTGACGCAGAACTGCAACGTCAGCTTGCTGTTGCCGACCGTCATCTCCTCGGCCGCCTGCAGCTCCGAGATGACGCTCTTCCACAGCCGCCCCGGCTTGCCCGCCCACCGGACGCGCACGCCCATGGCGTTGAGCTCGTCGCGCCGCCGCCGGATCACGTCGCGGTTGAACCCCATGAGGAAGCGCACCTCGTCGGGCGACCGCCGCCAGTTCTCCGTGGAGAACGCGAACGCGCTCAGATAGGGGACGCCCAGCTCAAGCGCCCCCTCGATGACGTCGAACAGCGAAGATTCGCCAGCTTTGTGCCCCTCGATGCGGGGCAGGCCGCGAGCCTTGGCCCAGCGGCCGTTGCCGTCCATGATGATGGCGACGTGCTTGGGCACCAGGTCCCGCGGGATCGGCGGCGGCGTCGCGCCCGACGGATGCGGGGTCGGAGGTCGTACGTTCACACAGGCTCCCTTTCGACGTGTCGGAGAGAGCGTATTCCGTGTTCGAGATGCCATTGCAGATATGCGGCAACGAGGCCGCTGCACTCGCTCCGGTGGCGCGACTCCGAGGCGTCGGCGGTGGCCCAGTCGCCACGCAGCAACGCCGTCATGAGCCCGATCGTCTCCCCGGCGGGCACCGCCGAGCCGGCCGGGCGGCACGCCCCGCACACCACGCCGCCCGCGACGATGGCGAACGCCCTGATCGCCGGCGCCTGGCACTTGGCGCACGCCTCGAGCGCGGGAGCGTAGCCGGCCACCGCCAGCGAGCGCAGGAAGTACGCGTCCAGCACCAGCCGGGCCTCGTGGTCGCGGTCGGCGAGCGTGCGCAGCCCGCCCACCAGCAGCAGGAACTGCCGCAGCGCCGGCTCCTTCTCCCCGTGCGTCAGCCGGTCGGCGGTCTCCAGCATCGCGCTGCCCGCGGTGTAGCGGGGATAGTCGACGGCCAGCGCCTCGCCGTAGGGTCTGATGGTCTCCGCCTGCGTGACGACGTCGAGCGTACGGCCGGTGTGCAGCTGCAGGTCGACGTGGGTGAACGGCTCCAGCCTGGCGCCGAAGCGGGACTTCGTGCGGCGCACGCCCCTCGCCACGGCCCTGATCTTGCCGGTACGCTTCGCCAGGATGGTGACGATGCGGTCGGCCTCACCGAGCTTCTGTGTGCGTAGAACTACGCCTTCGTCACGGTAGAGACTCACTCGGACATCTTACGGCCGCACCGAAGCGGCGTTACGGGCATGCTCTGGTGACGCGACTTTGCGTCACCCTCACTAGACTTTGACGTCTGTCCCCGCATTACCCGTTGTTCAACCCCCCGCTACCGCCTCGAAAGGGAGTCATGACCCGCGTGGTCCTGCTGGGTGCCTCGCCCGGCCCCGAAAACTCTCCGACCGGCCTGAGGCTGGCCGCGCTGCCCGGCAATCCCACCGTGGCCGAACGCCTGCGCGGCCAGCTCACTTCCCTGGATCCGCGGCTCGCCACGATCGAGTCAGGCGACGTGGCCACCGCCCTGCGCGCGCTGGCCGATGTGGCAGAGGCCGCCACGGAGAACCTCTTCATCATCCCGGAAAACTCCGTCGTACACGACGAGCTGATCTACCAGATCACCAAGGCCAAGCGCGGCGCGCTGGCGCTCGTCGCCAAAGAGCCGCGGCCGGAGGTGACAGAGGAGGAGGCACAGGACGCGCAGGAAGACGTCGTCCCGATCGACGAGGCCGAGCCCGAGATCGGCCTCAACCGCCTTGAAGGGCTGCCCGTCCGCTCGCGCGTCGGCAAGTCGCGCGTGGTCTCGGTGGGCACCGCGAGCCATGCCGTGACCAGGCCCAACGCCATCCTGCTCGGCCCGCTGCACGTGAGCGCGCGCAACGCGCCCATGCTGGCGCAGACCTGCCGCGAGCTGGCCGCGATGGCCGACACGTTCGGCGAGGACGACGACCTCTTGCAGCTGATCGTGTTCGGCCTGGTGCGCAACGGCGTGTCGGTCGGCATCAGGGGCCGGCGCGACCTGTTCTACCGCCGGGTCACGACCCAGGAAGAGCTCAACGAGGCCGGCGCCGAGATGGCCGGCATGAACGAGGACCGGGCCAGGCTCAACAACGCGGTCAAGGGCGCCGACGGCTTCTTCACCACGTACTTCGTCTCCACCTACTCCCGCTTCATCGCCCGCTGGGCGGCCCGGCGCGGGCTGACCCCCAACCAGGTGACGCTGATCTCGATCGTGCTCGGCGTGGCCGCGGCCGCCTGCTTCGCCACCGGCGACCGGCCGTGGATGGTGCTGGGCGGCGTGCTGATCTACTTCGCGTTCGTGTTCGACTGCGTGGACGGGCAGGTCGCCCGCTACGCGCGTAAGTTCGGCGTGCTGGGGGCCTGGCTGGACGCCACGTTCGACCGGTTCAAGGAGTACGTGGTCTTCGCCGGGCTGGCCGTCGGCTGGGTCGTCTCGGGCAACAGCGACGACATCTGGATCCTGGCGCTGGCCGCGATCGGCCTGCAGTCCGTGCGCCACCTGCTCGACTTCTCCTTCGGCGTCGCCAACCGCCGCAAGCCCCCGTCCCCGCTGCCCACGCTGGCGCTGGACGCCCCCGACGACCGTTCCCTGCGCCAGGCCCTCACGCGCCGCAAGGTCGAGCGCAGCCAGGGTCTGCGGGGCGTGCTCAAGATGTGGACCAAGGCCGGCAAGTTCCGCGCCGTCCACTGGGCCCGCAAGATGATCGTCTTCCCCATCGGCGAGCGGTTCGCGGCCATCGCGATCACCGCCGCCCTCTTCGACGCCCGGATCACCTTCCTCACGCTGGTGATCTGGGGCTCCGTCGCCGCCGCCTACACTCTCACCGGACGCCTCATGAGGTCGCTCGTATGATCACCCAACCGCAGGCCATGGCCACCCCCACGCCGGACCCCGACGAGGAACGCCGTCGCATCCAGACCGCCCGCCTGCTCGCCTACCGTGACGACGGCCCGCTCGCCCACGCCCTCGCCGGCAAGCTCGGCCGGGGCCTGCCGCCCGTGCCCGCCACGCTCGTGGCCGTGCTGGCCGTGCTCGCCTTCCTGGTCACCGGCCTGCTCGACCAGGGCGGCCCGATCCTGCTGCTGCCCGTCGTCACCACATTTCTGCTCGTGCTGCCGACCACGCCGCGCGACCACCTGGGCCGCTTCGACTGGCTCACCCCGCCGCTGCTGCGCGGCGCCGAGTTCCTCACCGTGATCTCGATCGGCCTGGCCGCCGGCGCGCCCAAGTGGCTGCTGTTCGTGCTGGTCTACGTCGTGGGCTACCACACGTACGACACCGTCTACCGGACCCGGCAGAGCATCTGGCCGCCCGCCTGGGTGTTCCACGCGGGGCTCGGCTGGGAGCTGCGCCTGCTGGTCATCGGCCTGGGCGCCGCGCTCGGCATCCTGCCGCCCGTGCTGGCGGTGCTGACGGCATACCTCTTCGTGCTGTTCGCGGTGGAGAGCGTGACGAGCTGGGTCCGCCTCGACAAGGCCTCCGCCCAGGCCGGCGCCGACGCCGAGCAGGACCTCGAGGCCTCCCCGGAGGACCAGCTCGAGCAGGCCACCGGCGAGGCGGACAAGGGGTAGGCGGACCAAGGCCACCCGCCCGTTGCCTATTCACCGAGTGGGCCCGCTGACACCCGCCCCGAGCACAAAGGGCTTCCCGAAGAAGCGCTTCGCGCTCGGGGCTCAGGCATTCTCATTGAGGCGCCTCACGGCGCGACCCCCGCGCCTGCGGCGCCATCGCAGGCCCGCCCCTTGACCGAGTAGGTGGTGGGCTCCTGCGGGAGAAGACGTCGAACCCAGACCGGTTCCCGCTGCTCGAAAGCTTCTGGAGGAAGGCCTTCGAGGCCTCCGGCGCGAGCGCGGCGGATCCCCTGTAGGAGAGCGCTCCCGCAGCGGCTCGCCGTAGCCACTACGGAACGTTGACAGCAGGTTAAGGCTGTGTTGACATCGGCTCAGAGAGCGCTCTCTCTGAGCCGATACCCCACCCCCCAGGGAGCAACGATGACAACAGCCACCCGGCACCGGCGCCGTTTGGCGGCGGTGGCCGTGGCGCTCGCGGCGCTCAGCGGCCTGCTCGTCGACGTGGCCATCAGCGCCTCGGCCGCCGTCCCGCCCACCCCGTCGGGCTGGTCGCTGGTCTGGTCGGACGACTTCGACGGCACCGCCAACACGCTGCCCTCGTCGGCCAACTGGATCGTCGACACGGGACACTCCTACCCCGGCGGCCCGGCCAACTGGGGCACCGGAGAGATCCAGAACTACACCTCCAGCACCTCCAACCTCAGCCTCGACGGCACGGGCAACCTCCGCATCACGCCGCAGCGCAGCGGCTCGGGCGAGTGGACCTCGGCCCGCATCGAGTCCAGGCGGGCCGACTTCAAGCCCGCCGACGGCCGGATCCTGCGCATCGAGGGCCGCATCCAGATGCCGAACGTGACCGGCGACGCCGCGCTGGGCTACTGGCCGGCGTTCTGGGCGCTCGGAGCGCCGTACCGGGGGAACTACTGGAACTGGCCGGGGATCGGCGAGTTCGACATCATGGAGAACGTCAACGGCATCAACGCCGTCTGGGGCGTGCTCCACTGCGGCGTCAACCCGGGCGGCCCGTGCCAGGAGACCACCGGCCTGGGCGCCAACCGCGCCTGCCCCGGCTCGACGTGCCAGGCGGCGTTCCACACGTACCGCTTCGAGTGGGACCGCGGCGTGAGCCCCAACCAGCTGCGGTGGTACGTGGACGGCCAGCAGTTCCACAGCGTCAGCCAGTCTCAGTTCGACGCGACGACCTGGTCCGACATGACGGGGCACGCGGGCTACTTCCTGCTGCTCAACGTGGCGATGGGCGGGGCGTTCCCCGACGCGCTCGGCGGCCCGACGCCCACGGCGGCGACCGTGCCGGGGCGGCCGATGCTGGTCGACTACGTGGCCGTGTGGCAGAGCGGGAGCGGCACCCCTCCGACCAACCCGCCCGGGGGCGTGGACGCCCGTTCGACGATCCAGGCCGAGCAGTACCAGGCGCAGTCGGGCACCATAGTCGAGACCACCACGGACACCGGCGGCGGTCAGAACGTCGGGGCGATCGCCAACGGCGACTGGCTCCGGTTCGACGGCGTGAACTTCGGGACGGAGGCCGCCCGCCAGTTCAAGGCCAGGGTGGCGTCCGGGGCCGCGGGCGGGGTGAGCGGGCTGGTGCAGGTCCGGCTGGACAGCCCCACCGCCGCTCCCATCGGGGACTTCGCGCTCGCCAACACGGGCGGGTGGCAGAGCTGGCGTACGGTGCCCGCCAACATCTCGGCCGTGACCGGGACGCACACCGTGTACCTGACCTTCAGCAGCGGTCAGCCGGCCGACTTCGTCAACGTCAACTGGTTCACGTTCTCGACCAGCTGAGGCTCTCAGAGGGTCCCGAAGAGGCGCGGGAAGACCTTGGAGACCTTGGACAGCAGGTACTCGCCGTAGGTGCCGGTGAAGTCCACCTGGCCGTCCCAGCGGCGGCCGGGGGCGTACGGCAGCGGCGGTACCTCGCTGTCCCAGCCGGGGTCGAAGAAGAACGGGAAGCTCAGGCGCTCGTTGCCGCTCAGGTTGCGCACCCGGTGCGGGGTCGAGCGGTACTGGCCGCCGGTGAGCTTGTCGAGCATGTCGCCGATGTTGCAGACGAACGTGTTCTCCAGGGGCGGGGCGTCCGTCCAGCCGCGCGGGGTGCGTACCTGGAGGCCGCCGTTCGCGTCCTGGAGGAGGAGGGTCAGCAGGCCGTAGTCGGTGTGCTCGCCGACACCCCAGGTGTCGGGGTCGTCCGGCGGGGCGGGCGGATAATGAAATATCCGGAAAAGCACGGTCGGCTGGGCGGTGTAGCCGGTGCGGAAGTAGTCCTCGTCCAGGCCGAGGCTCAAGGCGATGCCTGACATGACGGCCTGGGCGAGCGCGGTCATCGTGCCGAGATAGTCGAGCACGGCGTCGCGGAGCTCGGGCACCTGGGCGGGGAACAGGTTCGGGCCGTGCAGCGGCAGCGGGCCCGGCGGCTCCTCCGCGCCGAAGTAGACGCCCTCCTTCAGGTCGGGCCGCCCCGAGGTCAGCTCGTCGCCGACCGGGAAGAAGCCGCGCCAGGCCCGGCCTCCCCGTTCCATGGCGATCTCGGCCTTCACCTCTTCGGGCAGGGCGAAGAAGCGCCTGCTCGCGACGTCGAGCCGGTGCGGGAGGTCCGGCGGCACGCCGTGGCCGGAGACGTAGAAGAAGCCGCTGTCGCGGCACGCGTCCCCGATCGCCTCCGCCACGGCACGCCTGGCGGCGCGGGAGGGGTCGGTGAGGTCGGCGGGGTCGGCGAGCAGGGGCGAGACGTCGATCACCGGCAATTCGCTCACATCATCATTTTGACATTCACCCGCTCCCCGGTGCCCGGTCCGACACCCCCGGGCAGGGCCCGCCCCGGCACGAGGATCAGGTCGACTCCCTGACCACGAGCCGGGTCGGCAGCACCACGGAGGTGGTGTGGCGGCCCTCCAGCCGGGACAGCAGCAGCCGCGCGACGGCCAGCGCCTGCTCCGCCAGCGGGACCCGCACGGTGGTCAGCCCCGGCGTGGTGGCCGAGGCGGCGTCGATGTCGTCGAAGCCCACGATCGCCAGGTCCTCGGGCACGCGCCGGCCCAGCTCCCGCGCGGCCTGCAGCGCCCCGATGGCCAGCTGGTCGGTGGCCGCGAACACGGCGTCCAGCGCCGGCTCGTCCCCGAGGAGCTGCCGGGCCGCCGCCGCGCCCGAGGCGCGGGTGAGGTCGGCGAGGGCCAGCAGCGGCTGCTTGCCCGCCCGCTGCAGCGCCGCCCGGTGCCCGGCCAGGCGGTCCTGGACGGCGACCAGGTCCATGGGCCCGCAGATCATGCCGATCCGGCGGCGCCCCCGCGCGAGGAGGTGCTCGGTGGCGGCGGCCGCGCCGCCGGCGTTGTCCACGTCCACGTACGGCACCAGCGAGGTGACGGCCGGCTTGCCGAGGAGCACGATCGGCACGTCGGTACGCGAGAGCCGCTCGGCCAGCGTGTCGCCCCGGTCGGACGGCAGCAGCACGACGCCGTCCACCAGCCGGGCCTCCGCCTGCTGGACGATGCGCCGGTGGCTCTCGGCCGTGTCGGCCAGCATGAGCGTGATCTGCTTGCCCGCGCCCTCCAGCATGCTGGTGACGTACTGCACGACGGCGGCGGTCAGCGCGTCCCCCTGCCTGGGGACGGACAGGACGAGGGCGATCGCGTTGGTCCGCCGGGTGACCAGGCTGCGGGCGGCGGCGTTGGGCACGTAGCCGAGCTCCTTGACGGCCCGCATCACCGCGGTCCGGACCTCGGGGCTCACCGACGCCTCGCCGTTGACCACGCGTGAGACGGTGGCGCGGGAGACGCCGGCGCGGGCGGCGACGGTTTCGAGCGTGGGCCGCTTGGGCGGGGTCTCGGTGAGGCCGTTGCGCCGGATGACGTCGGCGTACCACCGGGCGCTGTCCTTCAGGCGTCGTTTCTGGGTGGCGAAATCGACGTGCACGAGGCCGAACTTCCGCTGGTAGCCCTCGGCCCATTCGAAGCTGTCGAGCAGGGTCCAGACGAGATATCCGCGAACGCGGGCACCGTCCGCGACGGCCGACGTCAGGGCCCGCAGATGCTCCTCGATGAAACTGATGCGCTCGACGTCGTGAATGCCGTCGCCGGTCACCACGTCGACGAAGTCGGCGCCGTTCTCGGTGACCATCAGGTCGAGCTCCGGATATTCCGCGGAAAGGCGCCGCAGCACCAGCGAAAGGCCGTTGGGCACGATCGGCCAGCCCATCGCGGTGACCGCCGTCGGAACCGTGCAGAACAGCACGCCCTCGCTCCCTGGAAAGGCCGGGTCGGCGGGTTCGCTGGGCTGGGCCTGCACCACGGAAGGCGAGTAGTAATTGACGCCGAGCAGGTCGAGGGGCTGGGCGATGATGTCGAGGTCGCCGTCGCGGACGTGGTCGAGGCCGGCGTGGCGCTCGATGATGGGCAGGAGCTCGGCGGGGTACGAGCCGCGCAGCATCGGCTCCAGGAACTGCCGGTTGGCCAGGGTGTCGATCCTGGCCACGGCCTCGGCGTCCTCCTCCGACAACGGCCTGCCGAAGTCGCTGACCTGGGCGGGCGTCAGGACGGGCGAGAGGTTGAGCACCGTTCCCACCCGGGCCGCCCCGGCGGCGCGCAGGGCCTGCGTGGCCAGCCCGTGCGCGAGCATCATGTGGTGGGCGCTCCGGAACGCCTCGGCGGCCGATTTGCGGCCCGGCGCGTGAATCCCGGCGCCGTATCCCAGGAAAGCCGCCACCCAGGGCTCGTTCAGCGTGAACCAGGTGTCGACGCGGTCCCCGATCCGGCCGTGAACGGCGGCGGCGTAGTCGGCGAAACGGTGGGCGATGTCACGGGACGGCCAGCCGCCGAGGTCCTCAAGCGCCTGCGGCAGATCCCAGTGATAAAGGGTCGCATAAGGCATGATGCCGGCCGCGAGGAGCTCGTCGAGTAACCGGTCGTAAAAGTCGAGCCCGGCCTCGTTCACCTTGCCGGAACCATCGGGGAACACCCGGGGCCAGCTCACCGAGAACCGGTACGCGGCCATTCCCAGGTCTTTCATCAACCGCACGTCTTCGGGATGGCGATGGTAATGGTCGCAGGCCTCGGCGCGGTCGGCGGAAAAGACGTCCCAAATGGACGGCCCGCGGCCGCCGGCGGACGTTGCCCCCTCGATTTGAAAGGCCGAAGTCGACACTCCCCACACGAAATCCTCGGGGAAGCTTGTGGTGCTCATTCTGGCGGATACCCTCCGATGGCTGTCTGCCCGCTCAGTCTCCCGCGTGCCGCTCGTCGCGCGCCAGCCTGGCCAGGCGGTATACAGAGCGCGTGGAACTGGACCGGCTCGATCGTGACATCATCGCGGCGCTCGTCGAGGACGCCCGCACGACCTACGCGGACATCGGGCACCTCGTGGGGCTGAGCGCGTCGGCGGTCAAGCGCCGGGTGGACCGGTTGCGCGAGGCGGGGGCGATCACCGGGTTCAGCGCGAGGGTGGCGCCGCAGGCGCTCGGCTGGACGACCGAGGCGTACGTGGAGCTGTTCTGCCAGGGCAAGACGAAGCCGTCGGACATCGCGCTGGCCGTGGCCAAGTTCCCCGAGGTGGTGGGGGCGGCCACGATCACGGGTGAGGCGGACGCGCTGCTGCACATCAGGGCCACGGACGTGCGCCACGTGGAGCGGGTGATCGAGCGCCTCGCGGCGGAGTCGTTCGTGGTGCGGACCAAGAGCTCCATCGTGCTCTCGCGGCTCGTGGACGCGCCTCCGGGCACCGCCGTTCCGGAGCCGCGCAACGGATCGCATTCGGAACTCTGAAAGACGCAACAGACCCGCGCAAACACGCAATGCCGGACGCTTGGCCTGCATAAACATGCATTCCTAGGCTGTCTCCGTCCCCTTCGAACGGGACATCCATCCACAAACCTCGACGGAGACCTGCATGCCCAAACACTTCCTGATGTGCCGTCCGGACTACTTCACGGTCGAGTACGCGATCAACCCGTGGATGCATCCCGAGGCCGGCGCGGACCGCGACCTGGCGGTCCGGCAGTGGGAGGGCCTGAAGGCGGCGTACGAGGAGCTCGGACACCAGGTCAGCCTGATCGACCCGATCGAGGGGCTGCCCGACATGGTCTTCGCCGCCAACGGCGCGCTGGTCGTGGACGGCCGCGTCTACGGCGCCCGGTTCGCCCACGCCGAGCGCGGCCCCGAGGGCCCCGCCTACCTGCGGTGGTTCACCGAGCGCGGCTACCCGGCGCACGAGCCGCGGCACGTCAACGAGGGCGAGGGCGACTTCCTCACGCTCGACGACGTCATCCTGGCCGGGACGGGCTTCCGCACGGACGTGCTGGCGCACCAGGAGGCACAGGAGTTCCTGGGCCGCCCGGTGATCTCCCTGACGCTGGTGGACCCGCGCTTCTACCACCTGGACACGGCGCTGTTCCCGCTCGACGGGCGCAACGTCGCGTACTACCCGGAGGCGTTCTCCGAGGGCAGCAGGCAGGTGCTGCGCAAGCTGTTCCCCGACGCGGTGCTCGCGGGCGCCGGGGACGCCGAGGTCCTCGGTTTGAACGCCGTCAGCGACGGCAGGAACGTCGTCATCAACGCCGAGGCGTCCGACCTCCAGTTGGAGCTGAAGCGGCGCGGCTACGAGGTCATCCCCGTCGACCTGTCGGAGCTGCGTAAGGCAGGCGGGGGTCCCAAGTGCTGCACACTGGAGATCAGGGGGGAGAACTGACCATGACCACCAGCGCAGAGCTCATCGAGATGAGCGAGCGCCGCAGCGCGCACAACTACCATCCGCTTCCCGTCGTGATCCACGAGGCGCACGGCGCCTGGGTCACCGACGTGGAGGGCAAGCGATATCTGGACTGCCTGTCCGGCTATTCCTCGCTCAACTTCGGCCACGGCCACCCGAAGATCATCGAGGCGGCCCGTAACCAGCTCGACAACCTGACCCTGACCAGCCGCGCGTTCTACCACGACCAGTTCGCGCAGTTCTGCGCCGGGCTCGGCGACCTCACGGGCAAGGACCTGATCCTGCCCATGAACACCGGCGCCGAGGCCGTCGAGACCGCCATCAAGGTGGCGCGCAAGTGGGGCTACGAGGTCAAGGGCGTCGAGCCCGGCCAGGCGAACATCATCGTCATGGAAGGCAACTTCCACGGCCGCACCACCACGATCGTGAGCTTCTCCACCGATCCGGAGGCACACGACAACTTCGGGCCCTACACGCCGGGCTTCCGGCTCGTGCCGTACGGCTCCACCGAGGCGATCAGGCGGGCCGTCGACCCCAACACGGTCGCGGTGCTGGTCGAGCCGATCCAGGGCGAGGCCGGGGTGCTGGTCCCGCCGGACGGGTACCTGAGCGAGATCCGGGAGCTCTGCACCGCGCAGGGGATCCTGATGATCGCCGACGAGGTGCAGTCGGGGCTGGGGCGCACCGGGCAGACGTTCGCGTGCGACTACGAAGGGGTCGTGCCCGACGTCTACGTCCTGGGCAAGGCGCTCGGCGGCGGCGTCGTACCGGTCTCGGCCATCGCGGCGAACCGGGACGTGCTGGGGATCATCCAGCCCGGCCAGCACGGGTCCACGTTCGGCGGCAACCCGCTGGCGTGCGCGGTGGGCATCGCGGTCATCGAGCTGCTGAACACCGGCGAGTTCCAGGCCAGGGCCGCCAAGCTCGGCGAGGTGCTGCACGCCCGGCTGCGCGAGCTGATCGGCAAGGGGGTCGTGGAGGTGCGCGGGCGCGGGTTGTGGGCCGGCGTGGACATCGACCCGGAGCTCGCCACCGGGCGCGAGGTGTCGAAGGCGCTGCTGGCGCGGAGCGTGCTCGCCAAGGACACCCACGGCTCCACGATCCGCCTCGCCCCGCCCATCGTGGTCTCCGAGGAGGACCTGGTGTGGGCCGTCAACCAACTCGCCGACGCCCTCTACGAGCTGGACACCGCCCTTTAGGACTGACCCGCCGTTCGTGGCCGGGCTTTCCAGGGCCTTTACGGCAAAGCACGGGAGGGCCCGGCCACCGCACGTGGCCGGGCCCTGTCCAGGGAGACGCTTCTCCGGTTCACGGGGCCGGGCGCCGCAACGGCGCCCGGTTGCCTGTCCGGGTGGTCACTTGCCGGCCGGGGACGCCTTCGCGGTCGCCGGCGCCGGCTGGTACGGCCCCTCGGTGACCGTCGGCGGCGCGGAGGCCGTCGGCGGCGCGACCGGCCCGTTCGACGGCTTCGTGCTGATCGCCGGCTCCGGCGGTGCGGTCGTGCCGTCCGTCGCCTCCAGCGAGACCGTCATGGTCGGCACCGGCTCCGTGACGGTCTCGTCGCTCGGCGACTCCGACGGCGCCACCGAACTCGTCTCGCCCGGGGCGGGCTCAGCGCTGGACGGGGCGCAGGCCGCCTGCCCCTCGTCCTTGGGCGTGGCCTGCGGCAGCGCGTCCACCACCGAGACCTTGAGCTGGGCGGTCAGCGCCAGCACGCTGCCCTTGGGCGCCTGGGCGATCTTGTCGTCCACGACCGTCTGCCGCTCCCCCATGAACAGGCGCGTGGCCGGGTCGAAGATGCCCTGCGTGAGGACCCCCTGCGGGTCGACCCGCCCGAGGGCGACCCCCTTGCGGCCCGCCGAATCCTCCACCCCTTCGGCCACCTGCACGCCGGGGATCGACTTGGCCGCCTCGAAGAGCGCGCCGCGCTGCGCCTTCGGCAGGTACGTCTCCCTGACCAGGTCCATCAGGTGGTCGAAGGCGGCCCGGTCGTTCTCGGCGCCCTTGGCGTCGCCCGCCGAGGCGGGCATCTTGTACAGGCGCGCCCGCATCCCGGCGACGTCCGTCGGCAGCGTGCTCAGGTAGGCGTAGTCGGTGCGGTAGTCATCCGTCCGGGGAGCGCAGGACGGCAGCGTGTGCCAGTCGGAGCCCTGCCAGTTCTTGGCGTCCTCCGGGAGCTGCCGGCCCGGCCAGGGCAGGGGCTCGCGGCCCTCGATCAGCAGCAGGCCGTTCGCGCTCCCGTCCACCGACTGCCAGATCTTCCTGTGGGTCCGGTAGAGGTGGCGGGTCGGCTCGCTGTTCTGGCCGGCCGTCATCGACCCGTACATGGTGTCGGACTCGACCAGGATGAACTGGCCGGGACGGGGGGTCAGCTCGTCGGACGACGACACGGAAACGGTCTCGGTCACCGACGTGGCGGGGCCGTCCCCTCCCGCGCCCCGGTTCGTCAGCGCCACGGCCACGCCGCCGACCAGGACGACCGTGACCCCGAACGCGGCCGCGGCCTGCCAGCCGAATCCGGGCAGGCGAAAGCGGCCCCCGCCACGCGCCTCCGCCCGCAGCCGTTCCCGCGCCCTGGCCCTCGCCTCGGCCCCGTACGGCGGCACGGCGGGCCGGCCGTCGGCGAACGTGCGGATCTCGTCCTCATCCATGCTGGGGCTCCTCTGCTGCGAAGGGATCGGTGCCGCCGAGAGCCCTGCGCACCTTGACGCGGAGCCTGTGGAGCCTGGACCTGACGGTGCCGACCGGCACGCCGAGCGCGAGCGCCGCGTCCTCGTACGTCAGGTCCGCCCATGCCACGAGCAGCAGCAGGTCGCGCTCGGCCGCGCTGAGCCGGGTGAGCGCCCTGGCCAGCCTGGGCTGGAGCTGCTCGGCGGTCACCCGGTCCGCGCTGCGGTCGTCGAACGTGCCGGGGCGCTCCACGTTCACCTTGGCCATGGCCGCGGTGCGCCGCCGCTCGGCCCTGCGGTGCTGGGCGACGACCTTGGTCGCGATGCCGTATAACCAGGGCCTGGCGTCCGGCCACGCGCGGTCGTAACGCGCCCGCCCGCGGAACGCGACGAGGAACACCTCCCCCGTCACGTCGTCGGCCAACTCCGTCCCGAGGCGCCGGGCCGCGTACCTGTGGATCTCGTCGGCGTGCCGGTCGAACACCGCCGCGAAACTCTCCGGGTCGCCCAGCGAATGCCCGATCAGCGTCGAGTCATCCAGCGTCTCAGGCACATCCTGAACACCCACCACTCTGCCGGTCCTCTCTCATGCGGTCACCCTGTTGTTGGCCGCATGCCGGAGGGCGGTTCCACTTTTCTTGTGGTTACGGGAGGCGCCACACCTCCATCCCGTCCGGCGCCGGGTCCGGGGTGAAGCCCGCGGCCTCCAGCTCCGACACCAGCCGCTCCCGGGTGGGCCAGTGGTTCGTGAGGACCACCTCGTCCTCGCTGATCACCACGCCGTGCTGCCTGATCCGGTAGACGAAGCGCGAGACGACCCTCTCCCCCTCGGCCTCCAGCACCTGCCCGGCGACCTCGTACGCGTGCCTGCCGACCTGGTACGACCCCAGGACCTCGAGATCGCCCGGCACCGGCTCGGCCCGCTCGCGCCAGTTGAACACCAGCCGCCCGCCCCGCTCCAGCTGCCTGGCCAGCACCCGCCACAGCGCGGCCCGCTCCTCCGCGTCGAAGCTCTGCAGGACGGAGATCATCACGATGGCCTCGACCGGTTCGTCCACCTCCACGTCGAGCGCCCCGTACGGCAGCACGGTCACCCGCCGCAGCGTCGAGGGGTCGGAGGCCAGGCGGTTGACCAGCACCGAGCGCATGCCCAGCGACGGCTCCAGGGCGTAGATCTCGGCGGGCGTCTCCCTGGCGATCAGCTCGGTGATCAGGCCGGTGCCCGCGCCGATCTCGAGCACGCTCCGCCGCACCTCTGTCAGCAGCGGGGGAAGGAGTCCGCGCACCGTCGGGACATGCCCGTCCTCGTGCCAGAGATCGTAGAACGGCACGGCGGCGGCGTAATCATCCTTGTGCATGCGCCTCAGCGTAGGCGGACGGAGTCGATCGGCCGGACCGCATCGCCGACCGACTCGAACCACGTGACCTCGTCGGGCAGGGTCAGCGTGGCCACCGCGTTCTGGAACCAGGGCCCCTTCGTGACCCGCCATCTGAACGGCGGCCGCGGGATGCCCGCCAGCCGCGCCAGCAGGCTGCCGACCAGCGTCGCGATCTGGAACTGGGTGAACACGTTGGCCCAGCGGAGCATGCGGCTGAGCGGGTTGCGGATCGGCGAGCAGACGATCTGGAAGATCTGCCCGGCCCCGGCCTTGGCCAGGTAGGAGTAGTGGACGTCGCCCGAGAGGATCAGCACGGGCTTGCCGACCTTCACCAGCAGCCTGGCCAGGTCCTCGAACGAACGCCGGAACGCCGCCCAGTGCTCCAGGTCGATGCGCTGCCGGAACTTCTCCGACCACCGCCGCGCGAGCCCGCCCCACTTGCCGTCGCACAGGGCCTCGTTCCAGTTCTGCACCCCGTGCACGCCCTCGGGCAGGAGGAACGGGATCGACGAGCCGATGATCAGCCGCTCGGCCGGGGCGGCGACCTGCTCTTCGAGCCAGGCCCACTCCCCCGGGTCGAGCATGCGGCGCTCGCCGGGCGTGAGCTGCCTGGCGCACCTGGTGTCCACCATGATCAGGCGGGCGTTGCCGAGGTCGCGGGCGTAGCTCCAGCGGTTGCTGCTCGGCTCGGCGTCGGCCTTCTCCGCGAACGCGTCGAGGGCCGCGCCGCCGTCGCCGTCCATCAGCGTGCGCAGCAGCGGGTCCTCCGCGCGCTCGGCCGGCGAGAGGTTGCCCAGGTGCTGATAGATCCAGTACGCCCCCAGCCCCGCGACGACGCGGCGCTGCCACCACGGCACCGTGACCATCTGCTCGCGCCAGGGCTGCGAGGTGTTCCAGTCGTCGCGCAGGTCGTGGTCGTCGAAGATCATCGCGCTCGGCACGGTGGACAGCAGCCAGCGGATCTCCTCGTCGGTCCAGGCCAGGCGGTAGAGCTCGGCGTACTCGTCGAAGTCGGCGATCTCACCCTGCGGCTCCGTGTTCCGGCGGGACCGGATGTGTTCGAGCATCGCGGGCGAGGGGTTGTCGGCGTAGACCTGGTCGCCCAGGAGCACCAGCAGGTCGGGCCACTCCTCGTCCTCCGCCGTGGGGAGGTGCTCGCCGTAGGCGCGCAGGACGTCGTCGCCGTGGGTCAGGACGTACGCGGCGTCGTGCGGAACGCTGGTGCGGCACGAGCCGAACGCCAGCTTGCGCAGCCCGTCGGCGGGCAGCAGCCGGATCCGGCTCGGCGGGCGACCCGCCAGCGGCCATACCTGGTCCCCGTCGAGCCTCACCGAATACGACCCGATATCCTGGGAGAGCTCAACGAGATCCACGATCGCGTAGTGGTGACCGTGCACGGTGAAGGTAGGCGACCGGTAAGACCTGCCGTCCGCCTCGATGGTGACCGTGCAGGGCTCGGCGGTCTCCACCCAGATCGAGGCGCTGACCGAGTCCACATATCGCAGCATCGGCCCCATCACGAGTGCGGGCATCTCACTCCCCGAGATATTTACGATTCGTCACTCTGACGGGACGCAAGCCTGCCAGAGTGGCACGGTCCATAGCACCTTGACTAACGGCACGGATTTCCTCGATCGCTAGGCAAGGTGAAACCCTCCGCCTTAGGATGATCGCGACAACAACGCCCAAAGCGGGAGGCAATGGCGCTTCCCTCGTAAAAAGGGCGTCATAGCAGGAGGATTCTCTTCCATGAGCATCATGGTGCCGTCAAAGACGCCGGCCCTGATCACCCCGGGCCGTCAGGCCCTCGACTCCGCACTCCACCAACTCGACCAGGCCGCCGAGCAGCTCGGACTCGACGACGGGCTCCGCACGATGCTGGCCACGCCCCGGCGGTCGCTGACCGTCTCGGTCCCGGTCCGGCGCGAGAACGGCCGCATGGACGTCGTGCAGGGCTTCCGCGTCCAGCACAACGTCTCGCGGGGACCCGCCAAGGGCGGGCTCCGGTTTCATCCGGACACCGACATCCACGAGGTCACCGCGCTCGCGATGTGGATGACGTGGAAGTGCGCGCTGGTCGGCATCCCGTACGGCGGCGCCAAGGGCGGCGTGGCCGTGGATCCGTTCACGCTCACCGAGCGCGAGCGGGAGCGCATGACCCGCCGCTACGTCAACGAGGTCATGCCGCTGATCGGCCCGGAGCAGGACATCCCGGCTCCGGACGTCGGCACCGACGCGCAGACCATGGCCTGGATCATGGACACCTACAGCGTCCACACCGGCTTCCCGGTGCCCGGCGTCGTCACCGGAAAGCCGAAGACGCTGGGCGGCTCGCACGGACGCATGTCCGCCACCTCGCGGGGCGTGCAGATCGCGGCGCTGGCCGCGCTCGGCCGCTCGCCCGTCGGCCGCACCGTGGCCGTGCAGGGCTTCGGCAAGGTGGGCGCGCCGGCCGCGCAGTTCCTGGCCGACGCGGGCTGCAAGGTGGTGGCCGTCTCCGACGCCACCGGCGCCGTCTACGCGCGCGGCGGCCTCGACCTCCCCGCCCTGGTCGCGTACGCGGCCGAGGCCGGGGGCGTGCGCGGCTTCCGCGAGGCCGACGAGCTGACCCATGACGAGCTGCTGGAGCTGGACGTGGACATCCTCGTCCCGGCGGCGCTCGAAGGCGCGATCACCGAGGCCAACGCGCCCAGGATCCGCGCCCGGCTGATCGTGGAGGGCGCGAACGGCCCTGTCACGCCCGAGGCCGACGAGATCCTGACGGCGAACGGCACCACGGTGGTGCCCGACATCCTCGCCAACGCGGGCGGGGTGATCGTGTCCTACCTCGAGTGGGTGCAGAACCTGCAGGCGTACTCGTGGAGCGCCGACGAGGTCGAGCGCAAGCTGCACGAGCTCATGCTGGAAGCCTTCGCCGAGGTGAAGTCGGTGGCGGCCGAACGCGACCTGACGCTCAGGCGGGCGGCGCACGTCATCGGCGTGGGCCGCGTCGTCGAGGCCCACCAGCTCCGCGGCCTCTACCCGTAACCACCGGGAAACCCGAGGTGGGCGCGCCACCATCCACCGCGCGCCCACCCTCAGGCCGAGGGCCCCTGGGCAAAGGCGGGCCGTGGGTCAGACGCGGAGTTCGGCGTGGTCGAGGGCCTCCATGAGGCTCTCCAGGTCGCGCATGAGCCGCTCCGTGCGCTCCCACCCGAACGCCCCCGCGATCAGCCCATGATGCTCGGCGACCGCCCCGTCCACCCGCGCGAGCAGCTCCGCCCCCCGGTCCGAGACGAACACCGCCACCCGCCGCCGGTCCCCCTTGGACGGCCCGCGGTAGACCAGCGCCCGGTCGATCAGCCGGTCGACCGCCTTGGTCAGCGTCGGGTGCGGCATCAGCACCGCCTCCGCCAGCTCGCCCATCGACTCGCCCCGCCCGTCGGCCAGCGCCCGCATGATGCGCCACTGCTCGACCGTGACGTCCTCGCCGGCCAGCGCCGCGGCCAGCCCGCGGTTGACGCTGCGCTCCGCACGGCTCAGCAGGTACGCGAGTGAGGACCCGAGCCCAGAGGTGGTCATGGAGAGAGGTCCTTTCGTCGGAGAGCTAGAACGGAGGATACTCGTCGGCGTGTCGGCGACCGTCGATCCGCTGGAAGCGCGGCTCATACCGTCGGAGTCGATCAGGATCGGCCTGGTCGTGCCCGTGTCGGGGGTGCTCGGCCTGATGGGCCCGTGCGCGATCAACTGCGCGGTGCTGGCCGCCGAGGAGGTCAACGCCGGGGGCGGCGTGCTGGGCAGGCCGGTCGAGCTGGTGCTCATCGACGGCGGCAGGCCCGCGGGCGAGGTGGCGGCCGAGGTGGCCCGGCTGGTCGGCTCGGAGACGGTGCAGGCCGTGGCGGGCGCCCACGCGAGCGACGTTCGGGTGGAGGTGGTGGCCGCGATCGGCGGGCGGGTCCCGTTCGTGTACGCGCCCCCGTACGAGGGCGGCGGCCACGCCCCGGGCGTCTACTTCCTCGGCGAGACCCCGGGCAGGCAGCTCGCGCCGGGCATCGAGTGGCTGACCGGCACGCGCCGGGCCCGCCGCTGGTACCTGCTGGGCAACGACTACATCTGGCCGCGCCTGGTGCACGCCAGCGCCCGCAGGCGGCTGCGCGCCCGGGGCGCCAGCGTGGTGGGCGAGAGCTTCGTCGCGTACGGCGAGGCCGTCGGCCGGCTCGACCAGGTGGCGGCCGCGCGCCCCGACGCCATCCTGCTGACGCTGATCGGCAGCGACCTCATGGCGTTCAACCGGGCCTACGCGGCCGGCGGGCTCGGCGCGGCCCGGCTGTGCGGGGCGCTGGAGGAGCACGGCCTGCTGGGCGTCGGCGGCGACGTCACCGGCGAGCTGTATGCGTCCATGGGCTACTTCCGCGACCTGCCCACCGAGGCCGGCCTCGGGTTCGCCGAGCGGTACGCGGCCAGGTTCGGCGCGGACGCCCCCATGCTGAACGCCCACGGCCACGGCTGCTACGAGGCCGTGGCGATGCTGGCCGCGCTCGCGGCGCGGGCGGGGTCGCTGGCCGTGCCCGCGCTCGACGCGGTCGCCGACGGCACCCGGATCACCAGCGCCCGGGGCACGCTCACGCTGATCGACCGCCAGGTACGCCATCCCGTGCACCTGGGCAGGGCCGACGGCCTGGGATTCTTTCTAGAGAAACCTTTTCAGTAGAAAGCTTTGGCTCTAGGGTGCGAATCGCCCCCCACGCAGCTAGGAGCCGTACATGAGCACAGTCGAGCAGTTCGGCTACCGCCAGGAACTCCAGCGTTCCCTGGGCTTCGCCGACCTGATGATCTATGGCTTGATCTTCATGGTGCCGATCGCGCCGTTCGGCATCTTCGGCCACGTCTTCGCCGTCTCCCACGGGATGGTGGCGCTCGCGTACGTCGTCGGCCTGGTGGCGATGGCGTTCACGGCGCTGTCGTATGCGCAGATGGCCCGCGCCTTCCCCATGGCCGGCTCGGTCTACACGTACGCGGGCCGGGGCGTCGCCGCGCCCGTCGGGTTCATCGCCGGATGGGCGATCCTGCTCGACTACGTGCTCGTGCCCTCGCTGCTCTATCTCGTGGCCGGCGCGGCCATGAACCAGTTCGTGCCCGGCGTGCCCGTCTGGCTGTGGCTGGTGGCCTTCGTCGTCCTCAACACGGTCGTGAACTACCTCGGCATCCAGATGACCGCCAGGATCACCCGGATCATGCTGGTGGCCGAGCTCGCGGTCCTGGCGATCTTCCTGGTGGCCGGTGGCGTCGCGCTGGCCCAGGGCAAGGCGCAGACCGGCGCGTTCACCCCGATCTTCGAGTCGGCCGGATTCAGCTGGAGCGTGGTCCTGGCCGCCACGTCGGTGGCCGTGCTGTCGTTCCTCGGCTTCGACGGCATCTCCACGCTGGCCGAGGAGAACCGCGAGGACGCCCGCCGGCTCGGCCGTTCCATGGTGGCCGCGCTGGCGCTGGCCGCGGTGCTGTTCGTGGCGCAGACCTGGGTCGCCGCGCTGCTCACCCCCGGCCGCGACGCGCTGATCGCGAACGACGACGCGGCGGGCACCGCGTTCTACACCACCGCGGAGTTCGCCGGCGGGCACTGGCTGTCGGTGCTGACCGCCGTGGCCACCGCCGTCGCGTGGGGGTTCGCCAACTCGCTGGTCGCGCAGGCGGCCACCTCGCGCCTGCTGTTCGCGATGGGCCGCGACCGCCAGCTCCCCTCGTTCCTCGCCAAGGTGGACCCCAAGCGCAAGGTGCCGGTCAACGCGACCCTGGTGGTGGCCGCGCTCTCGCTGGTCCTCGGCGTCTACATGAGCACCCGGACGACCGGCATCGGGGAGCTGACCTCGCTGGTCAACTTCGGTGCCATGACCGCGTTCCTGCTGCTGCACGTCTCCGTCGTCGTCCACTACGTCATCAGGCGGCGCAGCCGCAACTGGCTCGCGCACCTGGTCGCGCCCGTGATCGGCGTCGTCGTCCTGATGGCCGTCGTCCTCAACCAGAGCGTCTATGCCCAATGGGTCGGCGGCATCTGGCTGGCCGCCGGCCTGGTCGTCCTCGGCGTCGCCTACGCCCGCGGCCGCCGGCCCGTACTCCCCTCGGAGGTCAAGTGAACGTCGTCTCCTACCGTCCCGCCCCGGAGGACCTGAGCTACACCTTCGGAGGGCGCCCGGCCGTCGGCAAGGTACGGCCGGGCACGATCCTGGAGCTCTACACCGAGGACTGCTTCGGCGGCCGCGTCCGGACCGTGGACGACCTGCCGTCGCGGGTGTGTGAGTTCCCCTACCTGAACCCGGTGACGGGCCCCTTCCACGTGGAGGGCGCCGAGCCCGGCGACACGCTGGCCCTGCACTTCGTCAGGATCACACCGGCCAGGGACTGGGCGGTGTCCACGACGTTCCCCCACTTCGGCGCGCTGACCAGCACCCACACCACGGCCACGCTGCAGCCGCCGCTGGAGGAGCGGGTCTGGCGGTACGACATCGACCTCGGCGAGGGCGTGGCCGTCTACCACGCCCGCAACAGCGACTTCAGCGTGGCGCTGCCGCTCGACCCGATGCACGGCACGGTCGGCGTGGCCCCCGCCGCCGGCGAGGCGCGCATGACGATCACCCCGGACGCGCACGGCGGCAACATGGACACCCCGGAGCTGCGCGCGGGCGTCACCGTCTACCTGGGGGTCAACGTCGAGGGCGGGATGTTCTCGATCGGCGACGGCCACGGGTTGCAGGGGCACGGTGAGGTCTGCGGCACCGCCGTGGAGTCGGCCATGAACACCGTGGTCGCGGTCGAGCTGGTCAAGGGCGTGGCGACGCCGTGGCCGCGGCTGGAGGACGATCTGCACCTGATGTCCACGGGTTCGGCCAGGCCGCTGGAGGACGCGTACCGGATCAGCCAGCATGATCTGGTCACCTGGACGTCGGAGCTGACCGGGCTGGACACGCTGGACGCCTACCAGCTCGTCAGCCAGGCCGGGCAGGCGCCGGTCGGGAACGTGTGCGACACCAACTACACGATGGTCGCGAAGGTGCCCAAGGCGTACCTGGGCGGGCCGGCCGCGTACGAGTCGGCGCACGCCCGGCTGCGCGCGCTGGGCTCTCGGTACACAAGTTGAGGTAAAGATTGATGTCGCAGGTCAGAGCACTGATCATCGTCACCTTAAGGTGGGTGTGTGCTCAGGTTGGTGCTGTCTCTGGTCCTGCTCGACCCAACCGCCGTCGCCGAGGTGTCGCAACGCAACGTCCCCGTTCCCCGGATCCTGACGCCCGACGGTGATCGCCTGGGCTACGCGCCCGTCCCGCGCCCCTACACGGGGGCGCGGCGGCTCACCGGGGTCCTGCTCGGGCGCGACCCCGTGACGCGGACGAACGTGCTGTGCGGGGGCACGGTCATCGGCTCGCGCAGCCGCAGCCTGGTGCTGACCGCGGCGCACTGCCTGCACCAGCACGGCCGGGCGCTCCAGCAGGTGACCTTCCTGCCCGACTACGACCTGGGGCAGCCGCGGCTGGGGGTCTGGCCGGCCGTGCGCATGTGGGTGCCCGCCAGGTGGCGCAGCGAGCCGTACTCGGCGGATCTGCTGCCGTACGACGTCGGTCTGATCGGCGTGGCGCCCCACGAGCGCCCGCTGGAGGCCGTGACCGGCCGGGGCCTGCGGCCGATGCGCACCACCAGGGGCACGAAGCTGCGCGGGCTCGAACTGCTCGGCTACCCGGCGGGCAAGGGCTATCCGGGCACGAAGATGTACCGGTGCGTGGGCGACGCGGCCGAAGCCGCCGCCGAGGGGCCCGGGCTGATGATCACGCGTAACTGCCACGCCGCCGCCGGCGGGAGCGGCGGGCCCGCGCTGTACGGCGACGCGCTGGCCGGCGTCGTGTCGTCGTCCAGCCCGATGACCGACGCGCAGGGCTACACCGTGCTGACCAGGCTGGGCGGGCCCGTGTTCGAGCGGATGTTCGCCAAGGCCGACAGGGAGATGCTCAGGCGATCCGGCTGACGATCTCCTCGCAGATCGCGTGGGTGGCCAGAGCGTCGTCGGCGGCGATCCGGCGGCCGTCGCGCACGGCGGCGAGGAAGTCGAGGCAGATCTGCTCGATGCCGCGCTGCCTGGCCACCGGCACCCAGTCGGGGCGGCGGGCGAGCGTCTCACCGCCCCGGTAGTCGACGACGTCGCCGAGGTTGGCCACGCGGCGCTTGGCGCCGTCGCCCATGGCCTCGCACGTCTCCTCACTGGCCCCGCTCGCCCGGTTCATGACGCCGATGGCGGTGAAGCCGTCGCCCGTCAGCTCCAGGACGACGTGCTCCAGAAGGCCGTCCTTGACGCGGGTCCGGCTCCTGGTGCCGGTCACCGGGCCCGGGGCGAGGAACCTGAGGGTGTCCACCACGTGGATGAAGTCGTCGAAGATCACCCGGCGCGGGTCGCCGGGGTGGTTCTCGCGGTTCTTCTCCATGAGGACGAGATGGCGGGGGTGGGCGGCGAGCCCGGCGTATCCGGGGGCGTAGCGGCGGTTGAAGCCGACCATCAGGGACCTCCCCTCGGTCTCCGCGAGCCGTACGATCCGCTCCGACTCCTGGAGCGTGTAGGCGATGGGCTTGTCGACGTAGACGTGGATCCCGGCTTTGAGCAGGGGCTCCACGATCTGCGGGTGTGCTTCGGTGGCCGCGTGCACGAACGCCGCGTCGGCCCCCTCCTTGATCACCTCATCCACGCCCGTGGACCGCCCGGCGATCCGGTAGGTGTCGCCGAGCCGGTCCAGGCGAGCCTGGTTGCGCGTGCAGAGGTGCAGGTCGAGGGCAGGCTGGGCGGCGAGGACGGGAAGGTAGGCCTTCTCCGCGATGTCGCCCAGGCCGATCACGGCTATCTTCACGCGTCGAGCGTAGCCTTGAGCGCCGCCTCGATCGGGGTCGGCGCGACACCGAAAGTGGTCTGGAAGGCCGAGGAATCGAGCACGAACGGCTCCGTGAACTGGTATCTGACGTGGCCGAGCTCCCCGATCATGGGAGAGAACAGGCCGGCCGCCTTGACCAGCGGCCACGGGAGCTGCGCGAACTTGGGCGCGGGCCGCCCGAGCAGCGCGGCCATCCGCTCCCCCATCTGGCGGAAGCTCAGCGGGTCGCCGGTGGGCACGTGCCACGGCCGGCCCCAGGCCCGCTCGTCGCCGCCGGCCACGATCAGCGCCTCCGCGACGTCGGGCAGGTAGGTCCAGCTGTGCGGCACGTCCGGGGGGTAGACCAGCTGGATGGCCTTGCCGGCCCTGAGCGGCACGAGGAACCGGTCGCCCAGGTAGGACTGGTCGGTGGCGCCGGGGCCGAAGTAGTCGGAGCCGCGCACCTCGGTCGTCCTGATCCGGCCCGCCTCGTGCGCGGCCAGCGCGTCCTGCCACATCTTCGCCCGCACCTGGAACTTGGGGTCGGTGGAGGCGAGCGGCAGGTCCTCGGTCATGGGACCGGTGACGGGCCCGTACGGGTAGAGGTTGCCGAGCATCACGTACACGGCGCCGCTCGCCTCGGCGGCGGCCAGGAACGACTCGGCCATCGGCGGCCAGTCGGCGAGCCAGCGGTGGTATCGGGGATTGACGCAGTTGTAGAGGACGTCGGCGCCCTTGGCGACCTCGATCAGCCGGGCCTGGTCCGAGACGTCGGCGGCCACCCTGACCGCCCCTTCGGGGCCGCTGCCCGAGCGGGTCACGACGGTGACCTCGTGGCCCTGCGCGAGGAGCTTGTTCGCCACATGCGTGCCGACCTGGCCGGAACCTACGACGACGTGCTTGCCCATGATCAGACCTGCTTCCAGACGATGCGGAGTGCCGCATTGACCACGAAAAGGACGAAGAAAATGTATGCGGGGGTCGCCAGACCAGCGGCGTAGAGTGCGGCGGCGCCGCCGCCGAACCAGAGGATCTCCAGCGCGGCACGGGCCAGGCCGGTGAGGGGGAACGTGGCGTTGGCGCCCCCGCCCGCGCCGAACAGCGCCCACGCGGTGATGAACAGCGCCACGCCGCCCACCCCGGCCGGCACCCTGATCCACCAGGCGGCGCTCAGGGTGAAGCCCCAGTAACCCACGGAGGCCAGCACGCCGAGCTCCAGGAAGAACATCAGAGCCGCGTTGGCGCCTTTGACGATGCCGAGCATTGTGGTCCTCCGTGAACTGCCATTCGCTTACGAGAGCAATGCTCTCTCAAGAGAGCAGGGATCGTCAAGAGCAGTGCTCTCGTTTTTTGGCACCGCTCTGATAACCTGCTGTTCATGACAGCCAGCCGCACCGCCAGAGAACGCGTCAGGGCCGAGCTCACCAGGGAGATCACCGACATCGCGCGCCGCCAGCTCGCCACCGAAGGCGCCGGCGGCCTGTCGCTGCGGGCCGTCGCCCGGGAGATGGGCATGGTCTCCTCGGCCATCTACCGCTATTTCCCGAGCCGCGATGATCTGCTGACCGCGTTGATCATCGACGGCTACAACGCCCTCGGTGAGGCCGTGGAGCGCGCCGAGGCCGAGTGCCCGCAGGACGACTACCCGCGCCGGTGGATGACGGCCTGCCACGCCGTACGCGACTGGGCGGTGGCGCACCCGCACGAGTACGCGCTGCTCTACGGCTCCCCCGTGCCCGGCTACCAGGCGCCGCAGGACACGGTCGCGGCCCGGGCGCGTGACGTCACCGTGCTGGGCCGGATCGTCTCCGACGCCTGGGCCGCGGGCGCGATCCAGGCCCCCGCGGGCGAGGTCCCGGGCGAGCTGGCGGCGGAGGCGGCCAACATCCGCGGGCTCATGCCCGGCGTGCCCGACGACGTGCTCTGGCGCGGCCTCTCCGCGTGGACCGCGCTGTACGGGTGGGTCAACTTCGAGGTGTTCGGCCAGTTCAACAACACGATCGAGAACAGGCGCGCGGCGTTCGATCACTCGATGCGGCTGGCGGGTTCGGCATTCGGACTTGCTCAGTAAGACTTACTAAGTTTTGAGGAGCGCGGCTGGATCGAGCCGGTCGAGTCGGACGAGCGGCGCAAGCCGTACCGGATCACCGACAGCGGGCGCTCGGCGCTCGGCGAGCAGCTCGCCACCCTGCGCCGCATCGAGCAGGCAGGCGCCAGGCGCACGGGAGCGGCTTGGGGGCTTGCATGATGCGCGCGGTGGCCCTGGCGGTGCTCGGCCTCTACCCGAAGTGGGCCTGGAGAGGGCGTCAGGGGCGTTCGTGGTGATGGTGACGACGAGCGCGCTGGTGAGTGTGTGGATGGCCGCCCTGGTGGCGAGGAGCGCGATCAGGCATGGCAGGACCGTGATGGGCCTGCTCAGCCCCGCGTGAACAGCGCGCGAATGTCAGCTCAGCGCAGGCCGCGGGTCCGGTTCCCGCGGACCAGCGCGGCGACGCTCAGGAACGAGACGGCCAGCAGGTAGTACGCCGGCGAGACCTGCGAGCCGGTCCCCGAGACGAGCGCCGCGGCGATGGCCGGGGTGAACCCGCCGAAGATCGCGACCGCCGTGTTGTAGCTGAACGACAGGCCGGTCGCGCGGGCGTCCACCGGGAACGCGTCGGCCATCACCGACGGCAGCGCGCCGAAGTAGGCGGCCTTCAGCAGGCCGAGCACCGTCATGCAGAGCGTCAGGGTCAGGAAGGACGGCGCCGCGGTGAGCCAGAGGAACAGCGGGACTGCGCTCCCGCCGATCAGCACCGCCGCGGGGATCATGATCTTCAGCCGGCCGTACCGGTCGGCCAGCAGGCCGACGACGGGAGTCGCGACGGTCAGGGTCACCCCGGTGATGAGCAGCGCGACGAACGACAGCGAATCGTTCAGGCCCAGCTCCTCGATCCCGAAGGTCGGCATGTACTGCAGGATGAAGTTGAGCGCGGTCGAGATGACCAGCGCGCCACCGGCGATCAGCAGGCCGCCCCAGTGGTCGCGGAACACCGACCGGATCGGCGAGGCAGGCTTCCCCTCCGTCCCGGGCGCCCGCGTGATCGCCGGCGACTCCGCGACGTACCTGCGGATGTAGAGGCCGACCGGCAGGACCAGCAGGCCGAACACGAACGGCACCCGCCAGCCCCAGGCCGCCATCTGCTCCTTCGACAGCACCGCGGTCAGACCCGCGGCGAACCCGGAGGCCATCAGGGTCGCGAGCCCCTGGCTGGCGAACTGGAAACTGCCGAGGAAGCCTTTGCGGCTCTCGTCCTGCTCGACCAGGTACGAGGTGGCGGCCCCGAACTCGCCGCCGGCCGCGAACCCCTGGATCAGCCGCGCGATCACGATCCCCAGCGGCGCGAGGAGCCCGAGGGTCGCGTAGCCGGGCATGATCGCGATCAGCAACGTGCCGAGGACCATCAGCCAGATCGTCAGCACCAGCGCCTTCTTGCGCCCGTGCCGGTCGGCGTACGCGCCGATGAGCAGCCCTCCGAGCGGACGGATCAGGTACGTCACGCCGAACACCGCATACGCCTGCACCAACTGGACGCCCGGGGCACCATCGGGAAAGAACACTTTCCCGATGTAGGCCGCCATCAGCGCGTACACGGCGAGGTCGAACCACTCGAGCGCGTTGCCGATGGTCGCGGCCGCGATCGCGCGTCTGGCGGATCCGCGCGTGGCGGGCGGGGTCGAATCGGTCGGGGCGACGGCCATCGGGGGTCCTTCCGGTGGGGGTGCGGCTGACGTCGTCAGGCCGGGCGGCGAGCGGGGAGAGGATGGTCGGCCGAAGGGTTGCCGAGCGCGTGGAACAGCGTGGCGGCCAGCACGACGCCCTCACGGGCGATCGCGCCGAGCAGGTGCTCGTCGGGCGCGTGCTGGAGGCAGCCCGGGTACGAGTGCGGCAGCCACAGGGTCGGCAGGCCGAGGACGTCGGTGAAGACGAAGTTGGGCAGGGAGCCGCCGATGTTCGGCAGCAGGGCGACGGGCTCGCCGGTCGCCTGCTCCAGCGTCCCCTTGGCCCACCGCACCCACGGGTCGTCGAGCGCCGTGCGGCTGGCGGGGAAGTGGCGCAGGACGCGTACGCCGACCATCGGATAGCCGCGGGCGGCGAGATGCTCGGCGACGGCCTTCTCCGCGCCGCTCACGTCGGTCCCGGCCACGTACCGCAGCTGCAGGATCGCGCGGGCCCGGCCCGGGATCGCGTTGACGGGGTTGTCGACGTCGCCCGACCCCATCGACAGGACCTCCAGCGTGTTCCAGCCGTACAGCCGCTCGGCGGCGGTCAGGCCGGTGTCGCCCCAGCCCTCGTCGGGGATCGGGTCGCCGGGGCTGTTCGCGACGGTGACGCCGGCCAGCGCCGCGCGTACCGCGTCCGGGAGCTCCGGCGGCAGCAGGGCGGGCACCTGGACCCGCCCGTGCCCGTCGACGCAGCTCGTGATCGCGCCCGCCAGGGTGGTGGCGGGGTTGCGCAGGACGCCGCCCCAGTTGCCGGAGTGATAGGTGTTGGGGCGCAGATCGACGTCGAGCTCGATGTCGACACCGCCGCGCGACCCGAGGAACAGCGTCGGCGTCGCCGCGTCCAGGCGCGGGCCGTCCGAGGCGATCAGCACGTCCGCCCGCAGCGTCGCGCGGTGCGCGGCGGCGAACTCGGCCAGCCCCGGCGAGCCGACCTCCTCGCCGGACTCGAACAGGAAGATCAGGTTGAACCCGAGCCTCCCCTGGCCGGCGAGCAGCAGGCGCAGCGCCGCGAGGTTGATCAGGTGCTGCCCCTTGTTGTCGGCCGATCCCCGGCCGTACCAGCGGTCGCCGTCGGCGGTCAGCGTCCACGGGTCACGGCCGCTGCTCCACCGGCCGGCGTGCCCGTCGACCACGTCGGCGTGGCCGTAGCAGAGCAGCGTCGGCAGCGAGGGGGACTCGACCCGGGTGCCGACGAGGAACGGACCCCCACTGGTGTCGGGGTTGGGGTACTCGGTCACGGAGCACCCGAGATCGACCAGCGCGGGTGTCAGAACCTCGTCGAGGTATGCCTTGACGGCAACACGGCTCTCGGGTCTGGCGCTCTCGGTGGGATAGGAGACCATCGCGGCCAGGTCGGTGAAGAAGGCGCCGGAATCGACGTACTCTTCCGCCTGTTCGACGAGGTTCGCTGGGATCACGAGAGGTTCCTCCGGGGAGTCTGGGCACCGCGCTGGTCAGCAGCGTAGGGCCGTTCGTGAGCGGGGACCATTGCCGTTTGCCGCACTCAGCGTTCTATTATTGGCAAACCCGCGTTCAGGCAAGACCCGGAGGTCCGATGCAACTCCTGCCAGTTGGCCTCTCGTACTTCCTGGAGGTCGCGCGGACCGGGTCGGTGACCGAGGCGGCCCGCACGCTGACCGTCGCGCCTTCGGCGATCAGCAGGCAGATCACCAAGCTGGAGTCCGGGTGCGGGGTGCCGCTGTTCGTCCGGCATCCGCGCGGGATGGCGCTGACCGAGGCCGGGTCCCGGCTGCTCGCCCATGTCCGCCGCAGCGAGGCCGAGGCGTGCGCCCTGGTGGAGGAGTTGCGGACCGGGGGCGGGGCCGATGCCCGCAACGTCACGGTGGCCTGCTCCGAGGGGTTCGCACGCCGGATCGTCCCGCGGGCGATGGCGGCCTTCCGGCGCGACCACCCCGACGTGACCTTCCAGCTCGACGTCGTCCCCCGGCAGGAGGCCACCCGCCGGGTGGCCGAGGGGATCGCCGACGTCGCCGTCACCTATGCGATGGGGCCGCAGCACGACGTACGGGTGGAGTGCGCCGTCGTGATCCCGGTGGTCGCGATCGTCCCGCTCGGGCACGAGCTGGCCGGGCGGGATCGGGTCGGGCTGGCGGAGCTGTGCGAGCATCCCCTGGCCCTCGCCTCCACCGGGACCAGCCAGCGCGAGCTCTTCGACATCGGCGCGCAGATCGAGGGGCTGACGGTCCGCCCGGTGCTGGTCTGCGACTGGCTCGGCCCGCTGCACGAGTTCGTCCGCCGCGGGGGCGGCATCGCGCTCGTGGGGGATCTCGGCGACCTGCGCCGGGACGCGCCGGCCGAAGGGGTCGCCTACGTGCGGCTGGACCACCCGGTGTTCCGCCAGCGGGAGGCCCAGGTGCAGACCGCGCCGGGCCGGCGGTCGCCCTGGTCGGTGACGGAGTTCACGGCCTTGCTGGTGTCGTTGCTGAGCCCCGGGGAACGGTGACGGCCGGCCGCCCCTGGGGCGACCGGCCGTACCGGGAGAACGAGGTCAGCGCGAAGCGCGGTTGACCGCGGAGATGATGGCCTTGAGCGAGGCCGTCGTGGTGTTGGCGTCGACGCCGACGCCCCACAGCACCCGGCCGTCGACCTCGCACTCCAGATAGGAGGCGGCCTTGGCGTCGGAGCCTGCGCTCATCGCGTGCTCCACGTAGTCGAGGACGCGCACCTGGATGCCGACCCCCGTCAGGGCGTCGGTGAAGGCCGAGATCGGGCCGTTGCCCGTGCCCGCGATCTCGCGGATCTCCCCGTCGATCCGGACGTCGGCGCCGATGCGGTCCTTGTCGTCCACCGTGGACTCATGGCGGTGGGCCATGAGGCTGAGGCGGCCCCAGCGGTTGGCCGGGTTGGGCAGGTATTCGTCGCGGAAGATCTCGTACATCGCGGCGGGGCTGATCTCGCCGCCCTCGCTGTCGGTGCGGGCCTGCACCACCTTCGAGAACTCGATCTGCAGCCGCCGCGGCAGGTCGAGCTGGTGGTCGGCCTTCATGATGTACGCGACGCCGCCCTTGCCCGACTGGCTGTTGACGCGGATGACGGCCTCGTAGGTGCGGCCGATGTCCTTCGGGTCGATCGGCAGGTACGGCACCGCCCAGGTGAACTCGTCGACCGGCACGCCCGCCGCGGCCGCGTCGCGCTCCAGGTGCTCGAAGCCCTTCTTGATGGCGTCCTGGTGGGAGCCGGAGAAGGCGGTGTAGACCAGCTCGCCGCCCCACGGGTGGCGCGGGTGCACGGGCAGCTGGTTGCAGTATTCGGTGATCCGGCGGATCTCGTCGATGTCACTGAAGTCGATCTCGGGGTCGACGCCCTGGGAGAACAGGTTCATGCCCAGGGTGACCAGGCAGACGTTGCCGGTGCGCTCGCCGTTGCCGAACAGGCAACCCTCGATGCGGTCGGCGCCCGCCATGTAGCCCAGCTCGGCGGCGGCCACGGCGCTGCCGCGGTCGTTGTGCGGGTGGAGCGACAGGACGATCGAGTCGCGGTGCTTGAGGTTGCGGTGCATCCACTCGATCGAGTCGGCGTAGACGTTGGGGGTGGCCATCTCGACCGTGGCCGGCAGGTTGATGATGACCTTGCGGTCGGGGGTGGGCTGCCACACGTCGTTGACCGCGTCGCACACCTCGACGGCGTATTCGAGCTCGGTGCCGGTGAACGACTCGGGAGAGTACTGGAAGTGGACGTCGACGTCGGTGGCCTCGGCGAGCTTCCTGACCAGCTTGGCGCCCTCGACGGCGATGGCGGTGATGCCGTCCCTGTCCAGGCCGAACACCACGCGGCGCTGGAGGGTGGAGGTCGAGTTGTAGAGGTGGACGATGGCCTGCTTGGCGCCCTCGATGGACTCGAAGGTCCGCTCGATCAGCTCCGGCCTGGCCTGGGTCAGGACCTGGATGACCACGTCGTCGGGGATGCGGTCCTCTTCGATGATCTGGCGGATGAAGTCGAAGTCGGTCTGCGAGGCGGCCGGGAAGCCCACCTCGATCTCCTTGTAGCCCATGCGTACCAGCAGCTCGAACATCTGGAGCTTGCGGTGGGAGTCCATCGGGTCGATCAGGGCCTGGTTGCCGTCCCGCAGGTCCACCGCGCACCAGCGGGGCGCCTTGGTGATGACCTGATCGGGCCAGGTGCGGTCGGTCAGGCGGATGGGTTCGAACGCCTGATAGCGATGGATCGGCATGGAACTGGGCTGCTGGGCGGTCATGTCTGCTGGCTCCTCGTCGGTCGGAAGAAAACGGCCGACGCGCACGACTGGCTCCGCGGCGAGGGAGCCGGCCTCAGAGGCCCCCGCCGCGGCAGCTAAGAAGCAGCCCGCGCAGCATGCCATGCACGTTACCAGACGTCTCGCGATGCGCTGTCCCGGATCTCAGATCCTGAGAAGGCGGCGGGTCTCAGTCAGTCCGGGACCAGGACGCTGAGGCAGGTTACGCAGCCTTCCAGCCGCTCAAACTCCGAAATATCTACCTTCGTCACGCTAAATCCGCGTTTTTCGAGCATTATGGCGGTCTGGGGTGCTGAGGCGGCCATCAGCACGCGGTCCCCGCCCAGCAGCACCACGTGCGCCCCCGACTCCTCCGGCGGCACGAGCAGCCCCGGCAGGTCCACGCGGCGCGGGTCGCCGATGAGCGTCCCGTCGGGCAAGGCGGTCACCGCCGACTTCAGGTGCAGCACTCCGTTCAGGTCCACGGGCACGACCTCGCGCTCCGGCAGCAGGCCCGCGAGCTGCACGATCCCCTCGTCGTTGGAGCGGGCCGACCGCCCCACGTACACGGTGGGCCCGACCTGCAGCACGTCGCCCCCGTCGAGCGTGCCGGGCGGCACGATCCTGACCGCCTTGAGCCCCAGCTCCCGCACGGCCCCGGCCACGGACTCCACCTCGGGCCGCCGTTCCGGCGCCCCCGGCCTGGTCAGTACGGCGAGCCGCCCCGACACCACCACCGCGTCCTCCACGAACGGCGCATCGGGCAACTCGTCGGCGTCCGGCACGTACGTGACCCGCCACCCGGCGGCGGCCAGCGCGTCCACGTACGCGTCGTGCTGGTGGCGCGCTCGTCCGTCGTCCACCGGCTCGCGCTGGAGGTGGGTGACGATGCCCTCGGCGATCCGGGGGCCGGGTTTCCTGACGAGCGCGAGGCCGGGCATGGCCGTGTTCTATCACGCACCGCCACAGACCAGGCGGCCGGGCCTCCCACCCCCAGCCCCTCGCCGCCAGACCTCCTCGCTGAGGGAGGCGCCCCCTCCCCTCCAAAGGACCTCAGCCGAAGTGCGGCGGGGAACGTGCCCGGAGCGGGAGACCCATCGGTGGCAGTGACTAGAGTTCAGCCATGCGGGACGACGAAATTCTCACCAGAATCGGTGCCCTGGTCGACGAGGAGCACGAGCTGCGCAACCGGCTGTCCACGGGCGAAGTGACCACGGACGAGGAGCACGAGCGCATCAAGCAGCTGGAGACGGCGCTCGACCAGTGCTGGGACCTGCTCAGGCAGCGCCGGGCCAGGCGGAGCGCGGGCGAGGACCCCGACAACGCCGCCGCCCGCCCCGCCAACGAGGTCGAGAACTACAGCCAGTAAATTCGCTCGCCCCGGCCGTCGTCCGTGCGCTTTGCTGGGCACATGTGGATCCAGCCCATCGATCTCGACCGGCCGGGCGACCTGGTCACGGGCCTGCACGAGGCGTACGCGGCGGCCTACGTCGACGATCCGGGCCCTCTGATGTCGCTCGCCCACTTCCGCCACGACATCGCCAGGCACTCGCCGGGCGACCGGGCCGAGCTGTGGGTGGTCGTCGAGGACGGCGAGGTCGTCGGCGGCTACGGCCTGTCGCTCTCCCAGCTCGACAACACGCACATGGGCTGGATCTTCCCCCTTGTCGTGCGTCCCGAGCGGCGCGGCCGGGGGCTGGGCTCGGCTCTGTTCGAGCATGCGCTGGAGAGGTTGCGCCACCACGGCAGGAGCCTGCTCCTCACCGAGACGCCGACCACCGGCGTGGGCGCCCGCTTCGCGCTCGCCCACGGCATGACGGTCGCGGTCGCCGAGGCCCGCCGCGTGCTGGATCTCCGCAAGGCCGACTGGGACGCCCTGGAACGCATGCTCCCGAGCGTCGAGGGCTACCATCTCGAACGCTGGACCGGGCCGGCGGACCCCGGCCTGATCCCCGATCTCGCGGCCCTGATGAACGGCATGAACGACGCCCCGCGCGACGCCGGCATCGAGGACTTCGACTTCAGCCTCGACCGCATCCGCGACCGCGAGGAAGGCATCCGCGACCGTGGCTTCACCAGCTATTCGATGATCGCCCGCCGCGACGCCGACGGGGCTCCCGCCGGATACACGCGCGTCTACCTCGACGCCGACCGCTCGAACGGCTGGGGACACCAGGCCGACACGACGGTGCTGGCCGGGCACCGGGGCCACCGCCTCGGGCTGCTGCTCAAGATCGCCAACCTGCTCCGGCTCCGCGAGCACGAGCCGCACCTGGAGCGGATCATCACCTGGAACGCCACGTCCAACGCCCACATGCTGGCCATCAACGAGGCCATGGGTTTCGAGCTCTTCGACGAATGGAACGAGTGGCGGCTGGAGCTGTAGGCCGTTCGGGGGCGGCGGGCTAACCTGACCGTTTATGACCTTGGAGGCGTTGAGGGACGGGGATCCGCGACAGGTGGGGCCGCACGCGCTCCTGGGTCGGCTCGGCGAGGGCGGCATGGGCGTCGTCTACCTGGGCCGGGCCCCGGACGGCACGCGGGTGGCGGTCAAGCTCATCCACGCCAGGATGGACGCGCACGCCGACTTCAGGCGCCGGTTCGCCCGCGAGGTGGCCGCCGCCAAGCGGGTCGCCCGCTTCTGCACCGCTCCCGTCCTGGACGCCGACGTCGAGGGGGACGTGGCGTACCTGGTCACCGAATACGTCGAGGGGCCCAGCCTGGGGGACGCCGTCCGCGAGTCGGGGCCGCTGAAGGGCTCGGCGCTGGACGGCCTGGCCGCCGCGATGGCCATGGCCCTGCGCGCCATCCACGGGGCGGGGGTCGTGCACCGCGACCTCAAGCCGTCGAACGTGCTGCTCTCCCAGGTGGGGCCCAAGGTCATCGACTTCGGCATCGCGCAGCTCATGGACGCGGAGATGAGCAGCGCGATCGTGGGGACGCCGTCGTACATGTCGCCCGAGCAGGTGTCGGGCGTCACCATCGGCCCGGCCTCGGACATCTTCTCGTGGGGCTGCACGGTCGCCTACGCCGCGAGCGGCAAGGCGCCGTTCGGCTCGGGCTCGGTCCCCACGATCCTCCTGCGCATCGTCAACGACGCCCCGGAGCTGCACGGCCTCTCGGGCCCGCTGCGCGACCTGGTGCTCGCCTCGCTGTCGAAGAAACCGCGCGAACGCCCCACGGCCCAGGACCTCATGGACCGCCTCAGCACGGCGGCCCCGAGCGCGGACCCGGGCGGCGCCCCGCTGCCCGGTCCCAGCACGGGCGGGACTCCTGACACGGGCGCGGACGCCGCGGCCCCCACGACGGCGCCGAGCGCCCCAACCACGACCGGCCACCCGGCCCACGCCGACTCGACGATGGCGCCAACTGACGGTCCGCGAGCTCCGGGCATGGCGACGGCACCGCCCGAGGGCCCGTTACTCCCCGGCCCCGGGGTGGCGCGGGCGGCGGGCAACCGGCGAAGGGTGCTCGCCGCGGCGGCGGCGGTCGCCGTGGCCGTGGGGGGCGCGTCCGTGGCCGTCGCCTGGCGCACCCTGGGCACCTCGTCGAGCGCCCGGACCCCCGCCGCGACGACCGCCACCACCCAAGCCGCCCGCTCGAACACGCAGGCCAGGCCCCAGAACCCGCTCAGAGCCCCAGGCAAGATCACGTTCTACGCCCCGAAGGAGCCGGCCGCCGCCCGCCAGGCCGAGGAGTGGAAGAAGAGCCGCCCCCAGGACGCCGAGCTGATGAGCAAGCTGGCCGCCGTCCCCCACGCCATCCGCCTCAACGAGCCCGAGGTCAGGCCGAAGGTCGGCGGCACTCTCACCGAGGCCCAGCGGGTAGGCGGGGTCCCGGTGTTCCTGATCAACTACCTGCCGGGCAGCGAGTGCCGCGCGGCCACAGCCACCGAACTGGCGGACTACCAGGAGTGGATCAAGGGCATAGCGAGCGCGATAGGCCAGGCCGAGGCGGCGGTGATCCTCGAACCGGGCACCACCGTCAAGATCCCCGGCGTCGAGGACTGCGATCCGCAGGGCTCGGTGGAGCAGCGCTACAAGGACCTCCGCCAGGCCGTCCAGACGCTCAAGGCGAACCCGAACACGGCCGTCTACCTCGACGGCAGCCAGGACCTGTACCCGGGCACCGCGATCATGGCCGAGCGGCTGATCAAGGCGGGCATCGACCGGGCGGACGGCTTCTTCCTCAACACGGCGGCCCACCAGCCCACGGAGAAGAGCGTCGAGTACGGCAAGGCGCTGTCGGCCTGCATCACCGTCCAGCGGGCCACGGGCGCCAAGGACTGCCCCTCGGACGCGAAGGTGGACCCGGCGACGATGCCCCACTTCGTCGTCGACACCGCCAGGAACGGCCAGGGCTCGTGGCGCCCGACGAAGAAGTACCCCGACCCGCAGACGTGGTGCAACCCGCCGGGCCGGGGCGCCGGTTACCGGCCCACGACCGACACGGGTGAGGAGCTGGTGGACGCCTACCTGTGGATCGCGCGGGCGGGCTCGTCCAGCGGCCGGTGCAGGCGCGGGGAGGGCGGGGAGAAGGACCCGGAGCGCGGCGTGGTGTCCCCTGAGGCCGGCGAGTGGTGGGCGGATCTGGCGCTGGAGCGGGCCAGGAACGCCAACCCGCCATTGTGACGGGCCGGAGCGAGCCCGAGGTTGCGCCCATGTTAAGCGGACGTTAGATCTCGGCCACCTGCCCTTGTCCGAACATCCTTCTGCGGAGAGGCTCTGACCTGCACCTACTCCCCCCAGGCTCCACACAGGAGGTCTCCGTGAGCAAGGCACGCGTGCCCTGGAAGGCAGTGATCGGCGGCTCCGTCGGCAATCTGGTCGAGTGGTACGACTGGTTCGTCTACTCCAGTTTCGCCGTCTACTTCGCCGCGTCCTTCTTCCCCGAGGGCGACACCACGGCCAAGTTGCTCAACACGGCGGCCATCTTCGCCGTCGGCTTCTTCATGCGCCCGCTCGGCGGCTGGCTGCTCGGCCGCTACGCCGACAGGAAGGGCCGCAAGGCGGCGCTCACGCTCACCGTCACCCTGATGTCGGCCAGCGCCCTGCTGATCGCCATCGCCCCGACGTACGAGACGGTCGGCTACTTCGGCGCCGTGGTGCTGGTGGTGGCGCGTCTCCTGCAGGGCCTGTCGGTCGGCGGCGAGTACGCGGCCAGCGCCACGTACCTCACCGAGGCCACCCCGCGCGGCCGCCGCGGCTTCGCCTCGAGCTTCCAGTACGTGTCCATGACCGCCGGCCAGCTCGTCGGCCTCGGCCTGCAGATCATCCTGCAGAACACGATGTCCAAGGAGGCCCTCGACTCCTACGGCTGGCGCATCCCGTTCGTGATCGGCGCCCTGGGTGCCGCGGTCGTGTTCTACCTGCGCCGCAACCTCCTGGAGACGGAGGCGTACGACGAGGAGGAGCGCGACGACAAGCAGGAGAGCCGCGGCACGATCAAGCAGCTGCTCGCGCACAAGCGGGAAGCGCTGCTGGTCATCGCCCTGACCATGGGCGGCACGGTCGCGTACTACACCTACACCACCTACCTCACCAAATACCTCTCCAACACCGCCGGCCTGCCCAAGGAGACGGCCACGCTGGTGAGCTTCTGCGCGCTGTTCATCTTCATGTGCCTGCAGCCGCTGGCCGGCGGCCTGTCGGACCGGATCGGGCGGCGGCCGCTGCTGATCACGTTCGGCATCGGGTCGATGCTGGGCACGGTGCCGCTGATGACCGCGCTCGGCGGGGTGACGGGGTTCGGCGGCGGGCTCGCGCTCTCGCTGGCCGGCCTGATCATCATCACCGGCTACACCTCGATCAACGCGGTGGTGAAGGCCGAGCTGTTCCCGACGAACATCCGCGCGCTCGGCGTCGCACTCCCCTACGCCATCGCGAACGCCCTGTTCGGCGGCACCGCCGAGTACGTGGCGCTGTGGTTCAAGGACAACAAGATCGAGTCGGGCTTCTTCTGGTACGTCTCCGCCTGCGCCGCCGTGTCGCTCGTGGTCTACCTCACCATGCGCGAGACCAGGGACGTCGCCCTCTCGCGCGCCGAGCAGGCGTCGGAGGATGCGGTCGTGGCCCGCGTCTAACCTGAGGGCATGCGAGTTCTCCTGGTCGAGGACGACGATCGGCTCGCGTCCGCGCTCACCACGGCCCTCGCCCGGCACGGCCACCAGGTCACCCGTGCCGGGCTGGCCGTCGACGCCCTCCGCCTGGCGGGGGGCGTCGATTTCGTCCTGCTCGACCTGGGCCTGCCCGACATGGACGGGCTCGACGTGCTGCGCCGCCTGCGCCGGGTGTCGGCCGTGCCGCTCATCGTGGTCACGGCCCGCACGGAGGAGCGCGAGGTGCTGCGCGGGCTGCGTTCCGGGGCCGACGACTACCTGGTCAAGCCGTTCCGCACGGTGGAGCTGATGGCCCGCATGGAGGCGGTGGTGCGGCGCGGCACCAGGCCGATGCCGGCCCGCGACGACGTGGTGAGCGTGGGCGACGTCCGCATCGATCTGGAGTCCAGGCAGGTCACGGTGGCCGGTGAGCCGGTGACGCTGACGAGGCGCGAGTTCGACGTGCTGGCGATGCTGGCGCGCGAGCCGGGCGTGGTGCGCGGCAGGGAGGAGATCCTCGACGAGGTCTGGGGCGACCCGCTGCTGTCGGCGTCCCGCTCGCTCGACGTGCACGTGGCCAACCTGCGCTCCAAGACCGGCCGCCCGGGGCTGGTGGAGACGCTGCGCGGCACCGGCTACCGGCTGGGCTCGACGGCGTGAACTCCCGCCTGGTGGTCACGTTCACCACGCTGATCGTGTTCCTGATCGCGGCGCTGGCCGTGCCGCTCGGCCTCGCCTACGCCTCCCACCGCACGAACCGCCTGCTCCTCGACCGCCGCGCCGACGCCACCCGCTTCGCGGAGCTGGCCGACCAGGCGGCCAGGGAGGACGACCGCTCGGGGCTGATCGCCGAGATCGACCGGTACGCCGCGCTCTACGGGGCGGCGGTACGCGTACGCGACCGCGACGGCTCGATCCTGGCCACGGCGGGCCGTTTCGACGCCGACGACCAGGAGGCCACCCGCCTGGCGCTGTCCGGCCGCACGACCGAGGACCTGCCGACGATCAGCCCGTTCGGACCGGCCACGGTGCTGCTGGCCGAGCCCGCCGGGCGGGACGCGCAGTTGTCCGGCGTGGTGCTGCTGGAGGCCCCCACCGACCGGGCCAGGCAGGACGTGTCGCTGGTGTGGGGCGCGCTGCTGGTCGGCGCGCTGGTGGCGCTGGGCTGCTCGGCGCTGGCGGCCAGGCAGCTGGCCCGCTGGATCCTGCGGCCCGTCACCGAGCTCGACCGCACCACGCGGGCCATCGCGCAGGGCCGGCTCGATGCGCGGGCGCATCCCGGCGCCGGGCCCTCCGAGCTGCGGCAGTTGGAGGAGCGCTTCAACGCCATGGCCGACGCGGTCGCCGGCGCGATGGAGCGGCAGCGGGCGTTCGTGGCGGACGCCTCCCACGAGCTGCGTACCCCGCTCACGGTGCTCGGGCTGCGGCTGGAGAACCTGGAGCCGCACCTGCGGGGCGAGGGCACGGCCGAGTTCGAGGAGGCGATGGCTGAGCTGGACCGGCTGGCGCTGCTGGTGACCGACCTGCTGGCGCTGGCCAGGGTGGAGGCGGGCGCGGGCGTCGAGGGCAAGGAGATCCCGCTGGCGCCCCGGCTGGGGACGTGGCGGGAGGTGTACGCGGCCAAAGGGGTACAGCTCGTAACCGAAATTTCGGAGACGTCGGTCGTTTCGGAGGCGGCGGCCAGGATCGCGGACATCGCCCTCGACAACGCCCAGAAGTTCGTGCCCGAGGGCGGCGTGGTCACGGTCACCCTGGCGGACGGCGTGCTGCGGATCGCGGACGACGGGCCCGGGCTGAGCGAGGAGGAGCGCGCGGACGCGCTGGGGCGGTTCTGGCGGTCCGGGGCCCACGCGAACGTCCCGGGCAGCGGCCTGGGCCTGGCCATCGCCTCCGAGCTGGCCAGGGCGTGCGGGGCCACGTTGGCGCTGCTGCCCGCCGTGCCGCGCGGCCTGGTGGTGGAGCTGCGCCTGAAGGATCAGCCGTAGGCGGAGCGGTAATAGCGGGCGGCGCCCGGGTGGAGCGGGACGACGCCGGTGCCGATGGCGTAGCGCATGTCGAGCCGCCCGCCCGGCGCCGACGGGGCCTGGAGGCGGTCGCGGGCGCTGAAGAGGGTCTCGGTGATCGAGTACGCCAGATCGTCCGGGAGCGTGGCCCGGCACATCAGGTAGCTGGGGGTGCCGATGGTCGGCACCGGCCGCCCGCTGCCGTACACGCCGGCGGGCACCAGCCCGTGCTCGTAGAGCGGGCCGAACCGGCGGCGCAGGACCGTCACCAGCGGCTCCAGCGGCACGAGCTCGATGCCCCCCAGCGAGGTCAGGACCGGCGTGGGCACCCCGCCCGACCAGAAGAACGCCTCGATCTCACCGTCGCGCAGCGCCTTGACCGACTCGTCCAGGCCCAGCCTGCTGACCTCGGCGGGTTCGGCCGGCTCGGCCACCGCCAGCACGCGGGTGGCGGTCACGGCGGTGCCCGAGCCCTCCAGGCCGATGGAGACCGCCCGCCCCGCCAGGTCCTTGACCGCCGCGATGCCGGCGCCCCGCCGCACCACCAGATGGACGTAGTTCATGTAGACCCTGGCCAGCGCGCACACCGGCTGGTGCCGCACCCTGACGGCGTCGTCGGCGCTGTCGGCCAGCGCGAACGCCACGTCGGCCCGCCCGTCGGTCATCATCGTCAGGTTCTGCACACTGGCCGCGGTGTTCATCACCCGCACCGTGAGCCCGTCCCGCCGCAGCTCCCGCGCGAGCCCGTCGCCGAGCTGCTGGTAGATCCCGCCCGTCACTCCGGTCGCCAGCCGCAGCTCCGGCCACCCGCCCTCGGACGCCGAGCACCCGGCCGCCAGCGTGGCGAGCCCCAGGAAGGCGCGGCGGGATATCGGCATGAATTCACCGTATCCGGTCCTCCAGAATGGACATGTGAGCGAACGGGACGCACGCCTACTCATCGCCTCAGAGCTGACGATGTTCCTGCCGGTGAGCCGGCGGCAGGAGCGGCAACAGGTGACGCCGGACGGCACCTCGACGCTGGGCCACCACGTCGAGTCGCTCGGCATCCCGCTGACCGAGGTGGGGCCGATGGTCGCCGACGGCCGCGGGGTGCCTCCGTCGTACCAGCTCGTGGCCGGTGACGTGGTGGAGGTCCACCCGGTGCCCCGCCCGCAGCCGCTGCCGGAGGAGCCGCGCTTCCTGCTGGACGTGCACCTGGGCACGCTGGCGCGGCGCCTGCGGCTGCTCGGCATCGACGCGGCCTACCACAACGACATGGACGACCCCTCGCTGGTGGTGCAGGCCAACGAGGAGCGCCGGGTGCTGCTCACGCAGGACCGCGGCCTGCTGCGCCGCCGCGCCCTGTGGCTCGGCGCGTACGTGCGCGGCTCCCGCCCCGCCGACCAGCTCCGCGACCTGCTCGAACGCTTCACCCCGCCGCTGCGCCCGTGGACGCGCTGCACGACGTGCAACGGCGAGCTGGAACCGGTCGCCAAGCAGGAGGTCGCGCCGCAGCTGGAGGCGGGCACGGAGCGCAACTACGACGCGTACGGGCGGTGCGGCGAGTGCGGCCAGGTCTACTGGCGCGGCGCGCACAGCGACCACCTGGAGGAGATCGTCAGGTCGGCCCGCGCCTGGACCGCTTAGCGGACGTCATCAGTTGTGACATTCTGATCGGCGTCTCCTCCTCCAAGGAAGGTCGCGTGGAATTTCGCATCATGGGCCCCCTCGAGGTGCTCGACGCCGACGGGCAGGACCGCACTCCCACCGTGCCGAAGCACCGCGACCTGCTGGCGATGTTCCTGCTGAACGCCGGGCGCCCGCTCAAGGTCGAGCGGCTGCGCAGGCTGCTGTGGCCGCGCGAGGACGGCGACCGCTCCGACTCGCTGGTGCGCGGCTACATCGGCCAGCTCCGCCAGCTCGTCGGGAAAGACGTGATCACGACTGTGGCGGGCTCGTACGCGCTGGCGCTGGGCGACGGGCAGCTCGACGTCGACCGGTTCAGGCTGCTGGTGGACAAGGGGGCGCACGAGGAGGCCCTGGGCCTGTGGCGGGGCGAGGTCCTGGAGGACGTCGACCCCGAGGGCGAGCGGTGGGCCGAGACGCGTCGGCTGCGCGAGGAGCTGGAGGAGCTGCGATTACTGGCGCTGGAGCGCAGGGTGCAGGCCGACCTGGACGCCGGGAAGCACCGCGAGCTGCTCGCCGAGCTGCGCCGGCTGACCAGGCAGCATCCGACGTGGCAGCGCTTCCGCGGCCAGTACATGCTGGCCCTCTACCGCAGCGGCCGCCGCGTGGACGCGCTGGCCGCGTACGCGGTGCTGCGTGACCAGCTCGACGGCGGGCACGCGATCGAGCCCGACTCCGAGCTGCAGCTGCTCTACCACCGCATGCTGTACGACGACGTGTCGCTGCACGTCTCGGCGGGCCCGCCGGTGCTGCTGCCGCCCGACGTGACCGGTTTCACCGGCCGGGGCGAGCTGCTCGACGAGGTGGTGGGCGGCCACGTCGTGGTGCACGGGCAGGCCGGCGCGGGCAAGTCGGCGCTGGCCGTGCACGCCGCCTGGCGGGAGCGGGAGAGCTTCCCCGACGGCATCCTGTACGCCGACCTGCGCGAGACGACGGCGCCGTCGGCCGTGCTGGAGGACTTCCTGCGCTGGCTGGGCTGCCCGGCCCAGGCGATCCCGGCGTCGCCGGAGCAGCGCGAGCGCCTGTTCCGCACCTACACGGCCAACCGCAGGCTGCTGGTGCTGCTCGACAACGCCTCGGGCGAGGCGCAGGTGCGGCCGCTGCTGACCTCGTGCCCGACGATCGTGACCAGCCGGTCCTCGCTCGGCGGCCTGACGGGCGCGCGGCGGCTGTCGGTGGGCGTGCTCGGCGACGGCGAGGCGATCGAGCTGCTGGTGAGCAGCTCGGGCCGGCCGGCCGACGACGCCATGCGCCGGCTGGCCCGCTTCTGCGGCGGCCTGCCGATCGCGCTGCGCATCGCCGGCTCCCGGCTGGCCGCCCGGCCGGAGTGGAACGTCGACTACCTGGTGGGCCTGCTGGAGGACGAGCACGGGCGGCTCGACCGGCTGCACGCGGGCGACCAGGCGGTGCGCAGTGCGTTCGCGATCGGCTTCGAAGGGCTGCCCGAGCCCGCCCGGCTGACGCTGCGGGGGCTCGGCGCGCTGTCGGCCCCCGACTTCGCCGACTGGGTGACCGAGCAGCTCGGCGGGCAGGCCGAGGCGCTGGTGGACGCGGGCCTGCTGGAGACGCACGGCGTGGACGTGGCGGGCCAGGTCCGCTACCGGCTGCACGACCTGACCAGGCTCTTCGCCCGCGAGCAGCCCGTTCCGGGCGTGCTGGAGCGGCTGTCGGAGGTGGTGCAGGCCCGGGTGCGGGCCTCGCGGTTCTCGCTGGTGTCGGGCGATCCGGCCACGGCCGTGGCCACCAGGGACATCAGGGAGTCGGTCGAGTGGCTGGCGGCCGAGCGGGCGTTCCTGATGAGCCTGGTCACCGACCTGCACGCGGCGGGGCTCGACGACGGGTGCTGGCGGCTGGCGCACCTGCTGGCGCCTTACCTGGAGCGCCACCGGTTCCTGGACGACTGGCGGGCGGTGGCCGCGCGGGCGCTGGAGTCGGCGCGGCGGTCGGGCGACGACCGGGGCGAGGCGCTGATCCTGCTGGACCAGGGCGACCTGCACCTGGCCGAGCGGGAGTGGGAGCTCGCGCACGAGCGGCTGCGGCTGGCGCTGGGCATGTTCCTGCGGCAGGGCCGGGCCCGCGAGGTGAACCACACCAGGCGCCGGCTCGGCCGCGTGCACCTGGGGCAGGCGCGTCTGGAGGACGCCGAGCGGGCCCTGCGGACCTGCCTGGAGGGCGCGGACAACCAGCGGGACGCCGCCGACGCCGAGCACGTGCTCGGCGTCGTGCTGCGCCGCGTGGGGCGGCTCGACGAGGCCGCCGAGCACCTGCGGGTGGCCGTCAAGCACCTGGAGGAGCTGGGCGACCGGCACCGGCAGGCCGACACGCTGCTCGACCTGTCCGCGGCGCACCTGGCGCAGGCCGCCAAGGCGGACGCCAGGGCCGCCGCCGAGCAGGCCAGGAGCATCGCCGTACGCCTCGGCGACCGGCTGCTGGACGCGCACGCCCTGCTGGCCCTGGCCAGGGTGAACCGGGCCGAGGGCGCGGCGGGGCGGGCGCGCGAGCTGGCCGGGGCGGCGCTGGAGGTGTTCGAGGAGACCGGCGACCGCCAGGGCGCCGCCAACGCCCGAGCACTCCTGGCCCAGGGTTAGACCGCCAACAGGCGGCGGACGTCCTCCCGGTGCAGCTCCTCGGCGGCTCCGGTGCGCACGACGTGCCCGCCGTCGAGGATGACGAACGTGTCGGCCAGCCGCAGCGCGATGTCCAAGTACTGCTCCACGAGCAGCACGGCCAGCCCGGAGGCGTGCAGCCGCTCGATGGCCGCCTCGATCTCCAGGATGATCGAGGGCTGGATGCCCTCGGTCGGCTCGTCGAGTATGAGCATCCTGGGCCGGGTGACCAGGGCGCGGGCCATGGCGAGCTGCTGCTGCTGGCCGCCCGACAGGTGGCCGGCGCTCCGCTTGAGCAGCGGCTTGAGCGCGGGGAAGACGTCGAGGGCCTCGTCGATGGCCTCCCTGCCCACCTTGGCGGCCTCCATCGTGACCAGCAGGTTGCCCTGGACCGAGAGCTGGGGGAAGCACTGGTGGCCCTGGGGGACGTACCCCATGCCGAGCCTGACCCGCTCGTGCGGCTTCAGCCTGGTGACGTCGCGGCCGTCGAACGTGACCGTCCCGGCCGTCGCCGGGAGCACGCCCATGATGGTGTTGAGCAGCGTGGTCTTGCCGACGCCGTTGCGCCCCATGACGCACACGAGCTGTCCCGGCCCGACCTCCAGAGAGACCCCGAACAGTACGCGTGCCCTCCCGTACCCCGACTCAAGGCCGGTCACTGACAGCATCGCTGGCCCTCCTCCCCAGGTAGACCTCCTGGACGCGGGGATCGGCGCTGACCTCGTCCACCGATCCCTCCACGAGCACCCTGCCCTCGTGCAGCACGGTCACCGTCGAGGCGTGCCGCCGCAGGAACTCCATGTCGTGCTCCACCACGATCACCGTGTGGTCGTCGGCGATCTGGGTGAGCAGCTCCCCCGTGCGCTCCCGTTCGTCGCTGGACATGCCCGCCACCGGCTCGTCCAGGAGCAGCAGCCGGGGTCGCTGCGCCAGCAGCATCCCGATCTCCAGCCACTGGCGCTGGCCGTGCGAGAGAACGCCCGCCGAACGTTCGGCGAGATCTTCGAGTCCGGTCCTGGCCAGCGCCTCCTCGACGGCCTCCGACACGCCCTCGCGCCGCCTGGCCAGCGACCAGAGCGGCTTGCGGAAGCTGGCCGCGAGGTCGAGGTTCTCGATCACGGTCAGCTCCTCGAACACCACCGACGTCTGGAACGTGCGGCCGACGCCCAGCCGGACGATCTGGTGCTCCTTCCTGCCGACCAGGTCGTGCTCCCCGAACCGCACGGTGCCCGCCGCCGGCCTGGTGAGCCCGGTGATCACGTCGATCAGCGTGGTCTTGCCCGCGCCGTTGGGCCCGATGAGGAAGCGCAGCTCGCCCTCGGGCACGGTCAGATCCACACCGTCGAGCGCCCGGAAACCGTCGAACACGACCTGGACGTCACGTAGTTCGAGCACGTCGCCACCTCCCCAGCAGGCCCACGATCCCCTTCGGGGCGAGCGTCATGACCAGGATGAACAGCGCTCCCTGCAGGTAGAGCCAGCCGTCGGCGAACTGCTCGCTGAACGCCGTCTTGGCGTAGCCCATGACGACCGCGCCGAGCACCGCGCCGGCCAGCGCGTGCCGCCCGCCGACCGCCACCGCGACGACCAGCTCCAGCGAGGGCACGACGCCGAGCAGCGCGGGCGAGATGATGCCGACCACCGGCACGAACAGCGCGCCCGCCAGCCCCGCCATGCCCGCCGAGGCGGCGAAGGTGACGGTCTTGACCAGGGCCGGGTCGTAGCCGAGGAAGCGCACGCGATCCTCGCCGTCCCTGACCGCGACGAGGAGGCGGCCGTAGCGGCTGTTCACGAGCTGCCGGGTGGCCAGGTAGAGGAGCCCGAGGACGACCGCCACCACGATGTAGAGCACCCGCTGCGTGGAGTCCTCGGCCAGGTCCTGGCCGAACAGCTCGAAGAAGTTCGTCATGCCGTTGGTGCCGCCGGTCAGGCCCTGCTGGCCGACGAGCAGGATGACCAGGGCGGCGGCCAGCGCCTGGGTGAGGATCGCGAAGTACGCCCCCCGCACCCGCTGCCTGAACACCAGCGTGCCCAGGATCAGCGCGATAGCCACGGGTCCCAGCACGGCCATGGCGAGGGCGAAGACCGGGTTGGCGAACGGCGCCCACAGCGCCGGCAGCTTCTCCACCCCGCTCCACACCATGAAGTCGGGCAGCCCGCCGCCGGCCTCGGTGAGCTTGAGGTACATCGCCATGGAGTAGCCGCCGAGCCCGAAGAAGACGCCCTGGCCGAGGGAGAGCATGCCGCCCTGCCCCCAGGCCAGCCCGATCCCGAGCGCGACGATCGCGTAGCAGAGGTATTTCGCCAGCAGCCCCAGGCGGAACGGCTCCAGCAGCAGCGGGGCCGCCACCAGGGCGATCACGGCCACGGTCGCGAAGGGCAGATTCCTCTTGATCATGCTTTTGTTGATCATGTGAGCGCCCTCGATCGCAGCACGAACATGCCCTGCGGGCGCACCTGTAGAAACGCGATGATCACGGCGAACACGATGACCTTCGCCAGCGAGGCGTTCGACCAGAACTCGGCGTAGGAGTTCAGCAGTCCCAGCCCGATCGCGGCCAGCACGGCCCCGCGCAGCTGCCCGAGCCCGCCCGCCACGACGACCAGGAACGCGTCGACGATGTAGTACGTGCCGAGCGCCGGCCCGACGGGCCCGATGAGCGTCAGCGCCACCCCGGCCACGCCCGCCAGCCCCGAGCCGATGAAGAACGTCAGCATGTCCACCCGGCCGGTGTCGATGCCGCTGGTCGCGGCGAGTTGCCGGTTCTGCACGACGGCCTGGGTCCGGCGGCCGAGCCCGGTGCGGTTGAGGTACAGCCAGACCGCCACCACGCCCGCGACCGCCAGCCCCATGATGAACAGCCGGTTGTAGGGCAGGATGCCCACCCCTCCCGCGAGCCAGGAAGGGGCGGGCACCTGCACGTTCGGCGCGCCGAACAGGTCGCGGGCGAGCTGCTGCAGCACCAGGCTCACGCCCCAGGTGAGCAGCAGCGTGTCCAGCGGGCGGCCGTAGAAGTGCCGGATGGCGGCCCGTTCCAGGATCAGCCCCATGAGACCGGCCACCAGGAACGCCGCGGGCAGCGCGAGCACGATGTCCTGCAGCAGGAACGCGGTGTACGCGCCCGCCATGATGAACTCGCCGTGCGCCATGTTGATCACGCCCATCTGCCCGAACGTGAACGTCAGCCCGAGCGCGATGAGCAGCAGCACCGCCCCGATGGACAGGCCGATGGGGAGCTGGTTGACGAAGGCCGTCATCACTGTCCCGCCGCCAGGCCGGAGGCCCAGGAGTAGCCCTTGAGGTACGGGTCCGGCTTGATCGGCTTGCCGGAGTCCCACACCTGCTTGATCAGGCCGTCGGGCTGGATGACGCCGATGCGGGCGGTCTTGTACATGTGCTGGTTCTCGCCGTCGATGGTGACCAGGCCCTCGGGGCGTTCGAGCGAGATCCCGGGCGCGGCCTTCTTGACCGCCTCGACCTCGGTCGTGCCCGCCTTCTTGACCGCCTCGGCCCACAGGTAGACCGCGTTGTAGCCGGCCTCCATGGGGTCGGAGGTGACCTTGTTCTGCCCGTACTTGGCCTTGTACGCCTTGACGAACGCCTCGTTGGCCGGCGTCTCGGTGGTCTGGTAGTAGTTCCAGGCGACCGGCTGTCCCACGATGTTGTCCACGCCGATGCCGGTGACCTCCTCCTCGGCGATGCTCACCGACAGCACCGGCATGCTGTCGGCGGACGCGCCCGCGCTCTTGAGCTGCTTGAAGAAGGCCACGTTGCTGTCGCCGTTCAGGGTGTTGAAGACGGCGTCCGGCTTGGCCTGCATGACCTTGTTGACCAGGGTGGAGTATTCGGTGTGGCCGAGCGGCGTGTACTCCTCGCCGAGGATCTCCATCCCGTTCGCCGCCGCGTACGCCTTGATGATCTTGTTCGCGGTCCGCGGGAAGACGTAGTCGCTGCCCACCAGGAACAGCTTCTTCTTGCCCTGCTCCTTCAGGTAGTCGAGGCCGGGGATGATCTGCTGGTTGGTGGTGGCGCCCGTGTAGAAGATGTACGGGGAGCTCTCCAGCCCCTCGTACTGCACCGGATACCAGAGCAGGGCCTTGTAACGCTCGAAGACCGGCAGCATGGCCTTCCTGCTGGCCGAGGTCCAGCCGCCGAAGACGGTGGCGACCTTGTCCTGCCTGATCAGCTTGGTGGCCTTCTCTGCGAACGTGGGCCAGTCGGACGCGCCGTCCTCCACCACGGGGACGAGTTGCTTGCCCAGCACGCCGCCGGCCTTGTTGATCTCTTCGATGGCCAGCAGTTCGGCGTCGCGGACGGTGACCTCGCTGATCGCCATCGTGCCACTGAGGGAGTGGAGGAGACCCACCTTGATCTCCTTCGACTCGGCGGCGGGCTTGGCGTCGGAACCGCAGGCCGCGAGGGCTGACACCAGGGCCCCTATCGCCAGCGCGGAGACAATCGGACGGGAGATGCGCACAGCCGTTCCTTCCTGGCGACCGGTACTGCCAGAAAGGTGACTCCGAGACATTTCTCGTGTAGATCCCATTTGTTAATAGGCAATTGCCAAGATTTCACAAATGCACTTAATCCGACATACGGGGATTGACTAACAGCGCGAAACCAACACGACATGCGCCGGCAACAGCCCCGAAACCGCCGGTTCCTATGGTCCGGCCATGCGGCTTACCTCACACGAGCAGGAACGGCTGCTCATCCACGTCGCCGCCGGGGTGGCGCGTGAGCGGCAGGCCAGGGGCCTGCGCCTGAACCACCCCGAGGCTACCGCCATCATCGCGTCGTTCCTCATGGAGGGCGCCAGGGACGGGCGCTCCGTGGCCGACCTGATGGAGGCCGGACGAGCAGTGCTCAACCGGACCGACGTCATGGAGGGCGTGCCGGAGATGCTGGAGAGCGTGCAGATCGAGGCCACGTTCCCCGACGGCACGAAGCTGGTCACCGTACACAGGCCGATCCCATGATCCCGGGCGAGTACGTGCACCCCGAGGGCTCTCACCTGCTCAACCCGGGGCGCGAGCGCCGCACGCTGCGCGTGGTGAACACGGCCGACCGGCCGGTACAGGTGGGCTCGCACTACCACTTCGCGGCCGCCAACCCGGGGCTGGAGTTCGACAGGAAGGCGGCCTGGGGCATGAGGCTGGACGTGCCGGCGGGAACGGCGATCAGGTTCGAGCCGGGCGTCGAGCGCGACGTGACGCTCGTGCCGCTGGCGGGCAAGCGGATCGTGCCCGGGCTGCGGCCGGAGTGGGCGGGGCCGCTCGATGACTGACGGAGCTCGGATCTCGCGCGCCCGTTACGCGGCGCTGTACGGCCCCACGGTCGGCGACCAGATCCGGCTGGCCGACACCGACCTGTTCATCGAGGTCACCGAGGACCTGTCGATCGGGCCCGCCGGGCCGGGCGACGAGGCGGTGTTCGGCGGCGGCAAGGTCATCCGCGAGTCCATGGGGCAGGCGCGCACCACCCGGGCGGAGGGCGCGGCCGACCTGGTCATCACGGGCGCGGTGATCCTCGACCACTGGGGCGTGATCAAGGCCGACGTCGGCATCCGCGACGGCCGCATATACGCCATCGGCAAGGCTGGCAACCCCGACACGATGGACGGCGTCGACCTGGTCATCGGGCCGTCCACGGAGGTGCTCGCGGGCAACGGCAAGATCCTCACCGCCGGGGGCGTCGACTCGCACGTCCACCTGATCTGCCCGCAGGTCCTCGACGAGGCGATCGCGTCCGGCGTCACCACGATCGTCGGAGGCGGCACCGGACCCGTCGAGGGCACCAAGGCGACGACCGTGACCGGGGCCTGGTACCTGGGCCGGATGCTGGAGTCGCTGGACGCGTACCCGCTGAACATCGCGCTGCTCGGCAAGGGCAACACGGTCTCGACCGAAGGGCTGGTGGAGCAGCTCAGGGCCGGCGCCTCCGGCTTCAAGCTGCACGAGGACTGGGGCTCGACCCCGGCCGCCATCGACACCTGCCTGAGCGTGGCGGACGCGTCGGGGGTGCAGGTGACGTTGCACACGGACACGCTGAACGAGGCGGGGTTCGTGGAGTCGACGCTGAAGGCCATCGGGGATCGGATGATCCACGCCTACCACACCGAGGGGGCCGGAGGCGGGCACGCACCGGACATCATCCGCGTCGCCGCCTACCCCAACGTCCTGCCCTCCTCCACCAACCCCACCCGGCCGCACACCGTCAACACGCTCGACGAGCACCTCGACATGCTCATGGTGTGCCACCACCTCAACCCGTCGATCCCGGAGGACCTGGCGTTCGCCGAGTCGCGCATCCGGCCGACGACGATGGCCGCCGAGGACGTGCTGCACGACATGGGGGCGATCTCGATGATCGGCTCGGACTCGCAGGCGATGGGGCGGATCGGGGAGACGATCATCCGTACGTGGCAGACCGCGCACGTCATGAAGGGCCGCCGGGGGTCGCTGGGCGGTCCTGCGGACAACCTTCGAGCCCGCCGCTACATCGCGAAATACACGATTTGTCCGGCTATCGCCCACGGGCTGGACGGCGAGGTCGGCTCCGTCGAACGCGGCAAGCTCGCCGACCTCGTCCTCTGGGACCCGGCGTTCTTCGGCGTCAAGCCGGACCTCGTGCTCAAGGGCGGCGTGGTGGCCTGGGCGCAGATGGGCGACGCCAACGCCTCCATCCCGACGCCGCAGCCGGTGCTGCCCCGTCCCATGTTCGGCGCCTCACCGGTGACCGCCGCCGCCACCTCGCTCCACTTCGTCGCCCCGCTGGCCCTGGAGTCCGGCCTCGCGGACCGGCTGTCCGTACGGCGGCGCCTGGCTCCGGTGGCGGACGTACGGCGGCGCGGCAAGTCCTCGATGCCGCTCAACGACGCCATGCCCCGGATCGAGGTGGCGCCCGACACGTTCGAGGTCCGCATCGACGGCGACCTCGTCGAACCTGCCCCCGCCGCGAGCCTCCCGATGGCCCAGCGCTACTTCCTCTTCTGATCCCGATGAACCCCGCACTGCTCCTCCTCACCGACTCCCGCCTCCCGGCCGGCGGCCACGCCCACTCGGGCGGCACCGAACGGGCCATCACGGCGGGAGCGGTCCACGACGTGCCCTCACTGGCCCGCTTCCTGAGGGGGCGCCTCCACACGGCCGGCGCGGTCGCCGCCACCCTGACGGCCGCCGCCTGCGCCACTGCCACCGAGTCGACACTCGACACCGCGTCCCAGGGAACGGAAGGCAGCGCCGGGCCGCCGTCCGAGCCGAGAGCCGAAACTTCGAGCGGGCCCCGGCCCGATGCCGGAGCCGATCAGGAGGCTCCCGGGTCGCCATGGGTGCTGCTCGACACCGAGGTCGACGCCAGGACCGCCGCCCCCGCCCAGCGGGACGCGTCCAGGACCCAGGGACGGCTCCTCCTCAGGGTCGCCCGCCGCATGTGGCCGTCGCCGGTGCTGGAGGAGCTGGCGCGAGCCGTACCGAGCCCCCATCACCCGATCGCCCTCGGAGCGGTGGCCCACGCGGCGGGCGCCACGGCCGAGGAGGCGGCCATGGCGGCGGCGTACCACGCGATCAGCGGCCCGGCCACGGCGGCGGTGCGGCTCCTGGGCCTCGACCCGGTCGCCGTGCACGGGCTCCTGGCCGACCTCGCCCCCGACCTCACCGCGGTGGCCTCCCGCGCCGCCGCGGACGCGGGCCGCTTCCCCTGGGAGGCGCTGCCCGCGCACTCGTCCCCAGCCCTTGATCTTCTGGCCGAGCAGCACGCGCGGGCCGAGGTCAGGATGTTCGTCTCATAAGGAAGGGATCACCATATGGGTGCCAATCACGACGACCACCACCACGCCCCGGACGGCCGCGGACGGGCGCTGCGGCTGGGCGTCGGCGGCCCGGTAGGCAGCGGCAAGACGGCCCTGGTGGCCGCGCTGTGCCGGACGCTGGGCCCGTCGCTGTCCCTGGGGGTGGTGACGAACGACATCTACACCACCGAGGACGCCGACTTCCTGCGCCGGGCGGGCGTGCTCGACCCCGAACGCATCCTCGCCGTCGAGACCGGCTGCTGCCCCCACACCGCCATCCGCGACGACATCGCCGCGAACCTCGACGCCGTGGAGACCCTGGAGCACCGCTTCGGCCCGCTGGACCTGGTGATCGTGGAGAGCGGCGGAGACAACCTGACGGCCACGTTCAGCCGGGGGCTGGCCGACAGGCAGATCTTCGTCCTGGACGTGTCGGGCGGCGACAAGGTGCCGCGCAAGGGCGGTCCGGGGGTGACGACGGCGGACCTGCTGGTCGTCAACAAGACGGACCTGGCCCCGATGGTGGGGGCCGACCTGGGCGTGATGGACCGCGACGCGGCGGCCGTACGCGGGGACAGGCCGGTGCTGTTCACCTCGATCCGGCAGGACCCCACCGCCGCCACGGTCGCCTCCTGGGTCTCCGACCAGGTGACGGCCTGGTCCCACACCCACGCGACCCCCGTCTCCTGATGCCCCCCATCGCCCGGCCCGACGCGCCTCTCCCGACGCCCGCAGGCGCCCGGATCGGCCGCCGGGGGATGAGGGCGAGCGCCGCGGTCGCGACGGCCTCCTTTTCCGACGGCCGGACCCTCATTCCCCGCCTGGCCTCGGCGCCCCCGCTGACCCTGCGCCAGACGGGCCCGTACACCGTGCACCTCGTCTCCACGGCGGCGGGCCCGCTCGGCGGCGACCGCCTGGCCCTGGACCTGGACATCGCCCCGCGCACCACCCTGGAGCTGGGCTCGGTCGCCAGCACCCTGGTCCTGCCGGGCGACGGCACGTCCGAGATGCTGATCACGGCCCGGGTCGGGGCAGGGGCCACACTCCGCTTCACCCCGGAGCCCACGGTGCTCGCCGCCGGGTGCGATCATCGACTCCTGGTACGGCTCGAACTGGCGCCGGACGCCGAGGTGCTGTGGCGCGAGGAGATCGTCTTCGGTCGCCATGGGGAGGTCTCGGGGCGGTGCCACGCCCGCTTCGACGCGACGTGCGACGGCCGACCGGTGATCCGGCAGGAGTTCACCGTAGGCGACCCGGCTGTGGACACCTCCCCTGCCGTCTACGGCTCCGCCCGCTGCGTCGGCACCACGTTTCTCACGACGTCCGCCAAGGAACCGGTCGTGGCCGAGGGCGTCGCCGTCCTGCCCCTGGCCGGTGGGGGCACCCTCGTCTCCGCCCTGGCCACGGACGCCGTCCAGCTCCGCTCCCGCCTCGAATGGGGCGAACGCACCACCCTCACCCCCGAGCCCTGAGGAGAACCCACGGCGTCACGCCCTTCGCCCCGCCGCCGCTCCTCAGCGGCGCCGAAGTTGCCCAAGCCAAGCCAGCACGCCACCCGACGGCCGCCCCGCGTTGCCCGGCGGCGATGGTGACGACCCCGTTGCGTACGGTGGTGGGAGGCGCGTGCCAGGCTTACAGTGATCGTGTGGCCGATTACCTCCAGTCCGCCCCCGCCAAGCCCACCGCCCGCCGTGGCTACGCCCTGGCCGTGGTGGTGGCCGGGGCGCTGCTGGTGTTCTGTGCCGTCCTGCCGTGGGCCGGGCTCGAGGTGCGGAGCGAGCTGATCGGCGGCGGGCTGGCCAACGACATCCGGGGCATCGACGACACGTACGGCGTCTACACGCTGGTGTCGGGCCTGGTGGCGCTGGGCTGCGGCGTCGCCGGCCTGCTCACCCACCCCAGAGTCGCCGCCCTGGCCGCCCTCCCCGGAGCGGTGGCGGCGGCGGTGCTGGTGCTCTTCATGACCGACGGGAGCGGCGTCCGCGACCGGCTCTCCGTCGACCTGGGCCAGGTGCTGTCGATCGGGCCGACGGTCAAGTTCGGCTGGTTCGCGGCCATGGGGTGCGCGGTGGCGATCGTCGTGCTGTCCGTCCTGGCGCTGGTCCGCCGCGCCTGAGCGGATCCGATCAGTCGTAGAAGCCCAGCCGCCGCAGCTGCTTGGGGTCGCGCTGCCAGTCCTTGGCCACGCTGATCCGCAGGTCGAGGTAGACGCGGGTGCCGAGCAGGGCCTCGATGTGCTTGCGGGCCTTGGTGCCCACCTCGCGCAGCCGCTCGCCCTTGTGCCCGATGACGATCGCCTTCTGCGAAGGCCGCTCCACGAACAGGTGCGCGTAGATGTCCAGCAGGTCGTCGCGCCCCTCCCGGGGCAGCATCTCGTCCACGACCACGGCGATCGAGTGGGGCAGCTCGTCGCGTACGCCCTCCAGCGCCGCCTCCCTGATCAGCTCGCCCACCAGCACCTGCTCGGGCTCGTCCGTCAGCCGGCCGTCCTCGTAGAGCGGCGGGGACTCGGGCAGGTGCTCGATCAGCACGTCGGCCAGGACGTCGAGCTGCTCACCCGACTGCGCCGACACCGGCACGATCGCGGCGAACTCCCCCACCTGCGACACCGCCAGCAACTGCTCCGCGATCTGCTCCTTGGTCGCCAGGTCGCACTTGGTCACGACCGCCACGACCGGCGTCTTCTTCACCGCCGCGAGCTTGTCGGCGATGAACCGGTCGCCCTTGCCGATCGGCTCGTTGGCGGGCACGCAGAAGCCGATCGTGTCGACCTCGGTCAGCGTGGACAGCACCAGGCTGTCGAGCCGCTCGCCGAGCAGCGTGCGCGGCCGGTGCAGGCCCGGCGTGTCGACGATGACGAGCTGGGCGTCGGGCCGGTGCACGATGCCCCTGATGGTGCGCCTGGTCGTCTGCGGCTTGGACGAGGTGATCGCCACCTTGCTGCCGACCAGGGCGTTCATGAGCGTGGACTTGCCGACGTTCGGCCTCCCCACGAAACAGGCGAATCCGGCGCGATGGTTGTCTGGCAAAGTCACATTCTGCATTGTGGCCTATCAGCGGGCATGGCACGCCACCAGGCGAACGCCTGGGGCGCGGCGATCGGGGTCCAGCGCGTTGTGGGCAGCTCCGCGAGCTCCTGCTCGCTCACCCACCGGTAGTCGGTGATCTCGACGCCGTCCGGCTGCGGCCCGGCGGAGCCGGGGGCTATCGCGCAGGCGTAGGCGGCGATGACATAGCCGACCTCGTGACCGTTCGGGTAGCGGGTGCGGAACTCGGGGCCGCCGAACACGCCGATCAGGCCGCGTACCTCGATGTCGACGCCGAGCTCCTCGCGCAGCTCCCTGACGGTGGCGTCCTCGGGCCGCTCGTCGGGGTCGATGCCGCCGCCGGGCGCCGCCCAGAGCTCCGCGTCGCCGTGGCAGGCCACCAGGAGCCTCCCGGCGTCGTCGAACACGAAGCCCGCCGCCGACGGCAGCATGAGCAGCTCAGAGCCAACCTTCTCCCGCAATTTCGCCAAAAATGGCGACATCGGCATGGTCAGCCCCGCAGCTTTCCGTCGGGACCGGCCACGAGCAGCGCCTTGACGCCCAGCTCCGCGGCCACCGCCTCGTCGGCGGCGCTCGGCGCGCCCTCGCTCACCAGCGCCACAGCCTCCAGGGACCGCGCGCCGCCGGAGATCGCCATGGCCACGGCCACCTGCACCGCCGACAGCGTGAGCGCGTCCAGCGCCACGTCGGTCGCCGAGTACGTACGGCCGGTCTCGTCGCGTACGGCGGCCCCTTCGGCCGACTCGTTGCGCGCCCTCGCGGCCCGGGCCAGAGTGATGATCTTGTTGTCTTCAGGGTCGAGTGTCACGAGAACAAGGCTATGCGTTGGCCATGGTGATCATCGCGTCGACCACCTCGCTGGTGCGGGCGGCGTCCACGTCGTTCATGCCCGTGTGCACCACCGCCACCAGAGTGTCGCCCACCCGCGACAGCACGACGTCCATCGCGTACGGGTAGCCGTTCAGCCGCCCGCTCAGCCGCGCGCCCACGGTCTCGTCGGCCGCGTTCTCGACCGGGAGCTCCTGCGAGCGCAGGTCGGTGCCGGAGGACGTACGCACCTCCCGGCACGACTCCAGAGCCTCGGCCAGCGCGTCGAGATGCTCCGCGGCCTCCCCGTCCGCGTACTGGGCCAGCCCCACCCCGGCCTGCTCCCCCAGCTCGTCGCCGCGGTAACTGGCCGCCGCCTGGGCCGTCAGCGCCTGCTGCGGCGCCAGCCCGCCGGCCGTTTCGAGCACGGTCCTGCAGTTCCTGTCGGCGTGCGCGAACGGCATCTGCCACGCCTGCTCGGGCCTGGCCGTGAACCCGTCGGGCAACGGCGGCTCCTTGCTCAGTACCTCGCGCAGGCGCGCGGTCGCTTGCGCGTCGAGGACGCTCCCCGACTCCCCGCCGACGCAACCCCCCAGAACGCCCGCCAGCAGGGCACAGGCGATGATCTCGCGTTTCATGATCCCCCCTGGATTGCAATCTCCCCAAGCGACGAATGTGGCAATCCACCGGAGCTTCCACCAATGCGCAAAAAGGGTGCCCTCATCCGGTTTTCCGGACGAGAACACCCTTTACGCCGACCTGCGCCCCAGCCGGCTAGGCAGCCGGGACACTGTCGTCCCCCCAGCATCCTCCCGCCGCGAACCCCACCCGGCGTTCGGATGCTTTCCCCTCCGACACCCACCGCACTGGATGTCGTGGTTAGAGAGTGCCCGGCCCTGCTTGCAGAAGACTTGTAGAACGCTTGCGACCTTCGTCCGGCTTCGTCCGCACTGGCCCCGGGCCGGTCAGCCGTGCTCCGCGTCGGCCGGTTCGGCCTCCTCCTTCGCGGGCTTGGCGCGGCGGACGACCACCGTGCTGATGCGGTTGCGGCGGCCCGCCAGGCTCTCGGCGGTGAGCGTGAGCCCGGCCACCTCGGCCTGCGACCCGGCGATGGGCACCCGGCCCAGCGCGTGGGCGAGCAGCCCGCCCACGGTCTCCACGTCGTCCACCTCGATCTCGGTGTCGAACAGCTCGCCCAGCTCGTCGACCGGCATCCGGGCCGTCACCCGCATCCCGCCGTCGGGCATGGCCTCGACGCGGGGCGCCTCCTGGTCGTACTCGTCGGTGATCTCGCCGACGATCTCCTCCAGCACGTCCTCGATCGTGACCAGCCCCGCGGTGCCGCCGTACTCGTCGATGACGATGGCCATGTGGATCTGGCGCGCCTGCATCTCCCGCATGAGCTGGTCGATGGGTTTGCTCTCGGGCACGTACGCGGCCGACCGCATGGTCGCCTCGACCGTCTCCTTGCCCCCGCCCTCGCCGGTCTCGTGGATCTTGCGGGCGATGTCCTTGAGGTAGGCGATGCCGATGACGTCGTCCTCGTTCTCGCCCACGACGGGGATGCGGGAGAACCCGCTGCGCAGCGCCAGCGACAGGGCCTGGCTGATCGTCTTGCCGCGTTCGATGTAGACCATGTCGGTGCGGGGCACCATGACCTCGCGCACCAGCGTGTCACCCAGCTCGAAGACCGAGTGGATCATCTCGCGCTCGTCCGGCTCGATCACCCGGCGCTCCTCGGCCAGGTCGACCAAGTCGCGCAGCTCGGCCTCCGAGGTGAACGGCCCGTCGCGGAACCCCTTTCCGGGGGTCAGGGCGTTGCCGAGCAGGATGAGCAGCTTGGGCAGGGGGCCGAAGATGCGGGTCAGGCCGTAGACGACGGGGGCGCCGGCCAGCGCGACCGGCTCCGCGTGCTGGCGGCCCAGCGTACGCGGCATGACGCCGACCACGACGTAGCTGACCACGATCATCACGACGGCGGCCCAGACGTACGCCCAGCCCTGGTCGTGCATGAGGTCGATGAACAGCAAAGTGGCGATGACCGTGGCCACCAGCTCGCAGCTCAGCCTGAGCAGCAGGAGCAGGTTGAGGTAGCGGGGCGGGTCGTTGACGATGGCCTGCAGGCGCACCGCGCCCCGCCGGCCCTCACGAACGTGCTCCTCGGCGCGCACCCTGGAGATGCGCGTCAGTGCGGTCTCCGCGCTGGCGATCAGGCCACCGATGATCACGAGCGCGATGGCCGACAGCAACCAGGCGTTCACCTCGAGTTGCGCACCTCCTGCCACGACTCCAGGAGCCGGGCCTGCAGGCCGAACATCTCCTTGTGCTCCTCGGGCTCGGCGTGGTCGTAGCCGAGCAGGTGGAGGATGCCGTGGGTGCACAGCAGCTCCAGCTCGTCGGCCGCGCTGTGGCCCGCCTCCTCCGCCTGCCTGGCGGCCACGTGCGGGCAGAGCACGACGTCGCCGAGCAGCGCCGGGTCGGCGGGGCTCTCCGAGTCGCCGCGTGCCCCGCCGCCGGGGCGCAGCTCGTCCATCGGGAACGCCAGCACGTCGGTCGGGCCGGGCTCGCCCATCCACTTCTCGTGCAGCTCGGCCATGGCGTCCTCGTCGACGACCACGATGGACAGCTCGGCGAGCGGGTTGATGCCCATCTCGCCGAGCACGTGGGCGGCCAGGGCGGCGAGGTTCTCCTCGTCGACCGCCACGCCGGACTCGTTGTTGATCTCGATGCTCACGGTCGGCGCTTCCCCCGGTGCTGGATGCTCTTGGGCTCCTGGGCGGCCTGCGTGGCGTCATAGCGCCCGTAGGCGTCCACAATCTCGCTCACCAGCTTGTGGCGGACCACGTCGGCGCTGGACAGGCGCGCGAAGTGGATGTCGGGGATGCCGTCGAGGATCTCCTGGACGACCCGCAGCCCGCTCACCGTGCCGTTGGGCAGGTCGACCTGGGTCACGTCACCGGTCACCACGATCTTGGAGTTGAACCCGAGCCGGGTGAGGAACATCTTCATCTGCTCGGCCGAGGAGTTTTGCGCCTCGTCGAGGATGATGAACGCGTCGTTGAGCGTGCGGCCGCGCATGTACGCCAGCGGCGCGACCTCGATCGTGCCCGCGGCCATCAGCTTGGGAATCGTGTCGGGGTCGAGCATGTCGTGCAGGGCGTCGTAGAGCGGCCGCAGGTAGGGGTCGATCTTCTCGTACAGCGTGCCGGGCAGGAAGCCCAGCCGCTCGCCCGCCTCGACGGCCGGGCGGGTGAGGATGATCCGGTTGACCCGCTTCTCCTGCAGCGCCCGCACGGCCTTGGCCATCGCGAGATAGGTCTTGCCGGTGCCCGCGGGGCCGATGCCGAACACGACCGTGTGCTTGTCGATCGCGTCCACATAACGCTTCTGGTTGACGGTCTTCGGCCTGATCGTGCGCCCGCGCGAGGAGAGGATGTCGAGCGAGAGCACCTCGGCGGGGCGGTCGGAGGTCATGCGGAGCATCGCGATGCTCCGCTCGACCGCGTCGGGGGTGAGCTCGCCGCCGCTGCGCAGGACCTCGACCAGCTCCTCGAAGAGCCGCACCACGGTGCCGCTCTCGTCAGGGCTGCCGGTGACGGTGATCTCGTTGCCCCGTACGTGGATGTCGGCCCTGAAGGCACCCTCGATGACGCGTAGCAGCTCGTCGCGGGAGCCAAGGAGGCTGACCATCGGGTATTCATCCGGAATCAGCACCTTGGCTTGAGTGCGCGAGGGAGGTGCCGTACGTCGGGATTCGTGTAGTTCGGACATGGGCAGGCCCGCGGCCTGATGCCTCCAGGTCTCTTGCGGTGTTCGTCTGAGCCCATCGTATCCGGGACCAGCCCGATTGCTCTCCCCAATATCACCCGGCCGATATCATCCGGGCGGCCAGTTGAGGCCACGCCCGCCCAGGACGTGGGCGTGCACGTGGAAGACGGTCTGCCCGGCGCCGGGGCCGGTGTTGAACACCACGCGGTAGCCGTCCTCGGCCACGCCCTCCTGCACGGCCACGGCGTGGGCGCTCTTGAGCACGTCGTCGGCCAGCCCGTCGTCGGCCTGGGCCAGCTCCGCCGCGTTGCGGTGGTGCTGCTTCGGGATGACCAGCACGTGGGTCGGGGCCTGCGGGTTGACGTCGCGGAACGCCAGCGTCCTGCCGGTTTCATAAACGATCTCGGCGGGAATCTCCTTGGCGACGATTTGGCAGAAGAGGCAATCGCTCACCCGGCCACCCTATCGAGACCCCCGACGTACGGAACCCGTTGCGAATCGGTAATCCGCTGTGTCGTGCGCAGGAAGATCCACACGGTTAGGGTAAGTGTGCGACACTTCAGCAAAAAAAGAGACGATTCAGGGTCGGGCGAGCGCCACCTGGCGAGGACACGACTGGGTAATGCACCCTAAGGAACCGGGGAAACCTCAAGAACCGGAAGAGCGTAAACCCTCTGGGAAGGCCGCGCGTCCCACTGATGTGACCACCGAAACCCTTCTGGCCGACAGGTCGATGGGGGCGGTGCCGGTCGGGTGGGATGCCGACATGGCCGTGACCGCGCTCTACAGCGCGCATTTTCGGTCGTTGGTGCGTCTTGCCGTGTTGCTGGTGCGAGACATAGCAACAGCTGAGGAAGTCGTGCAGGATGCGTTCGTCGCCATCCACGGCGCCTGGCGCAGGCTGCGTGACCCCGACAAAGCACTCGCCTACCTCCGTCAATCCGTCGTCAACCGGTCCCGTTCCGTGCTGCGTCACCGCGCGGTCGTCGAGAAGTACGCACCCAAGGGCCTGCCGGACGCCCCGAGCGCCGAGAACGGCGCGATCGGCGAGCTGGAACGCTCCGCCGTCATCGAGGCATTACGGGCCCTGCCGACCCGACAGAGAGAAGCACTGGTTCTGCGGTACTACGGTGATCTGTCCGAAGCTGAGATAGCCCACGCGATGGGCATCAGCAAGGGCGCGGTCAAGAGCCACACCGCACGTGGCATGGCCGCCTTGCGATCCGTCCTGGAGAAAATGTCATGATCCAGCCCCCCGACGAGCACGGAGATCTCCTGCGCCGTGCGCTCCGCGCGGAGGCGGACGCGGTCGTGCCCTCGCCGGACGGACTGGAGATCATCCGCACCCGCATCGAGCGGCGCGGCGTCCGCAACCTGTTCTGGTGGCGGGCCGGCGCGGCCGCCGCCAGCGCCGTCCTGGTGGCGGGGACGATCGTGATGGCCGTTCCCAGCCTGCGCTCGCACATCATCGACCAGCCCGTCATGGGGGTGGACAGCGAGACGACCTCCAAGGTCCCGTCCAACTCCTCCACCACCCGTTCCCAGGAGCCGCCGCCCAGGGAGCCGACCCATGACCAGAACCCGGTGTGGGTGCCCGAGACCCCCGCCAAGAGCCCGACGCCCCGGCCCACGAAGAGGGCGGAGTCGACGAGCAGGCCGTCGCAGACCCCCACCCCCACGGTCACCGAGTGCCCGACGCCGCCCTTGGACGAGCCGGCCGAGCCGCCGTCCGACTGCCCCACGATCTCGCCGACCCCGTCGCCGACGGTCGAGGAGACGCTGCAGCCCACGATCTGCCCGGCCGACGAGTGCCCGCCCGACGACGTCACCGACGCTCCCACCGACCTGGCCAGCCCGTTGGTGGACGCGTCCCACACGACGCCCTGAGAGGGCTTCTACCAGCGTCCGGTACGCGTGAGCAGCACAGAGGCCGCCGCCACCCCCGCCGTGGACGTACGGAGCACCGTGGGCCCCAGCAGCACGGGCACCGCCCCGGCCGCCAGGAACCCGGCCAGTTCGTCCTCCGAGACGCCTCCCTCGGGCCCCACGACGACAACGATGTCGCCGGACTCGGGCAGCGCCACGCCGGACAGCGGCTCGGCCGCCTCCTCGTGCAGCACCAGCCCCAGCGCCGCGCCCGTCAGCAGTTTCTCGACCTGAGCGGCCGTGGCGGGCTCCGTCACCTCGGGCAGGTGGAACCTGCGGGCCTGCTTGCCCGCCTCACGAGCCGTCGAGCGCCATTTGTGCAGCCCCTTGGCGACCTTGTCGCCCTTCCACTGGGTGATGCTGCGCGAGGCGGCCCAGGGGACGATGACGTCCACGCCCGCCTCGGTCATCATCTCGACCGCCAGCTCGCCCCGGTCGCCCTTGGGCAGCCCCTGGACGACCACCAGCCGCGGCCGCGGCGGCTCGACGTCGTAGCGGCGCAGCACGTCGAGCCGCAGCGCGTCCTTCAGCACCTCGCGCACGACGCACTCGGCGACCCCGCCGGCGCCGTCCATCAGATCGATCCGCTCGCCGGCCCGAAGGCGCCGCACGGAGGCCGCGTGGCGCCCCTCCGGGCCGCCGAGCGTCAGCTCGGGCCCGTCCAGGTCCGGCGAGAGGAACACCGGGACGGTCACGTCACCTGCCGTTGAAGGCGTCGCGCAGCCGCGAGAAGAAGCCCTGCTGGCCGGGGGCGAACTTGCCCGGCGGCCGCTCCTCGCCCCGCTGCTTGGCCAGCTCGCGCAGCAGCTCCTCCTGCGCGGGCTCGAGGCGGGTCGGGGTCTCGACGTTGACGTGGATCAGCAGGTCGCCGCGGCCGGACTCGTTGAGCCGCTGCACGCCCCGCCCGAACATGGTGATGACCTGGCCCGACTGCGTGCCGGGGCGGACGTCGACCTCCTCCGAGCCGTCGAGCGTCTCGACCGCCAGGATGGTGCCGAGCGCGGCCGCCGTCATCGGGATCTGCACGGTGCAGTGGAGGTCGTCGCCGCGCCGCTCGAAGATCTCGTGGGCGCGCTCGACGATCTCGAGGAACAGGTCTCCGGGCGGGCCGCCGCCGGGGCCGACCTCGCCCTCGCCGGCGAGCTGGATGTGGGTGCCGTCCTCGACGCCCGCGGGGATGCGGACCTTGATCGTACGGCGGGTGCGCACCCGGCCGTCGCCGGAGCACTCCTGGCAGGGGTGGCGGATGATGGTGCCGAAGCCGCCGCACTGCGGGCACGGCCGCGAGGTCATGACCTGGCCCAGGAACGAGCGGGTGACCTGGGAGATCTCGCCGCGCCCGTTGCACATGTCACAGGTGTCGGGGTGCGTGCTGGGCGCCGCCCCGGCCCCGTGGCAGACCTCGCAGAGCACGGCCGTGTCGACGACCAGCTCGCGCGTGGTGCCGAACGCCGTCTCACGCAGGTCGAGCTCGACCCGGATGGTGGCGTTGCGTCCCCTGCGGGCACGCGAGCGCGGCCCCCTGGCGCCGGCCGCGGTGCCGAAGAAGGCGTCCATGATGTCGCTGAAGGGGAAGCCCGCTCCGAAGCCGCCGGCGCCCGCGCCTGCCCCGGCGCCGCCGAAGGGGTCGCCACCCAGGTCGTACATCTGGCGCTTGTTCGGGTCGGACAGCACCTCGTAGGCCTGCGTGATCTCCTTGAACCGCTCCTGGGTCTCAGGATCGGGGTTCACGTCGGGGTGCAGCTCGCGGGCAAGTCGGCGGTAGGCCTTCTTGATCTCGTCCTGACTGGCGTCACGGCGCACCCCGAGGGTGGCGTAATAGTCGCTGTTTGCCACTTATCGACCTCTTATGATGCAGCCAGGATCTGGCTGACGTAGCGTGCCACCGCGCGTACGGCGCCCATCGTCACTGGGTAGTCCATCCTTGTGGGCCCCAACACCCCGAGCCGGGCCAGTTGGTTGTCGCCTGAACCGTATCCGGTCGCGACCACGGATGTCCCTCGCAGGTAGGGGTTTTCGGAGCCGATGCGCACGGTGAGCGCGGACGGTGTGTCTGCTGATGTCTCGCCGAGCAACCTCATGAGGACGACCTGCTCCTCCAGCGCCTCCAGCACGTCGCGCAGGCCGATCGAGAAGTCGGCGCCCGCGAGGTTGGCCGCGCCGGCGAACACGATCTTCTCGTCGTGCCGCTCGACCAGTGTCTCGAGCAGCACAGAAAGGATCGTCGCCACGACGGGCCGGTCTTCGAGGGGGAGCCGCTCGGGCAGGTCGGCGACCAGCTCGGGCACGTTGCTCAGGCCGCAGCCGTCGAGGCAGGCGTTGAGGACCGCGCGCAGGTGGGCGATGCGGGTGTCCTCCACCACCTCGGGCAGCTCGATGACGCGCTGCTCGACGCGGCCGGTGTTGGTGATCAACACGAGCATGACCCGCCGGTCGTTCAGCGGCACCAGCTCAACGTGCCGGACCGTCGAACGCGTCAGCGTCGGGTACTGCACGACCGCCACCTGCCTGGTCAGCTGCGCGAGCAGCCGGACCGTGCGGGTGACCACGTCGTCGAGGTCGACCGCGCCGGCCAGGAAGGTCTCGATGGCCCTGCGCTCGGCCCCGGACAGGGGCTTGACCTGCGAGAGCCGATCGACGAACAGGCGATAGCCCTTGTCGGTCGGCACGCGGCCCGCGCTGGTGTGCGGCTGGGTGATGTAGCCCTCCTCCTCCAGCGCGGCCATGTCGTTCCTGACCGTCGCGGGGGAGACCTTCAGGTTGTGGCGCTCGGCGAGCGCTTTGGAGCCCACCGGTTCGTTGGTGGACACGTAGTCTTCGACAATGGCACGGAGCACCGCCAGTTTCCGATCGTCGAGCACGTGCTCACCTCCTGCCTCTGACATCTTAGGAACGCAACCATCTAGCACTCTGTGTTCCTGAGTGCCAAGTGTACGGCTCTCGCCCACAAGGTGCGATAACACAAGGTCGCAACCAGGCTCCTAGCTTCTTACAAGCGGCAAGTACCAGACTTGCCGACATGAGCGACAACTCCCCGCCTCCGCCGTACGGGCCCCAACCCGGCTCGCAGCCCGGCCCCGGCCCCCAACCCGGGTCCCAGCCGGGTAACGGGCCTGGTAGCGCACCGGGTTATGGGCCGGGTTACGGGCCTCAGCCCGGCTCGCAGCCGGGCTACGGGCCTCAGCCCGGGTCCCAGCCCGGCTATGGTCCTCCGCCCGGCTATGGGCAACCGCCGCAGTACGGTCCGCCGCCGCAGTACGGGCCTCCACCCCAATACGGCCCACCTCCTCAGTACGGACAGTACGGCCAACAACCCCAATTCCCCCCGCGAATCGACTCGAAAGCCATCAAACCGCGACTTTGGTGGATCGGGCTCGTCTGGGGCATCGCCGTGGTCTGCACGATCGTGGGCGTCGTCCTGTTCACCACCGGCATCGTGAGCAGCGTGAGCAACATCGCCCCCAGCAGGACGTTCGCGTCCGGCGAAAGCGTGACGGTGCCGATCGACCCGGCGAACAAGCCCGCCGTCTACCTCTCCAGCGACACCGCCGTCCACTACGAGTGCCAGATCTCGAACGGCGCCAGGCTGGCCAAGAGCGCGGGAACGCAGACGGTCACGTCCGGATCCGTCACCTGGGAGCAGATCCTCGTGATCAACGCGCCCTCCAAGGGCGACTACCAGCTGTCCTGCACCACCCAGGAACAGGCCGACGTCCGCTACGGCGTGGGCCGCGAGCTGACCTCGGCCGCGGGCGGCATCGCCGGCGGGGTGCTGGCGCTCCTCCTGATCCCCGGGGCGGGGCTGCTCATCGCCATCGTCGGCACCGTCGTCGTCCTGGTCCGCCGCAGCGGCGCGCGCAAGCGCCTTGCGGTCAGCGGGTGATTTGCTACGGTCCCCGTGTGTACGAGGGCGATGTGCTGGCGGGGAATTGGCGGCGGCCGGGCAAGGGCAAGATCCCGAAGGTGCCGGCCGAGCCGGACCTCGTCGTGGAGGACGCCGACAGCGGCTTCTGCGGCGCGGTGGTGGCCTGCGACAAGGAGGCCGTCACGCTGGAAGACCGGTTCGGCAAGCGCCGGCTGTTCCCGCTCGCGCCCGCCGCGTTCCTGCTGGAGGGCAAGCCCGTGACGCTGGTACGCCCGACGGCGGCCCCCGCCGGGCCCAGGCGCAGCGCGTCGGGCTCGATCGCCGTGGAGGGGTTGCGGGCGAGAGTCGCCCGGGAGAGTCGCATCTATGTGGAGGGCGTGCACGACGCCGCCCTGGTGGAGAAGATCTGGGGCCATGACCTGCGCGTCGAGGGGGTCGTGGTCGAATATCTGGAGGGTGTGGACCATCTGCCGGCCATCGTGGCGGAGTTCGGCCCCGAGACGGGGCGCCGGCTGGGGGTGCTGGTGGACCACCTCGTGCCCGGCTCCAAGGAGAGCAGGATCGCCGCCGAGATCACCTCGCCGGACGTGCTCGTCGTGGGGCATCCGTTCATCGACATCTGGCAGGCGGTCAAGCCGTCCGTGCTGCGCATCCCCGCCTGGCCCACGGTGCCGCGCGGGGTGCCGTGGAAAGAGGGCGTCATCGCGGCCCTGGGCTGGCGCATGGAGCCCGCGGAGGCGTGGCGGCGGATTCTCGGCGCCGTCTCCACGTACACAGACCTGGAGCCCGAGTTGCTCGGCCGGGTCGAAGAACTGATCGACTTCGTTACGGAGGCACCATGAGCCAGGACCCGCCGCAACCGCCGTCCGACGACGACGCCACCCGCTTCGTCCCCCCGTCGAGCATCCCGCCCGGCCAAGGCTCAGGCCCCCAGCAGCCGGGATACGGGCAGCAGCCCGGCTCCGAGCCCGGGTACGGGCAGCAGCCATGGTCCCAGCCGGGGTACGGCCAGCAACCAGGATCCCAGCCCGGCTATGGGCAGCCCGGTTACGGCCAGCAGCCCCAGAGCTACGGTCCTCCCCCACCCGGTTACGGCCCCGCGCCGCAGCAGCAGCCCGGCTACGGGTACGGCGTCCCTCCGGGCGAGCCGTACGTCCCCGGCAGGTTCGGCCCCCGCCCGGGCACCGACGACACCACCATGGCGATGCTCGCCCACCTGCTCGGCCTGCTGGTCTCCTGGGTCGGCCCGCTGATCATCTACCTGATGAAGAAGGACGAGTCCCCCTACGTCAGGGATCAGGCGGCGGAGGCGCTCAACTTCCAGATCACGATGTTCATCGGCTATGTGATCTCGGGCATCCTGGTGATCGTCTTCATCGGCGTGCTCCTGCTGCCGGTCGTCTGGATCCTGTCCCTGATCTTCCACATCCAGGCCGCCATAGCCACCAACAAGGGCGAGCCGTACCGCTACCCGTTCGCCGTCCGGCTGATCACCTAGACCAGCAGATCCCTGATCAGGGCGTCGGCCAGCAGCCGGCCCTGGAGCGTGAGCACCATGAGCCCCGACCTGAAAGGCCCGGGCTCCAGCAGGCCGCGCGCCAGGGCGCTCGCCACGGCCGGGCGCGCGTCCAGGGCCACCTCGGCCAGCGGGTAGCCGGACGACAGCCGCAGCTCCAGCATGAGCCGCTCGGCCGCCCGGTCGTCGCCGCCGAGCACCTCGCGCGCGTGGGCGGGTGAGGCGCCGGCGGCCAGCCGCTGGGCGTAGGCGGCCGGATGCTTGACGTTCCACCAGCGGGTGCCGCCGACGTGGCTGTGGGCGCCGGGGCCGGCGGCCCACCAGTCGCCGCCGGTCCAGTAGAGCAGGTTGTGGCGGCAGCGGGCCTGCTCGGAGGTGGCCCAGTTGGACACCTCGTACCAGTCGAACCCGGCCTGCGACAGCAGCTCGTCGGCGATCTGGTAGCGGTCGGCGGCCACGTCGTCGTCGGGCATGGGCAGCTCGCCGCGCCTGATCCTGGCCGCCAGCCGGGTGCCGTCCTCGACGATCAGCGAGTACGCCGACACGTGGTCGGGCCGGGCCTCGATCGCGGCGGTCAGCGAGGCCCGCCAGTCGTCGTCGGACTCACCGGGGGTGCTGTAGATGAGGTCGAGGTTGACGTGCTCGAACCCCGCCCGCCTCGCCTCCCCTACGGCCGCCGCCGCCCTGCCGGGGGTGTGGCGGCGGTCGAGCACCTGGAGCACGTGCTCGCGTGCGCTCTGCATGCCGAAGCTGACCCGGTTGAAGCCGCCCTGGCGGAGCTTGTCGAGGTAGGCCGGGTCGACGGACTCGGGGTTGGCCTCCGTGGTCACCTCGGCCCCCGGCCTCAGCCCGAACTCCGAGTCGATCGCGGCCAGGATCCTGGCCAAGTCTTCCGGCGGAAGCAGCGTGGGCGTGCCACCGCCGAAGAACACCGTCTCCACCGGCAACTCGGCCGGGCCCAGGACGCGGCGCGCGAGGCGGATCTCCTCGACGACCGTGTCCGCGTAGTCCCGGTGCGAGGCGCCGGGGCCCAGCTCGGCGGCGGTGTAGGTGTTGAAGTCGCAGTAGCCGCAGCGGGTCACGCAGAACGGCACGTGCACGTAGAAGCCGAACGGACGCTCGCCCAGGCCCCTCAGGGCGCTGTCGGGCAACTCGCCCGAGGTGGGCACGGGATCGCCGTCAGGCAGGGTGGATGGCACCCCTTCAGTTTGCCGGGTGCACGGGGGTGCTATCGAACCGCAATCCCCGAGAGGTGCAAGGGGGTCAGATGTCAAGCATCGGCATCGTGGGCGCGGGGATCTGGCCGGGGTACGGCTTTATGGTCTGCCATCGGAGCCGCACCAGGCGTGCTTCGTCGCGCCGGGGCTGCCGTCAGCCAGCCCAAAGCGGAGCGTCGTCGTTCCGCAATGCGGCCCATGCCTGTCCGCCAGACAGGAGAGAGAGCCGCAAGCCCTGGGCCGCCGGCCCCGAGTCGTTGACCTGCAACATCTCCCCCGGCTGCGGGGAGATCTTCCGTATGCCGATCGTGACCAGGCGCGGCGTGGTCTCCAGCGTGCTGGTCGCGGCGGTCCCCGGCGGGCCGCTGGAGCCGATCTCGCGCCTGCCCGCGGCCGAGGTCACCGGCGAGCCGGCCGGGCTGCTCGCCGAGCACGCGCCGCGGCCGGCCGAGCGGATGGGCGAGGATTTCGAGCTGCTGGGCGAGGACGACCTGCCGCAGGGTGCGATCACGCCGGTCGTCCGCGAGGCGGTGGCCGAGCTGCCCAGCGGGCGGATCGCGCCGGCCGTCGGCGACGCCCGGATCACCAACGACCCACTGACCGGCCAGGGCGCGAACCTGGGCCCGGCCTGTGCCTGGATCGCGGCCGACGCCATCGCGGCGGGCGGCCCGTACGACGCCGCCTTCGGCCGTGCCACGGCGGAGCGGATGTGGGAGGCGGCGGCGCCGGTCACCGACTGGACCGACGCGTTCCTGCGTCCGCCGGCCGCGCACGTCATGACCCTGCTGCCGGCCGCCACGACCAGGCAAGACCTGGCGGACCTGATCCTCGACCTGTTCTCGAACCCGGCGTACGCGTGGGCGGTGCCGTCAAGCCCCGAGGAGGTGTCGCGGATCGTTGACGGCAGCGGGCCAGCACTCTAACTTATAGGAAAGTTTCTTATAAGTTAGATCTCCCGGGAGTCGCCCCGTGAAGAAGACGATCCTCCTAGCGCTATCGCTCCTGCTCGGCTGCACGGTCATCTCCGCGCCCGCCGAGGCCCGCACCGGCTTCAAGCGGGTCGCGTACTTCATCCAGTGGGGCGTCTACGGGCGCAACTACCACGTCAAGGACGTAGATACCACGGGTGCCGCGGCCAAGCTCACGCACCTGAACTACGCGTTCGGGTTCGTGAACGCCGAGGGCGCCTGCTACTCGGCCGACCCGTGGGCGGACTGGCAGCGGCCCGTACCCGCCGAGCAGAGCGTGGACGGCGTGGCCGACGCGCCCGGCCAGGCCCTGAACGGCAACCTCAACCAGCTCCGCAAGCTCAAGGCCAAGCACCCGGGGCTCAAGGTGCTGATCTCGCTGGGCGGCTGGACCGGGTCCAAATACTTCTCCGACGCGGTCCTCACCCCCGAGTCCCGCTCCGCGCTGGCCCGCTCGTGCGTCGACCTGTGGCTGCGCGGCAACCTGCCGGACCTCCCCGCGGGCGCGGGAGCCGGCGTGTTCGACGGGATCGACCTGGATTGGGAGTGGCCGGGCTCGTCCGGCGCCGAGGGCAACGTCGTCCGGCCGGAGGACCGGCGGAACTTCACGCTGTTCGCCGAGGAACTGCGGGCGCAGCTGTCCGCCTTCTCCCAGGGCGCGCAGCTCACGGCCTTCCTCCCGGCCGCGGCGGCCAAGATCGACGCCGGGTTCGAGGTGCGGCGGGTGTTCAAGTCCCTCGACTTCGCCACCGTCCAGGGGTACGACCTGCACGGGACGTGGGAGGCGCGGACCGGGCACAACGGCAACCTCTTCACCGATCGGCGTGACCCGAACCCCGTCCGCTACAGCGTGGACCAGACCGTACGCGACTACCTGTCCCGCGGAGCCCCCGGCCGCAAGATCGTGGTCGGCGTCCCCGCGTACGGCCAGGGCTGGACCGGCGTCACCGGCGGCGACGGCCTCTACAAGCCCGCCACCGGACCCGCCGCCGGGAAGTGGGGGCCCGGGACGGAGGACTACAAGGACCTGATCGCCAAGCCCGGCAAGCGCTACCGGGACCTGCGCACCGGGACCGTGTGGCTGTACGACGGGAACGAGTTCTGGTCGTACGACGATCCGGCGGTGCTGGTGCAGAAGGCGGCGTACATCCGCCTCAAGGGCCTGGGCGGCTCGATGATGTGGTCCATCGACCAGGACGACGCCCGCGCCTCCCTCACCTCAGCCCTGTACTCGATCCTCCACTGAGCCAAGGGGGCCGGGCACACCCCCAACCCCGGCCCCCACCTCCAACACCCCACCGCCCACCCACCACCACACCCCACCCACCGAGGCAACCGCACGGCGAACGGCCACACGACGAACCGCCGCACACCGGACCGCCCACACGGCTGACTGTCGTACACCGGACCGTCCGGACACGGGCGAGCACGACGGCGGCTTCCAGGTGCGGGACGGCCTCTCGAACACCGAGATCGCCACCCGCCTGTACAGCTCGGAGGCCACCGTCAAGACCCACATCAACAACCTCTTCGCCAAGACGGTCTCCTACGCCTTCCGGCACGGAGTGGCACACCCGCGGTGAGCCGGCGATCAGGGCTGCCTGAGCTGGGACTCGCCGTCGAACCCGGCCAGCTGTAACAACGTCTCCAACGCCGCCTGCCTGGTCTCCTCGACCGAGTCACCCCGTTCGCCGAAACACTCCGCCGCCACGTCGAGCAGCGCCGCCACCACGACCGCGTCGGGATAGGGCACATCGACGAGCACCGTGCCGTCGCCTTCCTCCTCCTCCGAAACCAGGTGGAGCCTCAGCAGCCGTCGAGCCTCCTCAGCCACAGCGACCCCCAACACGGCGGCACGCTCGAATCGCTCAGAAGCAATCACGTCACCCTCCAGTCGCACTGGTGTTCGGAATTGAAGGTAGGCGATGGCACCGACAGAAACCCGTCGCGATCATCCGGCCACTCGGCTGGCTAGGCTCGAACCGTGTACGACTCGATCATCAGCGTTCACGAGCTCACGGTCGAACTCGGCGGCAACCCCGTGCTCCGGGACCTGGAGCTGACCGTGGCACCGGGCGAGATCGTGGCGGTCATCGGCCCGAACGGGAGCGGCAAGTCGACCCTCCTGCGCTGCCTCGCCGGGCTCCAGCCCGCGACGTCCGGCCAGGTCAGGGTGTTCGGGGAGGCGCCGGCCGACGACGCAGCGTTCTGGCGGCGGGTGGCGATGCTCGGCGACGAGCCCGCCTGGTATCCGGGGCTCACCGCCCGCGAGCACCTGGAGCTCATGGGAGCCGTCCACGCCGAGGCCCGGATGACGGTCGAGGCGGCGCTGGAGGTGTTCGCGCTGGTGGAGCGGGGCGACGCGGCGCCGCTGAACCTGTCCACCGGGCAGCGCCAGCGCCTCTCCCTGGCCTCCACGCTGCTCAGGCCGAGCACGTTGCTGCTGCTCGACGAGCCGGAGCGCGGCCTGGACGCCGACTTCCGCGCCCGGCTGGCCGACCTGCTCGACGAGTACGCGAGTGAAGGGGGCACCGTGGTCATGGCCACGCACGACCCCGGCCTGGCCGCCCGCGCCCGCCAGATCACGCCGTCGGGGGTGGACGCATGAGCAGCGCGGACGTGCCTCCGCCAGATCTCGCCGTCGGGGGTGGACCAGTGAGCGGGGCCGGGGGCGGTGTGCGGGCGGTGCGGGCGTATCTCCGATCGCGCGGCCGGGCCCGTGCCGGCCTGCTCGATCGGTACGTCGCCGGGTTCGGGCTGGCGATGCTCGCCGCCGTGCTCGGCCAGCCGCTCTCCACCGTGCTCCAAGGACTGGCCGGAGCGGCCGATCCCGCCCGTATGGGCGCCGGCACGGCCCTGCTCGCCCTGGCGCTGGCCGGTTTCCTGGCCGCGGCCCGCGCCGCCGGACCCGTGATGTTGCCGGCCGCCGACGCCTCCTGGCTGCTGCCCTCGCCCCTGAACCGGCGCCACCTGCTCGGACGCACCGCACGGGTGCTGGCCGTGGTGGCGGTCGCGGCCGGGCTGCTGCTCGGGCTGGGGCTGATCGCCGTGCTGGGCGCGCCCGACCAGCTCGTGTGGCGCCTGCTCGGCGCGCTGGCGCTGGGCGTCTCGGCGACCGCGGGCGGGATGGCGCTGGCGGTGCTGGGCCAGGCCTCCCAGTCGTGGCAGGTCTGGCTCACGTCCGCGATGGTCGCATTGCTGGTGGTGGCCGTCGTGACCGTCAGCGGCCAGTTGCGTACGGTGCTCGCCGTCGCCGCGAGCGCTCCCCTGCCCGCGGTGGCCGTCGCCGCCTCCGTGGCGACGGCGCTCTCCGCCCTGCTGGTACGCCAGGCGTGGGCGTCACTCGACCGGATCCCCACCCGTACGCTCGTCACGGCCTCGACCCGGGCGGGCCGTGTCGCGAACGCGGCCGTCGGCCTCGACCCCGACGCGCTCACCTGGATCGCGGAGGACAACCACTGGCGGGCCAGGAAGCTCCGCTCGCGGCCGTGGCCGTCGCTGCCCGCGCCCCTCGCGCTGGCGTGGCACGACTGGCGCCGGGTGGGCCGCAGGCCCGGGCGCCTGGCTGTCATGTTCGCGATGTCGGCGTTGCCCGCCGTGCTGGCGCAGGCGGGCGGCGCTCCGGTGACGCTCGGGGCGGCGGTGCTGGCGGGTTCGCTGGCCGTGGCGGCGGTGAGCGTGTCAGGGGCGCGCAGGGACAGCGACAATCCGGCACTGTCCCGGCTGATCGGGGTGGGGCGGCGCCCGGCGCTGGCGGCGCGCGCGGTGCTGCCCATGCTGCTGAGCGGCGCGTGGGCGACCGTGGGGCTGGCCGGCCTGAGCGTGAGCGGAGTGCTGCCGGGAGCCTGGCTGTTCGGGCCGCTGGTGGCCCCCGCGCTGGCCGCCGGCGCGCTGCGGATGGCCAGGAGGAGCCCGGTCGATCACTCCATGCCGGTCATCGACACCCCTGGCGGGGCGATCCCGACCGGGCCGCTGCGCTGGGCGTTCACCGGAGTGGACCTGGCCGGGCTCGGGTGCCTGCCCGCCGTGGCCGCGCTGCTGTCCCCGCCGGGCCCGCCGGGCGGATTCCTGGCGGCCCAGGCCGCCGCAGGCGCGCTGGTGCTGGTGGGGTACGTGGTCCGCAGCCGCGAGTAGGGCGTCAGGCCACGTACACGACGCTCGGGACGCCCCCGTACGGGATGGTCCGGTCCTTGCGCATGCCCGCTCGCTCCGCCACCTTCAGCGACGCCAGGTTGTCGGGCCGGATGACCGCGACGACCGTCCCGAGCTCCTTGCCGACCCGCAGCGCCGCCTCCACGAGCTCACCCGCGTAGCCGTGGCCCCAGGCGGACGGCCGGAACCGGTAGTAGAGGTTCAGCACCTCGTCCCCGCCGACGATCGCGCGGCGCAACCCCCCGAACCCGAGCACCTCCGGCCCGCCGATCGCCCGCGCGGCCCAGTAGCCGATGCCACGCTCGGCCCAGTCGGCCAGCCACAGGTCCAGCATGGCGCGGCTGGACACCAGGTCAACAGAGGGGCCGCCGGGGTTGTACACGTTGGTACGGGGGTCGGAGTGAAGCTCATGGACAGCGGCCAGATCGTCGAGCATGACCCGAGAAAGGATCATGCGCGCGGTTTGCACCACTTCCATGCTTTCAGGGTAGTCGCTACCCCGAAAGCGCTACTTCTTCTTGTCGGCGGACGACTCGGTGGACAGCGCGGCGACGAAGGCCTCCTGGGGGACCTCCACGCGCCCGACCATCTTCATCCGCTTCTTGCCTTCCTTCTGCTTCTCCAGCAGCTTCCGCTTGCGGGAGATGTCACCGCCGTAGCACTTGGCCAGGACGTCCTTGCGGATGGCGCGGATGTTCTCGCGGGCGATGACCCGGGCCCCGATGGCGGCCTGGATCGGCACCTCGAACTGCTGCCTGGGGATCAGCTCGCGCAGCTTCTTCGCCATGTCGACGCCGTAGGTGTAGGCCTTGTCCTTGTGGACGATGGCGCTGAACGCGTCGACCGGCTCGCCCTGCAGCAGGATGTCCACCTTGACCAGGTCGGCCTCCTGCTCGCCGGCGGGCTCGTAGTCGAGCGAGGCGTAGCCGCGGGTGCGCGACTTGAGCTGGTCGAAGAAGTCGAAGATGATCTCACCCAGCGGCAGCGTGTAGCGGATCTCGACGCGGTCCTCCGACAGGTAGTCCATGCCGAGGAGCTGGCCGCGCCGCCCCTGGCAGATCTCCATGATCGCCCCGATGAACTCGGACGGCGCCAGGATCGTCGACTTGGTGACCGGCTCGAAGACCTGCGCGATCTTCCCGCCCGTGGGGAACTCCGACGGGTTGGTGACGGTGAGCTCCTTGCCGTCCTCCATGACCACGCGGTAGACCACGTTGGGCGCCGTGGAGATCAGCGACAGGCCGAACTCGCGCTCCAGCCGCTCCCGCACGATCTCCATGTGCAGCAGCCCCAGGAACCCGACCCGGAACCCGAACCCGAGCGCCGCGGACGTCTCCGGCTCGTAGACCAGCGCCGCGTCGTTGAGCTGCAGCTTGTCGAGGGCCTCGCGCAACTCGGGGTATTCGTCGCCGTCGATCGGATAGAGCCCCGAGAACACCATCGGCTTGGGGTGCTCGTAGCCCGCCAGCATCTGCTGGGCCGACTTGACCGCCGAGGTGACGGTGTCACCCACGCGCGACTGGCGGACGTCCTTGACCCCGGTGATCAGGTAGCCCACCTCGCCGACGCCCAGCCCCCGCTCGGAGATCTTGGGTTCGGGCGAGATGACGCCGATCTCGAGCGTCTCGTGGGTGGCGGCGGTGGACATCATGAGGATGCGCTCGCGCTTGCCCAGGTGGCCGTCCACGACCCGCACGTACGTGACGACGCCGCGGTAGGTGTCGTAGACGGAGTCGAAGATCAGCGCCCGGGCCGCCGCGTCGGCGTCGCCCACGGGGGCGGGCACCTCCTGGACCACGTGGTCGAGCAGCTCGCGAACGCCCTCACCGGTCTTGCCGGACACCCTGAGCACGTCGGACGGGTCGCAGCCGATCAGCCCCGCCAGCTCCTCGGCGAACTTCTCCGGCTGCGCCGCCGGCAGGTCGATCTTGTTGAGGACGGGGATGATGTGCAGGTCGGCGTTCATGGCCAGGTAGAGGTTGGCCAGCGTCTGCGCCTCGATGCCCTGGGCCGCGTCGACCAGCAGGATCGCGCCCTCGCACGCCTGCAGCGACCTGGACACCTCGTAGGTGAAGTCGACGTGGCCGGGCGTGTCGATCATGTTGAGCACGTGACCGTCCCACGGCAGCCGCACGGCCTGCGACTTGATCGTGATGCCCCGTTCGCGCTCGATGTCCATCCTGTCGAGGTATTGGGCACGCATGGAGCGGTCGTCGACCACGCCGGTGATCTGCAGCATCCGGTCGGCAAGGGTTGACTTGCCATGGTCGATGTGCGCGATGATGCAGAAGTTGCGGATCAACGCGGGGTCGGTCTGGCCAGGCTGAGTGCGCACCGAAGTCCGTTTCGACAGGGTTGAGGTCAAGCAGTCTTTCATGGTGACATGCCCGGGTGACTGCCCGAACCGTCATCCGCCGCGGCCTGCGCCTGCTCGCGCTTGCCTTGGCCATCATGGTCGCGCTGGTCGGCCTCCTCGCCGCCGCGCTCCGGCTCCAGTTTACCGGTGCACCGGCGGCCTGGGCGAAGAGCACGGGCAATGACGCGCTCTGGCTGGGCCACGCGTGGGTGGACGGCCGCCGCACGGAGCGCGACGTCGAGCAGTTGGCGGTACGGCTGCGCGCCACAGGCGTCAAGGACGTGTACGTCCACTCCGGCCCGTTCAACTGGGACGGCACCTTAAGCCCCGGCAAATACCCCAACGCCGGAAATTTCGTGAAATGGATGCGGGAGCACCTCCCCGCGGTCCGCATCTCCGCCTGGCTCGGCCAGGCCGTCAAGAACGGCCTCGACCTCGACGACCCCAAGGCCCGCGAGAACGTCCTGACCGGGGTCGCCGCCATCATGAAGCAGGGCTACGACGGCATCCACTACAACTTCGAGCCGATCGGCGACGGCGACACCGAGTTCCTCGACCTGCTGGAGCGCACCCGCCGGTACACGAGCCTGCTGTCCACCTCCACCCCGCAGATCGAGCCGTACCCGGGCCTGCGCCTGACCGCCAGGGCCCTGCTGTCCCACGACAAGTACTGGTCCCAGGGCTACTTCAGGCAGGTCGTGGACCGCGTGGACCAGGTCGCCGTCATGACGTACGACTCCTTCACCCCGCTGCAGTCCCTCTACGGCGGCTACGTGGCCCGTCAGGCCGAACTGGCCCTGGACCTGGTGCCCGCCGCCAAGGCCCTCTACATCGGCGCCCCGGCCTACCACGACCACGGCGTACCCTGGCTGGACAACGCCGAGAGCGTCGCCATGGCCGCCGAGGGCGCCCGGCTCGCGCTGTCGGAGTACGGCCGGCGCGACCGCTTCGGCCTGGCCCTCTACGTGGACTTCGCCGCCACGGAGGAGGACTGGCAGGAGTACGCCACTCGATGGATGATCGGCTAACCTGGGGCTTTCCAGCGCCGAGCATCGGAAACGCCGATGCTCAAGTACGCGTTGATTTGAGAGCCAACCTGAGTTATTGGTAACCTGTTCAACTGCGTGTGGCGCGCCCTCTCTCGAGCCCGCGCGCCCCATCCATCACCCAGACCTTCACCGAGGCTTCTTCGTGGCGAACATCAAGTCCCAGATCAAGCGCAACAAGCAGAACGAGAAGGCTCGTCTGCGCAACAAGGCGGTCAAGTCCTCTCTGAAGACGGCCGTCCGCAAGTTCCGCGAGGCCGCCGAGCAGGGCGACACCGAGAAGGCCGCCGTGCTGCAGCGGGCCGCCGCCCGCCAGCTCGACAAGGCCGTCAGCAAGGGCGTCATCCACAAGAACCAGGCCGCCAACCGCAAGTCCGCGATCGCCAAGCAGGCCGCGGCGCTGGCCGCCAAGTAAAACGCCTGGCACAGGAAACGCCGCACTCCCCACGGGGGTGCGGCGTTCTCGTTTTCGAACCCTTTTGTCACAGTTTCGATATCACACGGCCGTATCGGGTGCGTCACCGTTCCTGAGATCACCTTGCCCCGCCGCCCACACCTGCTCGAAGGTGCACTAAAACGGGCGAAGGGGGACACATGCGGGGGCCGTTGGTCGTCAAAAGGGCGCTCAGCGAGCCGCTGCTCCTCCTGGCCGCCTTCGGCTCGATCCTCCTGGCCACGACCACGCTGGTCGCGCTGACCATGTACGCCTCCTCCATCGCGGACGCCGGTGTCCGCCGGACGATGGAGACGGCCTCCTACCGCCAGACCGCCGCCACCGTCAGCGCCCCCGTGACGGCCGAGACGTTCCCGAAGCTCGACCGGTCGGTACGCGCCGAGTTCGCCAGGGCCTACACGCGGCCGCCCACCGTCACCACCAGCTTCCGCTCCGACTCCTACGTCATGCCGGGCCAGGACGCCCAGGACCGGCCCGAGCTGCTCAGGTTCGGCGGTTACGACGGCCTCGACCGGCACGCCAGGCTCGTCTCCGGCGCCTGGCCGCGCGCCGGCGGAGACCGGGTGGAGGCCGCGATCTCGCTGTCGGCGGCCTCGGCCACCGGGTTCAAGGCGGGGCAGGAGTTCACCACGAGGGGCCGCCTCGACCCGCGCCCGGTCACGGTCCGCATCGCGGGCGTGTTCCAGCTCAACGACCCGTTCGGCGAGCGGTGGGCGGGCGAGCAGCTGCTCAGCCGGGGTGTGGAACGCGGCGAGTTCAGCACGTACGGGCCGCTGATGGTGCCGCGCGAGACGTTCATCGCCCGTTTCGCCACGAACGTGAACGCCACCTGGTCCGCCGAACCCGACCTGCGCGCGCTCACGCCCGCCCAGCTGCGCCCGCTGGCCGGGGCGATCGACCAGCTGGGCGCGCGGTTGAAGGCGGACGGCTGCGGCAGCTGCGTGGCCACCAGCCGCCTGCCCGAGATCCTGACCCAGCTCGACACCGCGTCCCTGGTCGCCCGCTCCACGATGCTGATCCCGGTGCTGCAGCTGCTGTTGCTGGCCGCGTACGCGCTGATGCTCACGGCCCGCCTGCTCGCCGACCACCGCCGCATGGAGGTGGCGCTGCTGCGCTCGCGCGGCGCGGGCACGGCGCGGCTGGCCGCGCTGGCGGGCGGCGAGGCGCTGCTGGTCGCGGTGCCGTGCGCGGTGGTCGCGCCGTTCCTGGGCCCGCCGCTGCTCGCGCTGGTCAACCTGTTGCCCTGGATCAGGGCCTCCGGGGTACGGCTGGCGCCCTCGGCCGATCTGGGCACGTTCCTCGTGTCGTTCGGCGTGGCCCTGGCCGCGGCCGTCCTGCTGGTGCTGCCGGCGCTGGCGGGCGCGCGGCGCACGTACGTGGAGGAGCAGGCGGCGCGCGGGCGCGGCGGCGGGCGCGGGCTGATCGAGCGGGCCGGCGCCGACCTGGCGCTGCTGGTCGTGGCCGGGCTGGCGATCTGGCAGCTCCAGCGCTACGGCGCGCCCGTGACCGCGACGGCCGCGGGCGGGCTCGGCATCGACCCCTTGATCATCTCCGGGCCGGCCCTGGCCCTGCTCACGGGCGGGATGCTCGGGCTGCGGCTGGTGCCACGCGTCTCGAAGCTGGCCGAGCGGGTGACCTCCCGCCGACCGGCGCTCGCCCCCGCGCTGGGGGCCTGGCAGGTGAGCAGGCGACCGCTCAAGTACGCGGGCCCGGCGCTCCTGCTGACCATGGCCATCGCGATCGGCATCGTGTCCATGGCCACCGCGTCCACCTGGCGGGCCTCGCAGCTCGACCAGGCCCGCCATCAGGCCGGAGCCGACCTGCGGCTGTCCGGCCCGCCCGACGCTCCGGAGCTGGGCGCGCTCGGGCGCGGGACGGCGTTCACCGCGCTGCCCGGCGTCACGGCGTACTCGCCGGGCTTTCGCGGGCAGAGCGAGGTGAGCGGCGAGAGCGCGCTGCTGCTGGGCCTGGACGCGGGCAGGCTCGGCGAGCTGTTCCACCTGCGTGCCGACCTGTCCGCGCAGCCGGTCGGGGAGATGTCCCGGGCGCTGGCGGGCGACCAGGCGGGCAAGCTGGATCTTCCTGGGCAGCCGTCGGCGCTCACGCTGCGGGCCGAGGCGGACGGCGACCTGCCGCTGCGGCTGGTGCTCTCCGACGCGCTCGGCGTGTGGCGTGACGTGTCGCTCGGCGTGCTGCGGAAGGGCGAGAACCGGATCGACGTCGACCTCCGGGCGCTGGCCGGGCGTACCGGGAAGATCACGTACCCGCTGTCGCTGCGCGGCCTCGTCGCGGGCGCCCCCCAGGCCCCCGCGAACCTGACCCTGACCGGCCTCAGCGCCGACGGCCGCGAGGTGGCGACGCCTCCGGTGTCCATGAAGGTGACGCGGCCCACGGTCGCCGGCCTCGCGCCGCTGCCGAAGCCCGGACCGCTGCCGGTGGTGCTCACCGCCGACCTGGCCGCCTCGCTCAAGCTGCCCGCCGGGCAGGTCGGGCCGGCCAGCATCGACCGCAAGGTGCTCCAGGTCAAGGTGGTGGGCATCGTGGACAGCATGCCGACCACCCCGGCGGGGCAGAAGGCCGTGCTCGCCGACTGGGGGACACTCCAGACGTACGAGCTGGCCGCGGCGCAGCTGCCCAGGCCCGCCACCGAATGGTGGCTCGCGGCCGGCGACACCGCGCCCGCGGTGAAGGCGCTCCAGGCCCGGCCCGAGTGGGACGTGACGGCGCTGGACCAGCGCAGGCTGGCGGCCGAGCTGCGGGACGACCCCCTGGCCAGCGGGCTGCAGGGGGCGCTGATGCTCGGGTTCGCGGCGGCGCTGGTGTTCGCGGCGCTCGGGTTCCTGGTGAACGCGACCGTCGCGGCCCGGGAGCGCATGGGCGAGTTCGCGATCCTGCGGGCGCTCGGGGTGAGCTCCAGGCAGGTGTTCGGAGTGCTGGCGGTCGAGCAGGCGTTCGTCATCGGGCTGTCGCTCGTCGCGGGCACCGCGCTCGCCGTGGTCGTCGGCGTGCTGGTCGTGCCGCACATCGTGCTGACCGGGCAGGCCGCGGCCGTCACCCCCGGGGTGGTGCTCGACATCCCGTGGGCGGCCACCGCGGCGATGCTGGCGCTGGTGGCCGCGGTGCTGCTCGCCATCGTGGCCGGGCTGGCCCGCCATCTGCGCGGGCAAAACGGGCAACTCGTGGAGGAACGGTGAGGATCGCCCTGCTCGCTCGCGCGCACCTGGGCACGATGGCCGTGCTCTTCGTGCTGGCGCTGAGCGCCTGCCTGCTGGTCGCGGGGCTGCCCAGGGCGATGCAGGCGTCGTTCGACGAGGCGCTGCGCCGCTCGCTGGTCGCCGCCCCCGCGGTGCAGGCCGACCTGACGGTGTCCGTGGAGTCGCGCTCGGCCGAGGAGGACCTGCACGAACGCGGCCAGTTCGACGCCCGCGACCGCCGCTGGCGCAAGATCCTGCCGCCGGCGCTGCGCCCGCTGGCGGTCGGCGCGGGACACATGAGCGCCAAGACCACCTTGACGCCCGTGACCGGGACCCGCGGCCATACCCACATGAACCTGGGCTGGCTCTCCGACGCGGACCGGCGTGTGGACTGGGTCGAGGGCCGCGCGCCCGGCAGGCCCTCGACCATGCGGTACGAGGGCGCGACGATCCCGGTCTTCGAGGTGGGGATCGTCGCGGACGCCCTGCCCGAGCTGGGTTTCAAGGTGGGCCAGACGAAGATGGTCGGTGAGAACGACTACGCCGCTCTGAAGATCGTCGGCGCCTTCAAGGCCAAGGACCCCCATGACCGCTACTGGTCCCACAACGTCGACATCCTGCAGGTCCTCAAGACGGAGACGCCGGGCAGCGACGAGCTCGAGAAGCACGTCACGACGCTGATCTCCGACGAGGGGCTGACCGTGCTCAGCGGCGAGGGGCGCAACCTGTCCTACCACTGGGTCCTGCCGATCGACGCCCGCGGCGCGAGCGCGCTGGCCGCGCCCGACCTCCAGGCGGCGATCACCGAGTTCGGGCGGGTGGTCGCGCTCCAGTCGACGAGCAGCACCTACCGTCTGGACACCGGGCTCTCCAAGCTGTTCGACGAGTTCCTGGCCGCCGTGGCCACCGCGCAGACCGTGACGTACCTGGTGCTCGGCGGGCTGCTGGCCGTGGCGGTCGGCGTGATCGCGCTCGTCGTGCTGCTGCTGAGCGACCGCCTCGATCACCCGCTGTCCCTGGCGCGGGCGCGGGGCGGTTCGCTGCGGCAGGTGGCCGGGGCCGGGGCGCTGCTGACCGGCGTCGCGGTGGCGCCCGCCGCGCTGGCCGGGTACGGACTGTCGTTCCTGGTGCCGGGTCCCGTGCTGCCGATCGTGCACCTGGGGCCCCTGGTCGTGGTCGTGGCGGCCGTCGGGTTCGCCGGGGGGCGGCTGGCCCTGGTCCACCGGACGCCGCTGCACGAGCGCCGCGACGACGTGGCCGCCACCCGGCCTTCGGCCCGGCGGATCACGCTGGAGGTGCTGGTGGTGGTGCTCGCGCTGGTCGGGGCGTACCTGCTGCGGGCCCGTGGCGCCTCGCAGGATCCGTTCCTGCTCGTGGTGCCCGTCGCGCTGACGGTGGCGGCGGCGTTGATCACCTTGCGCTGCTACCCGTACCCCTTGCGGCTGTTCGTACGGCTGGCCGCGCGCGGGCGGGCGGCCGTGCCGTTCCTGGGGCTGACCAGGGCGGCCCGGGCGCGCTCCGCCAGTGTGCTGCCCGTGCTGATCCTGCTGCCCGCGCTGGGCGTGTCGGTGTTCGCCGCGGTGATCTCGGGCGGGATCGCGGACACGCAGCGGCTGGCGGCCTGGCAGCAGGTGGGCGCGCCGATCAAGATCACGTCGAACATCGAGATCCCCGCCGACTCGATCGACCGGGTGCGGGCGACGGCCGGGGTCGAACAGGTGGTGATCGCGCAGACCGGGCGGGTGCAGCTCGGGTACGGCGCGGAGCGGGCCGAGGCGCTCGCGGTGGACCTGGCGCAATGGAACCGGATCCTGGACGACGCCCCGATCAGCGTGCCCGCGCTGTCCGACGGCGCGCTGGTCTCCAAGGAGTTGCGGGGGCGGGGGACGTTGGAGATCGGGTGGCAGTCGCGGGCGAAGCTCGCCACGCGGGGCGTGGTCGACTCGATGCCCGGCTTCTACACCCAGGGGAAGTTCATGATCGTGCCCTTGGGCATCCTGACCCGGCCCGCCCCGAACACCCTGCTGATCAAGGGCGACGTGTCCCCCGACGTGCTGGCGCGGCTGGTCCCGTCCGCGACCGTGGAGTCGCAGGAGCGCGCGCTGAGCGCCATCCAGGACGACCCGCTCACCAGCACCGTGCGCTGGACGCTGGTCGTGGTGACGGTGGCGCTCGGCTCGTACGCGCTGGTCGCCGTCGTGCTGGCGCTGGTGATCGGCGCCGCCGAACGCGCCGGCGCGGTGTCGTTCCTGCGCACGCTCGGGCTGTCGGACCGGCAGGCGGAGCGGCTGACCGTGCTGGAGATCCTGCCCATGATCCTCGTCACCGCCCTGGTCGGGCTCGGCCTGGGCCTCGGCCTGCCGTTCGCGCTCGGGGCCGGCGTGGATCTGTCGTCGTACGCCGGGGACCTGCCGGTCGGCGACTACCCGCTCGACCTGTTCGTGCCTCTCCTGCTGGCGGGCGGCCTCACCGCCGTGGCCGTGCTCGGGGCGTACGCGCACACCGCCATCAGCCGCCGCCGCAACCTCGGCGCCGTCCTTCGAGTAGGGGATCTCTCATGAACCCGACCCTGTCCGAGCTGGAAGCCAGGGCCACGCGGGAGAAGGCCGCGTTCGGCGGCGACGCGCACATCGTGTGCGACAACCTCGTGCGCATCTACAAGACCGAGGGCGTCGAGGTCGTCGCGCTGCAGGGCCTCGACCTGGTGATCGACAAGGGCGAGCTGGTGGCCATCGTGGGCGCCTCGGGGTCGGGCAAGTCGACGCTGCTCAACGTGCTGTCCGGGCTGGACGTGCCGACGGCCGGGGTGGCCAGGGTGGCGGGGATGGATCTGCTGTCGATGAACGCCCGCGACCGGCTGCGGTACCGGCGGTCCGTGGTGGGCTTCATCTGGCAGCAGACGGCGCGGAACCTGCTGCCGTACCTCTCGGCCCGGGAGAACGTCGAGCTGCCGATGAAGCTGGCCGGTCGCCGCGGGAGTCGCGCGCTGGAGCTGCTGGAACTGCTGGGGGTCGGCGACTGCGCAGACCGCAAGATTCCCGAAATGTCGGGCGGCGAGCAGCAACGGGTGGCCATCGCCGTCGCGCTCGCCAACTCCCCGCAGCTCGTCCTCGCCGACGAACCCACAGGTGAGCTGGACAGCGAGACGTCGGAGCAGGTGTTCGACGCGCTGCGGAAGGCAAACAGGGAGCTGGGGGTGACCGTGGTCGTCGTGACGCACGACCCGCTGGTGTCGGAGCAGGTGGACCGTACGGTGGGCATTCGCGACGGGCGTACCAGCAGCGAGACGCTGCGGCGCGAGGGCGCCGAGGGGCAGATCGTCGCCGAGGAGTACGCGGTGCTGGACCGGGTCGGGCGGCTGCAGCTCCCGCGCGACTTCATGAACGCGCTCGAGATGGAGCGGCGGGTGCGCCTCGAGCTCGAATCCGACCACATCGGCGTGTGGCCCGCCCGGGAGGAGCCCTCTGATGACTGATTCGCCCCTGGTCGTGGTGGAAGGGCTGCGCAAGGTCTACCGGACCGGGCCCAAGGAGGTCGTGGCGCTGCGGGACGTGTCGTTCTCGGTGTTCCCGGGAGAGCTCGTCGCGGTCCGCGGGCGGTCGGGGTCCGGGAAGACGACCCTGCTCAACCAGATCGGCGGCCTGGACAAACCGGACGCCGGACGGGTGGTCGTCGCCGGGCGCGAGGTCACCGCCATGTCCGAGGACGACCTGCTGGCCCTGCGCCGCGATGTGGTGGGGTTCGTGTTCCAGTCGTTCGGGCTGATCCCGGTGCTGTCCGCGGCGGAGAACGTGGGGGTGCCGATGCGGCTGCTGCGGACGCCGGTGGAGGAGCGGGAGGCTCGCGTACGCCTGCTGCTGGCTCTGGTGGGGTTGGAACAGCACGCGAACCAGCGGCCGTACGAGCTGTCCGGGGGGCAGCGGCAGCGGGTGGCCATCGCCAGGTCGCTGGCGAACCGGCCCCGATTGCTGGTGGCCGACGAGCCGACAGGGCAGTTGGACTCGCAGACCGGACGGCAGATCATGGAGCTGCTGCGGGCACTCGTACGGAGTGAGGGGGTCACGGCGCTGGTCGCCACCCACGACCCCAGCCTGATCACGCTGGCCGATCGGGTCCTGGAGATCGGCGACGGCATCGTCCACGAACCCGCCCTCGCCTGAAATCGGCTTGTCGGAGGCAACACGTGACCCCTTCCCCATTCCGGATCGAGGTGTCCGGCGACGTGCTGGACGACCTTCGGACTCGGCTGCGCGCGACCAGGTTCACGGACCGGACCGGCGTGCAGGCGTGGCAGGCCGGGGCCGATCCCACGTACCTGCGGGAGCTGGTGACGTACTGGGCGGATGGGTTCGACTACCGCGCCCGGGAGGCCGAGCTCAACACGCTGCCGCACTACCGCGAGCGGGGCCTGCATTTCGTCCGGATCGCCGGAGTCGGCCCCGCGCCGATGCCCGTTCTCCTCTGCCACGGATGGCCGAGCAGCTTCCTGGAGATGCTCCCCCTGGCGGCCCGCCTCGCCGACCCCGCCCGCCACGGCGGCGACCCGGCCGACGCGTTCGACGTCGTCATCCCGTCCATGCCGGGGTTCCTCTACTCCGACCTGCCGCCGGAGCCGCTCACGCGGGCCGCGATGGCGCGCGTGCTGCACACGCTGATGACCGACACCCTGGGGTACGACCGGTACGCGGCCTTCGGCGGCGACATCGGCGGCGCGGCCGCCCAATGGCTGGCCGCGCTCTACCCGGAGGAGGTGGCCGGCATCCACCTGATCCATCCCCCGTTCCCCACGTCGTTCGACGACCCGCCGATGACGGCGGACGAGCAGGCGTTCGTGGCGGCCGAGGAGGCGTACGACGAGCTCGACGGCGGCTACAGCGCCATCATGGGAACGCGGCCCGACACCATCGCCGCCGCCCTGGTCGACTCACCGGCCGGACTCGCCGCCTGGATAGTCGACAAATATCGGGATTGGAGCGACTGCCACGGCGACCTGGAGTCCCGCTTCGACCGCGACACCCTGCTCACGATCCTGACGCTCTACTGGGCGACCGGCTCGATCGGCACGTCGTTCAGGCAGTACTACGACTGGGAGCACAACACCCCTCGCCCGCCCATCACGGTGCCGACCGCCATCACGCTCAGCCATGAACCGGTGATGTCCGGCATCCCCCGCTCGATCGCCGAACGCTCCTGCACCGACCTCCGCCACTGGCACGAACCCGGCCGCGGCGGCCATTTCCTGGCCTTGGAGGAGCCTGCGCTGATGCACCGGGAGCTGACCACCTTCTTCCGCCCCCTCCGCCAACACCCCAGCTAACCCCACCTCAGGGCCACCGCACCCAACCCACCTCCCGACCACCCCGACCAACCCGCCGCCCAGCCAACCCCTCTCCCACACACCACAGCCAACCCACAGCCAACCCACAGCCAACCCCCACGCCCACCCATCTCCCGACCACCACAACCAACCCCCTCGCCCACTCACCTCCCGACCGCCGCAGCCAAGCCGCCGTTCAGTCAACACCCTCGTCGACACCCGCCTCCGGCCACCGCAGCCGCCCCTCTCCCAACCAACACCGTTCCAACCACCCAGCGCCCCAATGGCCCAATCGCCCCGATTATGAGCATCCGCCTCAATCGCCCCGATGGCCCCGCAACCTCCCGTTGGCTGACTGACGCCCATGGCGCGCGAAGGGCTGGCCGAGGGGGTGCGAACGGTCCTGTGGCCGACCGGTTGCTCAGCCAGCGTGGGAGATCGACCCCGACTATCGCCCGGTGCGGCTGGCCACGATCACCTGCACCGTGTGTTCCAGCGCATAGGCCGGGTCCGCTCCCCCACCCTTGACCTGCTCATCCGCGCTCGCCACAGCCTGGATCGCCCTGGACAGCCCCTCGGGCCCCCACCCGTTGAGTTGCCGCTTGACCCGGTCGACCTTCCACGGCGGCATGCCGACATGGCTGGCCAGCTGCCCGCCCCGAAGGTTGCGCGGCGCGCTGCCGACCTTGGCCAGCGACCGCAATCCGCCGGCCAGCGCACTCACCAGCAGCACGGGAGCGACCCCGGTGCCCAGAGCCCACCGCAGTTGCTCCAACGCGTCGGCCAACCGCCCCTCGACAGCGGAATCGGCCACGTTGAACCCGGTGACCTCGGCTCGCCCCTTGTGATAGCGAGCCACCGCGGCCGCGCTGATCGTCTTGTCCTCCGTGTCGAACGCCAGCTGGCTGCATGCCGCCGCCAGCTCCCGCAGGTCATTGCCCACGGCGTCGAGCAATGCCTGGGCCGCGTCCCCGGAGACCCCCCGCCCGGCCCGCTTGAACTCCCCCTTGATGAAGTCCAGCCGCTCCCCCGCCTTGGTGACCTTGTTGACCGTGACCACCGTGGCCCCGGCCTTCTTCACCCCGTCGACCAGCGCCTTCCCCTTCACCCCACCCGGGTGCGACAGCACGAGCACGGTGTCGTCGGAGGGCTGCTTGGCATAGGTGACGATCTCGGCGATGACGTCCTTGGAGAGATCCTGGGCCGACCGGATCACCACCACGGAACGATCGCCGAAGAGCGACGGCGAGGTCAGCTGCGTCAGCTCGCCCACCGCGACCTTCCCACCCAAGAGGTCATGCACCTCGGCACCCGGGTCCGCGGCCCGCGCGGCGGCGACGACACTGCTCACCGCCCGCTCGGCCAGCAGCTCCTCATCGCCGAGGACCAAGGACACAGGTGCTGGATCGGTTCCCGCCATGTCAGGCAGCATGCCATGCGCCGCCGACAACCCGGTACTCGGAACGCACCCCGTACCCGCCGGGCCCTGGTCACCAGCTCCACCCAGCAGGCCAACCACTCTCGCCGGCCCTTTCCCCGCCCATCAGTGATCTCCAGCAGAGGCCCCAGACACCGAGCCGCACAGCTAACGGCGTGCCACTCGATAACCGCTGGGCGAGGCCAGCCCTCCAGACACCGAACCACCCGATTGACGGCGTAACACCGGATAACCACCAGACGAGGCAGACGCCCCAGACACCGAACCACACAACTGCCAGCACACCACCCGATAACCACGAAACGACGCCAGCCCCCACACACCGAACCACGCAACTGACGGCGTGCCGCCAAGGAACCAGGTGCCACCGCAGGCGCTCGCCCGAGGCCTGCGGGCCAATGCGGAACCCGGACGCTCCGGGCTCCATGCCGTGCGGTGAGAGGGCTACGGACCGCGCGGGACCACTGCCATCCGCCCCTCCCTCTCCACGACAGCCAGATCGCCGGACTGGTCGGTCCGGTAGATACCGGCGCCCATCCGACGCAGGGCGGCAAGCGTGGACATGGCGGGATGGCCGTAGTCGTTGTCGGCGCCCACGCTGATCAAGGCCGCCCGCGCCCCGACCGCCGACAAGAAGGCCGGGGACTGCCGGTTGGATCCGTGGTGCGGAGTCTTGAGGATGTCGGCTCGCACCACCGTCCGGCGCAGCAGCTCATCCTGCGCCTCCGTCTCCAGATCACCGCTGAGCAGGATGGATCCGGATCGCCAGCGTACGTGGACGACCACACTGGAGTTGTTGATCGCGCTGCCCTCCCCCTGCCCGTTCATCTCACCCGGGGTGAGGTCGGGACCGAGCACGGTCAGCTCCGACGGACCGAAGCGCCACCGAGTTCCGGGTGCGGCAGTCCATTCCGGTATGCCGCTGCGGGCCAGCGTGGCCGAGATGTGCGAGATGGCTCGCGCGCTCGTCCGCTGCGGGCTGACGACCGCGGCACCCACACGCCGGTTCCGGAGGACGCCGGGGAGACCGTTCACGTGGTCGGCGTGGGGGTGGGTGAGGATCAGGAGAGGTACGTCGTCGACGCCGATCCTGCGCAGGCATCGATCCATGACGACCGGATCAGGCCCGGTGTCGACCACGATCCCTCTCCTCGGTCCCGCCGCCACGACGAGCCCGTCCCCCTGCCCAACGTCGCACATGACCATCAACCACCCCTTGGGCGGCCAGGAGCCGACGATGGGCCGGATCGCCAGTACGGCGACCAGGGCCGCACCGACCACGGTCACCGCCACCGGCCGCCATGCCCTGCGCCGCAGGATCGGCACGGCGATCGCCACCGCGAGCAGCAGCAACCCCAATCCCGGAAGCCCACCGGGCCACGGCAGCGTGGCGAAGGGCAGGTTCACCGCCCAGCGCGCCACGATGATGATCCACCCGACCGCGTAACCGGCCGGGACGACCAGGAGCTCCGCGCCTCCGGGCCAAATGGGCGCCACCAGAGCGGCACCGAACCCCAGCAACGTCGCAGGGGCCACCGCTGGGGCCACGAGCAGGTTGGCGATCACGGCGACGGGAGTCAGCTGTCCTGACATCAGCACCAGGATGGGCGTCACCGCCACCTGCGCGGCCACCGGCACTGCAACGGCCTCAGCCACCCAACGCGGCAACCGATACGACCCTCTGGAGCAGCCGCCATCCGATGGCACACCGCCCTGGTGACGCCCCTGGTCACCATGTCCCTGGGTCTGTCCGCCCTCCTGCGGGGAATTCGAAGCACCAGACTCCGAGCGCGCACCATCAGGCTCCCCTGGCGGGCGTTGTCCCCACCGCAGGCCGCCTTCTGCTTGCGGCCCCCGCTCTGCCCGCAGGTCACGTGCACGTTGTGCGCCGTCTTCCGCATACGAACGGCAGCCGCCGTGCGGACTGCCCTTCGCGTCCGGTTGCAGAGCGGGGTCCTGGTGCGAACCAGGGGCCAGGTACGAGGGAAGGGGCTGATACGGGGAAAGGGTCTCATGAGTGCCAAGGGACTGATGTGGACCAAGGGGCGAGCGCGAACCAAGGGCGGTGCGCGAGGCAAGGGGCTGATACGGGGAAAGGGTCTCATGAGTGCCAAGAGGCTGGTGCACAGCAAGAGGCGAGCGCAAACCAACGGCCGGGTGTAGACGGTCTGATCCATGGGCCGCCGCGTGCGGGGCAAGGGCCGCGTGCGGGGTACGGTCTCGTTGTTGGGCGTATTGTCCCTGTGGATCCGTCTCCCCCTGTAGGCCAGGATCGCCACGCTTGCCATGTCTCGTGTTGTTCTGGTCGTCGAGGTCGCCCTCGGTGTTTGGGGATGACAGGCGGTCGCGCCAGCGTGGGGCGAAGATGAGGATGCCGGCGGTGGCTGCGACCGAGAGGGCGAAGCCGTACGAGCGGGCCAGTTCTGGGGCGAACAGCACCAGGAGGAGGACCGTCGCCGACAGGGCTGCGAGGCCGTCCTTTGCTCGGCCTGTGCCCAGTGCGATGGCGGCGGCAAGGCCCATGAGGAGGGCGCGTAGAACGCTTGGGGAGGGGCGGGCGACCACGGCGAACGCGAGCATCGCGATGGCGGCGAAGACGGCCCTTACCGGGAGGGAGAGCCCTATGAGGCGGGAGAGGGCGAGGGCAGCGCCTGCCACGATGGCGAGGTTTGCTCCGCTTACGGCGTTCAGGTGGCTCAGGCCGGCCTCCTTGAGGTCGGACGACACCTGGGGGTCCATGCGTGAGACGTCGCCGACGACCAGGCCCGGCAGGAGGCCCTGCTGGTCGGCGGGGAGGGTGGCCGCGGCGGCCCGTAGGCCCGATCTGAGGCTGCCCGCTGCTGTTTGGAGCGGGGACGGGGGTGTCAGGACTCGTGGTGGGCCTTGCACCAGGAGGATGGCTGCGACGAGGTCGCCCGGGGTCGGCTTGGCCAGGCGCCCGGTCACTTCGAGGCGCTGGCTGGGGAGAAGGATGCTCCAGTCATGTCCGTTGGCGAAGACGGTGATGGGGACGTTGACGGTCTGCCGGTTGCCGGCTGTCTGGATGACTTCCAGGGTGGCTGGGGTCACGTAGCTTTCTTGGTTGAAGTGGCCGCTTCTGTTTTGTCTGCGTTTGGGGTCGTCCGTTAGGGCGATCTGCGCCTTGATAGAGGTGTTCTTCTTGGCCAGCTCGGCTGCTGGGCCGGTGGTCAGGGCGTGAACTCGCAGGGCGATCGACGCCGAGGCCGCGGCTGCGCAGATGAGGGTGGCAATGGTGATGTTGCGCCATGGCGACGAGCGAGGCGGTCGCCGACAATCCAGTTGGCGGTGTAGGCGCGGGCTCTGATGCTCCCCCCGGTGGGTAGCCCAACCCTCGTACCGGGTGCCCGAGTCCCCAGACTGGGGAGGCCGACCCTCGCGCCCGGCACCCGAATCCCCAGGTTGGCGAGGCCGACCCTCGTGCTGGGCGCCCGGGTCCCCGGGTTGGGTGGTCCAGGCGTCGGAGGGTGATTTCTGGGCTGTGAAGCGGGGGCGCCACACTGCGGGCCAGGCTGTGGCTGAGGCGGCCAGGGTTGTGGAGATGGCGACGATCAAGCCCGTACGGGCGGAGCAGCCCAGTAGGACCAAGGCACATGCCCAGGCGGCCAAGGCGGGGAGGATGAGGGGCCAGGCGTGTTCGCGGTGGACACTGTCCTGGTCGAGGTGGGGGGCTTCGGTGTTCGTGTCGGTCCCGTTGTCGGGCCGGCCGTCGTCGGGTGGGGGGCCGGCGTTGGCCTGGCTGGGACGTGTTGGGCGGGGGTCGTCGGTGCGTGGGGTGGGCATGTCAGACGCGGACCTTTGGCTTGAGCTCGTCGTACTTTCGTGGGCCTATGCCGCTCACCTCGCGTAGTTGTTCGACGGTGGTGAAGCCGCCGTGGGTGTCTCGGAACTCGGCGATACGAGCTGCCAGGACCTCGCCCACGCCCGGGAGTTGTTCGAGTTGGTCGGTTGTGGCGGAGTTGAGGTCGAGCACGGCGGTGGCCGGGTCCGCGATGGGTGAGCCTTGGGGTGCCTGGGCGGTGGTGGCGCCCACGACTATCTGCTCGCCGTCGATCAGGCGTCTGGCGAGGTTGAGTGCGCCTGTGGAGGCGCCGCGGGACACGCCTCCGGCCGCTGCCACCGCGTCCGTGACTCGGGCGCCTGCGGGGAGGAGGTAGACGCCAGGTTTGCGGATCTTGCCGGTGACGTGGACGGTCACCTTGGCAGCGGCGGTCGGGGAGGGTGTCCTTGGTGGCTGTGAGACCGGGGTGGGAGGTGGCAGCGGCTCCGGTGAAGGCTGGGAACGCCAGACGAAGAACGCGGCGACAGCGGCGGCGAGGGCGCCCAGGGCCAGCAGGACCCGGAGGCCGGGCTTGCCTGGGTCGAGGGCTGGGGCTTGGGAGGCGACGGCTGCGCGGAACGCTTGGAAGGTGGGTGGCACGGGGGCGGGTCCGCGCTTTTGGTCAGGTGGTGGTGATGACGATGCGGTTGAACGTTGGTTGCGGCTTTTGTGGGGAGTGTGGGAGGGGGCGGCATCTTGGTCATTTCGCCCAGGAGGTGTTCTTGAGAGGGTGTCGTGCTGGTGGCGCTCCTCCCGTGGCGTGGTGAGGTCGGTGTCGCCCCAACGGGTCTTCTGTTGTGGCGGAGTGAAGTCGGTGTCGTAGTCCCAGCGGGTTTCCTCTGGTGGTGGGGTGGAGTCGGTGTCGTGCCGGAGGTTTTCTCCGCGCGGTGTCGCGAAGTCGGTGTCGTGCCGGTGGTCCCTCTCCCGTGGCGTGGCAGGGTCTGTGCTGTCCCAGCGGCTTGCCTCGCCTGGTGCGGCGGGTGTGGTGTCCTCCCAGCGGCTTCCCTGGCGCAGGGTGGTGAGGGTGGCGTCGTCCCAGCTTTCTCCCTCACGGGGGTCGGTTGAAGGCTGTCGGGGTTGGTGTGCTCTGTCCCGAGGGTTGGGTGGGGAGGCTTGCCTCTGCGGCTGGGGCCCGACCCGCTCGCTCACGGCGACGGTGAGCCGGCCGAAAGAGCGGCGGGAGCGGCGGGAAGGCGCGGTGATCGACCGTAGCCGGGACTCGGCTATGGTCCGCTCTGCCGTGGGGTCGGGGGTTCGCACGGCAGAGAACGTAGATCGTCAGCGGCCGTCGCCGCGGTCCCGAACCGGGTTCTGGGGATGGGGAGGTAAGTGAGGCGAGGGCTGTGGACAACGAGGCCGATATGACCAAAGTCAGCGTGCACCCTGGTTGAGGATCGTGCGTTGGGCACGCGGGCAGGGCTTCGCGGAGGGCTGAAGGTCCGCATGGGAAGAGGCTGAGGGGCCGCGTGGGAGACCGGGCGACTGAGAGTGCAGGCGAGGCGACCGGGAGAGCGAGAAACCAGGAGACCGGGAGACTGTGGCGGGCGTCACGGGGGCTGGTGCCGGGCGTCACGGGGGCTGGTGCTGGGCCTTGCGGGGCCGATGCTGGACATAGCGGGGCTGGTGCCAGGCGCTACGGGGAACTGGGGACGGGTGTTGCGAATTGGAGGCGGGGCTGCGGGACTGCCGGCGGGGGTTGTGGGGATGGAGGAGTGCGGGTTTTGGCGGGGAGGTCGGTTCGGTCAGGGCTTGTACGACGTGACCGTGAGTCCCAGCATGCCGGGGCCGACGTGGACGCCGATCACCGCGCCCACCTCCACCACCCGCAGCTCGCCCAGACCCCCCAACCGCTTCGGCAATCGTTGCGCCAGGGCCTCGGCCCGTTCGTTTGCCCCGAGGTGCTGTACGGCCACCCGCACGGGCCCCTCGCCGGCCGCGTGGACGGCGACGTCCTCCAGGCGGGCGATGGCGCGGGAGGACGTGCGGACCTTCTCCAGGAGTGAGATGCGGCCGTCCACGATGTGGAGCAGCGGCTTGATCATGAGGGCCGAGCCGACGAGGGAGGCGGCGGTGCCGATGCGGCCGCTGCGTCGTAAGGCGTCGAGGGTGTCGACGTAGAAGAACGTCCGGGTGGTGTCCATGCACCGGCGGGCCGCAGCCGTCACCGCCTCCAGAGTGGCTCCGGTCTCGGCGGCGTCGGCGGCGGCCAGGACCGGGTAGCCGAGGCCCATGGCGATCGAGCGGCTGTCGATCACCTCCACGCGCACGGGCGCGTCGGCCGCGGCGGCCAGGGCGGAGTCGGCGATGCCGGACATATCGCGGGAAACGTGGATCGAGACGATTCCTGTGGCGCCGGCGGCCGCCAGAGAGGCGTAGCAGGAGGCGAAGCTCTCCGGGGACGGGCGGGAGGTCGTGGCGGCGGCGAGATCACCGCTGAACAGCGACTCGTCGTACGAGACCCCGCCGGCGATCACCTGGACGGGGACGACCGTGACACCCGGCACGGCAGGCAGGTAAGCGGTCGAGTCGGTGACCACGGCGACCGAGGGCGGCATAACCCCGAGCGTAACTACTGGACCGGCGTCCCACCCCGCCACACGCGGCGCGGCTTGAGACCGAAGGACCAGGCGAAGGCGCCCTCGTGGTCGGCGTCCCACTGCACGATGTCCGCCAGCCGGCCCGGGGCCAGGACGCCGCGGTCGGGAGCGCCCAGGACGGTGGCGCCGCCGAGGGTGGCCGCGCGCAGGGCGTCGTTGACGCTCATCCCGAACGCCGACACCGCCATGGCGATCACCAGGGACATCGAGGTGATGCCGCAGTAGCCCGGGTTGTGGTCGCTGCCGAGGGCGATCTGGACGCCGTGCTTGATCATCTGGCGGACCGGCGGAAGGTGGCCGCGCTGCAGGGCCGTGGCCGGGCAGACGACGGCGGGCACGCCGTAGCGGGACATGATCGCGATGTCCTCGTCCGACATGTGGTGCAGCCCGTCGGCGGAGGCGCAGCCGAGCTCGGCGGCCAGCTGGACGGCGCCGCGGCGGCTGAAGAGGCCGGCGTGGATGCGCGGCAGGAGCCCGACGTTGCGGCCGGAGGCCAGCACCCAGCGGGACTCCTCGGTGGTGAAGTGGCCCTCGTCGCAGTAGACGTCGACGCTGTCGGCGCCCGCCGCGGCGGCGTCGGCGCACCAGGCGCCCACGGCCTCGACGTATTCGCGCTGGCGGCCGAAGTATTCGGGCGGCACGACGTGCGCCGCCAGGAACGTGACGTGCACCCGCGGCATCATCGGCTCCTTCTCCAGCTCGCGCAGGAGCCGCACGTCGGCCAGTTCGCCGTCGCGGGTGAGGTGGTAGCCGGTCTTGGCCTCGACCGTGGTGGTGCCGCTGAGCAGCCAGCCCCGCAGCCGCTCGCGCACGCCGTTGCAGAGGGTCCACGGGTCGGTGCCGCGGGTCACGGTGACCGTGGAGCCCACGCCGCCGCCCGCCGCGGTGATCGAGGCGGCACTGGAGCCGCCGGTGCGGATGGCCAGCTCGGCGTAGCGGTTGCCGGCGTAGACGGGGTGGGTGTGTGCGTCGATGAGACCGGGCGTGACGAGAGCGCCGCCGAGGTTTTCGACGTGGTCGACGTCGACGATGTCGTCGACGACCCCGGGGACGCTCTGTGGGAGGTCGGGCGCGCGCCCGACCCACGCGATGCGGTCGTTGTGTACGAGGATGGCGGCGTTGCTGAGGACCTCGTTGCCGGTCCAGAGGCGGCCGATGTTGGTCAGCAGTCGAACGGTCACCGCATCACCGCCCTGCGTGAGCCCCCGCCCGCGCGCTGGCATAGGCGCAGCGCACAGCTCAGGGGCTGTGCCGCGCCCACTGAGTCCGCTCCGGGTCCGGACGACATGGGGGGTCTCCTGCTCTCATCCGCATCGTGTTGTGCGGTGACCGTATCGCCAGAGTCATGATCCGGCGATTTCAGTTCAGTTACGTTATTTCACAGCTGGGCTTGCTGTACAGGGTTATTCGGAAGAAAGACCACTGATCCCAACCGTCACCCAGCCCCACCTCGTCCCCAAGGCCCCCGTTGACGACTTCGATGCCAAGAGTCATCATCCGAAACCCAGACCCAAACCTAGAAGCCCGACCGCGTAAGGGGTCTGGCCGATTCTAGCAACCTCAGGGTTCGGGGACCACTGCCGCTTTTGGGTAGCCATGCGTGCTTTGCGGCGAGGGCCACCCCGCTACGTACCGTCCGCCGCCGGCGTTCCAGCCTGCCACAGGCCGCCGTCGCGCCCGACCCGTGACATCGTTCGCCGACCGTCACGGCAGACCCGTCCGCACCCCTTCCCGGGGCGCCGCAGACCCGCCTGAACGTGCTCGGCCGGGCGCCCCCCACCGTATCGCGTGAGTGGGGGCCGCCCGGCCGCAACGGCGAAACCGGGGGTGACCGGAGGGTTAGAAGACCCGCTCCACGGGCTTGCCGACCCGCTCGAGCTCCTGCCACAGGCTGGGCAGCACCCGGGCGTGCAGGATCGTGCCGTCCTCCACGTGCTCCACGGAGAGCACCTCGCCCTCCTTGTGGGCCCGGGAGATCAGGTCTCCCCTGTCGTACGGAACCAGCAGGTGGATCTCGTGGTCCAGCCGGGGCAGCTCGCGCTCGATGACCGCCATCAGCTCGGGGATGCCGCGGCCGGTCCGCGCCGACACCACGACGCAGTCGCGCTCGCGCCGCATGATCCGGTCGATCACGTCCTGCTCGGCCGCGTCGGCCTTGTTGATCACGACGATCTCGCGGATCTCGGCGGCGCCCTCGATGTCGGCCAGCACCTCGCGCACGGCGGCCAGCTGGCCCTCGGGGTCGGGGTGCGAGCCGTCCACCACGTGCAGGATCAGGTCGGCCTCGGCGACCTCCTCCAGCGTCGAGCGGAACGCCTCGACGAGCTGGTGCGGCAGGTGCCGCACGAAGCCCACGGTGTCGGCGATCGTGAAGAGCCGGCCTTCGGCCGTGCGCGCACGGCGCACGGTCGGGTCGAGGGTGGCGAACAGCGCGTCCTCCACCAGCACCCCGGCTCCCGTGATGCGGTTGAGCAGCGAGGACTTGCCCGCGTTGGTGTAGCCGGCGATGGCCACGGCGGGGACCTCGCGCCGCTGGCGCTGGTAGCGCATGGTGTCACGCGAGGTGGACATGCCGCTGATCTGGCGGCGCAGCTTGGCCATGCGCTCGCGGATGCGGCGGCGGTCCAGCTCGATCTTGGTCTCACCGGGGCCGCGGCCGCCGATGCCGACGCCGCCCGCGGCGCGACCGCCGACCTGCCTGGACAGGTTGCCACCCCAGCCGCGCAGGCGGGGCAGCAGGTATTGGAGCTGTGCCAGCTCGACCTGGGCCTTGCCCTCGCGGCTCTTGGCGTGCTGGGCGAAGATGTCGAGGATCAGCGCGGTGCGGTCGATGACCTTGACCTTGACCGTCTCCTCGAGCTGGCGGAGCTGGCCGGGGGTCAGCTCGCCGTCGCAGATCACGGTGTCGGCGCCGGTCGACTCGACCACGTCGCGCAGTTCGAGCGCCTTGCCCGAGCCGATGTACGTGGCCGGATCGGGCTTCTGACGGCGCTGGATGAGCCCGTCGAGCACCTGGGACCCGGCCGTCTCGGCCAGGAGCTTGAGCTCCAGCAGGGAGTTTTCCGCGTCGTCCACTGTGCCTGACGTCCAGACGCCGACGAGGACGACCCGCTCCAGCCGCAGCTGCCGGTACTCGACCTCGGAGACATCCTGGAGTTCGGTGGAGAGGCCCGCCACGCGGCGCAGCGCCTGGCGCTCCTCGAGGTCCATGTCGCCGGTCTCGAACTCGTCGAGGTCGAGCGCGGTGTAATCGTGCATTCGTGTCATCTCTATTAGGGAACGTCTGGACACACCGGTGTCTTCCCACGATGGTGGCACGACATCCCCGCCACAATCACCCCGTTATCCGGCGGACACCGTGACGTTGCCGGATCCGACCTCGAGCGAGATCTTGTGCGGCGAGGAGCCGTCCTTCCTGACCGAGATGTCGGTGTCACCGGATCCCACCTGGGTGTCCACGTCGTAGGCCCCGTCGGGCACGCGCAGCACGATGTCCCCGGAGCCGGCCTTCAGGACGGCGCTGTCGGGCACGGCGGTGTACTTGAGCTCGACGTTCCCGGACCCCGCCTCCGCGACGACCTTCTTGCCCGCCAGCTCCGCGGCGTCGAGGTCGCCGGAGCCGACGCGTACGCCGAGCTCTCCGGTCAGGCCCCTGAGCGTGACGTTGCCCGAGCCGTTGTCCAGGTCGACGGTCAGCCCCTTGGGGATCTCGATCTTGTAGTCGACGCTGCAGCTGCCCAGGCTCGACGGGCAGTCGTACGAGAGGCGCAGCGCGTCGCCCTCGACGCCGTGCTGCGGCTTCGGCTTGTCGTCGCCGCGCCAGCGCAGCGTCTCGGTGACGCGTACGGCGCTGCCGCCGGTCTCGGTCACCTCGGTATCGCCCGCGCCGCTCTTGACCTGGAGCCTGGCGACCTTGTCCGTCACCTCGTACGACGAGGTCTCCTCGCTGCTCGGGCCGGCGATGCTCGCCATCCCGCACCCCGTCAACATCAGCGCGGAGGCCAGCAGCCCGCCCGCGATCGCGATGGTCTTCATGCCCCCATCCTGTCCGGGAAGAACCCTGACCACATCGGGGATGCCCCCGACGACTCCCCGAAGCGACCCCAACCTTTGACCCGGGACGACCAGGGGAGTAATTTCACTTCCACAATCCAGAAGTCATTTTCCACGAAGCGGAAAGGCACCCCATGGAGATCACCGGCCCGATGCTCGACCGGTTCGACGAGATCCTCACTCCGGAGGCGCTCGATTTCGTGGCGACTCTCCAGCGGGAGTTCGGCGCCAGGCGGCTGGAGCTGCTGGCGGCCCGCCAGGCGCGGCAGGCGGAGCTGTCCGCGGGCGGCCTGCTCGACTTCCTGCCGGAGACGAAGGGGATCAGGGAGGCCGACTGGCAGGTCGCGCCGCCCGCGCCCGGCCTGGAGGACCGCCGGGTGGAGATCACCGGCCCGGTCGACAAGAAGATGACCATCAACGCGCTCAACTCCGGCGCCAAGGTCTGGCTGGCCGACTTCGAGGACGCCAACTCGCCGCTCTGGGAGAACTGCGTGAGCGGCCATCTCAACCTGCGTGACGCCCTCGACCGCACGATCGACTTCGAGACCGGCGGCAAGTCGTACGCGCTGGGGCCCGACGACGGGCTGGCCACGATCGTCGTGCGCCCGCGCGGCTGGCACCTGGACGAGAAGCACGCGCAGGTGGACGGGCGGCCGGTCTCGGGCTCGCTGTTCGACTTCGGGCTCTACTTCTTCCACTGCGCCCAGCGGCAGATCGACAAGGGCAAGGGGCCGTACTTCTACCTGCCCAAGATGGAGTCCCATCTGGAGGCGCGGCTCTGGAACGACGTGTTCACCAGGGCTCAGGAGCTCCTCGACATTCCGCACGGCACGATCAGGGCGACCGTCCTCATCGAGACCTACCCGGCCGCGTTCGAGATGGAGGAGATCCTGTACGAGCTCCGCGACCACTCGGCGGGCCTCAACGCGGGCCGCTGGGACTACCTGTTCAGCGTGATCAAGAAGTTCCGGACCCGGGGCCGCGAGTTCCTGCCGCCCGAGCGGAACGCGGTCACGATGACGGCCCCGTTCATGCGCGCGTACACCGAGCTGCTGGTGCGCACCTGCCACAAGCGCGGCGCGCACGCCATCGGCGGCATGGCGGCGTTCATCCCCTCGCGGCGCGACCCCGAGGTGAACGCCGTGGCGCTGGAGAAGGTGCGGGCGGACAAGACACGTGAGTCGGGCGACGGGTTCGACGGTTCGTGGGTGGCGCACCCCGACCTGGTGCCGGTGTGCCGTGAGGTGTTCGACGGCGTGCTGGGGTCGCGGCCCAACCAGCTCGACCGGCTGCGCGAGGACGTCAACGTGAGCGCCGCCGAGCTGCTGGCCGTCTCCGAGACGCCCGGCGAGATCACCGAAACCGGGCTGCGCAACAACGTGGACGTGGCGCTGCGCTACCTCGCCGCCTGGATGGGCGGCCTGGGCGCGGTGGCGATCCACAACCTCATGGAGGACGCCGCGACCGCCGAGATCTCGCGCTCGCAGATCTGGCAGTGGATCCACAACGACATCACGCTCGCCGACACGGGCGCCCAGGTGACGAAGGAACTGGTGGAGCAGATCATCGCGGAGGAGCTCGCCAGGATCGCCGAGGAGCCCGGCCACGACGAGAAGCTGTACGGTCAGGCGACCGCGCTGTTCAAGGAGGTGGCGCTGGACGACGACTTCGCCGACTTCCTGACGCTTCCCGCCTATGCTCGAATGCCGTAGAAACTAGGGAAAAGAGGGGGATCGGGTGCTGGAAACGCTGACGGCGGCCCTGCGCTCGCTGCTGCCCCATGACTCGGTGATCGCCGATCCGGTACGCCTGCGCACGTACGAGTGCGACGGCCTCACCTACCACCGGGCGACCCCCGGCGTGGTCGTGCTGCCCGGCACGGCCGAGCAGGTCGCCCGCGTGGTACGCGTGTGCAACGACTTCGGCGTGCCCTTCGTGGCCAGGGGCTCGGGCACCGGCCTGTCGGGGGGCGCGCTCCCCCGCGAGGACGGCGTGCTCATCGTCACCTCCAAGATGCGCAGGATCCTGGAGATCGACCTGGACAACCGCCGGGCGGTCGTCGAGCCCGGCGTCACCAACCTGGCCATCACCGAGGCCGTGCGCGACCGGGGCTACTACTACGCGCCCGATCCCTCCAGCCAGCAGGTCTGCTCCATCGGCGGCAACGTCGCGGAGAACTCCGGCGGCGCCCACTGCCTCAAATACGGCTTCACGGTCAACCACGTCGAGGCCTGCGAGATCGTCACCCCCGACGGCGACCTGGTCACGCTCGACCGCATGGACCCCGGCTACGACCTGCTGGGCGCGTTCATCGGCTCCGAGGGCACGCTGGGCATCGCCACCAAGATCACGGTACGCCTCTGCCGCGCGCCGGAGGCCGTGACCACGGTGCTGGCCGCGTTCGAGAACATCGAGCAGGGCGGCCAGGCGGTCTCGGCGATCATCGGCGCGGGCATCGTGCCGGCCGCGATCGAGATGATGGACGCGCTCGCCATCGAGGCGGCCGAGGCCGCGGTGGCCTGCCGCTACCCCGAGGGCGCGGGCGCCGTGCTGATCGTGGAGCTGGACGGCCCGGCGGCGGAGGTCGAGCGGCAGTTCGCGCAGCTCACGGAGATCTGCTCGGGCGCGTTCGAGCTGCGGGTGGCCGCCGACCCGGCCGAGCGGGCGGCGATCTGGAAGGGCCGCAAGTCCGCGTTCGCCGCCGTCGGGCGCATCAGCCCGGCCTACATCGTGCAGGACGGGGTGGTGCCGCGCACGTCCCTGCCCGGGGTGCTGGCCGCCATCGACCGGCTCTCGCACGAGCACGGCATCAGGGTGGCGAACGTCTTCCACGCCGGGGACGGCAACCTGCACCCGCTCGTGCTGTTCGACGACGCGGAGCCGGGGGCCGGCGAGCGGGCCGAGGTGGTCTCCGGGGCGATCCTCGACCTGTGCATCGAACACGGCGGCTCGATCACGGGCGAGCACGGGGTCGGGGTGGATAAATCCCGCTATATGCCGAAGATGTTCAGCGCGGACGACCTGGACACCATGCAGCTCGTCCGGTGCGCGTTCGACCCCCGGGGCCTGTCGAACCCGGGCAAGGTGTTCCCCACGCCGCGCCTGTGCGGCGAGGTGCCGGGAGTGCGCAAGGGCGTGCACCCGCTGGTGGAGTCGGGGAAGGCGGAGCAGTTCTGATGCTGGCCGACACGGGGGTGACCATCAGGCAGGCGGACGCCGACGACGCCGTCAACGGCGTGCGGACCCGCTGGGTCGCCCTCCCCGAGACGGTCGAGGAGATCTCGGCCGTGCTGCGGGCCTGCGCCGAGAAGGACCTGGCGGCGGTGCCCGCGGGCGGCGGCACGAAGCTGCACTGGGGCGCCCCGCCCGAGCGCTGCGACGTGCTCATCGACATGTGCTGCATGAACTCCCTCATCGAGCACGCCGCCGGCGACCTCGTGGTGCGCGCGCAGGCCGGGCTGACCATGGACGCGCTGGCCGCCGCGCTCGCCGAGAAGGGCCAGGAGCTGGCGCTCGACCCGCCGTTCACGGAGCACACGACGGTCGGCGGCACGCTCGCCACCGCCACGGCCGGCCCGCGCTCCTTCCGCTACGGCACCGCCCGCGACCTGCTCATCGGCATCACGGTCGTGCTGCCCGACGGCACGATCGCCAGGTCCGGCGGCCGGGTGGTCAAGAACGTCGCGGGCTACGACCTCGGCAAGCTCTTCACCGGCTCCCAGGGCACGCTCGGCGTGATCGCGGAGGCCACGTTCCGGCTGCACCCGCTGCCCGCGGACCGGCGCTGGCTCGTGGCGACCACCGAGTCGTCCGCCGGGCCCTCGGACGACGTGCTGCTCCGCCTGGCCGCCTCCCAGGCCGAGCCGTCCGCCGTGGAGATCGACTGCCCGGACGGCAAGGAGGCGACGGTCGCGGTGCTGGTGGAGGGCTCGGCGGCCGAGCGACGCGCGCTGGCGCTGCGCGAGGTGCTGGGAGAGGGCACGGTCACGGCCGAGGCGCCGGACTGGTGGGGGCTGATCCTCAGGGACGACGTGCTGCTGGAGGTCCGGTTCCCGCCCGCGCGCGCGGCCGGAGCGCTGGCCGCCGCCGCGGAAGCGGGGTTCGCGTTCCGCGGCTCGGCCGCGGCGGGGCGGGCGTACCTGGAGCTCTGGGGCGAGGTCTCGGAGGAGGAGCTGGCGGCGGCCGTCACCCGGCTGCGCGAGCGGTTCGAGGCGCTGGGCGGGCGGCTGAACGTGCTGGCCACGCCGTACGAGGGCGTCGACAGGTGGGGGCAGGTGAGCGGGCTGCCGTTGATGCGGCGGGTCAAGGAACGGTTCGACCCCGGGCGCAGGATGTCGCCGGGCCGGTTCCTGGGAGGGATCTGATAGACGTGAACCCCGAGCTGATCAACGACTGCGTGCACTGCGGGTTCTGCCTTCCCACGTGCCCGACGTACGTGCTGTGGGGCGAGGAGATGGACTCGCCGCGCGGCCGCATCCACCTGATGAAGCAGCACGTCGAGGGCACCCCGATCACGCCGGAGATGGCCGGGCACTTCGACGCCTGCCTGGGGTGCATGGCGTGCGTCACGGCCTGCCCCTCCGGCGTGCAGTACGACCGCCTGATCGAGCAGACCAGGGCAGAGGTGGAGCGGGAGCACGTGCGGGATCCGCAGGAGCGGGCCGTGCGCGGGATCGTGTTCAGCCTGTTCCCCTACCCGCGCCGGCTGCGGCTGCTGCGACCGGCGATGTGGCTGGCCGAGCGCATGGCGCCGTTCCTCGCCAGGGCCAACCCGAGCCTCGGTGCCATGGCCGCGCTCGCGCCGCGCGTCGAGCACCGGCAGCGGATGCCGCGCGTCATCAGGGCCAGGGGGGAGCGCAGGGCCGTGGTGGGCATGCTGACCGGGTGCGTGCAGGGCGAGTTCTTCCCCCAGGTGAACGCGGCCACCGCGCGAGTGCTCTCTCTGGAGGGCTGCGACGTGGTCATCCCGGGCGGCCAGGGCTGCTGCGGGGCGCTCAGCGTGCACTCCGGGCGCGACGACCAGGCCAGGCGGCTGGCGCGCCGCACGGTCAGGACGTTCGAGAAGGCCGGGGTCGACACCGTCGTCGTGAACGCGGCCGGCTGCGGCTCGTCGATGAAGGAGTACGGCGAGTTGCTCAGGCGCGAGCCGGGGTTCAGGGTGGTCGATCTGTCGGAATACCTCGCCGAGCTGGGCCCCGTGGCCAAGCGGCACCCGCTGCCGATCACCGTCGCCTACCACGACGCCTGCCACCTGGCCCACGCCCAGGGCGTGCGCGCCCAGCCGCGCGAGCTGCTGAGCGGCATCCCCGACCTGGTGGTCCGCGAGATCCCCGAGTCGGCCATCTGCTGCGGGTCGGCGGGCACGTACAACATCTTCCAGCCCGAGGCCGCCCGCGACCTCGGTGACAGGAAGGCCGCCGCGGTCGCCACGACCGGCGCTGAACTGCTGGTCTCGGCCAACCCCGGCTGCACGATGCAGATCGCCGCGGCCGTGCGGCGCGCCGGCTCGGACATCAGGGTGGCCCACACGGCCGAAGTGCTGGACGCCTCGCTGCGCGGGGTCTCCCTATGAGCGTCCAGTCGGTGGAGCGGGCGCTGGACGTGCTGGAGGCGCTGGCCGAGCACGGGGGCGAGGCGGGCCTGTCGGAGATCGCCGCCCGGACCGGCCTGCCGTACGGGACCATCCACCGGTTGCTGCGCACCCTGCTCGCCCGCGGCTACGTGCGGCAGGAGTCCGACAAGAGGTACGCCCTGGGCGGCGGCCTCGTACGGCTGGGCGGCATCGCCGAGAGCATGGTGGGCGTGTGGGCGCAGCCGTACCTGACCAAGATGGTCGAGCTGTCCGGCGAGACCGCCAACCTGGCCGTGCTCGAAGGCGACTTCGTCGTCTACGTGGCGCAGGTGCCCTCGCCGCGCAGGCTGCGGATGTTCGCCGAGGTGGGCCGGCGGGTGCTGCCGCACAGCACGGCCGTGGGCAAGGTGATGCTGGCCGGGCGGCCCCCCGCCGAGGCGGTCGCCGTCTTCGAGCGCACCGGCATGCCCCGCCGCACCCCGAACACGATCACCGACCTGGCGGCCATGCTGACCGAGCTCGATCGCGTCAGGGCGCAGGGCCACGCCATGGACCTGGGCGAGGAGGAGCTCGGCGTGCACTGCCTGGCCGTGCCCGTGTGGGACGGCGACCGGGTGGTGGCCGCGATGTCGGTCTCGGGCCCCGCCGAGCGGATCGACGCGATCGACCGCGACGACCTGGCCGAGGGCATGCGCAAGATCGCCCTCGACTTCGGCAACGAGCTCAGCCCGGTGGCCGGCGGAGGCTGAAGAACCCGCCGCCCGCCGCGTGATGGACGACCGCGACGCGGCCGTACGGCGAGTCGAACGGCGGCACCGGCACCTCCGCGCCCAGCTCGGCCGCCCTGGCCACGGCGGCGTCGAGGTCGGCCACGTCGAAGTAGATCATCCAGTGCGGCGGCACGCCCGCCCAGTGCTCGTCCATCTGCAGCCGCCCGCAGACCGGCTCGCCGCCCGCGTGGTAGACCGTGTAGTCGATCCCGCCCGCCACCTGCCGCTTCTCGTACGGGAACAGCGTGCCGTAGAACGCGTCGGCCGCCGCGCCGTCGGGCACGTTGACCTCGGCCCAGCTCATCGCCCCCGGCTCGGCCAGCACCCCGGCCCCGGCGAACTCGCCCGGCTGGTAGATCGCGAACCTCGCCCCGAACGGGTCGGTGGCCAGCGCGTAGCCGGCCGCCGGGCCCTCGATCAGCTCGCCGCCCACCGCGTCGAGCCGGGCGAGGGCCGCATCGAGGTCGGAGGTGGCGAGGTAGACCGTCCAGGCCGCCGGGTCGGCGGCCCGCGGGTCGGGCGTGATCGCGGCGACGGGACGCCCGCCGACGTGGGCCATCGTCCATCCGCCCTGGTCACGGCACTCCCAGCCGAGCAGCCCCGCGTAGAAGCGCTCGGCCGCGACGGCGTCTCTCGTGAGGAGCTGCGCCCAGCAGGGCGCGCCGTCCGCGTAACTGGTTCTCTCGGCCATGCTCGCGAGCCTGCCACACGCCCCCGACAAAGTTACGGTTGAGGCATGTGTAGAAGCATCAAGACCCTGCGCCCCCCGTACACCGAGAGCGTGACCGAGGAGGACGTGCGAGCGGCGGCGCTGCAGTACGTCAGGAAGATCTCCGGCTTCCGCGCGCCCGCCGGGCGCAACGCCGAGGCGTTCGAGCGGGCCGTGGAGACGATCACCAGGGCATCGGAGGAGCTGCTCGGAGCGCTCCAAGTTCGCGGAACGCGTTGACAGGCACCCGCGGTCGGTGAAGTGTTCCCTCGTGTAGGCCCTGAGCGAGGGAGCTCCCATGATCAGCGGGTTGTACCAGGGGCAGGACGGCGACTCGCGGCTGGCGCTCCGGGTCGACATCGACGGGGCCAGGCCGACCGGGCGGGTGAGCGGCGACCTGTTCACCGTGGCGGGCGCGACGACGTCCTACGCCGGCTCGTTCGTGGTCAACGCCCCCACCGTGCAGGAGGCCGGGATCCAGGGGCGTGGGGTCTTCACGTTCGACACCCCGGTGAGGGACGTGAGCGTGACGATCGCCGGCGGGTCGGGCACGGCGGTGGTCGCGGGGCGCACGTACCAGGTGACCTTCTCCTCGCCGTTCTTCCGCAGCGTGCTGCTGGAGCAGGACTCCGTGATCGGGACCGTGCCGTTCGTGTCGTACCAGACCGGTACGCTGCCGGGGCCGAGCGGCTCGCCGGCCAGGGAGCTGAGCGTGCGGGCGGCGTACGCGGAGGCGGGCATCGAGCTGACCCTCGCCCAGCCCGGGGTGATCCCGGTGGACGGGTCGGGCGCGGACCTGGCGTGGGACGACGCCGAGCTGCATCACGCGATGAGGCAGCAGTTCAGCGGGTTCGGCGACGTGCCGGCCTGGCGCGTGTGGCTGCTGGTGGCCAGCAAGCACGTGGGCGGCTATCGGGGCATCATGTTCGACTACAACGACGCGCACCAGCGGCAGGGGTCCGCAGTGTTCTACGACGTGATCAAGGGGAGCACGCCGCAGGCGCAGCGGGCGCAGCTGCGTACGTACGTGCACGAGCTCGGGCACGCCTTCAACCTGCTGCACTCCTGGCAGAAGAACCTCGGCACCCCGCCCCAGCCCCTGGGCCCGGACGGCGGCTTCGGCGACCTGTCGTGGATGAACTATGTGCATAACTACCGCCCGGGCGGCGAACCGAGCTACTGGCTGGGGTTCCCGTTCCAGTTCACGGACCCGGAGCTGGTCCACCTGCGCCACGGCTTCTACCGCGACGTGGCCATGGGCGCGAACGCGTTCGGCACCGGCGCCGCCGAGATCGCCCCGTTCGAGCAGCCCGTCGAGGACCACTCCGGGCTGCGGCTGGAGCTGCGCGCCAAGGAGTCGTTCGAGCTGGGCGAGCCCGTCGTGATCGAGTTCAAGCTGTCCTACGCCGTCGAGCCCCGCGTCACGCACGGCCACCTGCACCCCGACACGGAGTTCACCCAGGTGTCGATCACGCAGCCGGGCGGCCGGACCGTGCTGTACCGGCCGATGATGCGGCACTGCGTGGACACCTCGCCGGAGATCCGGCTGGACGAGGGCAATCCGGCCATCTACCGCAGCGCGTACATCGGGCACGGCCGCGACGGGCACTACTTCCAGCAGCCCGGCGACTACCAGGTCCGCGCCCAGTACATCGCCGCGGACGGCTCCCGCATCGTCTCCCCCGCGTGCCTGGTCAGGGTGCGCTTCCCGATCAGCCGCGACGACCACCAGGTGGCCGAGCTGATGCTGGGCGAGGAGCAGGGGCAGCTGTTCTCGCTGCTCGGCTCCGACTCGCCCGCGCTGCGCTCGGGGAACGTGGCCCTCGACGAGGTCATCGACCGCTACGGCGCCCACCCGCTGGCCGTCTACGCCCGCCTGGTCAAGGGGCTGAACGCCGAGCGCGAGTTCAAGGCGGTGACGGCGGGCAAGCGGCTGCGCGTCCGGCCGCCGGACCCCAAGCAGGGCATCGAGCACCTCAGCGAGGTCGTCCGCGACGCGAGCATCGACAACATCACCCTGAACATGGTGATGCGCCGCCTGGCCAGGGCCGAGGCGCGGCAGGGGGATCTGGACCGGGCGAACGCGGTGATGGACCGGATGGTCGCCACGTTCCAGGCCAAGGGGGTGAACCCCATCATCATGGGGCAGATCCAGCGCCAGGCCGAGCTGACGAAGGTGGCTCTGAGCGCCGAGTCCTAGCTCATTCGGGGCTCACCCGGGGCTCATTCGAGCAGGCGGTGCTGGGCGGCCAGGAACCCGGCGTGAAAGCGGGTCCTGGCGTCCAGGCGCTCGCACAGCACCTGCACCCGGCGCTGCACCGTACGCGGGCTGAGCCCCAGTTGCCTGGCGATGGCGTCGTCCTTCATCCCGGCCGCCAGCAGCGCCAGCACCTCCGTGTCGGGCGTCTGCGGCCACACCTCGGGCTCCAGGCCGGCCTCGGCGGTCAGGCGGAGCGGCACGGCGGAGCGCCACAGCGTCTCGAACAGCCCCACCAGGGCGTCCAGCAGCGCGGACGGGTGCACCACGAGCGCGCTCTCCACGGCCTGGTCCTCGTCGGAGACCAGGGGCAGGATGGCGGTGCGGGCGTCGGCGATGGCCAGCTTGACCGGCACCTGCCCGAGCCTGGCCTGCTCGCCGTCGGCGATGGCCCGCCGCGTGTGGGCCAGCATGCCGGGGTGCTCGAACGCCTGCGGACCGTAGATGCCGCGGGTGGGCGCCCCCTGGTGGGCCGCCCGCCTGCGGTTCTCCCGGTCGTCGCTGACGTCCACCGCGTACGGGGGATGCACCAGCACGAGCATCTCCCGCGTGGCGTTGCGTTCCAGCTGGAGATAGCGGCGGGCCACGGCGTCGCGCCCGCTCACCACCTCCAGCACCTCCTCCGGGTGCGGCCCGCTGCGCTCGGCGACCTCGGTGGCCAGCAGCGCGGCGGCCGCCCTGCTGTGCGCGATCTCCTCCTGGCGGCGCGCGACGAGGATGTCGATGGCGACGTTCGGCGGAGTGGCGATCAGCCGCAGCGGCCGGCCGGCCACCCGGGAGATGAGGCCGAGGTCCTCCAGCCTGGGCAGCATGCGGCGGATGGCCGCGGCGGACGAGCCGGTCTCGGCGGCGAGCTCGCTCAGCGTCGCCGGTCCGTGCCTGAGCAGCGCGCGGTAGGCCGTCTCCTCGGCGACCGTGACGCCGAGCCCCTCCAGCAAGCGCCGCTGCGCCATGTCCCCTCTTTCCGACATGCCATGATCCACGTTCAGATTAAGGCAGGCTTGTTCGAAGGTGCACCGGGCTTTATCGTCGATGCATATCCGGCACGTGTTGCGCATTAAGGAACAACCGGAGGCGTCATGAGTCGGCCCCGTCTGGTGATCGTAGGTGCCGGGATCGTGGGCTGCGCCCTCGCCGACGAGCTCACCGAGCGCGGGTGGACCGACGTCACGGTGGTGGACCAGGGGCCGCTCTTCGCCGCCGGCGGGTCCAGCTCGCACGCGCCCGGCCTGGTCTTCCAGACGAACCCGTCGAAGACGATGACCGAGTTCGCCGCCTACACCGTGCGGAAGTACACCGGGCTCGGCGGGTCGTGCTTCCGCCAGGTCGGCGGCCTGGAATTGGCCACCACCCCGGAACGCTGGACCGACCTGCACCGCAAGGTCGGCTGGGCCGAGTCGTGGGGCGTCGAGGGGCACCTGGTCGACCCCGAGCGGTGCGCGGAGCTGTGGCCGCTGCTGGACAGGGACAAGGTGCTCGGCGGCTACCACGTGCCGAGCGACGGGCTGGCCGCCGCGGTCGCGTGCGGGCAGGCGCAGGCGGCGCGGGCGGCCGAACGTGGGGCGAGATTCCTGGCCCGGCACACGGTGGCAGGCATCGAGCAGAAGGGCGGCCGGGTCACCGGCGTCGCGGTCCTGACCTCCGGCGAGTACCGGACGATCCCCGCGGACGTGGTGGTGTGCGCGGCGGGCTTCTGGGGGCCCACGGTCGGGAAGATGGCCGGGCTGACGGTGCCGCTGCTGCCGCTGGCCCACCAGTACGCCAAGTCGGGCCCCCTCCCCGCGCCCCAGGCGGAGGGCCCCATCCTCCGCCACCAGGACCGCGACCTGTACTTCCGCCGGCACGGCGACCGCGTCGGCGTCGGCTCCTACTCCCACCGGTCCATGCCGGTCGCCCAGGACGAGATCGGCCCCAAGGGCACCGTCATGCCGTCGGTGCAGGCGTTCACCGCGGAGGACTTCGACCCCGCCTGGCGGGACGCGGTCGAGCTGATGCCCGCGCTCGCCGAGTCCAAGTACGAGGACGGCATCAACGGGATCTTCTCCTTCACGCCCGACGGGTTCCCGCTGATCGGCGAGGCGCCGCACCTCGACGGGTTCTGGCTGGCCGAGGCCGTCTGGGTGACGCACTCGGCCGGGGTGGCGCGGGCGCTGGCCGAGGTGCTGGTGGACGGGCGGTCGCGGGCGGACCTGCACGAGTGCGAGCTGAGCCGGTTCGAGCAGGCGCAGCTGTCGCCGGCCTTCGTCGAGGAGCGCGGCAGGCAGAACTTCGTCGAGGTCTACGACGTCATCCACCCGCTCCAGCCGATGGAGTCGCCGCGGCCCCTGCGGACCAGCCCGTTCCACGCGCGGCAGCGGGAGCTGGGCGGGTTCTTCCTGGAGGCGGCGGGGTGGGAGCGGCCGCACTGGTTCGAGGCCAACGTGCCGCTCCTGGAGGACCTCGGGGAGGAGGCCTTCCTGGGGACGGCCCAGCGCGGCGAATGGGCCTCCCGCTACTGGTCGCCGGTGGCGGCCGCCGAGTCGTACGCCACGAGGGAGCGGGTGGCGCTCTACGACATGACGCCGCTCAAGCGGATCGAGGTCGGCGGGCCGGGGGCGGCGGCGTTCCTGCAGCGCATGACGACGAACAACGTGGACAAGAAGCCCGGCTCGGTCACGTACACGCTGCTGCTCGACGTCAAGGGCGGCATCCGCTCGGACCTCACGGTGGCGCGGCTGGCGGAGGACCTCTTCCAGGTCGGCGCGAACGGCAACCTCGACCTCGACTGGCTGACCAGGCACGCGCCCGGCGGGGTGCGGGTGCGCGACGTGACGCCGGGGACGTGCTGCGTGGGCGTGTGGGGGCCGCGGGCGAGGGAGCTGGTGCAGCCGCTCACCGACATGGACCTGTCGCATCAGGGCTTCCGCTACTTCAGCTGCAAGACCGGATACGTCGGACATGTTCCGGTGCTCGCGATGCGGGTCTCGTACGTGGGCGAGCTGGGGTGGGAGCTCTACACCAGCGCCGACATGGGGCTCAAGCTCTGGGACACGCTGTGGTCGCGCGGGATGGCGGTCGCCGGCGGGCGGGCCGCGTTCGGGAGCCTGCGGCTGGAGAAGGGGTACCGGCTCTGGGGCGTGGACATGACGACCGAGCACAACCCGTACGAGGCCGGGCTGGGCTTCGCGGTCAAGGAGGACAAGGACTTCATCGGCCGCGACGCCCTGACCGCCGACGTCACGCGCCGGCTGGTGCCGCTGCTCAGCGCCGAGGTGGTCATGGGCAAGGAGCCGGTACGGCACGGCGGCCGGACCGTCGGGTACGTCACGAGCGCGGCGTACGGGCACACCATCCAGCGGCCCATCGCGTACGCCTGGCTGCCGAGCGAGCTCGCCGAACCCGGGACGAATGTCGATATTTCGTACTTCGATCGCCGGGTCCCCGCGACAGTCGCCGCCGAGCCGCTGTTCGACCCGGGAATGGAAAAGATCAGACGTTGACCGCCCAGAGGCGTAGTAAGGCCTTTTATGGGCACTTGACCTAGACTTTACGAAGGTCGGGCGAAGTCTGGGGAGTGGGCGTGGGGCGGCGGGTTCGGGCGTTCATGGCCGGTGCGGCCACAGTGGCGATGCTGGCGGGCTGCGGCGGGCTGCAGGGGCAGTCCTCGGCCGGTACCGATAAGGCGGACAAGTCCGACTCGGTCTCCGCCTCGGACGCCCGCAAGAAGCTCGCCAAGTTAACGGTCAAGGGCCGCGCCCCGAAGACCGGGTTCGACCGCGACAAGTTCGGCCCGGCGTGGTCGGACGTCGACCACAACGGGTGCGACACCCGTAACGACATACTCAAGCGGGACCTGGATGACGAGAAGTTCAAGGCCGGGACCCACGACTGCATCGTGCTGAGCGGCACGCTGCACGACCCGTACAGCGGCAAGACGATCAACTTCAAGCGCGGCCAGGACACCAGCACGGCCGTCCAGATCGACCACGTGATCCCGCTGTCGGACGCCTGGCAGAAGGGTGCGCAGCAGTGGTCGGCGGACAAGCGCAAGGAGTTCGCCAACGACCCGCTGAACCTCATGGCCGTCGACGGCCCGCTGAACGGCCAGAAGAGCGACTCCGACGCGGCCACCTGGCTGCCGCCGCGCAAGGCGTACCGGTGCACCTACATCTCCCGCCAGATCGACGTGAAGACGAAGTACGGAGTCTGGGTGACGTCAGCGGAGAAGGACGCCATGGAGACCGTCCTGGAGAGCTGCTGAAGATCTATACGAGCAGTCACGCGGTCCGTAAGATCCGACGGCATGCATACGACAAAAATGATCAAAGTGATGATGACCGCCGCGGTCACGGTGCTCGCCGCCTCCACCCTTCCCGCCCCGGCGCACGCCGCGACGAACCTGGTCGTCCTCGACTGGAACATCGCGGGTGACACCGCCGACATGAAGGCCATCGCCGCGGTGATCCGCGGCAGCGGCGCCAACATCGTGACCGTCCAGGAGATCCATCGCAAGCCCGACGCCGACCAGGTCAAGCAGTTAGCCGACGAGCTCGGCTGGGACATCACGGCCAACGCCCACTTCGGCGCGGGTGACAACCCCGGTCCCTGCGACGATCCGCAACCCGGCAAGGCGGGCAACGCGATCCTGTCCTCGTTCAAGATCGTCGAGCGCGTGACGATCCCGCTCACCGACTTCGAGACCTGCCCGGTCAACCGCTCCATGGCCGGGGCCAAGCTCGATCTCGGCGGCGGCTCGACGATCACGGTGTTCACCACCCACCTGTCCCCCGGCCTGTCGGCCACCTCGGTGGCCCGCCGCGAGGCCCAGGCGGACAAGGTGCGCGACTACTTCGGCTCCCGGTCCCAGCTGATCCTCACCGGCGACTTCAACGCGCCGCCCACGGACGCGCTGTCGAAGAAGTTCGTGGCCGCGGGCTGGGTGGACACCGGCGCAAAATACGCCAACAAGCCGACCCACGGGGACGCCCGCATCGACTACGTGTACACGAAGGGCGTCACCACCACGAGCGGCTCCGTCCTGTCGAGCACCCTGTCCGACCATCGTCCGGTCGTCATGAAGATGACCCGCTGATCCCGGGCACGGCAAAGGCCCACCGCCGCGTGCGGTGGGCCGGTGGCCGTGAGGGATCCGTGGGGAGGTTGTCAGTCGTCGTCGCGACCGTGGTCGTCGTCCCTGTCCGTCCGGTGCTTGACGACCTTGCCGGTGGCCGCGTCCACGTCCACTTCGTGGCGCTGCGCGCCCTTGGTCAGCTCTACCTCCCACACGTCGGGCCGCGTGTCCCTGGTCTGGTAGTCGACTTCGCTGACCCAGGCCCCCGCCACCTCCTTGTGCGCGATCTCCATGGCCCGCTCGGCCGTGACCTTGGGTGCGGCGGCCGTGGACGCGGTGGCGGCGAAGGCGGCGCCCCCGCCCGCGACCAGCACGACGACCCCGGCACCGACGGCGATGAACTTCTTCGTGATCTGCATGACTCCACGAAATCGCGATCGCCGCTAATCGCGCGCTAAGCAGCGGTTAAGACCATCTCCACCCGTGCGCCGCCCCCTTCGGGCGTGGAGACGGCCAGGTGGCCGCCCGAGGACTCGGCGGTACGGCGGGCGATGTCGAGGCCGAGGCCGGTCGAGCCGCCCCCGCTGTTTCCCCGTTCCAGCAGCTCCAGGTCGAAGCCGGGTCCCGAGTCCTCGACCGCCAGCACGGCCCCCGACGGGTGCGGCGCGAGCCGTACCGCCATGGAGGCCCCTTCGGGGGTGTGCGCGAAGACGTTGCCGAGCAGGGCGTCCACGCAGGCCGCGAGCTCCTCCGCACCCACCGCGACGGGCAGCGGCCCGTCGGGCAGCGAGATCGACAGCTCGCGGCACTGATCCTCCGCCAGCACCGACCAGAACCGCACCCGCTCCCCCACCACCGCCGCCGCGTCACACGACTCGCGCCCGGCCGAGCGGCGCCGCGCCTCCGTGATGACGGCGCTCACCGCCCGCTCCAGGGCGTCCACGCGGGCCTGCACCCGTGCCGCCTCCTCCAGGTCCCGCAGCGACTCGGCGTCCAGCCTCAGACCCGTCAGCGGGGTACGCAGCCGGTGCGACAGATCGGCCACCGACTCCCGCTCCGCCACCAGCAGCTCGTCGATCCGCCCCGCCAGATGGTTGAGCGCCAGCGCCACGGAACGCACCTCGGGCGGCCCGCCCGGCTCCGCCCGAGCCGTCAGGTCGCCCCCGGCCAGCCGGTGGGAGACGCGGGCCAGCCCGTCCACCGGCCGCGTCACGGCCAGCGCCAACCGGTCCGCCAGGACGATCCCCAGCACCACCAGCGCGAGCCCGAGCACGAGCAGCCCCAGCCACGCCTCGCGCACGCCCTTGGCCAGCTCCGCGTCCGGCACGAACACCCTGATCACGGCCGTGCCCCCGGCCGACTGCGCGGAGACCAGCACCTCCCTGCCGCCGGTGGTCGCGGCGGTGACGCTGCGCCCGGTCGCGGCCAGGCGCACCGCGTCGGTACGGGGCGCCGCCGCACCCGCCGTGCGCCCGCCCGGCAGGAACACCGTCACCGGCCGCGACACCTGCGCCATCGCCAGCTCCAGGTCGGGCGTGCCCACCGCGACCGCCACGGACTCGGCGGCGGCGGTCGCCCTGCCCATCGCGCCGTTCTCGGCCACGGCCCGGATGAGCAGCGCCATCGGCACCAGCAGCGCGATCAGCACGAGGGACGTCGTCGCCGCCACCAGCAACGCCAGCCACCGCCTCACGCCCGGTCCCTCCGTGTCCCCCCGGCCGTCGTCACGCGCGTCATGACGGCTCGACCAGCTTGACGCCGACCCCGCGCACCGTGTGCAGGTAGCGGGGCTCGGCGGCCGTCTCGCCCAGCTTCCTGCGCAGCCACGACAGGTGCACGTCCACGGTCTTGTCCGCGCCCCCGTACGGCAGCTGCCACACCTCCGTCAGCAGCTCCCGCTTGGTCACCACCTCGCCGGGCCGCGCGGCCAGATAGTGCAGCACGTCGAACTCCCGCGGCGTCAGATCCAGCGCCGTCCCGTCGAGCGTGGCCGTACGCGCCCGCGGGTCCACCCGCAACGCCCCCACCGCCAGCGACGGCTCCGGCGCCGACCCCCCGGCCCGCCGCAACACGGCCCGCACCCGCGCGTCGAGCTGCGCCGCGCTGTACGGCTTGACGACGTAGTCGTCGGCCCCCGCGTCCAGCACCGGCACCATCTCGGCGTCCCCGTCACGCGCGGTGGCCACGATGACCGGCACCCTGCTGACCGCCCGCAACATCCGCAGCAGCTCCACCCCGTCGAGGTCCGGCAGCCCCAGGTCGAGCACGATCAGGTCGGGACGGTCCTGCACGGCCAGCCGCAGCCCGTCCAGCGCCGTCGGGGACGAGGAGACGGCGTGACCGAGATCGCGCAGCCCGCGGCTCAGCGCCGTCCGGATCGCCACGTCGTCCTCGATGAGCAGGATGTCAGCCATATACAAGAACGTAGACGCTCGATGACGATGCCCCGAGCAGCCTTAGCGTCGCCTTAACCTGGCCTTAGTCGTACATGGGGGATCGTGAGGCCATGAAGAGACTCGTGCTGGCCTGGGCCGCCACCGCCGTCGTCGCGACCGGCGCGGCCGTGGCGGTGCTCGCCCTGCTCGGCACCGGCCTCACCGGCGACTCCGGCCACGTCCTCAGCCAGGCCGAGGTCAGCGCGGCCCTGAACACCGCCGCCCAGCGCACCCCCTCCGACGCGGTGAACGCCGCCACCCCGACGTCGACGGGCACGCCGCCGCAGACGGCCCAGGGCCGGCTGATCCGCACCGAGGGCGGCACCGTGATCGCCTCGTGCGCGGGCGACCTGGTCACGCTGCGCTCGTGGAGCCCGGCCCAGAACTACTCGGTGGACTCGGTCGAGCCGGGGCCCGCCCGCAAGGCCAAGGTGGAGTTCGAGCCGGAGGAGGGCGCGGAGGTCGAGCTCAAGATCGAGTGCTCGGAGGGCCGGCCGGTGGCCGGCCTCGACTCCTAGACCCCGCGTCAGGTGAGCAGGACCCCGCCGTCCACGGGAAGCGTCACCCCGGTGATGTAGGAGGCGGCGTCACCGGCCAGGAAGACGGCCGCGGCCACCAGCTCCGCCGGATCGCCCGGCCGCTTCATCACCACCCTGGACTCGACGACCGCCTCCACGTAGCCGGGCTTGAACTGCTCGGTCATCTCCGAATGGAAGAACCCCGGCTCCAGGCAGTTGACCCGGATGCCGCGCCGGCCGGTCCACTGCTGCGCGAGGTCCCGCGTGAGGCCGATGATCGCCGCCTTCGAGGCGCTGTAGGCGGCCTGGGGCAGCCCGGCCGTGGTCTCGCCGAGGATGCTGCCGATGTTCACGATCGACGAGCCGGGCCGCATCACCCGCGCGCACGCCTGGGCCATCCAATATGTGCCGAGCAGGTTGACGTCGATGACCTGCCGGAACTCCTCGGGCGTCTCCCGCAGCGCGGGCACGGCGGTGCCGATGCCGGCGTTGTTGATCAGCACGTCCACGGCGCCCATGGCATCGACGGCGGCGGCCACCAGCGCGTCGCAGTCCTCCGGGCGCGCCACGTCGGTCTGCACGGCCAGGCACCGGCGGCCGGTCTCCTCGACCAGCCGTCGCGTCTCCTCCAGGCGGTCGGCGCGCCGGGCGCCGATCACGACGTCGGCGCCCGCCTCCGCGAGGCCCCTGGCGAACGCCACGCCCAGCCCCGAGGACGCGCCGGTGACGATCGCCACCTTGCCGTCGAGAGCGAACCGCTCCAGCACGCCACATCCCGCCTTCCGCTCACCCGCACGCGCGGGTGACGCCCGAGCCCGTACGCCGGGGAAGGGCGCCACGCGCGGGTGACGCCCTTCCGAGGTCGGGCAGCCTAGAGGCCGTATTCCTTGACGATCCGCTCGTGCCGCTCGACCTCGACGTCGATCTCGCGGGCCAGGTCGAGCCAGGCCAGCGGGTGCACCCACCGCTCGGTGGCGTCGTCGAGCAGCGCGTCGACCTCGGAGGCCGAGACGTCCGGCGGGACCGCGACCCAGCCGAACACCCCGGGCAGCGACTCACCCGAGGTCGGGTGGGTGACGGCGTAGTTTTCGTCGCTGTAGACCCACATGGGCCAGCCACGCTCGGCCATGACCTCGGTGAACTCCGCCCAGTCCTCCTCGCTCGGCGCCGCGCCGTCGAAGAAGTAGCTGGTGTAGCCGCCGGGCCGCAGGATGCGCACCGCGGCGAACGGCGGCACGAAGTTCTGCTGCTCCTGGGGGTCGTCGGGCACAGGCTCCAGCAGCTGCGGGTCGAAGACGACCAGGTCGCCGGCGTTGTAGTCCATGCCGCGGGGCTGCGGCAGGGCGAGCCTGGCCGTAGCGGGGCCGGTGCGGATGGACAGCACCTGGCGCTGGCCGCCGTCGGGCGCGGGGAGGATGAGCCTGATCAGGCCCATCTCCTCCTCGATCGGGCCCTCCTTGGACTTGACCGGCATGCCGATCTTGGCGGCGCCCTTGCGTACGGTGTCCCAGTCCTCCGCCGAGGTGGCCATGACGATCATGCGCCAGACGTCCTCGTCGGCGAGCTCGTCGAGCACCTCCAGCAGCACCTCCGCGGCCCGGGAGTTGGCGTCGAGCTGCTGGGCGGCGCCGGACAGCAGGCGGCGGGCCTCGATCCCGGCGCCGGCCGCGACGGCGTGCTCGGCGGCCTCGACCGTCTCCGCCCAGCGCTCGCGCGCGCTGTGCAGCCGGGCCAGCGCGAGGTGCTGGGCGGCGTGCGGCAGCATGGCGGCCATCTGCTCCAGCCGCTCGTCCTGGCGGGCCTCGACGAGCAGCGTGGTCAGGTAGGCCACGTCGTCGGAGTCGGCGCCGGCGATGTCGCCGGTGTCGACCAGCATCTTCCAGTAGATGTCGGCGCCGGTGGCGGGGTAGCCGAGGAAGCCGAGCGTGGTGGTGTGGCGGCGGGTGGCCTCCAGGTCCTCGCCGGACAGCGGGGCCAGCCAGCCGACCCACTTCTCCGGGTCGGCGTTGAAGCCGTCGGCGGCGTCGAAGAGGCCGACCCGCTCGCCGAGCGGCCCCGGAACCTCGGGCTCGGACGTGGCCTCGGCGGCGGCCCGCAGCGCGGCCACCCGGTCGGCGATCCCCTCGGTCTCGCGCAGCTCGGCGGCTCCGGACTCGGCCAGGTCGGCCAGCAGCCCGGCCTGCCACACGCCCTGCCGGGCGACGGCGAGGTCGCCGGCGACCAGGGCGAGCTCGACGCGGGCGCGGTAGCCGCCCATCATGCCGAAGTAGTCGATCCACTGGCGCAGCACGCGGCCGAGCTGCCAGGTGTTGGTGATCTGGGCCGAGTCGGCCAGCTTGCTGACCGCCTGCGCCCACTCCACGAACACGCGCGGGTGCTCGCCGACCACGTCGAGGTCGGGCAGCGCGTCCACGGCCTCGGCGGTGCGGCCGAGGGTGGCCAGGATCAGGGCCCGCCGCACGCCGTCGCGGTGCTCCTTGGCCACCGGGTCGTCGGCCTGGAACTCCGCCGCGGCCTGCAGGGCGTTGAGCGCGTCCTCGGCGCGGCCCGCGGCGAGCAGCGCGCGGGCGCTCTCGGCGCCGAGCTCCCAGCTCGCCTCGCGGCCCGCGACCCGCAGCCGCTCGACGGCGGACTCGGCGTAGGTCACGGCCTCGCCCGGCTTGCCGGCGTCGATGAGCGCGGCGACGTACTGGGTGACGAGGCCGGTGAAGGCGGACTTCTCCGGGCTCATGCCCTCGATGTGCGCCCCCAGCGTCTCCAGGCGCTCGCTCGCGTAGCCGGGGCCGTCGGTGTTGGCCCAGGTGATGGCGAGCGCCTCGACCGCCGCCGGGGCGGCCGGGCACTCGCGGACGTCTTCGCGCTGGGCGAACGCCAGCAGCTGCTGCGCGTCGTCGACGGCGACCGCGCCCTGCGCCCGGTCGCCGATGCGGCCGATCAGGTGCCAGTAGCGGGCGTAGAACTCCAGCCAGGGCAGCTCAAGGGACTCGGCCTGCTGCGCGATGGCGGGGGCCATGACGTCGAGCTGCGGATATCGGCCCTCATAGGCCTGTGCGGGGAGGTCTCCCAGCGCCATGGCGAGGCCAACGTTGCCCGCCTCGGAAAGCTGCTGCTGGGTTTCGCCGACCCAGGCCCAGATGTCCACGTCCATGGGCAGCCAGTCTGCCAGGTCAACGAGCGTCCCCAAAACGCAGAAGGCCGATCAGCTCGTCCGATTCGCTGCTGTCAAGGACCGAAAATGCCGGTGCCATCAGGTCGTCCGTCGTCTCCTCCACCGCGGCGCGGCGCGCCACGACGTCCGGGCCGGGCGTGGCGTACGGCTCCGGCCACTGGAAGAACTTGGCGATCATCTCTCCCGCGGCCGCCCCGAACGGCGTCGCGTCGTGGTCGGCCGCGAGCGTGGCCTCCAGCGGGTGCAGGCCGGCCGCGATCACGGCGTTGGCGTGCAGGCCGCCGCGCAGCTCGCGTACGACGTGCATGAGCTGTATGGCCCGCGCGGGCGGGTCGTCCGGCAGCGGCACGGCCCGCCAGCCCGCGAACAGCGGGACGCCCACGCACGAAGCGCCCTCGGCGACCGGCTCCAGCAGCTCCGCGAGCCGCGCGCAGCCCTCGTAGCCGCCCAGCCTGCGCCGGCCCCAGGCCCTGCAGATCTCGGCGTAGAGCTCGACGGCCTGCTCGGTGGGGAGCTTGCGACCGCCGTTCCAGCTCTGCTCGACGTGTTCGGGCGGGAAGAAAACGACGACCGAATTGACGACGTCGGCGTCGCATTCGCCGAGCACGCCGCAGCGGCCCCGGAAGTAGAGCTCGCGGGCGCCGAGGCCGTACTCCTCGCAGACGGCCTTGGCCTCTCTGGAGACCATGAACCCGCCACCGTACTGACCTATCGCCGCTTTGACCTGCATCGCGGTGGTGCGTGGGTCAGCCATGATCCACCTCTCAGTTCGCGAAGTGGACCCAGCATCCCTCAGGAGAACATTATTCTGCAAGCCTCAGCTCGCCGCTGGCCACGATGACCGCGGGGCCGGAGAGGTAGCTCGTCTCCTCCTCCAGGATGACGGTCAGCGAGCCGCCGGGCACCTCGACCGTCCACGTGCCGGTGGTCTCGCCCGTCAGGGCCGCGGCGGCGACGGCGGTGGCCACCGTGCCGGTGCCGCAGGAGCGGGTCTCGCCGCAGCCGCGCTCGTGGACGCGCATGACCGCGCGGCGGGTGCCGACGGGGTTGAACAGCTCGATGTTGACCCCGCCGGGGAAGACGCCGGGGTCGAAGCCCGGCTGGTAGTGGAGGTCGAGCTGGGCGACGGGGTCGCCGATGGCGCAGGCCAGGTGGGGGTTGCCCACGTCGACGTGGAGCCCCGTGTATTCCTGGCCGCCGACGGTCGTCACGCTCTGGCCGTGCACGACGGGCTTGCCCATGTCGACGGTGATGTCGCCGCCGGGCTCGACGCGGACCGTGCGTACGCCGCCCCTGGTGGCCAGCATGAACTCGCCGGGCTTCTCCAGCCCCTCGTCGATCAGGTAGCGGGCGAACACGCGCACGCCGTTGCCGCACATCTCGGCCACGCTGCCGTCGGCGTTGCGGTAGTCCATGAACCACTCGGCCACGGCGGCGTGCTCGGCCACCTCAGGGCTCTCCTTGGTGCGCGTCACCACCAGCACGCCGTCCGCCCCTATCCCTGCTCTCCTGTCGCAGATCTTGGCGACGAGCGCGGCTGTCACGCCCGCCTCTCCGCCAGGGTCGGGAAGGATGACGAAGTCGTTCTCGGTGCCGTGCCCCTTAAGAAACCGCATCTTTCAAGCTTATGCGAACGGGTTTGCGGAGATCAGCGCCAGGGACCGCTCAAGCAGATCCGGGGCGTCGTACGGCAGCCACCGCACCCTGGGATCGCGGCGGAACCACGACTCCTGGCGGCGGGCGAAGCGCCTGGTGGTCCTGACGGTCTCCTCGATCGCCTGCTCCTCGCTCCACTCACCCTCCAGGAAGCGGATGACCTGGGCGTATCCAAGGGCGCGGCCGGCCGTGCGCCCCTCGGCCAGGCCCTGTCCGAGCAGGCCCCGCACCTCCTCGACCAGGCCCGCCTGCCACATGCGCTCGACCCTGAGCGCGATCCGCTCGTCCAGCTCCGGCCTGGGCACCTCAAGGCCGATCTGCACGCTCGGGTAGACGGCGTCGTAGCCCGGCATGGTGGCCGAGAACGGGCGCCCGGAGTGCTCGATCACCTCCAGCGCGCGGACGATGCGGCGGCCGTTGCTCGGCAGGATCGCCGCCGCGGCCACCGGATCGAGCTCGCGCAGGCGCTCGTGGAGCGGGGCGGAGCCGCGCTCGGCCAGCTCGCCCTCCAGCCTGGCCCTGATCTCCGGGTCGGTGCCGGGGAACTCCAGCTCGTCGATGGCCGCCCGCACGTACAGGCCGCTGCCGCCGACCAGCACGGGCACCTCGACGGCGTCGATGACCTGCCTGGCCAGCTTCTGGTATTCGGCCACGCTGGCCGTGACCGTGACGTCCCAGACGTCCAGCAGGTGGTGCGGGACCCCGCGCTGCTCGGCGGGGGTGAGTTTGGCCGTGCCGATGTCCATGCCCCGGTAGAGCTGCATGGAGTCGGCGTTGACGCACTCGCCCCCGAGGCGGAGCGCGATGTCCACGGCGAGGTCTGACTTCCCGGCCGCCGTGGGGCCCACGACGGCGATGACTGGCTGCTGACGCACGAGGACAAGTTTGCTGGAAGTCAGGCCCTAGAAATCCAGCAGGGTCGGTTGCAGGTAGCCCTCGTGGGTGAGCAGCCGGCGCTTGGTCTCCACACCCTCGCCGCCGCTGAACCCGCCCAGGCCGTTGCCCGCGATCACGCGGTGGCAGGGCACGATGATCGGGATGGGGTTGGAGCCCATGATCGAGCCGATGCCGCGGGCGGGCACGCTGGAGCCGCTGCGCGCGGCCAGTTCGCCGTACGTGACGGCGGTCCCGTACGGAACCTGGTGCAACGTCTGGAGCACCCGCAGCCGCGAGCCGGCCATCAGCCGCCAGTCCACCGGCGTCTCGAAGACCTTCAGATCACCGGCGAAATAAGCGTTCAGCTCGGCGACCGCGAAGGCCGTACGATCCGCATCATGGACTTCAGCCAGGCCGAGCCGATCGGCCAGCGGCGGACGGGACCCCCAGCCCGACGCGATGAGTCCGACCTCGGTGACGGCCAGCACGAACGGCCCTACCGGCGTCGGCACCTCGGCGAACGCGACTGTGGTCATCATGTCCTCACGTGAGTTGGTGGTGCTGGGCACTTCCAGCGCGGTTCCTACCCGACACCGTAACCACAACGGTTACCTTCTGCGCTGGGATGGACAAGGCTTCCTTTTCGACCCCGGCGAGGGCACCCAGCGGCAGCTGCTGCTCGCCGGGGTGAGCGCGCACGACGTGCACTGGATCTGCGTCACGCACTTCCACGGCGACCACTGCCTGGGCGTGCCCGGGATCGTGCAGCGCATCGCGCGCGACAAGGTCAGGCATCCGGTGCGCGCGGTCTTCCCCGCCTCCGGCACCGAATACTGGCGCCGGCTCCGCCACGCCGCCGCCTTCGCCGACACCTCGGTGATCTCCGAGCACCCTCTCTCCGGCGACCTGGCCTCCGTCGGCTCACTGACCGCGCGCCGCCTGTCCCACCCCGTCGAGTCGTACGGCTACCGCGTCCAGGAGCCGTCCGGCCGCACCATGCTGCCCGACCGGCTGGCCGCGTACGGCATCCGCGGCCCGGAGGTCGGCGAGCTCCAGCGCACCGGCTCCGTGCGCGGGGTCACGCTCGACCGGTGCAGCGTGCCCAGGCCGGGCCAGAGCGTGGCGTTCGTGATGGACACGCGGCTCTGCGACACCGTGTTCGAGCTGGCCTCGGGAGTCGACCTGCTGGTGATCGAGAGCACGTTCCTGTCGTCGGAGAGCGCGCTGGCCAAGGAGTACGGGCACCTGACGGCGTTCGAGGCGGGGCTGGTGGCGGCGGACGCGGGGGTGCGCAGGCTGGTGCTGACGCACTTCTCCGAGCGGTACGGCTTCGCCGACGAGCCCGCCTTCGTGGCGGAGGTGCGGCGGCACTTCGACGGGGAGGTCGTGCTCGCCCGCGACCTGATGAAGATCCCGGTGCCGAAGCGTCAGGTCCACAGGCCGGCGAAGTAGCCCACGCCGTAGGGGGCCGTCTCCATGAGCAGGCGGCCCTCGTACCTCCGCGTGCCGGCCGCGCCGGCCAGCACCTGGAGGGCGGCCCGCCCGCTCACCCACAGCCGGTCCGCGTGCGCGGGGTCGAGGGCGGCCAGGGCGCCGGGGTCGGCCTGGGCTATGGCGTCCGCGATCAGGCGGTTGTACGGTCGCGCGGCCTCGTCGTACTTGCCCGGGGCCCTCGCGCTGAGGCAGGCGGAGCCGTCGGCCATGACCAGCAAAGCCACCTTTGGCGCGATTTTTCCTAGTTTTTCGCCCAATTGGAGGCATTCCTCGATCGGCGCGTCGAGCGCGACGGACTGGAAGCCGTCCGGGGCGCGGTCGCCCAGCAACCAGCGGCCCACGGTCAGGGACAGCGGGAGCACGGGACCCTCGCGACCGGCCGTGACGTCCATCCCCCACGGGCGGAGGGTGCCCGCCGCCCGGCCTCCGTACGCGGTCGCTGCCTGGGCGCCGCCCACCACGACCAGCGCGTCGGGACGGGCGTCGTGGAGCGCGGCTATCGCCGCGCGGCAGGCGGTGCGGAGGTCGTCGAGCTGGAGGGTGATCAGCGGAGTGGGCGGGCAGACGGCCGCGGCGACAAGCACGGGGCCAGCGTACGCGGCGGCCGGCTCAGTATGGACTGCGACCTGCCCTGACCTCCGCGAACATGCTCTGCGCGTAGACGTGCGCGGCCTGGTGCAGCCCGCTGCCGAAGCTGATCCTGCCCACGCCGAGCTCGGCCAGCCGCGCCGGGTCCGGAGCCCCCGGCCCGGCGTAGACGTTGACCGGCGCGCCCAGCTCGCTCACCAGCGCGCGGATCTCGTCCTCGTCCGCCAGCCCGATCGGGTATACGCAGTCGGCCCCCGCCTCCAGGTAACGCCGCCCGCGCTCCAGCGCCGCCTCGCGCGTCTTCAGGCCGTGGAGGTAGGTGTCGACCCTCGCGTTGATCACCAGTGCCTCACCGGCCGCGGCCCGGACCGCGGCCAGGAAATCCGCCTGCTCGCCGGGGTCGATCAGCCCGCCGGCGCCGGAGTCCTCCAGGTTGCAGCCCACGGCTCCGGTGGAGAGCAGGCGTTCGACCAGCTCGGCGGGCCCGAGCCCGTAGCCGCGCTCGATGTCGGCGGTGACGGGCACGTCCACGACCCTGGCGATGCGGGCGACGGCCGCCATCATCTCGGCGACCGGCGTCCGCTCGCCGTCCTCGTACCCCAGGACCCTGGCGACGGCGGCGCTGCTGGTGGCCACGGCGGGGAACCCGGCCTCCCGCACGGCCAGGGCGGAGGCGGCGTCCCAGGCGTTCGGCAGGATCACGGGGTCTCCCGGCACGTGCAGCGCGCGCAGGGCTGAGGCTCTATCAGTCGTCATGGCCCGACCCTACGGACCGGGGTGGTCGTCGACGTAGGTCCAATGCCGGCCACAAACGCCGAGCCACTTGACCGCGGTCCGCTCAGCAGCCGCTCTTGGAGCACTGGCCGCTGACCTCGCCCGCCGGGCCGTCCGCGGGGTTGTCGCCCTCGTCCGGCTGCGCGGGCTTGGTGGGGGCGGAGTCGGTGGGGCCGGGTTTGGCGGGAGACGTCGTGGCGGGCCGCTTGCCGCCCTTGGCGGAGTCGCTGCCGGCGTCGCCCGTGGGCTCGTCGCCCGTGCCCAGGTCGGGAGCGGCGTCGCCCATGCTGCCGTCGTCGGGGGTGTCGACCGGGGCGTCGCCGTCCTCCGGGGCGTCGGCGGTGACGTCGCCCATGGTGGCGTCGTCGTCGCCCCCGAGGTCCTCGTCGCCTCCGGCGGTCTGGGAGGGCGCGGGACGGGCGCCGCCCGGCTGGACGGTGCCGGCGGGGTTCGCGGCCAGCAGGTAGCCGACGCCGCCGGCCGCGAGCACCGCGACGAGCGCCGCGGCGGCGATGGCGACGGTCTTCTTCGCGCTCTTCGGGGGTTTGTCCGCCAGGCGGGTGTCCCCGGGCCCGGACAGGATCTCTGGACGATCCGGCTCGATCGGATCTCGCATGGTGGTGCAGCTCCCTGCGGTCGTATCGGCGAAAGCTAACCGGCTTCCGCGGGTGATGGACCACACTAGCCGCATCGGATGAATGCTCGCACACCAATCACAAAGGAATCACGACATGTCCCCCCGTGGATCCGTTTACCCAGGTCGCCGCGCCCACCTCGCACCGGTCGCCGGAGTCGCCGGGGTGCTCGCGACCGCGATCACGGGCATTTTCCTGGCATTCACAAACTCCCACGAACCGCCCGCGCAAAGTCCACCGGAATTCGCGGGGAAAAGCCCGCTTTCCCCAAGATCGCATTCTTCGTCCCCGACGCCGGCCCCCGGTCGAGGCGTTGGATCGTTCCAGGAAGCCGCCGCCCTCACGCCGTTCTCCTGGGTCCAGGCCGTTCCTTCGCCGGGGGCGCCGATCCCCACCGGCGCCGCCCCGGATCCCCTGGCGTCGATCTACGCGGTCCCGTCGCTCGCCCCGGATCCGCCGGCGCCGATCTACGGTCGCCCGCGTCCTCCGGCGCACGTCCCGGACCCGCTCGACCCCACGACGGGGCCTCCCGTCTCCGTCGTCGTGCCACCGCCGCCCGCGACGGCGGCACCGCGGCGGTCGGCGCCGCCCGGGCCGCAGCCCCGGAACGAGGTGGCCGTCCCTCCCCCGGCGAGCTCACCCGCTCCCCAGGCTCCGCCCCAGGTGCGCTCCGCGCCGGAACCGGACCGGCGCGCGGACCCGCCGCCGGCGATCCCGGGCGGCGCGGACCCGTGCGCCACGTTCCACGACTTCCGCCGCCAGCCCTGCTACGCCTACCTGAACCGCCTCGCCCACTGACCGGCCTCCGCTCGTGGCCAGGCGGCGCGGGGCGCTGTCAGGGGTGGGCCGTTCGCCGAGCTCGTGACCCGCCGGCGTGTGCGGCGTGGCGTCAGTGGGCCGAGCAGGCGCCCGAAGGGGCGGCGGGGGAAGGCGCGGGGCGGCCGATGGTGGGCATGCCCAGCAGAACCCCCGGCGCGGAACTCGCGGCGCCCTGCCGGGACTCCCAGGCGTCGCCCGCCCTCGTGCGCCGGACCGTCGCCGCCGGGCCGTCGGCCACCAGGTGGTGCGGGGCCGCGTACGTGACCTCGACCGTGACCATGTCACCGGGCCGCGGCGTCTCAGCGCCGACCGCGAAGTGGACCAGGCGGTTGTCGGCCGCGCGGCCCGACAGGCGGCGGGTGGCGTCGTCCTTGCGGCCCTCGCCCTCGGCGACCAGCACCTCCAGCGTGCGCCCCACCTGCTTCTTGTTCTCCTCCCAGGAGATCTCCTCCTGCAGGGCCACGAGCCGCTCGTAGCGCTCCTGCACGACCTCCTTGGGCACCTGGCCGGGCATGGTGGCCGCCGGGGTGCCGGGGCGGATGGAGTACTGGAAGGTGAAGGCGTTGGCGAAGCGGCTCTGGCGGACCACGTCGAGCGTGGCCTGGAAATCCTCTTCGGTCTCACCCGGGAAGCCCACGATGATGTCGGTCGAGATGGCCGCGTCGGGCATGGCCGCGCGCACCCGCTCGATGATGCCGAGGTAGCGCTCCGCCCGGTAGGAGCGGCGCATCTCGCGCAGCACGCGCGACGAGCCCGACTGCAGAGGCATGTGGAGCTGGTGCATCACGTTGGGCGTCTCGGCCATGGCGGCGATCACGTCGTCGGTGAAGGCCGCCGGGTGGGGAGAGGTGAAGCGCACGCGCTCCAAGCCGTCGATCGTGCCGCACGAGCGCAGGAGCTTGCCGAAGGCCAGGCGGTCGCCGAACTCAACGCCGTAGGTGTTGACGTTCTGGCCCAGCAGCGTGACCTCGAGGACGCCCTGGCCGACCAGCGTCTGGACCTCGGCGAGGACGTCGCCGGGACGGCGGTCCTTCTCCTTGCCGCGCAGCGAGGGCACGATGCAGAAGGTGCACGTGTTGTTGCAGCCGACCGAGATGGCCACCCAGGCCGCGTAGGCGGACTCGCGCTTGGTGGGCAGCGTGGAGGGGAAGACCTCCAGCGACTCCTTCAGCTCGACCTGGGCCTCGCCCTCGATGCGGGCGCGCTCCAGCAGCACCGGCAGCGAGCCGATGTTGTGGGTGCCGAAGACCACGTCGACCCACGGCGCCTTGCGGACGATCTCACCCTGGTCCTTCTGCGCCAGGCAGCCGCCCACCGCGATCTGCATGCGCGGGTTGCTCATCTTGGCGGGCCGGAGATGGCCGAGGTTGCCGTAGAGGCGGTTGTCGGCGTTCTCCCGCACGGCGCACGTGTTGAACACGACGACGTCGGCGGTCTCGCCCTCGGTGGCGGGCACGTAGCCGGCGTCCTCCAGCAGACCGGACAGCCGCTCGGAGTCGTGGACGTTCATCTGGCACCCGTATGTGCGCACTTCGTACGTGCGGGCGCCCTCCTGGGTCACAGTCATGGCACGTTCAAGGGTAGTCGCTGTGCGGCTTGGCACAGTCCCGACTGGGCTAAAAGGCCAGCTTGGTGGCATGATGTGATCGGATCGGTACCGCTTGGTTAGTGACCAGCGTTCTAGAGACCCTTACGGTTTGACCCATGACGGAGAACGGTAACGACGCTCCACTCGTACGGTTGGAGAACGTCAACAAACACTTTGGGGCGTTGCACGTCCTGAAGGACATAAACCTGACCGTCTCCCGCGGCGAGGTTCTGGTCGTTATCGGTCCATCGGGCGGAGGCAAGTCCACGCTCTGCCGCACGATCAACCGTCTGGAGACGATCAGCGAGGGGCAGATCGTCTTTGACGGCCAGGTGCTCCCCCAGGAGGGCAAGGCGCTGGCGAAGCTTCGCTCCGAAGTCGGCATGGTCTTCCAGTCGTTCAACCTGTTCGCCCACAAAACCATCCGCGACAACGTCACGCTCGGCCCCCTCAAGGTGCGCGGCGTCTCGAAGGACGCGGCGAACAAGCGGGCGATGGAGCTGCTGGAGCGCGTGGGCATCGCGGCGCAGGCGGACAAATATCCGGCCCAGCTCTCCGGCGGCCAGCAGCAGCGGGTCGCCATCGCCAGGGCGCTGGCGATGGAGCCGAAGATGATCCTGTTCGACGAGCCGACCTCCGCACTGGACCCCGAGATGGTTCAGGAGGTGCTCGATGTCATGATCGGGCTGGCTCGCGACGGGATGACCATGATGGTCGTCACCCACGAGATGGGCTTCGCCCGGCGGGCGGCCAACAGGGTGGTCTTCATGGCCGACGGCCAGATCGTGGAGGAGAACACCCCCGACGAGTTCTTCACCAACGCGCAGACGGACCGGGCGCGTGACTTTCTTTCCAAGATCCTCACGCACTGATCATTGAGGCAGGTATTCATGCACATGCGTCGAACGGGAGCGGTGCTCTCGATAGCGGCACTCGCCGCCGGTCTGACCGCTTGCGGCGGTGGCAGCAGCAAGACTTACTCGAGCGTGGTGGACAAGGTCAAAGACGGCGGCACGATCGTCGTCGGCACCAAGTGGGACCAGCCGAGCCTGGGCCTGAAGATGGGCAACGCGCCCGAGGGCTTCGACGTCGACGTGGCCAAGGCCGTGCTGAAGGAGGTGAACGGCGGCAAGGACGCGCAGATCGAATGGAAGGAATCGGCCTCGTCCAACCGCGAGCCGTTCCTCCAGAACGGCACCGTCGACATCATCTTCGCCACCTACTCCATCACCGAGGAGCGCAAGGGCAAGGTCACCTTCGGTGGCCCCTACGTCGTCGCCCACCAGGACGTGATGGTCCGCAAGGACGACACCGCGATCAACGCGCCGCAGGACCTCAAGGGCAAGAAGATCTGCAAGGCGGCCGGCTCCAACTCCTACAAGCGGATCACCGACCCGCCGCCGGACGGCAAGCTCGACATCGACGCCACCACCGTCGACGCGGCCAACTACTCCGAGTGCGTGCAGAAGCTGACCGGCAGCAACCTCGACGCCGTCACCACCGACGACCTGATCCTGGCGGGCTTCGCCAAGCAGGCCGGCGGCAACTTCAAGGTGCTCGGCCAGGGCTTCACGGACGAGAAGTACGGCGTCGGCCTGAAGAAGGGCGACACCAAGACGTGTGAGGCCGTCAACGCCGCGGTGAAGAAGCTGTGGGACAACGGCACCATGAAGCAGCTGCTGGACAAGTGGTTCGGCGGCATTCAGGGCCTGAAGTTGTCGGAGACGGCACCGCCCGCCGAGGGTTGCAGCTGATCATGCCAGAGGCGGCGGCCGGACATCCGGCCGCCGCTCCCCTATGCGGTGGAGCACGATGGAAGATCTGATTAGGTACGCGCCCGACCTCGCACTGGGGTTCCTGGAGAACATCAAGCTCTCCGTCGTGGCCGCGATCGCCTCGCTCATTCTCGGCACCGTCCTGGTGGCGATGAGAGTTTCCCCCACGCCGGTGCTGCGCGCGGCCGGCACGATCTACGTCAACGTAGTGCGCAACACCCCCCTTACGCTGGTGCTGGCCTTCTCCGCGCTCGGCCTCAGCGACCAGCTCGGGCTCGTCTTCTCCAGCGTGCCCCGCACGAACTCGTTCTGGATCGTCGCGATGGGCCTGTCGGCCTACACCGCGGCCTTCGTCTGCGAGGGTCTGCGCTCGGGCATCAACACGGTGCCGCTCGGGCAGGCCGAGGCGGCCAGGGCGATCGGGCTGACGTTCATGCAGTCGCTGCGGATGATCATCCTCCCGCAGGCGTTCCGCGCGGTCATCGCCCCGCTGGGCAGCGTGATGATCGCCATGGTCAAGAACACGACCGTGGCGACCGCCGGCGGGTTCGCCTTCGACTCCTCGAGCAGGATGAAGGAGGCCTTCGACCAGGTCGGCGCGTCGATCCCGATCTTCCTCGGCATCGTGGTCGCCTTCATGGCCGTGACCCTGCCCATCGGATTCTTCACCGGCCGGCTGGCCAGGCGTCTGGCGGTGGCGCGATGACCACCACAGTCCTGTTCGACGCCCCTGGCCCGCGCGCACGGGTGCGCAACGGCCTCCTCACGGTGATCAGCGTCGTGGCCGTGGCCGCCGTCCTGTACGGCATCTACCGCGGCTTCGACGCCAAGGGCCAGTGGGAAGGCAAGATCTGGCAGCCGTTCCTGCAGTGGGAGACGTGGGAGTTCTACATCTTCCCCGGCCTGCTCGGCACGCTGCAGGCCGCCGTGGTGGCCGCGGTGCTCGCGCTGGTGTTCGGGGCGGTCTTCGGCCTGGCCAGGCTCTCCGACCACGCCTGGATCCGCGTCCCGGCGGGCGTGGTGGTCGAGGTCTTCAGGGCCATCCCGCTGCTGCTGCTGATCTTCTTCATCTTCTACCTCGCGCCGGCGGTGGCGGGCAGCGGCGACTACACGTTCATGGCGGTCGTGCTCGGCCTGATGCTCTACAACGGCTCGGTGCTGGCCGAGGTGGTCAGGGCGGGCGTGCACGCGGTGCCGCGCGGCCAGTCGGAGGCGGCGTTCGCGGTGGGCATGCGCAAGAACCAGGTCATGCGCCTGGTGCTGCTGCCGCAGGCCGTCACGGCGATGATGCCGGCGATCGTCAGCCAGCTCGTGGTGCTGCTGAAGGACACCGCGCTCGGCTACATCATCGCCTACGTCGACCTGCTCAACACCGGCTTCAAGATCCTGCCGGCCCGTTTCTTCGGCTCGCTGATCCCGGCGGCGATCGTCATCGGGATCATCTACGTGGCGCTCAACATGGCGCTGAGCTACCTGGCCACGTGGCTGGAGCGGCGCAGCAGGCGCAGCCGCAGGACGGCCGCCGCCCCGGTCGCGGCGCCCGGCTCGGCCGAGGTCGGCGTGGGCGCGGGTGAGGGCACCGAGGACGCCGGGCCGGCCCCCGACCGTCCCGTGGAGTGACCGGACGTACGGGCGCTGCGGCGCCCGTACGTCCGCGAATCTCCAAGAAGACCCCATTTCTCTGTTGAAACCGCCCCAAGGCCGGTCCGTATCGTTCGGCCAGCCCCCAGACTGTGTCCATGCGTGGGGTGGCGCTCGCGGTGATGGCGGTGGCGGCGTTGGTCGCCGCGTGCGGCGGCGCGGGCTCGTACACGACCGTCGTGGGCAAGATCAGGAACGCCGGACGGGTCGTCGTCGGCACCAAGTGGGACCAGCCGAGCCTGGGCCTGAAGACCGGGGACGGCCCTCCCGTGGGCTTCGACGCGGACGTGGCCAAGTACGTCGTCGACCACATCGCCCAGGGCCGGCGGGTGCAGATCACGTGGCGGGAGTCGCCCTCGTCCGCCCGCGAGGCGCTGCTCCAGAACGGCAGCGTGGACCTCATCTTCGCCTCCTACACCATCACTCCTTCGCGCCGGCCCAAGGTGACGTTCGGCGGGCCGTACATCGTCACGCCGCAGGACACGATGGTCCGCGCGAACGACACCCGCATCAAGAAGCTGGGTGACCTGCGGGGCAAGCGGCTCTGCCTGGCGGAGGGCTCGAACTCGTACCGGCGGATCGTCGATCCCCCACCCGACGGCAGGCTGAACCTGCCCATGGTGCTGGTGCCCGCGGCCAACTACTCCGACTGCGTGCGGAAGCTCGCCGAGAACCGGCTCGACGCGATCAGCACCGAGAACCTGCTGCTGGCGGGGTTCGCCGAGGGGGAGCCGGGCCGCTTCAGGCTGCTGAACGACCCCGTGCTCAACGAGAACTGGGGGGTCGGCATCAAGAAGGGCGACACCGCCACCTGCGAGGCCGTCAACCAGGCGATCGCCGCGATGTGGCACGACGGCACGGCCACGCGGCTGCTGCACAGGTGGTTCGGCAAGACGGGGCTCAAGCTGCCGTCGTCCCTGCCGAAGCCCGTAGGGTGTCCCTGAACTGTGGGGACCGCCCCACGCCGTTGCCGATCTTCCGGCAGGATGCGGGTATGCCTTTCTGGCCCTCCCCCATCTCGACCAGAGACGTGGCCGCCTCCGGTGTGCGCCCCGGCTGGCCCACGGCCCAGGACGGCCGGATCTGGTGGACCGAGGACCGTCCGGACGAGGGCGGGCGCACCACGATCGTGCGCCGCGACGCCGACGGCAGCCGGCATGACCTGCTGCGGGCCCCGTGGAGCGCGCGCACCAGAGTCCACGAGTACGGCGGCAGGCCCTACGCCGTCACTCCCGGGGGCGAAGTGGTCTTCGCCAACTTCAAAGACCAGCGCCTGTACATTCTGGGCGATTACGGCGAACCGAAACCCATCACGGACGAAGGTTGCCGCTACGCGGATCCGCTGGTGCGCGACGGCCAGGTCTGGTGCGTGCGCGAGCGCCACGCCGAGGAAGGCAAGGTCACCCGGGCGATCGTATCGATCTCGCTGGCCGGTGGCGAGGTGCGCGAGTGGGCCACCGGCTGCGACTTCTACGCCTCCCCCGCCCTCTCCCCCGACGGGCGGCACCTGGCCTACGTCTGCTGGAACCACCCGCGCATGCCCTGGGACGGCACCGAGCTGCGCGTCGCCCGGCTGTCGGGCGGCGGCGCTTGGACGGTGAAGGGCGGCCCGGCCGAGTCCGTGCTGGCCCCGGCCTGGAAGGACGACACCAGCCTCTACCTGGTCTCCGACTGCTCCGGCTGGTGGAACCTCTACGAGGTCGGCCTGCGCGGCGACGGGCTGCGGGCGATCCACGCCGCCGAGGAGGAGTTCACGCTGCCACCGTGGCGGCTGGGCGGGCACCCGTACACCGTGCTCGGCGACGGGCGCCTCGCGGTCCTGCACGGCCGCGGCGACCTGCGGCTGGGCGTGCTGGACCCGGCCTCGGGCGCGCTCACCGACCTCGACGTGCCCTACGACGGGTGGGACGCGGCGCTGGCCGCCGAGGGCACGTCCGTGGTCGGCGTCGGGTACGCCCCCACGGTCCCCCGCTCGGTCGTCAGCGTGGACACGGCCTCCGGCGAGGCCCACGCGCTCAAGAGCGACCTCGCGCGGCTGCCCGACCGGTCCTACCTGCCCGTCCCGCGCGCGGTCGAGTCACCGGCGCCCGCCTACCTCTACCCGCCGCACGGCCCGGCGACCGAGGGCACGCCGCCCTACGTGATCTTCGTGCACGGGGGGCCGACCTCGCACGCCGGCACCGCGCTCGACCTGGAGAAGGCGTTCCTGACCTCGCGCGGCATCGGGGTGCTCGACGTCAACTACGGCGGCTCGACCGGCTACGGCAGGGCCTACCGCGAGCGGCTGAAGGGGCAGTGGGGGCTGGTGGACGTGGCGGACACGATCGCCGCCGCCGAATGGCTGGCCGCCGAGGGGCTGGCCGACCCCGGCCGGATCGCGGTGCGCGGGGGCAGCGCGGGCGGGTGGACCGTGATGGCGGCCTGCTGCCGGTCCGGCGTGTTCGCGGGCGGGGTGTCGTACTTCGGCGTCAGCGCGCTCGCGCCCCTCGCGGCGCACACCCACGACTTCGAGTCGCGGTACGTGGAGTGGCTGGTGGGGCCGGAGGACCCCCAGGTGTACGCCTCGCGGGAGCCGCTGGCCCTTGTGGACGGCGTGAGCTGCCCCATGCTGCTCCTGCAGGGGCTCGACGACCCCGTGGTGCCGCCCGCGCAGTCGGCGGCGTTCGCGGACGCGCTGTCGGAGCGGGGCGTGCCGTGCACGTATCTGGCGTTCGAGGGCGAGTCGCACGGCTTCCGCCGCACGGAGACGCGGATGACCGCGCTGGCCGCTGAGTTGGCCTTCTACCAGCAGCTTTTTACCTAATGTCGTAGTTTACTTACAAAATTCGTACCAAATCGGTATTACTTGCTAGTCGCTAATCATCATCGGTTGCATAACCGGCTTTTCGCTGGCGCTCCCTCGCGCGTGAACATGCAAGGTGGGACGTGCTCCGCGGCCACGGCGCACGCCCCACACGGCCAGCCATGCACGCCCCGCATCTCGGCACGAGGGAGGCCAGATGGCCAGCATGCGCCATTTCAGCATTGCCGTGGCGGTCTTCGCAACTTTGTTCGCCGCCGCCTGCCAAACGGACACCGGAGCCACGAACTCCGCCCCACCCACCTCCGCCGCCCCCGGCCAGCCCGTTTCCGGGGGGACGCTCCGGCTCGTGGGCGGCGGGGACGTCGATCACCTCGACCCCACCAGCTCGTACTACACGGTCACCAACGGGATCCTGCGCACGTACGCCCGCGGGCTCTTCGGGCTCAACGGGGTGGCAAGCGGGTCCGACACCACCAAGGGCTTCACGCTCGTCCCCGACGTCGCCTCCGAGCTGCCCACGGCGGGCAACGGGGGCCTGAGCGCGGACGGGCTCACGTACACGATCAAGCTCCGTGACGGCGTGCAGTGGGACACCCAGCCGCCGCGCGAGGTGACGGCGGGCGACTTCGTCCGCGGCTTCAAGCGGATCTGCAACCCGGTGGCGGGCTCCGGCGCGCCCGGCTACTACACGAGCACGATCAAGGGCATGAAGGCGTACTGCGACGCGTACGCCAAGGCGTTCACCAAGGCCAAGCCCACCGCCGCGGCGCTGGCCGGCTTCCAGAACTCCAACGAGATCGCGGGCGTCCAGGCCAGGGACGACAAGACGCTGGTCTTCACGCTGACCCAGCCCGCCAGCGACTTCCTCAACATCCTGTCGCTGAACTTCTCCGTGGCCGCCCCCAAGGAGTACGACCAGTACGTGCCGGACGACGCCACGTTCCGGCAGCACACGATCTCCGACGGCCCGTACAAGGTCACCCAGTACGTGGCCACCAAGTCGATCAGGCTGGAGCGGAACCCGGCCTGGAAGCAGGAGTCGGACCCGATCCGGCACCAGTACGTGGACGCCATCGAGGTCAAGATGGGCGTCAACGAGCCGGACGCGGTGCAGCAGCAGCTCGAGGCCGGCAGCGCCGACCTGTCGTGGGACCTGCCGGTGCCGACCGCGCAGATCCCGCGGCTCAAGGGCTCGGGCGACCCCAACTTCACGATCTTCCCCGGCGCGGTGAGCAACCCGTACATCGTCTTCAACCTGCAGAGCAAGAACGCCGGCGGCGCCATGGGCAAGCTCAAGGTCCGCCAGGCCATCGAGTACGCGGTCAGCAAGGTCGCCATCGCCAAGGTCTACGGCGGCGCGGACGTGGCCACGCCGCTGCACACCGCGATCCCGCCGGGCAACATCGGATACCAGGAGTACAACCCGTACCCGAGCCCCGGTGACGCGGGCGACCCGGCCAGGTGCAAGCAGCTGCTCACCGAGGCCGGCTACCCGAACGGGCTGACGCTCATCGGCGCCTTCCGCAACGCGGGCAACCACCCGGCCAACTTCCAGTCGTACTCGGCGGACCTGCAGAAGTGCGGGATCACGGTCAAGGGGCTGCCGGTCCGGCAGGGCGACTACTACGGCGCCTTCCTGCAGAACCCGTCCATCGCCAAGGCCAGCAAGTGGGACATCTCGGCGCCCGGCTGGGTCCCCGACTGGTACGGCAACAACGGCCGCGCGGTCGTCCAGCCGCTGTTCGAGACCAACTGCACGCCCGGCACCAGCAACTACGGCTGCTACAGCAACCCCAAGGTGGACTCGCTGATCAAGCAGGCACTGGCCGAGCAGGACCAGACGAAGTCGGCCGCGCTGTGGCACCAGGTCGACACGACGGTGATGGGCGACGCGGTGATCGTGCCGCTCAACAACCAGAACACGCCGATCTACAAGAGCAAGCGGGTGCAGAACGCCCTGTACCTGCCGGCGTTCCAGCTCTACGACTTCACCAACCTCTGGCTCAACCCCAGCAACCCGTGATGAGCCTGCTCAAGGTGACTGACCTCCGCGTGGCCTTCCCCACGTCCGACGGCGTGGTGCAGGCCGTGCGGGGGCTGTCGTTCCGCATCGAACGCGGCCGCACGCTGGCGATCGTCGGCGAGTCCGGCAGCGGCAAGACGGTGGGCACCCAGGCCATCCTGGGGCTCACCCCCGAGGCCGACATCTCGGGCACCGCCGTGTTCGACGGCGTCAACCTGCTCGAACTCGACAGCGAGCGGCTGCGCCACATCCGCGGCGCCGAGATCAGCGTGGTCTTCCAGGACCCGCTGACCAGCCTGCACCCGCTCTACAAGGTGGGCCGGCAGATCGAGGAGCTGATCCGGGTGCACCGGCCGGACACCTCGCGCGCCGAGGCCAGGAGGCGGGCGGTCGAGCTGCTCGGCCTGGTCGGCATCCCCCGGCCGGATCGCCGGGTGGACGACTACCCGCACCAGTTCTCCGGTGGTATGCGGCAGCGGGCGATGATCGCGATGTCGCTCGCCCTCAACCCGAAGCTGATCGTGGCCGACGAGCCGACCACGGCGCTCGACGCGACCGTGCAGGCGCAGATCCTGGAGCTCATCGCGCGGGTGCAGGCGGAGTTCGGGATCGCGCTCATCCTCATCACGCACGACCTCGGCGTGGTGGCGGGCATGGCCGACGAGGTGCTGGTCATGTACGCCGGGCTCGCCGTGGAACGGGCCGACCGGCGCACGCTCTACTACCGGCCGCACCACCCTTACACCAAGGGCCTGCTGGAGTCGATCCCGGGCAGCAGCGGGGACCGGGGCGGGCGGCTGCGGCCCATCCCCGGCTCGCCGCCCAGCCTGATCGCCCCGCCGCCCGGGTGCGCCTTCCACCCGCGCTGCCCGTACGCGATGCCGGTCTGCTCGGCCGAGCGGCCGCCCCTGGCCACGGTCACGGGCGAGGGCACCGGTGCGGGCGGCAGTGCGGGCGGCCACGCCTCGGCCTGCTGGCTGCCGCACGAGGCGGTCGGGCTGGGCGCGGCGGCCGACGCCCTGCGGCTCAAGGCGAAGGAGTCGTGATGCTGCTCGAAGTCTCGAACCTGGTCAAGTACTACCCCATCACCACGGGCGCGCTGGTCAAGCATGTCGTCGGGCAGGTCAAGGCGGTCGACGGGGTCAGCTTCGCGCTCGCTCCCGGCGAGACGCTGGGCCTGGTCGGCGAGACCGGCTGCGGCAAGTCGACGCTCGCCCGCTGCGTCGCGGGGCTGCATCCCGTCACCTCCGGCGGCGTGCGGTTCGACGGCGCGGACATCACGAACCTGCCCAGGAAGCGCATGCGCCCCTACCGCCGCGACATCCAGGTCATCTTCCAGGACCCGTACGGCTCGCTGAACCCGCGCCGCCGGGTCGGGTCGATCATCGCCGACCCGCTTGTGATCCACCGGGTCATGAGCGGCGACCAGCTCCGCCGGACCGTGCAGGAGCTGATGGAGCGGGTCGGGCTCAACCCGGAGCACTACAACCGGTTCCCCGCGGAGTTCTCCGGAGGGCAGCGGCAGCGGATCGGGGTGGCCAGGGCGCTCGCGCTGCGGCCCCGGCTGATCATCTGCGACGAGCCGGTGTCGGCGCTCGACGTGTCCATCCAGGCGCAGATCCTCAACCTGCTGAAGGACCTGCAGGCCGAGTTCGGGCTGACGTACCTGTTCATCGCCCACGACCTGTCCGTGGTGCGGCACATCAGCGACCGGATCGCGGTCATGTACCTGGGCAGGGTGGTCGAGCTGGGGGACGCGGAGCCGGTGTACGAACGGCCGCGGCACCCGTACACGAACGCGCTGCTGTCGGCGACGGCGGTCGCCGACCCGGACGAGGCGGAGCGGCGGCAGCGGATCGTGCTGACCGGGGACGTGCCCTCGCCGATCGATCCGCCGTCCGGGTGCCGGTTCCATCCGCGGTGCCCGCGGGCCCAGGAGGTCTGCTCGTCCGTGGAGCCGCAGCTGGAGGTGCTGCCTGAAGCGGGGCCCCGGCTTGAGGCACTGCCCGAAACAGGACCCCGGCTTGAGGCACTGCCCGAAGCTGGACCCCGGCTTGAGGTGCTGCCTGAACGGGCCGCCGCGTGTCACTTCCCGATCGAGGTGGTCGTATGACGCTGACCGAGATCAGACCCGGCGCCGTCGCCTCCCGGGGGATAGCCGGGCGCGGGCCCTGGCAGCTCGCCTGGCGCCGGATCAGGACCGACCGGGTCGCCATGGTGTCCGGCCTCGTCGTCGTCCTGCTGTGCGCGCTGGCGCTCGCCGCGCCGCTCATCGCCGCCTGGAACGGCCACGGCCCCGACGACCAGTTCCGCGACACCGGCATCACGGCCCAGGGGCTGCCGGTGCCGCCGAACGGGGAGTTCTGGTTCGGCACCGACCGGCTCGGGCGCGACCTGTTCATCAGGGTCCTGTACGGGGCCCGGGTCTCGCTGCTCGTCGGCGTGGTCGCCACCGGCCTGGCGGCGCTGGTCGGGGTGGTCGTCGGGCTGCTGGCCGGGTACTACGGCGGCGTCGTGGACACCGTGTTGTCGCGGCTCATGGACGTGGTGCTGTCGTTCCCGTACCTGATCTTCGCTATCGCGGTGGTGTCCATCGCCGGGCCCTCCCTGACGGCCACGATCGGGGTGATCGCGTTCTACTCGTGGGCGGCCATCGCCCGCGTGGTGCGCGGGCAGACGTTGTCGCTGAAGGAGCGTGAGTACGTCGAGGCGGCCCGGTCCATGGGGGCGGGCGACTTCCGGATCATGTTCGTGGACATCCTGCCGAACCTGCTCGCTCCCGTCATCGTGCTGACCACGCTGCTGGTGCCGGCGGCCATCGTGTTCGAGTCGACGCTGTCGTACCTGGGGCTGGGGATCGTACCGCCCACCCCGTCGTGGGGGAACCTGCTGAGCGAGGCGCAGGGGTTCTACCGGGTGGCGTACTGGTACCTGGGGTTCCCGGCCGCCACGCTGCTGGTCACCACGCTCGCGTTCAACCTGGTGGGCGACGGGATCAGGGATGCCATCGATCCTCGGATGGAGCGCCTGTTCAGCCGCCGCCGTACTCGTAAGGGGGCGTGATGCTGCGCGCGTTCCTGCTGCGCCGGGCCCTGCTCGGCCTGCTCGTGCTCTGGTTGGTCACCCTCGGGACGTTCCTGCTGTTCTTCGTCGCGCCGAGCGATCCCGCCAGGACGCTGGCCGGGCGGCAGGCCACACCCGAGCAGGTGGAGCTGATCCGCCACAACCTCGGCCTCGACCGGCCCATCCTCGTCCAGTATCTGGACTACCTGGGCAGGCTGCTCCACGGCGACCTCGGCCAGTCGTATTTCTCCGGCGAATCGGTCGGCAGGCTGCTGGCCGCCGACTTCCCGCCGACGTTCTCGCTGGTGCTGGGGGGCGCGGTGCTGTGGTTCACGCTCGGCGTCGGCGCGGGCGTGCTCAGCGCCACCCGGGTCCGGTCGCTGGTGGATCGCGGCCTGACGCTGCTGGCGCTGGCCGGGGTCTCCATGCCGACGTTCGTGGTGGGCCTGCTGCTGCTGTACTTCCTGTTCTTCCAGCTCACCATGGCGGGGGCGCCCATCCTGCCGCCTGACTCGTACGTGCCGTTCTCGCAGAACCCCGCCGAATGGGCCCGCCACCTGATCCTGCCGTGGATCACGCTGGCCACGGTCCAGGCGGCGTCGTACGCCCGGCTCACCCGCGGCTCCATGCTGGACGTGCTCGGCGAGGACTACATCCGCACGGCCCGGGCCAAGGGGGTGCCCGAGCGGCGCGTGATCTACCGGCACGGCCTGCGGGCCGCGCTCACGCCGGTGGTGACGCAGCTCGGGGTGGACGTGGGCACGCTGATCGGCGGGGTGGTGGTGACGGAGTCGGTCTTCGGGCTCGGCGGGGTGGGGCAGGCGGTGGTGCAGGCGTTCGTGAGCGGGGACCTGCCCGTGATCATGGGCGTGGTGACGCTGGCGACGACCGCGGTGGTGGTGGCGAACCTGCTGGTGGACGTGGCGTACGGGCTCCTCGACCCCCGCATCCGGCTCGCCTGACGCTCCCCGGACCCGTCGGACTCCGGCGGGCGTGCTCCGGCGCCTCAGCCTCCCTCAGGCACCGCCACGCCCGCCGGCCCACCACGGACGACTGACCGGCACGAACCCGACGCCGGGGAGCGCACCGGGCGGACGGGCGGGTGGACGGGCGGACAGGCGGGTGGCCTACCTTGCGAACTCGGTGGCCCGAGACTCCCTCACCACCGTGATGCGAATCTGCCCCGGGTAGGTCAGCTCCTCCTCCACCTGCTTGGCCACATCACGGGCGATCACCTGAGCCTGGATGTCGTCGATCGCATCCGGCTTGACCATGACCCGGATCTCCCGCCCGGCCTGCATGGCGAAGACCTTCTCCACGCCCTCGTACGACTGCGCGATCTCCTCCAGCCGCTCCAGGCGCTTGACGTACGCCTCCAGGGACTCGCGGCGGGCACCGGGACGGCTGCCGCTGATCGCGTCGGCGGCCTGCGTGAGAACCGCTTCGACGGTGCGCACCTCGACCTCGTTGTGGTGCGCCTCGATGGCGTGCACCACGTCCTCCTCCTCGCCGTACCTGCGGGCGATCTCCGCCCCGATCAGCGCGTGGCTGCCCTCGACCTCGTGCGTGAGGGCCTTGCCGATGTCGTGAAGGAGCGCGCAGCGCTTCATCAACGCCTGGTTCATCCTCAGCTCGGCGGCCATGATCCCGGCGATGTGCGCGGACTCGATCAGGTGCTTGAGCACGTTCTGCCCGTACGACGTCCGATACCTGAGCTGCCCGAGCAGCAGCGTCAGCTCGGGATGCATGTCGGTGATGCCCAGCTCGACCAGGGCGTCCTCGCCGGCCCGCGCGCAGAGGTCCTGCACTTCCTGTCGGCTGCGGTCGTGCGCCTCCTCGATGCGCTGCGGGTGGATGCGCCCGTCCAGCACGAGCTTCTCCAGCGTCAGCCGGGCCGTCTCCCTGCGCACGGGATCGAAACACGACAGCAGCACAGCCTCTGGAGTGTCATCGATGATGAGGTTCACACCGGTTGTGGACTCGAAGGCCCGGATGTTCCGCCCTTCGCGCCCGATGATCCTGCCCTTCATCTCGTCGCCGGGCAGATGCAGCACGCTGACGACCGACTCCGCCGTCTGCTCCGCCGCCACCCGCTGCACGGCCAGCGTCACGATCTTGGTGGCCCGCTTCTCGCCCTCCTTGCGGGCGTCGCCCTCGATCTCCCGGACGATCAGCGCGGCCTCTCGCTTGGCCTGGTTCTCGATCTCCTTGACCAGCTCGGCCTTGGCCTGTTCGCCGGTCAGCCCGGAGACCCGTTCGAGGATGGCCCGCCGCTCCTCCTCGACCTGGAGCAGCTCCTCGCGCCGGTCGGCCAGCTCGACCTCGGTCTCGCCCAGCTTCCTGTCGCGCTCGGACTGCCGCCTGGCCTCCTCGTCCAGCCGCTGCTCCCGCTCGGCCAGCCTGGCCTCCCGCCGTTCGAGGTCGGCGCGCAGCTCCTTGAGCTCGGACTTGAGGGTCCGGCTCTCCTCCTCGACCTCCCGCCGCATCTGCGCGGCGCTCTCGGCGGCGTTCTCCGACCTGCGCAGAGTCTCCTGGGCGTCGGTCTCGGCCTTGTGCCGGATCTCCCGCGCCTCCTCACGCGCCTGCTCGAGCTCCTCGTGCACCGCCTGCTGCTGCTCGGGGGTGGCCTTGGACGCGCGTGGCAGACTGCCCGAGGTGCGCCTTATGACGACGAGCAGCGCGACGATCATCCCGAACGCGAGCACAAGCACCGCCACCATCAGCACCACGACAAGCGGCCCCATGTGCGCCCCGCCCTCCTCGCGTCGTCAACACCTCATAACGCGGCCACAAACGGGAGGGGTCACAAGCGCGCCACGAAAAGCCCGGTCGGCGTCGGGATCGATATACAGCCAAGGCTGACCGGGCGTCGACTCGCAAAGCCGACACCTCGCCCGCCTAGATCAACCAGCCTCGTTCGTCCGTCGTTCACCGGTATGGCAATCCGCGCTGCGCGGAGTAACTCCTCACTGCCGTCGAGGTTATGCGTCGAACAGGTCACGAGCAAGCAAACGCGTCATCAAGCGTGTCTTACGAGCCTGCATCTCCACAGATGCCTTTGGGCAAGGCCGGAGACATGTATGGGCAAGAGAGCACATGCGAGTGCAGGAGCACCCGCACCCGCATATGCACTCGCATTCCCTGACGTACTCACAGATGCAGGTGCAGCAGCACATGCAGACGATCACTCAGCCAGCCCCGGGCACCCCCGGAGAACCACGGAACCAGAAAAACCACAGAACGGAGGAAGCCACGGAACCGGGGAAGCCCCATAGCGAGGGCCACAGAAACGGGCCCGCCGAACCGAAGAAGCCCACAACCGAGGGAACCCCGGAAGGAGGCTCGAAAGCGGATCGCGAGAGAGGGCCGCAGAAGGGGCCGCAGGATCGGGGAGCCCAGAAGGAGGGAGCCGCGGAAGGGGTGCTACGACGGGAAGTCCTCTTCCATCTCGATCCCCTCCTGCTCAAGCGCCTCGCGGATGACGCGGAAGGCCAGGCCCGCGGAGTATCCCTTGCGTGCCAGCATGCCCGCCAGCCGCCGCGTGCGGGTCTGCGGGTCGAGCGACCGGGTGGAGGCGAGCTTGCGCTCCACCAATCGCCGGGCCGTCTCCGCCTCCTGGTCGGAGTCCAGCCGTTCGACTGCCTCCTTGACCGTGTCGGTGTCCACACCGCGATGACGCAGCTCGGCGGCCAGGGCGCGCCTGGCCAGGCCACGGCCGTGGTGCCGAGAGTCGACCCACGCCGCGGCGAACGCCTCGTCGTTGATCAACCCCAGCTCGGAGAAGCGGCTGAGCACCGCTTCGGCGGCTTCGTCGGGCACGTTACGTTTCCGGAGGGCCTCGGCGAGCTGGGCCCGCGTCTTGGGCGCCATGGTGAGCAACCGAAGGCAGATGGCCCGCGCCACCGACTCCGGATCGGCCTCCCGCCCGCCTCCGTCGAAGCCCTCGTCACTCAGCCCGGACCCGGCAGACCCCCCACCACTGAGCCCGAGCCCGCCAGATCTCCCACCGTTCGGCCCTGACCTGCCGGACCTCCTGCCACCCCACCCAGCTCCGCCGGACCTCCTGCCACCCCACCCAGCTCCGCCGGAGATCCTGTCGCTCTGCCCGCCCCCGCCGAAGCCGTCGCGCCCGGCCCCAGGCAAGCCCTCGCCATCAGGCCCGGATCCAGCAAGCCCGTCGCCGTCACGCCCGTCGCCGTCACGCCCGTCGCCGTCACGCCCGTCGCCCGTGAAGCCCCGGCCACGCCGCCTGGACCTGCCTGAACGCCCATCGCCACGCCCCGCCCCGGCAGAACCCCCGCCGCTGCGGCCGGCCCCGCCGAAGCCCTCGTTATCAGGCCAGGCCCCGGCGAACCCATCGCTACCTCGCGTGCTCCCGGCGAACCCGCCACCGCCTCGGGTACTCCCGGCAAACCCGTCACCGCCTCCTGCGCTCCCGGCGAAGCCGCCACCATCCTGCGCAGCCTCGGTGGAGGTCCCGCTGTCGTGCCAGGGCTCGGCAAGGTCTTCGGCAGCAGGCGCCTCGGACGGCCGGCGCTGCCCGCGTGCCTTTCTCGCGCTCCCTCCGTCGGAGGTGCCCGATCGCCGTCCTCTGCCCGATCGTTTCTTACCGGTCTCGGCGTCGTCCGGCTGTTGGGCCGAGAACCAGCTGCTCCCCGCGAGCACCTCGGAGTGCCACCCGCCGTCCCCCCGGTCGGTAGGCGCGGCCTCAGCGGCCTCATCGGGAGAGCGCCGTCCCCTGGTGTGGCCCTGCCCGTCGTCGGAGTCGCCCCGGCCCTCACCGGCAGCGCCAGCGGCCGTGTAAGGGTGTTCAGGGGCAGCCTGGCTGTCCGAGCCGCCGTGGCCGTCAGCAGGCGGATCGGACGGGTTCGTGGCGGGGATCGGGGATTCTTCGTGATCGTCTGCGCCGACCGGCGCCTTGGCGACGGGCCGGGACTCGTGCTGATCGACTGCTCGGGCTTGGGGCTCGGCGGTGGCGCGGGGGTCGTCCTGATCGTCGGCGTCGCCGCCGAAGAAGGGGTGTCGGCCGGTGCGTTCCCTGTACAGGTGGCTGGCGGCCTCCGCCTCCGCTTCCTTCACCTCGACCTCGACGGGCGCATGATCTTCGGAGCGTACGTCGTCGTCCCGTCCACCTGTGATGGTGGATTCCTGGTCCGGCCCGGGCTCGCGCTCGGCCTCGGCGCGTTGACGCGTGCGGTGCTCGCGCCACTCGTCGACCGACGGCCAGCCGTCCGCAGCCGAGCGGGCCAGGTCGCTGCCCCGGGAGGGGTCGGGGCGGACGGGCCGGGCGTCCCCGGATTGGGACGCCGGTGGCCGGTTCGGGTCACTCATGGGAGGGGACACGATCGCTCATGGGGTGGACGATCAGACGTCACCCGGCTTCGGAGTGGACTTCGAGCCGCGGCCGGAAGGAGCGGCAGCCGGGGCAGGGGCGGCGGCTTCGGCCGGAGCGTCGAGACGGGGGCCCACGCCCAGCTTGTCCTTGATCTTCTTCTCGATCTCGTTGGCCATGTCGGGGTGGTTCTTCAGGAAGTTACGGGCGTTCTCCTTGCCCTGGCCGAGCTGGTCGCCCTCGTAGGTGTACCAGGCGCCGGACTTGCGGACGAAGCCGTGCTCCACACCCATGTCGATGAGGCCGCCCTCGCGGGAGATGCCCACGCCGTAGAGGATGTCGAAGTCGGCCACGCGGAAGGGCGGGGCCATCTTGTTCTTCACGACCTTGATCCTGGTGCGGTTGCCGACCGCCTCCGTGCCGTCCTTGAGGGTCTCGATGCGGCGGATGTCCATCCGGACCGAGGCGTAGAACTTGAGCGCCTTACCACCGGTCGTGGTCTCGGGGCTGCCGAACATGACGCCGATCTTCTCGCGGAGCTGGTTGATGAAGATGGCGGTGGTGCCCGTGCTGTTGAGCGCGCCGGCGACCTTGCGCAGGGCCTGGGACATGAGGCGGGCCTGGAGGCCGACGTGGCTGTCGCCCATCTCGCCCTCGATCTCGGCCTTGGGCACCAGCGCGGCCACCGAGTCGATGACGATGATGTCGACGGCGCCGGACCTGATCAGCATGTCGGCGATCTCCAGCGCCTGCTCACCTGTGTCAGGCTGGGAGACCAGGAGGGCGTCGGTGTCGACCCCCAGCTTCTTGGCGTATTCGGGGTCGAGGGCGTGCTCGGCGTCGATGAACGCCGCGATGCCGCCGGCACGCTGGGCGTTGGCCACCGCGTGCAGGGCGATCGTGGTCTTACCGGAGGACTCAGGGCCGTAGATCTCGACGATGCGGCCACGCGGCAGGCCGCCGATGCCGAGGGCGACGTCAAGGGAGATCGACCCGGTGGGGATCACTTCGATGGGAGCTCGGGCGTCGTCGCCCAGGCGCATGACGGAGCCCTTGCCGAACTGTCGCTCGATCTGAGCGAGGGCGGTCTCGAGGGCCTTCTCGCGGTCGTTGATTGCCATGGGAACTCCCCCTGGAGGGTCGTGGTCCGATCAGTCGAGTGAAAGCTACGGCCTGCCACCGACATTTTTTCCGCGACTGCCGGGGAAGACGTGGCTCGGGCGAAACCCATCGTAGCCGAACGGCTGTTCGATCACAGCAGGAACACGCAGGTCGCCGTCAATCACCCGCCTCCGGGGCGGAGAGGAGCCCGAGTGCCGTCCTGAACAGCTCCGGAGGGCACTGTCCGGGGGCGAGGAGGGCGAGCAGGCGCATGCCGATGTCCAGCGACTTCAGTATGGCGTCGGCCTGCTCGTACGGAAGCTCTCCCAGCCCGCTGCCGGGAGGCGCGAGGGCGTGGCCGTCAAGATCCCGTTCGCGGCGACCGATCCGCTGCCCCTGATCGAGGCGTCGGTCAACGGCGCCCCGCCGGTCGACATTGGGGGCGGCGACCTCGGCTTCACCGCTCCCCGCGCCACCTTCGAGGCCGCCGGCATCCCGATCCCCCGGGCGACGGCCTTCACCCGGCGACCGTGGACGAGGTGGCGCTCGGCTCCGTCACCCGCCGCCGGGTGCCCGGGTTGTCCGGCGCGTTCCCCGCCTGGTTCGAGCACGGTTTCGGCTTCCGCGTCGGGAGGCTGCCCGCGCACGAGTTCTTCAAGCCGTATGCGCTCACGTTCGACTTCGGACGCGTGCGCATCCTCGTGGACACGCCCCGCCGATGTTGGCCACCAATGTGTTGTCCGGGCGGTGAGCTGGGGAGACTCACAGCAGGGGCGAAGGTTGGAGGCGGCGAGTGGCGAACGGCTACACCAGGGAACGGCGCACCCATCTGGAGGCACTCGCCGAGGTGCTCCCCCATCACGGCCTGGTCAGTCGCATGGTGGGCACCGACGATCCGGTGCTGTGGGTCTGGCACCCGCGTACGGGCCGTCAGACGATCATCTTCGCCACCCCGTCGCACCGGGGATGGACGTTCCTGTGGTCGCCCGGCGGGCAGGGCAGCGTGGAGGAGCTGGAGCTCACGGCCACCGCGTTGCGTCAGACCCTGGACGGGACGCAGCCCTGACGCCCAGGAGGCTAGCGGAGCTTGGGAGAGACGTCCTCCACCTGGCAGACCGCGCGCCAGACGGTCTTGGCGCTCTCTCCGTCGGCCAACGCCTGCACGACGGTCCGTCCGCCCAGGGGCGCGAGCACGTAGTCGCGGGCCCACGAATCGGCGTACGTGTCACCGAAGTGAGCTTTCATCCGTCTCCAGAACTCCGTCAGGCGCATGGATCCAAGTATGGAATCACCTGGGGTGTGGGTAGGACACCCCCATGCCAAAGACCCCCAAGTCTTCGCCCCCGAAGACAGCCAAGACAAAGGCCAACAGGGCCAGACGACGCCAGTTACTGCACGCGGTGCGCATCGCCGTACAGAAGGAGAAGACCGAGCGATCAGAGAGGCACGCGGGCATCAGGCAGGAGCCCCGTGCGGGCAAGCCGCGTACGCGCAGGGCGTCGCGGCGCTAGGGCGGACCCGCGGTCACAGCACACGCGAGCCGTACATCTCACCGAGATGGTCGGCGAGCAGCTCCAGCCGGGCGCCATCGGGGTCCTTGAAGTAAATGGAGGCGCCGCTCTCTATCTGGTGCGGCACGCCGGCCATCTCCAGCTTCCCGCGCAGCCGCTCCCAGGTGGCGGGGTCCACGGAGATCGCGACGTGGTGCAGCCCGCCCAGCACCTCTTGGTACGGCCCGAGGTCGAGGCCGGGGAAGTCGAAGAACGCGAGCAGGTTGCCGTTGCCGATGTCGAAGAAGAAGTGGTTGGAGCCCTTGTAGTCGCGGTTCTCGATGATCTCGGTGAGCGGGAACTCCAGGAGCTCCTGGTAGAACTTGATGGTGCGTTCCACATCCGACGAGAGCAGGGCCATGTGGTGCAGGCCCCGGGCGCTGCTCGATGGCCGGTGCGGTAAGACGTGGCGCTGCTTCATCTCCGCTCGGCGGGCTTCGATGGCCGCATAGTCGATGGTCACGGTCGCTGTATGTCCGCCAGGGCCGCCGCTCAACCGCCCGCGGGGGAGCCAAATGCGTTTTCTGTCGGTGGCGCGAGGCAATATGTGCTGGTGAGCTCGCTAGACCAGTTCAGCCAGGTGACCAGGCAATGGTTCGCCGGGGCCTTCCAAGCTCCTACGGCCGCCCAGGAGGGGGCGTGGGAGTCGATCTCGCGCGGCGACAACACCCTGGTCGTCGCTCCCACCGGGTCGGGCAAGACGCTGGCGGCGTTCCTCTGGTCGCTCGACAGGCTGGCGTTCGAGAAGACCGCACCCGCCGCGCCTGAGGCCGAGCCCGCCGCATCCGAGGCCGCACCCGCCGAGCACGCGCCCACCGCAACCGCGCCCACCGCAACCGGACCCGCCGCACCTGGACCCGCCGTGCCCAAGCGCGCTTCCGGGAGCAAGGGCGCCCCCAAGGGGACGCGGGTGCTCTACGTGTCGCCGCTCAAGGCCCTGGCCGTGGACGTCGAGCGCAACCTGCGCGCGCCGCTGGCCGGTCTCAAGCAGACGGCGCGTCGGCTCGGACTGCCGGTGCCGGAGATCTCGGTGGCGATCCGCTCGGGCGACACCCCCTCGGAGGATCGCAGGCGCTACGCCGCCAAGCCGTCCGACATCCTGATCACGACGCCCGAGTCGCTGTTCCTGCTGCTCACCAGCCAGGCGCGCGAGGCGCTGCGCGGCGTGGAGACGGTGATCGTGGACGAGGTCCACGCGGTCGCGGCCACCAAGCGCGGCGCCCATCTGGCGCTCAGCCTGGAGCGGCTCGACGCGCTGCTCGACAAGCCGGCGCAGCGGATCGGGCTGTCGGCGACGGTGCGGCCGGTGAGCGAGGTGGCGGCGTTCCTGGGCGGCGCGCGGCCGGCCACGGTCGTGCAGCCGCCGTCGGAGAAGCGGATCGAGGTCGAGGTCGTCGTCCCCGTCGAGGACATGACGGAGATGGAGGGCCGGCCGCGGCAGGAGGGGGCGGAGGAGTTCGCCCCCGAGCCGGGCAACCGGTCGATCTGGCCCCATGTGGAGGACCGGCTGTTCGACCTGATCGGGGCGCACAGCTCGACGATCGTCTTCGCCAACTCGCGGCGGCTGGCCGAGCGGCTGTGCACCCGCCTCAACGAGCTCGCGTACGAGCGGGAGAGCGGCGGCGCCGAGGCCGTCGACCTCTCCATCTGGGAGACGGGGCCGGCCGCCGACCCGGTCCGGGAGACCCCCCGACCGCCCCAGCGGATGCCGGCCGACATGATGGCGCAGGCCGGGGCCGCCAAGGGCGTCGTGACCGAGATCGTGCGCGCGCACCACGGTTCGGTCTCCAAGGAGGAGCGGGCGCAGATCGAGGAGGCGCTCAAGTCGGGCCGGCTGCCCGCCGTGGTCGCCACCTCCAGCCTGGAGCTGGGCATCGACATGGGCGCGGTCGACCTGGTCGCGTGCGTGGAGGCGCCGCCGAGCGTGGCCAGCGGGCTGCAGCGCATCGGTCGGGCCGGCCACCAGGTCGGCGCGGTGTCCAAGGGCGTGATCTTCCCGAAATATCGGGGCGACCTGGTGCAGACGACCGTGGTGGCCGAGCGGATGAAGAGCGGCCAGATCGAGGAGCTGCGCTATCCGCGTAACCCGCTCGACGTGCTGGCGCAGCAGATCGTGGCGATGACCGCGCTCGACGAGTGGACGGTCGACGAGCTGGAGTCCGTGGTCAAGCGGGCCGCCCCCTACGCCACGCTGCCCAGGACCGCCCTGGAGGCCACGCTCGACATGCTGGCCGGGCGCTATCCGAGCGAGGAGTTCGCCGAGCTGCGGCCGCGCGTGGTGTGGGACCGGGTCACCGGCACCCTCCAGGGCCGTCCGGGCGCGCAGCGGCTGGCGGTCACCAACGGCGGCACGATCCCCGACCGCGGCCTGTTCGGCGTCTTCCTGGTGGGCGAGAAGGCCTCCCGGGTGGGCGAACTGGACGAGGAGATGGTCTACGAGTCGCGGGTGGGCGACGTGTTCGTGCTGGGCGCGACGTCCTGGCGGATCGAGGACATCACGGCCGACCGGGTGCTGGTCTCGCCCGCGCCGGGTCAGCCGGGCAAGCTGCCGTTCTGGCACGGCGACACCCCCGGGCGGCCGGCCGAGCTGGGCCGGGCGATCGGGCAGTTCCTGCGCGAGCAGGCCAAAGACGGCTCGACGGAGCGCATGCGGGAGGCGGGGCTCGACGAGTTCGCCTCGGGAAACCTGCTGGCCTACCTCCACGAGCAGCGCGAGGCCACCGGCTACGTCCCCGACGACCGCACCCTGCTCGTAGAGCGTTTCCACGACGAGCTCGGCGACTGGCGCGTGGTCATCCACTCCCCCTACGGCGCGCGGGTGCACGCCCCGTGGGCGCTGGCGATCAACCGGCGCCTGCGCGAGCGCTACGGCATCGACGTGCAGGCCGTCCACTCCGACGACGGCATCGTGCTGCGCATCCCCGACACGCTGGCCGAGCCGCCGACCGACGTGGCCGCGTTCGACGCCGAGGAGATCGAGCAGATCGTCACCGAGGAGCTGGGCGGGTCGGCCATGTTCGCCTCCCGGTTCAGGGAGTGCGCGGGGCGGGCGCTGCTGCTGCCGCGCCGCACGCCGGGCAAGCGCAGCCCCCTGTGGCAGCAGCGGCAGCGCGCCGCCCACCTGCTGGGCGTGGCCTCGCAGTACGCCTCGTTCCCGATCGTGCTGGAGACGATGCGCGAGTGCCTGCAGGACGTCTTCGACGTGCCGGGGCTCGTCCAGCTCATGCGCGACATCGCCGCGCGCCGGGTGCGGCTGGTGGAGGTGGAGACCTCGCAGGCCTCGCCGTTCGCGGCGTCGCTGCTGTTCCACTACGTGGGCGCGTTCATGTACGAGGGCGACGCGCCCCTGGCCGAGCGGCGCGCCCAGGCGCTGGCGCTGGACACCACGCTGCTGGCCGAGCTGCTGGGCCAGGCCGACCTGCGCGAGCTGCTCGACCCCGACGTGATCTCCGACACCGAGCGCGAGCTGGCCAGGCTCGACCGGCCGCTGCGCGATCTGGAGGACCTCGCCGACCTGCTGCGCTCCCACGGGCCGCTGCTCGCGCCCGACGTGAGCGTGCGCGGCGGCGACCCGGCCTGGCTGGCGGAGCTCGAACGCTCGCGGCGGGCCATCCGGGTGCGCATCGCCGGCGAGGAGCAGTGGGCGGCGATCGAGGACGCGGCCCGCGTACGTGACGCGCTGGGCGCGCCGCTGCCGGTCGGGGTGCCCCACGCGTTCCTGGAGCCGGTGCCCGATCCGCTGGCCGACCTGGTGGCGCGGCACGCCCGCACGCGCGGGCCGTTCCACGCGGGCTCGGCGGCGGCCCGGTTCGGGCTGGGCGTGGCCGTGGTGACGGACGCGCTGCGCCGGCTGGCCGCCTCCGGGCGGGTCGTGAACGGGGAGTTCCGGCCCGGCGGGCGGGGCGAGGAGTGGTGCGACGCCGGGGTGCTCCGGATGCTGCGCCGCAGGTCGCTGGCCCGGCTGCGCAAGGAGGTGGAGCCGGTCGCGCCGGAGACCCTGGCCCGCTTCCTGCCCGCCTGGCACGGCATCACCGGTTCGGGGGCCGCGGGGGCGGCCGGGGGCCGGGGCGCGAGCGAGGCGGCCCGGGCCATGGACGCGCTGGTCCGCTCGATCGAGCAGCTCCAGGGGGCCGCCGTGCCCGCGTCCGCGCTGGAGACGCTGGTGCTGCCCGCGCGGGTGCCCGGCTACCATCCGGCGCTGCTCGACGAGCTGACCTCCTCGGGCGAGGTGACGTGGGCGGGGCAGGGCTCGCTGCCCGGCGGTGACGGGTGGGTGTCGCTCTACTTCGCCGACACCGCGCCGCTGCTGCTGCCCGAGCCTGCCGAGATCACCATGACCCCGCTGCACGAGCGCGTGCTGGAGCTGCTGGGCGGGGGCGGCGCGCTGTTCTTCCGCGGCATCTCCGACCAGCTCGGCTCCCTGGACGACGCGACCCTGGCGGCGGCGCTGTGGGATCTGGTGTGGGCGGGGCGGATCTCCGGCGACACGCTGGCGCCGCTGCGGGCCGCGCTCGGCACCGGCCGTCCCGCGCACCGGCCCGCGACCACGCGGCGCCGCCGGGCCGTGCTGCCGAGCAGGAGCGGGCCGCCCACGGTGGGCGGCCGGTGGTGGTTGCTGCCCGCGCCCGCCGCCGACGCCACTCAGCGGGCGCACGCGCAGGCCGAGGTGCTGCTGGAACGGCACGGCGTGGTGACCCGGGGCGCGGTGACGTCGGAGCGGCTCCCCGGGGGATTTACGCCCATTTATCAGGTCTTGCGGGCGTACGAGGAGGGCGGGCGCTGCCGCCGGGGCTACTTCGTCGAGGGCCTCGGAGGCGCGCAGTTCGCCCTGCCGGGCGCGGTCGACCGCATGCGCGCCATGGCGCCGGGCCTCGCCCCGAGCGGCGCTCCGGGCCGGGGTCCAGGCGGCGGTCCGGGCCATGGTCCAAGTGGCGGTCCGGGTGGCGGTCCGGAGCCGGGGTCCGGGCGGCGGGCCGTGGTGCTGGCCGCCGCCGACCCGGCCAGCCCGTACGGCGCCGCGCTCCCCTGGCCGCAGCACCCCGGCGAGCTCGGGCACAAGCCCGGCCGGAAGGCCGGTTCGCTGGTCGTGCTCGTGGACGGCCACCTGGTGCTCTACGTCGAACGGGGCGGCAAGACGGTGCTGTCGTTCGCCGACGACGACCGGCTGCAGCCCGCCGTCGACGCGCTCGCGCTGGCGGTGCGGGACGGGGCGCTCGGGAAGCTGACCGTCGAGCGGGCCGACGGCGCCGCCATCGTCGAGTCGCCGCTGGCGGCCGCCCTGGAGGCGGCCGGCTTCCATCCCACCCCTCGCGGCCTGCGGCTACGCGCCTGAGCGATGGCGGGCTCGGCCTGGTGCGGCCCCTTGGTGGTGACGGTGCCGCCCGGCGGACGGGAGGAGGCGGTGCCGCGAACGTGGGATGGGACCTCGCTGTATACGATTGTCGCCTCATGACTGATTTGACGCTGGGCGCGGCCCATCAGACCTTGCGCGACGAGGTCACCCACGAGCTGCGGCGACGCATACTCTCCGGCGAGCTCGCCCAGGGTGCGCGGCTGGTCGAGGACCGGCTGGCCGCTCTGCTCGGCGTCTCGCGCAACCCCGTGCGCGAGTCCATCCGGGTGCTGGCCGCCGAAGGGTTCGTCGAGGTCGTGCCCCGGCTCGGCGCCACCGTCGCACGGCTGTCGGCGGCGGAGGGCGAGGAGCTCTTCGACGTGCGCATGGCGGTCGAGGGCCTGGCGGCGCGGCTGGCCGCGCGCAAGCGCACCCCCGAGTCGGCCGAGCGGCTGCGGCGGGTGCTGGAGCAGGCCAAGGAGGCCGTGGAGAACGGGCGCCTGGAGGAGGTGGCCGATCTCAACACCGCCTTCCACCTGGCCGTGGGCGAGGCGGCGGGCAACTCCTACCTCAGCCTGATGATGAAGCCCATGCTCCTGCGGGCGCAGTGGGTCTTCAGTCAGACCGCCGCCGCCCGCGGCCCGCACTCCTGGAGCGAGCACCTGAGCCTGTGCGAGGCCATCGCGGCGGGCGACGAGGACGAGGCGCAGGCCAGGGCGATCGCGCACGTCGCCGCGGCTCGGCGGTCGTTCCTGACGGCGGTCCGCAGGACAAATACCCCGAACGATTAGAAAACACTCAGATAACAACACGGGGTCATGAAACACCAGTGAAATGTCAGGTCTTGTATACAGTCTCCTAAACGTTTCAACGGAGGCCCCATGAGACCGTCCCCCAGGCTCGTCGCGGCGCTCGCCGTTCTCCCCCTTGCCCTGGCAGCTTGCGGCGGAGGCGGGTCGAGCGGCACCCCCGCGGCCCCTCCTTCCATAGCCGACGCCTCGGCCGACAATCGGCCGGTCAAGGCGGGCGGCACGCTCAACGTGGCGCTCAGCGCCGACCCCGACGCGCTCGACCCGAGCATCTCGACCACACTGGTGGGCCGTGAGGTGTTCGCGAACATGTGCGAGAAGCTCTTCGACATCGACGCTCAGTCGAACCTGGTCCCGCAGCTCGCCACCGCCCTGCCCGAGGTCTCCGACGACGGCAAGGAGGTGACGATCAAGCTGCGCGAGGGCGTGAAGTTCAACGACGGCACGGCGTTCGACGCCGAGGCGGTCAAGAAGTCGCTGGACCGGCACCGCACCTGGGAGAAGTCCGCGCGCCAGGCCGACCTGGCGGCGGTGTCCAAGGTCGCCGTGGTCGACCCCACGACGGTCAAGCTCACGCTGACGCGGGCGTTCACGCCGCTGACCGCGCAGCTCGCCGACCGCGCCGGCATGATCATGTCGCCCAAGGCCCTGGACGCGGGCAATGACAACTTCGGCGCGAGCCCGGTCTGCGTCGGGCCGTTCAAGTTCGCCAGTCGCACGTCCGGCAGCCAGATCGCGCTGGAGAAGGCGCCCGACTACTACGACGCCGCCAAGGTCAAGCTCGACAAGCTCGTATACAAAATCATCGTGGACCCGAACGTACGGGCCGCGAACCTGAAGTCCGGCGACGTCCAGGTGGGCGACAACCTCGCCACCACCACGGTCAAGGGCGTCCAGAGCGACCCGAACCTCAAGGTCGTGTCCGGCGGCGGCCTCGGCTACTACGGCATCACGATCAACACCGGCAACGCCAACGGCTCCACCGAGAAGCCCGGCGCGGTCGACACCGCGCTGGCCAAGAGCCCGCAGCTGCGCGAGGCGTTCGAGCTGGCCCTCGACCGCGACGTGATCAACAAGACCGTCTACAACGGCCTTCACGAGGTGGACTGCTTCCCCGTGCCGCTGGACAGCCCCTTCCGCGCCCAGGACCTGCAGTGCCCGAAGCGCGACCTGGCCAAGGCCAAGCAGCTGGTGCAGGCGTCCGGCGCGCAGACGCCGATCCCGGTCACGCTCACCAGCCCGAACGACGCCACCAACGTGCGCCTGGCCCAGGTCATCCAGCAGATGACCAAGGAGGCGGGCTTCAGCGTGAGCGTGCAGACCGCCGAGTTCGTCAGCACGCTTGAGCAGGGCAAGTCCGGCAAGTTCGACGTCCTGCTCAACGGCTGGTCGGGCCGCGTGGACCTGGACGGCAACCTCACGAACCTCATCACCAGCCGCGGCAGCAACAACTACAGCGGCATGTCCGACCCGGGCATCGACGACCCGATCAAGCAGGCCGCCGCCGAGTCGGACCCGGCCAAGCGGGCCGAGCTCTACGCGGGCGCCATGAAGAAGGCCGCCGAGGTGCGCGGCGTCCTGTACCTGTACCACAACAAGTACTACCTGGGCATGAGCAAGAACGTCGCCGGCGTCCAGTACTTCAAGGACGGCCTGCCGCGCTTCGTGACCGCCGGGTTCACCGCGTAATGCTCTGGTTCATCCTCCGGCGCTGCGGGTCGGCGGTGATCGTGTTGTTCCTGGCCAGCGTCCTGATCTTCCTCGGGATCAGGGCGCTGCCCGGAGACCCGGCCACGGTCATGGCGGGCGAGGAGGCCTCGCCCGCCGTGGTCGAGGCCATCCGGCACGACTTCGGCCTGGACAAGCCGCTGCCCGCCCAGTACCTCGACTACGTCGGCCAGACCCTGTCCGGCAACCTCGGCCGCTCCACGCAGGACCAGCTACCGGTGATCGACATCATCGCCGAGCGGCTGCCGGTGACGCTGGAGCTGTCGGCCCTGGCCATGCTGGTCGCGATCGTCGTCGGCGTGGGCGCGGGCATCGTCGCGGCAGTCAGGCGCGGCCGGCCGGCCGACTACCTGGCCACCGGGTTCGGCCTGGCCGGGCTGTCGGTGCCGCACTTCTGGCTCGGCCTGCTCGGCATCCTGCTGTTCGCGGTCACCTGGCGGGTCCTGCCCGCCTCCGGGTACGTCCCCTTCACCCAGGACCCCGGCCAGAACCTCCAGCGCATGATCCTGCCCGCCCTCGTGCTCGGCACCGGCTTCGCCGCCATCCTCATGCGGCAGACCCGCTCGGCCATGCTGGGCGCGCTGTCGGCCGACTATGTCAGGACCGCCAGGTCGAAGGGCCTGTCCGAGGTCAAGGTCGTGGGCGCGCACGCGCTGCGCAACAGCCTGACGACCGTGGTCACGGTGCTCGGCCTCCAGCTCGGCGCGCTGATCAGCGGCGCGGTGGTGACCGAGCAGATCTTCGTGATCCCCGGTTTCGGCAAGCTGACCGTGGACGCCGTGCTGACCAGGAACTACCCCGTCATCCAGGCCGTCGTGCTGATCACGGTCATCGGGTACGTGCTGGTCAACCTGCTGGTCGACATCGCGTACGCGTTCCTCAACCCCCGGATCAGGCTGGCGGGGGGCGGCCATGACTGAGGTGGCCGTGCCCCGCGGGGGCAGGATGTGGCGGCGCTTCAGAAGGCGCCCGATGCCGATGGCCGGGCTGGTGCTGGTGGCCGCGTTCGTGCTGCTGGCGCTGATCGGGCCGCTGGTGACCGGCGACCCCGCCGCGCAGGACTACCTGGCCACGCTCGCTCCCCCGTCGGCCGCGCATCCGATGGGCACCGACGACCTGGGCCGCGACGCGTTCGCCAGGATCGCGCACGGCGCGCAGGTGTCGCTGCAGGCCGGGGTGCTCTCCACGCTGCTGGCGATGGTCGTGGGCATCCCGATCGGCCTGGTCGCCGGGTTCTACCGGCGCTGGCTCGACCCGGTCGTGATGCGGCTGGTGGACGTGACGCTGGCGTTCCCGTTCCTGGTGTTCGCGGTGGGCCTGGCGGCGATCATCGGGCCGTCGCTGAAGGGCGTGGTGTTCGCGCTGGGCTTCTCGCAGCTGCCCGCCGTCATCAGGATCACCCGGGGCGAGGTGCTGGCGATCAGGGAGATGGACTACGTGGCCGCGGCGGTCGCCGACGGCGCGGGCGACGGGCACCTCATCTTCCGTTACGTGCTCCCGAACTGCCTCAGCCCGCTCATCGTGCAGGCCACCGTGGCGATCCCGGGAGCGATCATCGGCGAGGCCACGCTGTCGTTCCTGGGGCTGGGCGTGCAGCCGCCCACGCCCTCGTGGGGCGTGATGCTGACGACCGCGCAGCAGTATCTGAGCGACGCGCCCTGGCTGGCCGTCTGGCCCGGGATCATGATCGCGCTGGCCACGCTCGGCTTCAACCTGCTGGGCGACGGGCTGCGCGACGTCCTGGACCCGAGGAGCGGCCGATGAGCCTGCTGGAGATCACCGACCTGAGGGTCGGCTTCGACACCGAGGACGGCCTGGTGCAGGCGGTCAGGGACATCTCGCTCACGCTGGACGAGGGCGAGATCCTGGCGCTGTGCGGCGAGTCCGGCTGCGGCAAGTCGGTCACCGCGATGTCGGTGCCCAGGCTGCTGCCGCCCGACACGACCAGGCTGTCCGGCTCGGTCAGGCTGGACGGCCGCGAGCTCACCACGCTCCCCGAGGCGGACCTGCGGCACGTACGCGGCAAGGACGTCTCGGTCGTCTTCCAGGAGCCGATGACCTCGCTGAACCCGTCGTTCACCGTCGGATACCAGATCACCGAGGTGCTGCGCAGGCACGAGCGCCTCGCGCGCCAGGCCGCGAACAGCCGCGCCGTCGAGCTGCTGGAGCTGGTCGGCATCCCGGCGCCCCAGCGCCGCATGAAGGAGTACCCGCACCAGCTGTCCGGCGGCATGCGCCAGCGCGTGATGATCGCGATCGCGGTGGCCTGCTCGCCCCGGGTGCTGATCGCCGACGAGCCCACCACGGCGCTCGACGTGACGATCCAGGCGGGCGTGCTGGACGTCTTCCGCGACCTGCGCGACCGGCTGGGCACGGCGATCATCCTCATCACGCACGACCTGGGCGTGGTGGCCGACATCGCCGACCGGGCCGTGGTCATGTACGCCGGCCGCGCCGTCGAGCAGGCCCCGGTGACCGAGTTGTTCGCGAATCCGCGGCACCCGTACACGGTGGGGCTGATGAACGCGCTCCCGTCGGCGGCGGTCGACGGCCGCCTGGCGGAGATCCCCGGCATGGTGCCCTCGCCGCTGTCGGACCCCGACGAGTGCGCGTTCCAGGCCCGCTGCCCGCGTGCCCAGGACGACTGCCGCGCGGCCAGACCCCCGCTCGAACGGCACGCGGACGGCCATCTGGCGGCCTGTTTCCACCCGGGAGGCAAGCAGTGATCCTGCGGATCGACAACCTCGTCAAGCACTACGGCCAGGTGCGCGCCGTGGACGGCCTGTCGCTGGAGATCGGCCAGGGCGAGGTGCTCGGCCTGGTCGGCGAGTCGGGCAGCGGCAAGTCCACGGTCGGCAAGTGCGTGCTGCGCCTGACCGAGCCCACCTCGGGGGCCATCGAGCTGAACGGCAGCGACATCACCCACCTGTCGCGCCGGGCCATGCGCCCGCTGCGCAGGGACGTCCACATGGTCTTCCAGGACCCCTACTCCTCGCTCAACCCGCGTTTCACGATCGGGCAGATCGTCGCCGAGCCGCTGCTGCGGCACAAGGTGGCCGACCGGCGTGAGGTCTCCGGGCGCGTGTCCGCCATGCTGGAGAAGGTGGGGCTGCGGCAGGAGATGCGTTCCCGGTTCCCGCACGAGCTGTCCGGCGGGCAGCGGCAGCGGGTCGGGCTGGCCAGGGCATTGATCCTGGAGCCCAAGCTGGTCGTGGCGGACGAGCCGGTGTCGGCGCTGGACGTGTCGGTGCAGGCGTCGGTGCTCAACCTGATCACCGACCTGCAGCGGGACATGGGATTCTCGTGCCTGTTCATCACGCACGACCTGTCGGTGGTGGAGTTCCTGGCCGACCGGATCGCCGTCATGTACCTGGGCAAGATCGTCGAGTCTGGTCCGACGGCCGAGATCTTCGCCGCGCCGCGGCACCCGTACACGCAGGCCCTGCTGTCGGCGGCGCCGGTGGCCGACCCGGTCCGGCAGCGGGAGCGGCGCAGGATCGTGCTCGGCGGGGACGTCCCCAGCCCGATCGACCCGCCCTCCGGGTGCCGATTCCACACGCGGTGCCCGCTGGCGTACGACGCCTGCCGCACCGACGAGCCGCCCTTGACCGATCCACGTGGGAACGGCCATCCGGCCGCGTGCCACCTGGTCACGGTGGACCGCGTCCCCGACGCGGCCGCCCATCACTAGAAGGAGAGATCTTGTTCACCACCAGGCCCGAGCTGACGGGCGACTTCGGCATGGTCGCCAGCACGCACTGGCTGGCCTCGGCCACCGGCATGGGCGTACTGGAACGCGGCGGGAACGCCTTCGACGCGGCGGTGGCCGCCGGGTTCGTGCTCCAGGTCGCCGAGCCGCACCTGAACGGCCCCGGCGGCGAGGTGCCGATCCTGCTGTGGAGCGAGGACGAGCAGCAGGTGTCCGTGGTGTGCGGGCAGGGCGTGGCCCCGGCCGCCGCCACCATCGAGCGTTTCACCGAGCTGGGCCTGGACATCGTGCCCGGCACGGGGCTGCTGGCGGCCACCGTGCCGGGGGCGTTCGGCGGCTGGATGCTCATGCTGGAGCGCTGGGGCACCTGGTCGCTGGCCGACGTGCTGGCGCCCGCGATCCACTACGCCGAGCATGGGGTGCCGGTGCTGGAGCGCATCGCGGCCACGATCGAGTCCGTCCAGGGACTGTTCACCGACGACTGGCCGACGTCGGCGGCGACCTGGCTGCCCGGCGGGAACGTTCCCCCCGCCGGGTCGAAGCTGGCCAACCCGGTGCTGGCCGCCACCTACCGGCGGGTGGTCGCCGAGGCCGAGGCCGCGTCGAGCACCCGCGAGGGACAGCTGGCCGCCGCCCGCCGCGCCTGGTACGAGGGGTTCGTGGCCGAGGCGGTCACCGAGTTCTGCGCCAAGACGGCCTGGCGGGACAGCAGCGGTACGGCGCACGGCGGGCTGCTCACCGGCGACGACCTGGCCGGATGGTCCGCCTCGGTCGAGGCGCCGCTCACCTTCGACTACCACGGCCACACCGTCTGCAAGACGCGGCCGTGGGGGCAGGGGCCGGTGTTCCTGCAGCAGCTCGCCCTGCTGCGGGGCTTCGACCTGGACGGGACGGACTTCCTCGGCGCCGACTACGTGCACACGGTGACGGAGGCCGCCAAGCTCGCCTTCGCCGACCGCGAGGCCTGGTACGGCGACACCGACGTGCCCGTGTCCGACCTGCTCAGCGAGACCTACAACGCCGAGCGGCGCAAGCTCGTCGGCGCCGAGGCCAGCTTCGAGCTGCGGCCCGGCTCCCCGGGCGGCCGCGCGCCCAGGCTGCCCGACTACCCCGCGCCCGGCACGGCCGGCGACGCCCCCGGCGTCTCCGGCGCGCGCTCCCCGCAGGGCGTCGGCGAGCCGACCGTGGCCCGCGACGGCTCGGTGAAGGGTGACACCTGCCACCTCGACGTCGTCGACCGGGACGGCAACATGGTCTCCGCCACCCCCAGCGGCGGCTGGCTGCAGAGCTCCCCCACGATCCCTGAGCTGGGCTTCTGCCTGGGCACCAGGGCGCAGATGTTCTGGCTGCAGGAAGGGCTGCCCGCCTCGCTGCGCCCGGGTACGCGTCCGCGCACCACGCTGACGCCGTCGTTCGCGCTCAGGGACGGCAGGCCGTGGCTGGCGTTCGGCACTCCGGGCGGCGACCAGCAGGACCAGTGGAGCCTGAACTTCTTCCTCGCGGTCGTCCACGGCGGGCTGAACCTGCAGGAGGCCATCGACGCACCCATGTTCCACTCCGAGCACTTCCCCAGCTCGTTCTTCCCGCGCGGCTCCCGCCCCGGCGTGCTGCACGTCGAGGACCGCGTGGACGCGGGCGTGATAGCGGAGCTACGGCGGCGCGGGCACGAGGTCGAGGTGCAGGGCCCGTGGACGCTCGGCAGGCTCAGCGCCGTCGCCCGGGACGGCGGGTTCCTCAAAGCCGCGGCCAACCCGCGCGGCGCACAGGGCTACGCAGTCGGCCGATGACGGATCTGCTCTTCATGCTGGGCGCCGGCCTGCTGGCCGGCGTGGTGAACGCGCTGGCGGGCGGCGGGACGCTCATCTCGTTCCCCGCGCTGCTGGCGCTGGGTTATCCGAGTCTGACCGCGTCCGTGACCAACGCGGTGGCGCTGTGGCCCGGCTACCTGGGCGGCGTGCTCGGCTACCGGGCCGAGCTGCGCGGCCAGCGGCGCCGGGCCGCGGCGCTGTCGATCACGACCGTGCTGGGCGCGGGCGTGGGCAGTGCGCTGCTGCTGCTCACGCCCGGCCGGCTGTTCGAGTCGCTGGTGCCGTGGCTGGTGGCCTTCGCCAGCCTGGCGCTGCTGGCCCAGCCGTGGCTGCGCAAGCTCTTCGGCGGTGAGGCCGACGGGCCGCCCAGCAAGATGGTGTACGCCGGGGTCTTCCTGGGCGGCTGTTACGGCGCCTACTTCAACGGAGGCATGGGCGTACTGCTCCTGACGGTGCTCGGCATGTTCCTGCACGACAACCTGCATCGCGTGAACGCCGTGCGGGCCACGCTCGCGCTGGTGATCAGCACGGTGTCGGTCGTGGCGTTCTCCCTGTTCGGTCCCGTGCAGTGGCAGGCCGTGGCGGTGATCGCGCCGGCCAGCCTGGCCGGCGGGTTCCTGGGCACGCGCCTGGCCAAGCTCATGTCGGCCAAGGTTCTGCGCGGCGTCGTTGTCGCGTTCGGCCTGGGCGTGGCCGTGGCGCTCGCCCTGCGTTGAGCCATGCGTCGGGCGGCCCGGCTACGCGACGGTGGCCTCGATGAGGTCGTCCACCACGTCGGCCAGGTCGTTGCCCCTGGCATGGACCCGGCGCTGGCGCATGGCTCCCGAGCCCTTGCTCAGCAGCCGGTCCAGCCCCTCCTGGACGAACGTCAGGTCGCCGGCCTCCGCCAGCGCCGGGCGTACGTGCTCCAGGAGGCGGCCCGCCATCACCGGCGCGGGCACGAGGGTGCCGTGCCGCACGTCCATGCTGTCGCCCATCAGGCCGTAGCGGGCCGCGCGCCAGTAGGCGGCGCGCAGCACCTCGGCCGGGATCGGCAACCCACGGTCACCCCGCTCCACCGCGGCCAGCGCGGTCACGACCAGCGCGCGGATGAGCCCGATCAGGGTGAGACTGTCGCTCACGTCGAGCGGCACGTCGGCCACCCTGATCTCGACCGTGGGCAGCCGGGACGACGGCCGGGCGTCCCAGTAGACCGTCTTGGCGTCGAGCAGCACGCCCGAGTCCGTCAGCGCGCGCACCGCCAGCTCGTAGTCGCCGAACGACGGGAAGTACGGCGGCGCGCCGGACACCGGCCAGCGGCCCCAGCTGATCACCCGCCAGGACGCGTAGCCGGTGTCGCGGCCCACGAAGAACGGCGAGTTGGCGGCCAGCGCGATCAGCGTGGGCAGCCAGGGACGCAGGTGGTTGCCGACGTAGACGGCGTGCTCCTCGTCGGGCACGTCCACGTGCACGTGCAGGGCGCAGATGCTGATCTCGTCGTGAAGCGCTCGATAGAGCGTCCTCCCTTCGTGATATCGATCGTCGTCGGCGAGCGGCGGCAGCATGACGTTCCCCAGCACGGGGATGCCGCTCGCGACGACGGCCAGTCCGCACGAACGGGCGGCGGACGCCACCTCCTGCCGCGCGGAACGCAGTTGCGAGCCGAGCTCGCTGAGGTCGGCGGAGGGCGGCGTGCGCGCCTCCACCTGGAACCTGGTGATTTCTTGCACCACGTCGAGCACATCCGTCGCCGCGGCCAGGACATCGGCCGCTCGGGGAGCCACGTGGCGGGTGCGGGGATCGACTACGAGGTATTCCTCTTCGATCCCGATCAACGGAACCATGCCCACACCTCGCTGGGAGTCCAAAACCCTCCGACTGAAGGTTGTGCCCTGCGCGCGCCCCGGGGAAAACCCCTCAAGCAAACGGTTGCTTAGATGGGCCCGTAGTGGGCGTGGGGAAATCCCGTGGACATGGCCCAGTAGCGGTCGCCGTACGACCAGTGCCACCACTCGGTGGGGTAGTTGACCAGGCCGACGGGCTCCAGGGCGGCGGCGAGGAGCTTGCGGTGGGAGCGGGCGTCGGCGGAGATATTGGGCGCGCCCGTATAGCAGGCGCCGTCGCTCTGCTCCGGGTTGTCGTTGACCTGGGTCCCCATGTCGTGCTCGACGCCGTCGGGGTCGCACAGGGTCAGGTCCACGGCCGCGCCGGCGGTGTGGGGTGCGACTTCAACCGGGGACACATACCGACTCGCCGCGATATATGACTCGTCGGGGGAGATTTCGGGGAATGTGGTGTGGAGCTCCGCACGGTACGTGTCGAAGATCTGCCGCTGGGTGGCGATGGGCCGGTAGCCCTCGACGACGAGCAGGTGGAACCCGTCGGGCAGCGAGCGCTCAGCCCGCTCCAGCCGGTCGAGCAGGCCGGAGCGCAGGTGCGCGTACGCGCCCTCGTCGTCCGCCAGCCGCGTGTCCAAGCGCAGCCGCCCGCGCACGTCGGCCAGCGGTTCGCCGCATTCCCGCACGGGGATCGCGGTCACCCGGGGGTCGGAGATGAGCACGACATCGTCAGGGGACTGCCACATGAGCAGAAATTCTCACACAGTATCGGAGAAGACCTGCTCCCGGGCCTGCTCCAGGGCGGCCACCAGAGCCCCGCGCAGCACGGGGTTGCCCGCCACCCGAGTCGTCACCACGGTGGGCCGGCTGGGGCAGATGCGGGCCACCGCCTCCTGCACCTTGGCGGCCAGCCGCGCGCCGCCCGCGCGGCCGACGTCGCCGCTGAGCACGATCAGCCCGGGGTCGAGCACGACGGTCACCGCCGCCGCGCCCACGGCCAGCCGCCCGGCCACCTCGTCCAGGTAGCCCTCGTCGCCGCCGCGCACCAGGTCGGGCACCGTCCTGCCGGCCACGCCGTGCCGGTCGGCCAGGCCGCGCAGCGCGTCGTGGCCCACCAGGCGCTGGAACGAGCCCGACTGCGGCTTCGAGACGTCCGTCGGCAGCGGCTCGCCGGGGACCGGCAGCCAGCCGATCTCGCCCGCTCCCCCGCTGATGCCCCGGTGCAGCCTGCCGCCCAGCATGACGCCGAGGCCCTGGCCGACACCGGCCCAGATCACCACGAAGTCGTCGTGGCCGACGGCGGCGCCGTACTTGTGCTCGGCGAGCGCGACCAGGTTGACGTCGTTCTCGATGGTGACGGACGCGCCCAGCGTCTCGCGCAGGCTGGCCAGCACGCCGACGTGCCAGGCCGGCAGGTCGTACGACCAGCGCACGTCGCCCGTGTCCGGGTCGACCACGCCCCTGGTGCCGATGACGAACGAGCGCAGCCGCGACAGGCTGACGTTCGCCGTGTCGCAGGCGCGCTGCACCGCCTCGTGGACCGCCTTGACCGGGTCGCGGCCGTCGGACGGGTTGAGCGTGATCTCGACGACCACCCTGCCTGTGATGTCCGCCACAGCGACCCTGAGGCTGTCGGGCAGGACTTCGAGGCCGGCGACGTACGCGCTGGAGGGGACGACGGTGTACAGGGCGGCGTGCGGCCCCCTGCCCCCCGCACGCTCCCCCGCGACCTCGACCAGCCCCCGCTCCTCCAGGCGGGCCAGCAGCTGACCTGCGGTTACCTTGGAGAGCCCGGTCCGTTCCCCCAGCTCGGCCCGGGTGAGCGGACCGTCCACCAGGAGGAGCTCGAGTGCCGCGCGATCGTTCAACCTGCGCAGCAGCCGGGGGACTCCCGGGCTTCGACTCATTACCGCACCCCTCTCGTCACGAATGGCTAACGGGCGTTTCTTTTAAGAAAGTTTCTTGTTAGTTTAGCAGCGTTGTTCGACATTGACGATCAGCCTGGTGCGGACCGTGGGCCGGCACCCGGGAAGGGAGAACCCTGTGAGGATCGCGAAGATCACAGCCGCTACGGTCAGCACGGCCGCGCTGGCCCTGGGTCTGGCCGCCTGTGGCTCGAGCGAGACCCCCTCGTCCTCACCCAGCGCCGCCGCACCTGCCAGCAGCGGCCCCAAGTACGCCGGCAAGACGCTGACGTTCTGGCGCCTCGGGGACACCAACCCCGCCGCCCAGAAGTACACCGACGAGCTGGTCGCCGAGTTCGAGAAGGAGACCGGCGCCAAGGTGAACGTCGAGTGGATCCCCTGGCCCCAGGTCAATGACAAGTTCACGGCCGCGGCCGCCGGCGGCACCGGGCCCGACGTGACGGAGATCGGCAACGACCAGGTCCCGCTGTGGCAGAGCCAGGAGGCCCTGGAGCCGATCACCGACATCGTGGCCGCCGGTGACCAGGCCCAGATCCCCAAGAACCTCATGGGGCTGGAGACCATCGACGGCGAGACCTACGCCGTGCCGTGGGGCGGCGGCAGCCGGGCGGTGCTCTACCGCGCCGACTGGTTCAAGGAGCTCAAGATCGAGATCCCCAAGACCTGGGACGAGCTCGTGGCCGCGGCCAAGAAGATCCAGGCCAAGAAGGGCAAGGACGTCGACGGCTTCGCCTTCAACGGCGGCTCCGACGCCAACCACCTGCTCGGCGCCCTCGCCTGGACCGCCGGCGGCGACTACGCCGTCAAGGAGGCCGACAAGTGGGTCGGCAAGCTCACCGACCCCGGCTTCAAGGCGGGCTTCGCGCAGTACACCGGCCTGGTCACCGACGGCCTGTCCGGCAAGTCGCGCCTCAACCAGAACACCACCGAGATCCGCACCAGGATGGCCAACAACAAGGTGGGCATGTACCTCACCGCGTCGTGGGACCTGCCGGGGATCGAGCAGGACAGCAAGGGCAAGCTCAAGGGTGACAAGCTGGCCTTCTTCCCGCTCCCGTCCAAGGACGGCGGCGAGGCGCAGTCGTTCCTCGGCGGCAACGACATCGCCGTGTGGGGCTCCGCGAAGGAGAAGGACGCGGCCAAGGAGTTCGTGAAGCTGGCCTCCAACAAGCAGTGGGGCGTCAAGTACGCCACCGACGGCGGCCTGCTCCCCGTCTACCCCGACGCTCTGGCGGCCCTGTCCAGCGACCCGGCGCAGGCGCCGTTCGCCGCCGCCTTCGCCAAGGCCAAGGCCTTCCCCGCCGACCCGCAGTGGACGGAGGCCAACGAGACCAAGGCGGTGCTGCAGAACGCGGCCCGCAAGGTCATCGAGGGCAAGGCGAGCGCGGATGACGCGCTGGCCGCGGCCAACAAGGAACTCGAAGACATCCTCAACGCCTCCTGAAACCTATGACGAACACGTCAACGCTCGCCCGGGGCGGAGGCAACACCTCCACCCCGGGACGGCGCCGCTCACACCGTCCACCGCGAGCCAGCGGGCTGCCCGCCTGGTCGATCCCCTACGTCCTGCTGATCCCGGGGCTGCTGGTCATCGGGGCGCTGCTCCTGTGGCCCCTGATCCAGATGGTGATCATCTCCTTCCAGAAGGTGGGCCTCGTCCAGATCTCGGGCAAGAAGCCGGCCACCTGGGTCGGGCTCGAGAACTTCACCAAGGTCTTCGAGAACGACATCTTCTGGTCCTCGCTGCGCAACACGGTGGTGTTCGCGGTGATCGCGGTGCCGCTCACGCTGATCCTCGGCACCGCCGTCGGCATCCTGCTGCACCGGCTCGGCAAGAAAATGTCGCTGTTCGTCATCATCGGCATCATGTTCGCCTGGGCGGTCCCGCCGGTGGCGCAGGGCGTCATCTGGCGCTGGCTGTTCGACGCCGAGCGAGGCATCGTCAACTGGGCGCTCAACCTGCTGCCCGACTGGCTCTCCAACGCCCTGTTCGGCCGGGCCGACTGGACCGGCCAGCCGTGGCTCAACGACGCCTGGTCCATCTACATGGTGCTGATCATCTGCGTCGTCTGGGCGGGCTTCCCGTTCATCGCGGTCTCGGTGCTGGCCGGGCTCAAGGGCATCCCGGCCGAGCTGTACGAGGCGGCCAAGGTGGACGGCTCGGGCCCGTGGCGCACGTTCAGGAAGATCACCTTCCCGCTGCTGAAGCCGGTGTTCGCGGTGCTGACCGTGCTCTCGATCATCTGGGACTTCAAGGTCTTCGCCCAGCTGTACGTGCTGGCCGGCACCACCAACCGGGAGGCGTACAACCTGTCGATGTACGCGGTGACCGAGGCGTTCAAGGCCCCGCCGAAGATGGGATCGGGCGCGGCCATCGCGGTGGTGCTGACCGTGATCCTGCTCATCGTCACCGCGGCCTACATCCGCCAGATGTTCAAGCAGGAGGAGCTGTGATGAGCCCACTGGCCCGCAGGCGCCTGGGGAAGGTCGCGCTCAACGCGGCAGGCGTGCTGGTCTTCCTGGCGGCGATCTTCCCCGTCTACTTCATGGTCTCCACTGGCTTCAAGGCGAACGACCAGATCTTCACCACCGAATTCATCCCGTTCCCCACGCACTTCACCCTTGAGCACATCACGCGGGTGCTCACCGACGGCGTGGCCGGGCACTCGATCTGGCTCTACATGCGCAACAGCGCGATCGTCGCGCTCGGGACGGTCCTGATCGGCGCGGTCTTCGCGCTGCTGTCGGCCACCGCCGTGGCCCGGTTCCGGTTCAAGGGGCGCACGCCGTTCCTGGCGCTGCTGCTCGTCGCGCAGATGATCCCGTCCGAGGCGCTGCTCATCCCGCTGTTCCTCGGCGTCAAGCGGCTGGGCCTCTATGACCAGTTGCTCGGGCTGATCGTCACGCAGGTCGCGCTGACGCTGCCGTTCGGGATCTGGATGCTGCGCACGTTCGTCGCCGCCGTGCCCAAGTCGCTGGAGGAGGCGGCCTGGATCGACGGCGCGAGCCGGTTCACCACCTTCTGGAAGGTGCTCTTCCCGCTGGTGGCCCCGGGTCTGGTCGCGACCAGCATCTTCTCGTTCATCACCGCGTGGAACGAGCTGATCATGGCGCTGTACCTGATCAACGACCCGACCAAATACACGATGCCCCTCGCCCTGCAGTACTTCTTCGGGCAGAAGGGCACCGACTGGGGCGCCATCATGGCCAGCTCCACGATGATGACCATCCCGGTCGTCATCTTCTTCCTTCTCGTACAACGCCGCATGGTCTCCGGCCTGGTCGCCGGGGCTGTGAAGGGCTGACATCCGCAGGGGCGAATGCCTTGTTCGACCCTGCTCATTTTCTGGGCCCGAAAACAGATGAGGAGCCATGAGTCAGAGTGATCGGGGGCTGCGCCGTCTCGCGGCCGGCACGCTGCTCGTAGCCTTCCAGGGCACCGTGGCGCCCGAATGGGTGCTGCGCGAGCTGGAGCAGGGCCTGGGCGGCGTCACGCTCTTCGGCTTCAACGTGGCCGACCCCGGCCAGGTACGCGACCTGACCACCGCGCTGCGGGGCGCCGGTGAGCCCGTCATCTCGCTGGACGAGGAGGGCGGCGACGTGACGCGGCTGGCGTACCACGTCGGCAGCCCGTACCCGGGGAACGCGGCGCTCGGCGCGGTGGACGACGTCGAGCTGACCCGCCGGGTCTATCGCGCGATCGGCTCGGAGCTGGCCGCCTGCGGCATCAACCTGGACATGGCGCCCAGCGCCGACGTCAACACCGAGGCCGACAACCCGGTGATCGGCACCAGGTCGTTCGGGGCCGACGCGGAGCTGGTCTCCAGGCACACGGTGGCGGCCGTACAGGGCCTGCAGTCGGTGAACGTGGCCGCCTGCGTCAAGCACTTCCCCGGCCACGGCGCGACCCGGGTGGACTCCCACCTGGCGATCCCGGTCGTGGACGTGGACCTGGACGTGCTGCGGGAGCGGGAGCTGGCGCCGTTCCGCGCGGCGGTCGGCGCGGGGGCCAGGTCGGTGATGACCGCGCACGTCGCGGTGCCGGCGGTGACGGGCGAAACGCCCGCCACGCTGTCCAGCGCCGCGCTCACCGGGCTCCTGAGGGGCGAGCTCGGCTACGACGGCGTGGTCATCACCGACGCGCTCGACATGCAGGCGATCACCAGGAGCGTGGGCCTGGCCGGCGGCGCGGTGCTGACGCTCGCGGCCGGGGCCGACCTGCTGTGCCTCGGGCCGCTGCCGACCTACGACGACGTGCAGGCCATCATCGCGGAGATCGTCTCCGCGGTGGGCGAGGGTCGCCTCCGGCTTTCCCGGCTGGAGGAGGCGGCGGCGCGGGTGGCGGCGCTGCGGGCGTGGTTCGGGGCGCCCGCGACCGTCGCCGCCGAGCAGAACGTGGTCGGCCTGCATGCCGCGCGCCGCGCCGTGCGGCTGACCGGAGCGACGGAGCCCCTGGTCGAGCCCCTGGTGGTCGAGGTGGACACCCCGCCGACGATCGCCGTGGGCGACGTGCCGTGGGGTGTGGGCCCGTGGCTGCCGGACGCGGAGATCGTCCGGGTCAAGCCCGCGGCCGCCGACATCCCCGGCCTGCTGGCCAAGGCCGTGAACCGGTCCCTGGTCGTGGTGGTCAAGGACGCGCACCGCCACCGGGCGAGCCAGGACCTGGTCTCCGCGCTGGTGGCGGCCCGCCCGGACGCGACGGTGATCGAGATGGGGCTGCCCGTGTGGCGCCCCGAGAGCGCCGCCTACATCGCGACGTACGGGGCCGCCAGGGCCAACGCCCAGGCCGCGATCGAGCTGCTCACGGCCTAAGGCGCCGGCAGCTCCTCGCGGGCCTGGTCGAGGGGCTGCGCACGGCCTAAGGCGCCAGCAGCTCCTCGCGGGCCTGGTCGAGGGCGGCCAGCACGGCGCCGCGCAGGACCGGGTTGGCGTCGGTCACCTTCGTGGTCACGACCTGGGGGCGTACCGGGCAGATGCCGGCCACGGCCTCCTCCACCCGGGACGTGAGCGCGGATCCGCCGGCGTGGCCCACCTCGCCGCCCAGCACGACCAGGCCGGGGTCGAGGATCACGCACACGGCGGCGACGCCCAGGGCGAGCCGGTTGGCGATCTCGTCGAGCAGCGGCTCGCCCTCGGCGCCCGCCGCCATCGCGACCTTGACGCACTCGCCCGCGCTCCCGGCCGCGAACCCGTACGCCTGGGCCAGCTCCGCCACCGCCTCGGCGCTGACCAGCGACTGCAGGCCGCCCGCCAGCGACGGCAGCCGCCCTGGCTCGGTGCGGACGTCCTCGGGCAGCGGCACGCCGGGCACCGGCAGGTAACCGATCTCGCCCGCGCTGCCTGAGCGGCCCCGGTGCAGCCTGCCGCCGAGCATGATCGCCAGGCCCAGGCCGCGGCTCGACCACAGCAGGACGAAGTCGTCGAGCCCCTTGGCCGCCCCGTCGGCGCGCTCGGCGATGGCGGCGAGGTTGACGTCGTTCTCGATGGTCACCTCGCGCCGCAGGTCGCCGGCCAGGGCCTCGTGGATGCCCTCGTGCCAGCCCGGCAGGTCGAACGAGAAGCGCACGTCGCCGCTGCGCGGATCGACCACGCCGGGCGTGCCGATCACGACCCCGCGCAGCTTCGACAGGCTGATCTTGGCGCTGCGGCAGGCCTTGACGATCGCGCCGTGGACCACCGAGACGGGGTCGTCGTGGCCGCCGGGGTCGACCGTGACCTCGGCGATCGTGTGGCCGTGGATGTCGGCGACCGCGGTGGAGATCAGCTCGGGGCCGACCTCCAGACCGGCCACGTACGCGCTGGAGGGGATCACGGAGTAGAGGGCCGCGTTGGGCCCCCGCCCGCCGGCCTGGGCGCCGACCACCTCGACCAGGCCGCGCTCCTCCAGCCTGGCCAGCGTCTGCGAGGCCGTGACCTTGGACAGGCCGGTCAGATCGCCGATCTGGCCGCGCGTCATGGGGCCTGTGGCAAGCAGCAGGTCCAGCGCGGCCCGGTCGTTGATCTCCCTGAGCAGTCTGGGCACACCAGGACGTCGCTCCACGCTGAATTCCGCCGTCTCATGAGAACCGCTGTTATCGAAAAGGTTGTTGGAAGTTTAGCGCTCTCACCATCGGGTGCATTCGGATCGCGTGCCCGTTCTGACGAGCTTGCGCCTAACCAGTGTTGACCAGGGGGGATAATCGAGAACATGCGCCTTTCCGCTCGTGTCGACTACGCCCTCCGCGCCGCCGCCGAACTCGCCGCAGCCGGTGCAGGCCCGACTACCGTGGGCGAGCTCGCCAAGGAACAGGACATGCCACCCAAATACCTGGAGAACATCCTGTTGCAGATGCGGCGTGCCGGGCTCGTGCGCGGGCAGCGTGGGCCTGAAGGTGGCTATGTGCTGGCCAGGCCCGCCGCCGACATCTCGCTGGCCGATGTGATCAGGGCCGTGGACGGCCCGCTGGCCAACGTACGCGGTGAGCGGCCCGAGCACGTCGGCTACCGGGGGCCCGCCGAGTCGTTGCAGCAGGTGTGGATCGCGTTGCGCGCCACCGAGCGCGCCATCCTGGAGGAAGTGACGCTCGAACAGGTCGCCTCCGGGGCGCTGCCCGAGCGCGTCCGCCAGCTCGCCGCCGACCCGGCCGCCTGGGACTGATCACTTCCGGGTGAACCAGAGCACCACCTTGGCGAGTTCCCCCTTGGGCCCGGCGGCCAGCCTCCGCACGGTGCGGCCGGTGGCGTCCGCGAGGACCACGTCGGTGTTCCTGCCGTCGGGCACGCTGGCCAGGAAGTGGGCGTCGTCGAGCCACCCGTGGAAGGCGCCGCCCTTCGGCAGCCGGGCCACGCCTTTTCTGCCGCCGCTCTCCGCATCCCAGAAACAGACATTTACCGAAATTTCTGGGCATTTCGTGGCAAAGATTGACCCGAGCGTGGTGCGGGCCATGCTGCCCGCGTACAGCTCGCCCACCCCCGTGAACGTCCGCACCGGCCTGCCTTCGAGATCCAGCACCCGCACGGCCCCGCCGGGCATCCCGTGGACCACGCTCCTGCCGTCGGCGCCCCACCCGAACTTGACCTCGCTCCCGCCGACGGCCTCGGTGACCTTGACGGTGCCCGCGACCGGGTCCACGATCGCGAAGCCCACGACGCGGTCCCGCTCGCGGTCCTCGACGACGGTGGCCAGCCATCGCCGCCCGTCGGCCGACCAGCTCGGGTGGAACAGCGTGTCGGGCTTGTCGACGGTACGGACGTGCCGGTCCTGGCCGGTGGCGCGCTCGCGCATCCAGACGGTCTCGAAGTCCGACTTGCGGAGGCGGGTGGCCGAGAGCGAGGCCACGTAGCCGCCGCCGGGCGAGACGATCGGCTCCTCGAAGCCCCCGAAGTACCCGAAGGTCCCCGTGGCCGCGTCCCGCACATACGAGGGGTAGCCGGTGCCGTCGCGCTGGTCGTGGTACGACGACACCCAGACCGGGTCGGCCGCGTTCTCGTACAGCGTGATCCGGGTGTCCGGGATCTTCGACTCGGCCGTCGAGGTGAGCGCCATTCGCCCCGCCCGCGGGGCGGGCAGGGGTGCGGCGGCGGAGGTGGGGGTGGGCGCGCCGGGCGTCGGCCGGGTGAGCAGCACGGCCGCCGTCACGGCCAGAGCGGCCGTCACGGCCCCGGCGACGAGCCACCACCGGCGGGCGGGGCCCGGAGGCCGACCGGGGGGCGGTGTCGCGGACTGCTGCCCTTCGGCCAGGAGCCGCTGCTCCGGCACCTGGTGGCCGAGCAGACCGAGCAGCGCCCGCGCCGCGGTGGGGCGGGCCTCCGGGTCCTTGGCCAGGCACCGCATCACCAGCTCCCGCAGCTCGTCGTCGAGACCGCCCAGCTCGGGCTCGGCGTACAGGATCCGGTTGATCAGCGCGGGCACGTCGCCCGTCCCGAACGGCGGGGTGCCCGTCGCGGCGGCCACCATGGTCGCGGCCCAGGCGAACATGTCGGCCCGCGGCCCCGCCGGCCGCCCGCCGAACTGCTCGGGAGCCATGTACGGGGGCGTCCCCACCAGGTGGTCCCCCTCGAGCTCCGACTCCTCCAGCGCCCTGGAGATGCCGAAGTCGATCACCCGCGGCCCGTCCCTGCTGAGCAGCACGTTGCCGGGCTTGAAGTCCCGGTGCACCACGCCCGCCTGGTGGATGGCCGACAGCGCGGTCAGCGTGCCGATGGCGAGCCTGCGCAGCTCCGCTCCGCGCAGCGCGCCGCGTTCCCGGATCGCCTCCGCCAGCGAGGGCCCGTCGACGAACTCGCTCACCACGTACGGGAGGCCGCCCAGCTCGCCGCTGGCCAGCACCTGGGCCGTGCAGAACGCCTTGACCCGGCGCGCGTACCCGATCTCCTGCCGGAAGCGCGTCCGCGCGTCGGGGCCGTCCAGCCCGGTCCCCAGCATCTTGACCGCGACCCGCCGCCCTTCGGGCGCCTCACCGAGGTAGACCACCCCCTGGCCGCCCTCGCCGAGCCGGCCCACGATGCGGTACCCGCCCACCTGAGCGGGGTCGCCGGCGATCAGCGCTCTCATCATCGCGGCACGGCGGCGAACTGCAACGAGGCCTTGCGCGGGTTCACGTCGGCGAGCACGCGGACGGTCTTGCCGACGAGATCGATGATCTTGACCTGGGCCGTTTCCTTCTTCTTGCCCGGCTCCTGCACCAGCAGGTGCGACTCGTCGAACCAGCCGAGCAGGTTGCCCTCCGAGTCGGCGAGGGGCACCGTTTTCAGCCTGTCGCCGGTCGCGGCGTTCCAGACGCACAGGTCCTTTCTGCCGCCCGGACAGACGGTGACGAACTGCTTGCCCGACGGCGAGTACCAGTCGCGGTCCCGCGGCAGGCCCACCCAGTGCATCGACTTGGTCACCTGGCCCGAGTCGCTGTAGAAGTCGATCCCGTTGGTCTTGCCGTCGAAGTAGGCCTTGGCGATCCTGCCGTCGGGGGTGAAGGTGAAGCTGAGCGAGGCGTTGTCGGTGAAGGCCGTCTCGACGTGGACGGCCTTCCTGGCGGCCACGTCGACCAGGACGAAGCCGACGATCCGCTGCGGCTTGCCGTTGTCGACGACCGAGAGCAGCAGCCTGCGCCCGTCGCGCGACCAGGCCGGGATCATGGTCTGCAGAGGCTTCTTGACCGTGGCGACGGTGAAGCTCTCCCCGGTGGACAGTCTGGTGAACTTCACCTGGTCCATCTCGGCGTTCTGGAACTTCAGCCACGGGTTGAGCGCGACCCAGTCGCCGTCGGGCGAGACCATCGGCTCCTCGGCCATGCCGACGGCCTTGAAGGCGCCCGACCTGTCCCTGACGTAGCTGGTGTACTTGCCGGCGACCTCCAGATAGGCCGCCAGCCTGACGGAGTCCTTGGGGTTCTCGTGCAGGGTCGCGCCGACCACCGGGAGCTTGGTGTCGGTGGCGGCCTTCGCCTCCACCTTCTCCACCGGCACCTGCGTCAGCGAGGAGGTGACGGTGGGCGTGGTGCTCGGCGCGGGTGTGGTGGCGGCGACTGTCCTGACCGGCGCCGGCTCGTCGACCAGCACGTACACGGAGGCTCCGGAGAGCAGCGCCCCGGCCGCGAACGCCGCGGCCAGCGCCGCCAACCCCCGGCCGCCACGGCTCGGCGGCCTCGTCTCCTGCCCGGCCACCGCGAGCGGCGGGACGGGGAGCGGAGGCTGCGGGGCGGGCGGCCGGGGGGCGGGCGGCACCTGCCCGGTCAGGAACAACGTCTGGCCCACCAGCCGTAACAGCACCTCGCTGGCGCCGGGCCGCCGGGCCGGCTCCTTGTCCAGGCAGGCCACGATCAGGCCGTGCAGCTCGCCCAGGTTGCCGGGCAGCGTGGGCGCGTCGTGGACGATCCGATCGACCGTCGCGGCCATGGAGCCGCCGTCGAACGGGGCCGCCCCCGTCGCGGCGAACACCATGGTGGCAGCCCAGGAGAACACGTCCGCGGGCGGCTCTGCCACGGCGCCCCGCAGCCGCTCGGGCGCGGTGTACGCGGGCACGGCGACCTTGCGGGTGGAGATGGTCGCCTCGGTCATCGCCTGCTCGAGACCGGTGTTGATCAGCCGCGGCCCGTCCGGGCCGAGCAGCACGTTGCCGGGCCGGATGTCGCCGTGCACGAGCCCGGCCTGATGGATCGCGACCAGCGCCGTGATGGTGCCGACCGCGAGCCTGTGGAGCCCCACCTCGCTCAGGCTCCCCCCGGCCTCTTCGAGCGCGGGGCCTTCGACGTATTCGCTGACGACGTACGCCTGCTCGCCCAGCAGGCCGGTGGCCAGGATCTGCGCGGTGGTGACGGCGGAGACGCCCTGCAGCCGCTCCATGGCCAGCAGGAAGGGCTCAGGCTCCATCTCCGCCGGCAGCAGCCTGACGGCCACGGGTTCGCCGGAGCGGGACCGTCCGGCGTACACGCTCGAGCTCAGGCGGCCCGTCAGCCGATATCCGCCGATCTCGGCGGGGTCGCCCCCGCGTAAACCTGTGATCTCCGGCATGCCCCGCTCAGCCTTCCGCCAGGCCTACTCCTCGCCCGTCATTATGGTCTCCCCCGCCGCCCCGACGCAGCCTTTCCCGATCATCAACCGCCCGCCTGGGCGCCTCCTTGCCTTGTTCGCCGCCGCCCAGAAGAGCGCGAGGGCGGCCAGCTCGACGACGGCCGCCGCCAGGGGGAGCCGGCCGCTTCCGTGGCTCTCCAGAACGAGCCCGCCGATCGCGCCACCGCCGGAGACCCCGACGTAGACGGCGCTGCCGTTGAGCGCCAGCGCCTGCGGCCCGGCCGGGCCGGCCAGGGCGAGCAGCCGGGCCTGCGCGGTCGGCGGGATCCACCACGACACGGCCGCCCACACCAGCAGCAGCGGCAGGAGCGCCAGCAGCGGCAGTGGCCGCAGTGCCCAGCAGACGGCGAACAGGCCCATCACCGCCGTGAACCCGGCGATGCCCGCGATCAGCGCCCGGTCGGCGCCCCACCGGTCGGCGGCCCACCCGCCGAGTTGCCCGCCCGCCAGCCCGGCGAGCCCGGCCAGCGCGAACACCCACCCCAGCTCCGCCGGCCCGGCCCCGGCCAGGTCCCGCAGGAACGGCGCGAGATAGGTCATCAGCATCATGCTGCCCAGCACGATCCCCACGACCCCGAGCAGCCCGAGCAGCACCCGCGGCCGGGCCAGCGGCGCCAGCCGCTCCCTGACCGGCATGGCGGCCGCCGGGGGCGACTCGGGCAGCGTCGCCCTGATCGCGACCAGGGCGGCCAGCCCCAGCAGCCCGCCGAGCCCGAACGTGGCCTGCCAGCCGAACGCGCCGCCCACCCACGTGCCGATGGGCACGCCGAGCATGAGGGAGCCGGTCATCCCGCCCATCACCAGCGCCAGGTATCGGCCTCGGCGCTCTTCGTGCGCCGGCGAGGTCGCCAGGGCGTACACGGCGGGCACGACGGCCGCTGCGGCCAAGGCCGCCAGCACGCGCAGCCCCATGAGGACGGCGTAGGACGTCGTGAGCGCCGCCGCCCAGTTCGCCGCCGCGAACAGCGCCAGGGCCCAGGTGAGCAGCCCGCGCCGGGACCAGGTGGCGCTCACCACGGAGGCCACTGGCGCCCCCAGCGCGAACGCCAGTGAGAAGGCGGTGACGAGCTGCCCTGCCGCCGCCTCGCTGACCCCCAAGTCGGCGGAGACCTCGGGCAGCACACCCGCGATCACGTAGTCGTCGGTGGCGAGGGTGAACGTGGTGAAGACCAGGGCGAGCAGCCACGCGGGCATGGGTATCCCCCAATAAGGGTAACAGTCGTTTCCCATATAGGGTAACAGTCGTAACCCCAGCGACCTCAAAGGGATTTCGCCGATGGCCAGGACCGCCGACCCGCACCGCCGGGCAGAACTGCTCGACCAGATCGTCGACTACCTGGCCCAACACGGCCTCTCGACCCTGTCGATGCGCCCGCTGGCCGAGCACCTGGGCAAGTCCACCCGCGTGCTGACCCACCACTTCTCCGACAAGGAGGCGCTGCTCTCGGCCACCATGGAGCGCCTGGACGAGCGGCACCGCGAATGGCTGCGCGCGCTGCCTGGCTGGTCGGGCTCCGACAGCGTGGGCACGATCATCCGCCGCACCTGGGACTGGCAGGCGCGGGAGGAGAACCTGCCGGTCGCCCGCCTGATCCACGAGATCGAGGGCCTGGCGGCCGGCGGCAGGCTCCCCGGGCCCGTGCCCCGGCTGCTGGCGGACCGGTCGGAGTTCGTGGCGGGCCTGCTGCGCGATCGAGGCGTCCCGGAGGCCGACGCGCTGCGGATCTCCACGCTGGCCAACTCGGCGTACACCGGGCTGCAGATCGACTTCCTCACGACCGGCGAGCGCGAGCGTGCGGAGGAGGCGCTGGACCAGCTGTGCGCGCTGGTGGACGACTGGGTGGCCGCGCACGGAACGGGACCGCGTTCTTAGACTGGAGGGATGCCCGAAGGAGACGCCGTCTACCGCACGGCCGCGAGGCTGCGCGGGGCGCTGGACGGCCAGGTGCTCACCAGGTCGGACTTCCGCGTCCCCAGGCACGCCACGGCCGACCTGACCGGCCGCGCGGTCATCACCACGGTCTCCAGGGGCAAACACCTGCTCACCCGCGTCGAAGGCGACCTGACCGTGCACACCCATCTGCGCATGGACGGGAGCTGGCAGGTCATGGCGGCGGGACGCCGGACCGCGCCGGGCGACCAGGTCAGGCTGGTGCTGGCCAACCAGCGGTGGCAGGCCGTGGGGGTCAGGCTGGGAATGGTGGATCTCGTCAGGACAGGCGAGGAGGAGCGGCTGGTCGGCCATCTGGGGCCGGATCTGCTCGGCTCGGACTGGGACCCGGATGAGGCCGTGCGAAGGCTGCGAGCGGCGTCCGACAGGACCATCGGGGAGGCGCTGCTCGATCAGCGCAACCTGGCGGGGATCGGCACGATCTATCGCGCCGAGACCCTTTTCCTGCGCGGGATCTGGCCGTGGAAGAAGGTCGGGGAGATCGAGGATCTCAACGGGCTCGTGTCACTGGCCCAGCGCTTGCTGGACGCGAACAAACGTCATGCGGGCACGGTGACCACAGGTGATCGCCGCCCGGCGCACCAGACGTGGGTCTACGGCAGGGCGGGGAGGCCCTGTCGCCGATGCGGCACCCGCATCAGCCGTGGGGAGATGGGGGCGCAGCCACAGGAACGGCTGATCCTGTGGTGTGCTGGCTGCCAACCGGCTTAGGCAGCCACCATGTCCTTGACTTCGGGGAACACGGAGTCGGTGATCGACCCGGGAACCGTCTCCGCAAGGGGCAGCCGTTCGCGATCGGGCACGTCGGCCAGCACAGGGGCAGCCTGGAGCTCCGCCAGCGAGAACTGGTCGGAAACCTCACGCAACACCTGCGAAAGGGGCACTTCGAGCGCGCCGCAAATGGACGCCAGCAACTCCGACGAGGCCTCCTTCTGGCCGCGCTCGACCTCGGACAAGTAGCCGAGCGAGACACGTGCCTGGGTGGACACCTCGCGTAGCGTGCGTCCTTGCCGCACCCTCAACCGCCTCAGCACGTCGCCGAGCAGCTGACGCAGCAGAATCATCTGTCGCTCCCTCCCCGGCGCGGACGATGACTTCACCACGCCCCGCGCGATCGGATCGTGCCGCACTTTGGTCTTCTTACCTTCGTACATACTCCTCGCCGTCATCATCGGGCGTCGCCGACCCTGGACTGCCGCTCGCGACTCTTCAGGCCCGCCGGCCGGGCGCTCGGGGTTTGCAGTTGGCTCACGGACCTCACTCACAGCTCCACCGTACCCGTATCCACCGACACCGCGTCAGACCGTGCTTGGCATGTTCGCTCGGGACGTAACACGGTAATCACCCGGAATGTTCCCCTTTGTTCGCCTTCAGCACACCTGACAGTAGATCGACTGCCTCGTCCACCGTCTCTACCCTGATACGTTCACGCGACCCGCTAAGTCTCAATTCACGCCCCCAAATCCTGCCCCCTGGCCCGCAGACGGCCGCGTACACGGTGCCGACGGGCTTGCCGTCCTGCGGCTCCGGCCCGGCCACCCCCGTCACGGCCAGCCCGTACGTGGCCCCGCACAGCCGCGCGACCCCCGCCGCCATGGCCGCGGCCACCTCAGGGTGTACGGCCCCCTCGCGGCGCAGCAACTCCCCCGGCACCCCCAGCAGCTCGTGCTTGAGATCGGTGGCGTACGAGATGACCCCGCCCCTGAACGCCTTCGACGACCCCGAGACCGACGTGATGGCGGCCCCGATGAGCCCGCCGGTCAGCGACTCGGCCACCGCGACCGTGGCGGACCGGCCCACGAGCATCGTCAGAACCTCGGCCACATCCGCCATCGGTCACTCCCCGCGCACCTGTTTCGCGACCTTGCGCAGCCGCACCGCCCTGATGACGTAGTCGACCCCGGTGGCCACGGTGACCACCAGAGCCGCCCCCATGACCACCCACCGGACGGGCCCCGGCACCCACGGCAGGAGGTAAAGCACGATCGCGGCGATCTGCAGCACGGTCTTGACCTTGCCGCCGTAGCTGGCCGGGATGACCGCGCGCCGCAGCAGCACGAACCTGAGGACCGTGATGCCGATCTCCCTGCCGAGGATCGGGATCGTGACCCACCAGGGCAGCTCGTTGAGTATGGACAGGCTCACCAGCGCCGCGCCGGTGAGCGCCTTGTCGGCGATCGGATCGGCGATCTTGCCGAAGTCGGTGATGAGGCCGTACCGCCTGGCCAGCTCACCGTCCAGGTGGTCGGTGATCGAGGCCACCGCGAAGACCGCGAGCGCGGTCACCCGCCAACCCGTGCCCGGCAGGAAGAGGCATACGACGAAGAAGGGGACGAGCGCCAACCGGAGAACCGTGAGGACGTTGGCGATGTTCCACGGGCTTACCACGCGGCGCTCGTCCCTTTTCATGGACTGGCCTTGATACGCGCGATCAGGTCGACCCCCTCGGAGTCGACCACGACCGCGCGCACGATCTGCCCCTTGACCAGGCCGATGCCCTGCACCGTGACGGAGCCGTCGACCTCGGGGCCCTGGTGGGCGGCCCGGCCCTCGTAGCCGCCGTCGCCCAGGTCGTCGTCGATCAGCACGTCGACCTCGGTGCCGATGCGCTCCTCCGCGCGCTGGGCGGTCAGCTCCTCGGCCAGCTCGGTGAGCACCCGCACGCGCTCGTCGATGACCTCCTGGTCGAGCTTGCCCGGCAGCCCGGCGGCCTCCGTGCCGTCCTCGTCGGAGTAGCCGAACACGCCGATCACGTCGAGCCTGGCGGCCTCCAGGAAGCCCACCAGCTCGCCGAACTCCTCCTCGGTCTCGCCGGGGAAGCCCACGATGAAGTTGGAGCGCACGCCCGCCTCAGGGGCGCGCTCGCGGATGCTCTCGAGCAGCCCGAGGAAGCGCTCGGGGTCGCCGAAGCGGCGCATCCGGCGCAGCACGGTGCCGCTCGCGTGCTGGAAGGACAGGTCGAAGTAGGGGGCGATCCCCTCGGTGTCCGTGATCACGTCGATCAGCCCCGGGCGCAGCTCGGCGGGCTGCAGGTAGCTGACCCGTACCCGGGAGACGCCCTCGACCGCCGCCAGCTCGGGCAGCAGCTTCTCCAGCGCCCGCAGGTCGCCGAGATCCTTGCCGTAGGAGGTGGAGTTCTCGCTGACCAGGACGAGCTCGCGCACGCCCCGGTGGGCCAGCCAGTCGGCCTCGGCCAGCAGCTCGTCGGGCCGGCGCGAGACGTAGGAGCCGCGGAAGGCCGGGATGGCGCAGAACGTGCAGCGCCGGTCGCAGCCGGAGGCCAGCTTGAGCGAGGCCACCGGGCTCTCGTCGAGGCGCTTGCGCAGCACGCGCGGGCCGCTCACGGGCGCCAGCCCCTCGGGCAGGTCGCCGTGACCGGGGATGTTGGCCTTGGGCGCGCTGGCACGGTCCACCGGCGAGATGGGCAGCAGGGTACGGCGGTCACGTGGCGAGTGCGGCTTGAGCGGCCGCCCGGCGAGCACGTCGTCGAGACGACCGCCGATCTCCGTGTAGTCGTCGAAGGAGATGACCGCGCTGGCCTCGGGCAGCGCCTCGGCCAGCTCGTTGCCGTAGCGCTCGGCCATGCAGCCCGCTGCGACCACCTTTACACCGGTGTCGGCGGCGGCCAGCAGCGTGTCGATGGAGTCTTTCTTGGCCGAGTCGATGAAGCCACACGTGTTGACGACGACGACATCGGGGTCGTCGTCGCCCAGCTGCCAACCGGCAGCCTCAAGTCGCGCGGCCAGCTCCTCGGAGTCGACCTCGTTGCGCGCGCAGCCCAGAGTGATCAGCGATGCGGTTCGGCGGGATGACATGGTGAACACTACGGTATCGGGAGTTGGCCACCACCCGATGCACGGGCTCCCGCCAGATGACTATCGCGCGGCTGTTTTGGGCGGCCCGAACGAGCGCCGCACCAGCTCCCCCCTGCCCGCGTCCAGCTTCACTTTCTTGCCGTTGACCTGGAGCGTAACGGCCGACGCGTCCGCGAGCAGCACGTTGACCTTGTCTTCCGCGCTCCACGTGTCGGACTTTCCGGCCTTCAGCGTCCCCGAGAACAGCTTGCGCCCCATGGCGTCGTGAGCCTGGACGTACGACGACCGCTTCGCCTTGATCTCGACGGTCACCATGCGTTTGACCGCCTTGGCCGCCGCGGGCCTGGGCTCGATGGGCATGTTCGGCGGGACCTTGGGCCGGGCCGAGGCCACCTGCACGTCGGCCGTCCGCACCTGGTCGCTCGCGCCGCCCAGCACCCGCATCATGCCGAAGACGACCACGATCGCCAGCGCGACCCCGAGCGCCATCGTCCAGTTGGGCCCCCGCCGCTCCGGCACGTTGATCTTCTTGTCGGCCTGGAACACGGCCGAGGCCGCGACCGGCCTGGGCGCCCCGCCGTGCTGCTGGTCGTAGAGATGGACGGTGGCCTCCGGATCGAGCCCCACGGCCTTGGCCACCGCCTTGACGTGCCCTCTGGTGTAGAAGTCGCCACCGCACTGGCTGCCGTCATCCTGCTCCAGACTTTGGATGATCGCCTCGCGGATCCTGGTTGCCGAGCTGACCTGCTCGACGGTCAGCCCGGCCGCTTGCCTGGCCGCCGCCAGCATGGCCCCGATGCTCTGCTCCTGCACAACGAACGCCTCCCCCACGGCACCTGCACCTGCCTACCACTATGGGTAGTGGTTTATATTCAACCAGTTACTACCCGGCAGGCACGCATTGGGGTCATTCGCCACGCAGGTCGGCGAGCAAACCCGGTAGATCGTCCGGTTTGACCATCACCTCGCGGGCCTTGGAGCCCTCGCTCGGGCCGACCACGTTCCGGCTCTCCAGCAGGTCCATCAGCCGCCCGGCCTTGGCGAACCCGACCCGCAGCTTGCGCTGCAGCATCGAGGTCGAGCCGAACTGGGTGGTCACGATCAGCTCCGCGGCCTGGATGAGCAGGTCGAGGTCGTCGCCGATGTCCTCGTCGATCTCCCGCTTGACCGGCGCGGCCGACACGTCCTCGCGGTATTCGGCCTGCATCTGCGTCTTGCAGTGGCCGACGATCTCGGCGATCTCCTTCTCGGAGACGAACGCGTTCTGGATGCGGATGGGCTTGCTCGCGCCCATCGGCAGGAACAGCGCGTCACCCTGGCCGACCAGTTTGTCGGCGCCCGGCTGGTCGAGGATGACCCGCGAGTCGGTCAGGCTCGACACGGCGAACGCGAGCCTGGACGGCACGTTCGCCTTGATCAGGCCGGTGACGACGTCGACGGAGGGCCGCTGGGTGGCGATCACGAGGTGGATGCCGGCCGCGCGGGCGAGCTGCGTGATGCGCACGATCGAGTCCTCGACGTCGCGCGGGGCCACCATCATGAGGTCGGCCAGCTCGTCCACGATCACCAGCAGGTACGGGTACGGCTGGTAGACCCGCTCGCTCCCGGGCGGCGGCTGCAGCTTGCCCGCCCGCACGGCCTTGTTGAACTCGTCGACGTGCCTGAACCCCGACGCCGCCAGGTCGTCGTAGCGCCGGTCCATCTCGCCCACGACCCATTCGAGGGCTTCTGCGGCCTTCTTCGGGCTGGTGATGATCGGCGTGATCAGGTGGGGGATGCCCTCGTACACGCTGAGCTCGACCCGCTTCGGGTCGACCAGCACCATGCGCACCTCGTCGGGCGTGGCCCGCATCAGGATGCTGGTGATCAGCCCGTTCACGCAGACCGACTTACCGGCGCCGGTGGCGCCGGCGATGAGCAGGTGGGGCATCTTGGCGAGGTTCGCGACGATGGTGCGGCCCTCGACGTCCTTGCCCAGGCCGACGATCATCGGGTGGTGGTCGGCCTGCGCCACCTGCGCGCGCAGCACGTCGCCCAGGGCCACCAGGTCCTTGTCGGCGTTGGGGATCTCGACCCCGATCGCCGACTTGCCCGGGATGGGCGACAAGATCCGGACGTCGGCGGACTTGACGGCGTACGCGATGTTCTTGGTCAGCGCCGTGACCTTCTCCACCTTGACCGCGGGCCCCAGCTCGATCTCGTACCGGGTCACCGTCGGGCCACGGGTGAACCCGATCACCTGCGCGTCGATGGTGAACTGCTCCAGCACGCTGGTCAGCGCGTTGACCACGGTGGTGTTGGCCTTGGTCTGCGGCTTGGGCGCCGTGCCCTGCTTGAGGAACTGCAAGTCGGGCAGGCTGTACGGGCCCGCCTGCGGCGACAGCACGAGCTGCTCCACCTTGCGGGGCGCGGGCGTCGGCTGGGGCGGCTCAGGCCGCTTCTCGGCCTCGGGAGCGGGCGCCTCCGCCTCGTCCGTCAGACCGGGCACGATCTCGGGCGAGTGCTCGGTCCGCTTGTCGTTCTTGTCCGACAGGACCGGCGTGTCGTACGGCTTGACCGAGTCGGGCCCCTCCTCGGCGGGCTTCTTCCCGGCCCTGGTCCGCTTCTTGCCCGGCTGCCGCGACTCGGGTTCGGCGTGCCGTTCGAAGAGCATGTGCTTGAGCTCGGTCAGCCGCTCCGGGATCCGGTGCACCGGGGTGGCGGTGATCACCAGCACCCCGAACCCGGACAGGAGCAGCAGCAGCGGGATCGTGATCCACGGCGGCAGGATGCTCATCGGCGGCGCTGACACGATGAACCCGATCATGCCGCCGGCCTGCGACACCTTGTCCATGCCCTGGCCTTCGCCGGCCGGGTAGGGGGTGCCGTTGGCCACGTGGATGACGCCCAGCACGCCGACCATCAGCGCGGCCCACCCGATCACCATGCGCCCGGTGTCGGCGTTCTGGTCGGGGTGGCGCAGGTAGCGCCAGGCCAGCAGCCCGAACAGCAGCGGCAGCGCCCACGCCAGCGAGCCGAACACGCCGTGCACGGCCGTGTTCACCACGCCCGAGACCGCCCCGTCGGCGTTGCGCCAGGTCATGGCCGCCAGCACGATCGCGCCGGCGAGCACCGTCAGGCCCACGCCGTCGCGCCGGTGCGCGGGATCGAGCTCGCGGGCGTTCTTGCCCAGCGCGCGGGCCGTGCTGCCGATGCCGTTGGCGAGCAGCATCCACAGCCCGACGATCAGCTTGCCGATCATCGTGAAGACCCAGCTGATCGGGTCCTGGTGAGTCATCGAAGGCTTGCGGCCGGAGGCCGCCCTGGGACGCCCCGTCGACGAGGCCCCGCGCTTGACGGGGGTCGAGCGAGACGAGGTCGACCGCTTCGCCGGCCCCTTCGATGCGCTTTTCGGCGTACGGGTGGCCATGATGCCAAAGGTACGTCGGAGACACCGTGGATCGCGCGTAGGCTCGCCGAGGACCCCGCCAAACGGGCACGAAGATCCCGGGAAGGTTCACCCGATGTCCACATAAAAGCCGCGCACCCGCAGACAACTCCTTCCTGAATGGTCCTATGCCTCTCCTCAACTTCCGGGACGTCGCGACGGAGACCGCGCTGCGCCCGGGTGTGCTCTACCGCTCCGCGCAGCCGCACACGCTCACGGCCGACGACGCGAAGCTGGTGGCCGGGCTGCGGCTCATCGCCGACCTGCGCGGCGACAACGAGCGGGCCCCCGGGGACTGGGCGCCCGTGCTCGGCGGCGCCGTCCGGCACGCGCTGCTCGGCGCGGGCTCCTCCGACGCCTCACCCGCCCAGCTCGCGGCGCTGCCGCCCGACCTGACCCTCGGCGACCTGTACGTCGGATTCCTGCGGCACCGGACGACGTGGTTCGCCGGCGTCGTCGCGGAGATCGCCGACGGCCTGCCCGCCCTCGTCCACTGCGCCGCCGGCAAGGACCGCACCGGCATCGTCGTCGCGCTCATCCTCGACCTGCTCGGCGTGGACCACGAGGCCATCGTCCGCGACTACGCGCTCACCGCGAAGGCGCTGCCCGACATCATGCTCATGCTCGGCCTGACGCCGTCGCGGGACGCGCCCGCCGCGCTCCTGGAGGCGCCGGAGAGCGCGATGCGGACGTTCCTGGCCACGCTGGGCGAACTCGGCGGCGCGGAGCGGCTCCTGCTGGCCAACGGGCTCACCAGGGCGCACGCCGACCGCCTCAGGGCCGCCCTCGTCCCCTGAACTCATCGGTCGGACCCTGAAACCCGTCAGTCGGGGCCCTGAACGCGTCGGGCGGGGCCGCCTTCTTCACAACAGGAGGTATCAGCCGCACCATTCTGCCACTCTGAGAGTCACCGGACTGCCACATCGAGTGATGTTCTAGGACGCAGAGTGGACACGACAAGGGTGTCGAGCACGGCCTTCGACGGGACGCCGCATGCCCCGGCTCACGCGCGCAAGTTCGTCCGCCAGGTGCTCGGCGAGTGGCGCCTGGGCCACCTGGCCGAGGACGCCGTGCTGCTGACCGGCGAACTCGTCGCGAACGCCGTCGAGCACGCGGGCACCGGCATCGAGCTCACCTGCCGCCTGGACGTGGAGGCCAGCCCTCCGAAACTGGAGATCGAGGTCGACGACCGCCACCCCGCCCGGACGATCCTGGCGGCCGAGCCCGTGCCCGAGCCGACGCGGGCCTCCGGGCGGGGCCTCGCCCTCGCGGGCATGCTGGCCGACGCCTGGGGCGTCACGTACACGAGGACCGCCAAGCGCGTCTGGGTGCGCATGGAGATCACGGACGGCTGCGAGGTCCAGGAGGCCCCGCCGGCGCCGCTCAGCGCGGCGCCCATCGAGACGCTGCACGTCGGCGTCGTCGTGGCCGACCGCGACGGGGTCGTGCAGTCGTGGAACCCGGAGGCGGAGAAGCTGCTCGGCTGGCGGGCCGACCAGGCGATCGGCCGTTCCCTGGAGCGGCTGGTGGCCTGGCGCGGCCACGGACCGTACGCGCTGTCGCTGGCCGACACGCTCAACCTGGGCCGCTGGCGGGGCGAGGCGCACATGCGCCACCAGGACGGCAGGCTGGTCCCCGTCTACGTCTCGCACCTGCGCTCCAGGCGGCAGCGGTGCTCGATCTGGATGATGGTGGCCGCCGACCATGGCTACGTGCTGGCGCCGCCGCCGGCGCCGCAGCTGCGCGGGGCGGGCCGGCGCATCAAGGACCTGCTCGACCAGGACGTGCCGTTCGCCGAGCTGCTCGACACGATCGCCCAGATCGTGCAGATCTCCAGCGGGGGCGACGCCGCGTACGTGCTGCTCGCGGCGGAGGGCGGCAACAGGTTCGGCGTGGCGGCGGGCGCGGGCGCGACGGCGGGGCTGGTGGGGGTGCTGGCCACCGGCGTGTTCGGCGCGGAGCGCAAGACCCCCACGATGATCGAGGACCTGCTCGCCGTGGACGTCGAGCTGGCCGAGCAGCTGCGCGCCAGATCGCTGGCGTGCGCGCCGCTGCTGGCGGGCGGCGAACTGGCCGGATACATCGTGGTGACCGCGACCCAGCCGGACCGCTTCGACCAGGAGCTCACGGTCAGCCTCCAGCACATCGCCGGTCAGGTGGCCGTGCCCGTGCAGCGCGAGCGGCTGGCCGAGCAGGACCGCGCGCACCGGGGGCGGCTGTCGTTCCTGGCCGAGGCGGGCGAGCTGCTGGCCGGCGTGCACGACGAGGAGCTGATCGCGGCGCTGACCGCGCAGCTCGTCGTACCCAAGATCGCCACCTGGGCGGCCGTCTACCTGACCGACCTCGCGGGCATGACCAGGCTCGCCCACGTCTGGCACAGTGAGGAGCGCCACAACGCCGACCTGCGCAAGTCGCTGCCCGCCATCCCGCGCACCGCGCTCAGCGACGTGAGCTGGCCGGTCGGCCCCGAGACCGTGCTGTCGTTCCCGCTGCTCACGCAGGGCAGGTCGCACGGGGCGCTGGTGATCGGCCGCGCCGAGCCGACGCTGCCGCTGGAGCTGGCCGACCTGCTGTCCGACCTGTGCCGCCTGGTGGCGCTCAACCTGCACACCGCCATGCTGTACGCCAGGCAGGCGACCACCTCGCGGGTGCTCCAGCGCAGCCTGCTGCCCATGCGCGTGGCGCCCATGCCCGGCCTGGAGTCCGCGGTCGTCTACGAGCCGGCCGAGGAGGGCGCGCACGTCGGGGGCGACTTCTACGACCTGTTCACGGTGGCCGACCACTGGTGCTTCGCCCTGGGCGACGTGTGCGGCAGCGGGCCCGAGGCCGCCGCCGTCACCGGGCTGGCCCGCCACGCCGTACGCCTGCTGGCCAAGGAGCACTACACGGTCGCCGACATCTTCGACCGGCTCAACCACGCGCTGCTGGAGGAGGGCGAGGAGGGCAGGTTCCTCAGCCTGCTGTGCGGCGAGCTGACCCCGCTGCCGCAGGGCGGCGCGCTCTGCACGATCGCCTCCGCGGGTCACCCTCCGCCGCTCCTGCTGCGCCCGAACGGCAAGGTCGAGCCCATGGCGACCCCGCAGCTGCTGCTGGGCATCGAGTCCGGCGCCAGGTTCTACGTGGAGACGTTCGAACTGGCGCCGGAGGAGCTGCTGCTGTGCGTCACCGACGGGGTGACCGAGCGGCGCGACGGCACCCGGCTGCTCGACGACGGCGACGGGCTGGCCACGCTGCTGTCCGGCTGCACGGGGCTGAGCGCCCACGCGGTGGCGGAACGCGTGCGGCACGCGGTCGAGACGTTCGCCGAGGAGCCGTCACAGGACGACGTGGCCCTGCTGGTGATCAAGGCCTCCCCCGTCCTGCGCCGTGAGGGCGCGCCGTCACCCGGCCTGAGGCCGTAATCAGGCGACGGCTCCCCGGCGACCGAGCCCGCCTCACGGAGTGAGGCCATGAACAGGTGAGGGAGCGCCGTCGCCTGGACTGAGGAGCGCCGGGAGCGCAGCGACCAGAGCGACGAGGGAAGGCGACGGCTCCCCGGCGACCGAGCCCGCCTCACGGAGTGAGGCCATGAACAGGGTCAGGACGTGAACCGGTACGTGGTCGTCGAGGTGCGCCGCTGGCCCGGCCGGAGCACGGTGGAGGGGAACTGCGGCTTGTTCGGCGAGTCGGGGAAGTGCTGCGTCTCCAGGCACAGCCCGCCGAAGGGCCCGTACGGCGTCGCGTCCCCGTCCAGCATGTGGCCGGTGTAGAACTGCACGCCCGGCTCGGTCGTCGTGACCTCCATGGTCAGGCCGCCGGCCGTCACCGTGGCGCCACCGCCGCCGAGCACGTAGCAGTGGTCGTAGGCGCCGTCGTTCCGCTCCCCCACGGCGTGCGGCTCCGTGAAGTCGAACGGCGTGCCCTTGACCGGCGCGAGCTCCCCTGTGGGGATCTTGGCCTCGTCCACCGGCAGGTAGTGCTCGGCGTCGATCCGCACGACGTGGTCCCGCACGTCGCCCTCGCCCGCCAGGTCGAAGTAGGAGTGGTTGGTGAGGTTGACCACGGTCGGGGCGTCGGCCTCCATCTCGTAGTCGATGCGCAGCGCGTCATTGTCGAGCGTGTACGTCACCCGGGCGGTCAGCGTGCCCGGGTAACCCTCGTCCCCACTGGGGCTGATCAGCCTGAACGTCGCCGACTTGGCGTCGTTGGACTCGATGGTCCACACCTGCTTGTCGAAGCCCACGATGCCGCCGTGCAGGTGGGCGGTGCCGTTGTTGACGGCCAGCTCGTACTCGACGCCGTCCAGGGTGAAGCGGCCGTTGGCGATGCGGTTGCCGTACCTGCCGACGACCGCGCCGAAGTAGCGGCTGCGGGTCTGGTAGTCCTCCAGCGTGTCCAGCCCGAGCACCACGTTGCGGCCGGACACCTCCAGCGAGCGCACGATGGCGCCGTACGTGAGCACCTCGGCACGCAGCCGTCCTGACGACAGCTCCACCAGCTCGACGCTCTCCCCTGACGGCAGCGTTCCGAAGTTCATGATTGGGCCCTTCCCGTGGACTCGCGGACAATGAGGGCGGTGTCGAGGGTCACTGTCGCGCCCTCGCCCCCCGACTGGAGCAGCAGGTCGACGGCCATCCTCCCGGCGGCCACGGCCGGCATGGCCACCGTGGTGAGCTTGGGCCGGTTGAGCCGTCCCGGCAGGATGTCGTCGAACCCGATCACACTTATCTGGTCTGGTACCCCTATCCCCATCTCCGACAGCCCCTCAATGAGGCCAAGCGCGACGAGATCGTTGTACGCCAGCACCGCCGTCGCCCCGCAGGCCGCCACGTCGGCGGCCACCGCCAGGCCGCCCGACTCCGTGGGCTGGTTGGGGCCGAAGAAGACGAGGTCCAGCCCGGGCGCCTCGGCCGCGGCCCCCTGCATCTCGTTGCTGGTCCACGAACCGATCGGGCCCGACACGAGCGCGATCCTGCGATGCCCCAGCCCGACCAGGTGCTCCAGCGCCAGCTTGGCGCCCTGGGCGACGTTCATCAGCACGGCGGGCATGCCCTTGATCCGCCGGTTGACCACCACGAACGGCACGTCCTCGGCCAGCCGTTCGATCATCTTGTTCGACAGGCGCGGGCTGCACAGCAGGACGCCGTCCACCTGCTTGGTGAACGTCCTGATCAGCTCCTCCTCGACGCGCGGGTCCTCGTCTGTGTCCGCCACGAACACGTGGTAGTCCCGGCCCCTCGCCTGCGCCTGGGCGGCCTTGATGAGCGGCGGGAAGAACGGGTTGGCGATGTCGGCCACGATCAGGCCCATGTTGAACGTGCGGCCGGTCGTGAGCGCCCTGGCCGCGCGGTTGGGCCGGTAACCGAGGTCGTCGGCGGCGGCCAGCACGCGGCTCCTGGTGGCAGGATTGACGAGGTGGGGCGCGGAGAAGGTGCGGGACACAGTGGACACATGCACGCCGCAGACACGGGCCACGTCCTTGATCGTCGCCGCCATCGCCGTCCTCCCTTGCAAACGGTTGCCAGACTAAACCTTGACCTTCACACCTGTCGCCGTCAAGGTTCTTGCAACCGGTTGCCGGGTACTCTCACGACAACCGCCCGCTGACCCCACCCGCTACCGCCCTGACACGCCCCACACCCTCAGGGTCCACCATTAAGCGCCGACGCGGACCACGTCACGCCCAGCGCCACCGTGGGGGGCATTCACACGCTCAACCGCGCCACCGCAGCCGAGCACCCTGCCGCCCGCCCACGTCAGCGCCTTCACCCGCCACGCCGCCGCACCGCCGCGCCCCGCTGAACCGCCGCCCAGGCCGCCTCGCCGCGCCGCCTCACCAGCCGCGCCACCTCACAGCACCACGCCGCACCACCGCGCCACACCCCACCAGCGCCCCGCCAACCCGCGCCGCCTCGGCTGCCCCGCAGCGCAATGGGTCGTGTCCCGCCGCACGACCGAAGGCTCATCGCGGATGCTCCCCACGGCCGCGGCCCAGCGGACGCGCTCCAGGTGGCCGCCCCACACGGCATCCGGCGAGCCACCGCTGCCGAGCCGGCCCCGCCCCACGTGCGCCGCCCCCACCGCGCCCCCGCGTGCCCCGACCCAGCTTCGGCCCCTTCATGCCGATCTCACGTGCGCCCGCCCATCCGACGCCCGTACCACCCGGAGGGGCGGCGTCCCGCGAGGACGGATGCGGCCGAGCTCAGGCCCGGCGACGGCCGCCGGTCAACCGAGACGCCCGGTCACCAGCGACCCCCCAGCTCGTTGAGGGTGAACACCCCACCGGCACGGTTGTGGAGCGGCGCGGAAAGGTCCGGCTCCCCCTGCTCGGCGATGAGTGCCGCCTCCTGGGCGTCGGAGGAGTCGCGGGACTCGTACCCGATGGCCTTGGCCTCCTCCAGCGACCACCACCGCCGCGCGTTGTCCGAGACCCCCCAGACCACGTGGTACCCGGGCGCGGTCAGCGCCGCCTCGATCAGCCGGGCCAGGTCGTCAGGCGAGATCCACGTGGCCAGCCCGCGTGTGTCGCCGGAGGCCTCGTTGCAGGTGCCGAGCCGGACCACGGTGACGTTCATGCCGAACCGGTCGTGGTACAGGCTCCCCAGGGCCTCCATGGCGACCTTGCTCACTCCGTAAAAGGTGTCAGGCCGGGGAAAGGCGTAGTCGGGCAGGTCGGAGCCGTCGGCGGGCCGGGTGTGGAAACCGGCCGCGTGGTGGCTGCCCATGAGCACCAACTGCTGGACGCCCTCTTCTCGCGCCGCCTCCAAAAGCACTTGCGTGCCGTTGATGTTGGCCTGCACGATGTCTGCCCAGGGATGTTCCCGGCTCTGGCCGCCAAGGTGAACCACCGCGTCCACGCCCTTCATCGCCTCGGCCACCGCGGCCGGGTCGGCGAGGTCGGCCGTCACCCACTCCTCGCCGGGGCCTGGCTCGATCGGGTGGAGGTCGGAAAGCCGCAGGGTGCGGCCGTCACGGGCGAGCCGTGGGCGGAGCAGCGTGCCGACTTTTCCAGCGGCTCCGGTCATAAGAATGCGCATGTCTCATGGTGTACACGATTCTGACCGAAATTCACATCCTTGAATATTGACCGTGAACCATGCCGCTAGTTACGTTCGCAGACACGAGTTCAAGTCCACGACTCAAGTCCACGTATGTGAACGGGAGGCGGTCTGATGTCACGTCGTCTGCTCGGGGTCGCAGTGACAGCGACCCTGGCCGTAACGCTGACAGGCTGCGGTTCCGGGGGATCAAGCTCAGACAACGCTCTGGAGATCTGGATCAGGCAGGCGCCCGATTCGGACTCCGCCAAGACGGCGGTGAAACTCGCCGACGCATTCACTAAGGCCAGCGGGGTGAAGACGAAAGTCGTCGCGTTATTCGACGACTTCGAGACCAAGCTCAACCAGCAGGCCGCCCAGAAGAAGCTCCCCGACATCGTCATCAACGACACCGCACAGCTCGGCAACATGCACTCGCAGGGCTGGCTGCGCGAGATCGACAAGGCCACGCTGGCCAACGGCGACAAGCTGTCCGACCGCGCATGGGTGGCCGCCACAGGGGCCGACGGCAAGTTCTACGCCGCCCCGTTCTCCGCCCAGGCCTTCGCACTGATCGTACGGAAGGACTGGCGCGAGAAGGTCGGCATGGAGCCGCCACAGACCTGGGAGGACCTGGCCAAGCTGGCCCAGGCGTTCACCCAGAAAGACCCCGACGGCAACGGCCAGGCCGACACGGCGGGATTCGTCATCCCCGCGGGCACCAAGCGCGGCTACGCCTCCTGGTACGCCTCCTCCCTCATCTACGCCAACGGCGGCGACTTCATCAAGAGCACCGGCGGCGGCCACTTCCAGGCCACCGTCAACGACCCGAAGACCGTCGAGGCCGTCCAGTACCTGCAGGACCAGTTCTGCAAGACCAAGTCCGTCAACCCCGGCGCCGTCAGCAACGACACGACCGTCACACACGAGGTGTTCGAGAAGGGCCAGGGCGGCATTTACCTGGTCGGCCCGTACGTGCTCGCCAGGTTCGTCAAGAGCATCGGCACCGACAAGATCGAAGTTCTGCCCCTGCCGAAGGGCCCGTCCGGCGGCCCCGGCACCCTCGGCGAGGGCGAGAACGTCTACCTGATGGCCGGCTCCGACCAGCAGGACGCGCAGAAGAAGTTCGCCGAGTTCGCGATCTCCCCTGATGGCCAGAAGATCGGCATGAACAAGGACGCCAACGGCGCCATCGTCCGCCTGCCCGTCAACACGCAGGTCGACATGGCCGGCGAACGGCAGGACCCGCGCTGGAAGGTGTTCCAGGACGCCTACGCGAACGCCGTCTACGCCCCACCCGTGCCGAACTGGGCGCCCATCCGCCAGGATTCGGCCGACTCCATCAACGCGGTCTGGGCCGACTGCGCCTCCAACGTCAAGACGGCCATGGACCAGCTGAACACCAAGCTCACGCAGGAACTCCAGAGCCAGAAAGCGTCATGACCTCGACACTGACCGAGGCGCGCAGCCGCACGACGACCCCCCACCGCCGCCCCAAGCGGGCGCGGTGGCGGGGGCCGCTGATCGCCTGGCTGTTCCTGGCGCCCGCGCTGCTGCTGTTCCTGTACTTCAAGTTCATCCCGATGTTCGTGGGCCTGTGGAAGAGCTTCTTCAAGGTCCAGACGTTCCTCGGTGACGAGTGGCTGGGCCTGCAGAACTACCAGACGATCATCAGCGACGCCGACTTCGCCGCAGCCATCTGGCACAGCATCCTGCTGGCGCTGGGCACCACGGTCGGCTCGCTGGTGCTGGGTCTGGGGTTCGCGCTGCTCATCGAGGGGCCGGCGCGCTATCTGTGGTTCGTGCGCACCGCGGCCTTCCTGCCCGTCGTCACCACGATGGCGGCCGTGGCCGAGGTGTGGCGGATCATGTTCCACCCGGCCGACAGCGGGATGCTGAACGTCATCATCGGCTGGGTCGGCATCGATCCCCAGCCGTGGCTGGCCAGTGAGCACTCCTCGCTGTGGTCGATCATGCTGATGAGCATCTGGCGCGGCACCCCGTACGACATGATGATCTTCCTGGCGGGGCTGGTCGGTGTCGACCGCACGCTGTACGAGGCCGCGGCCGTGGACGGCGCCTCCACCTGGCACCGGCTGCGGTACATCACGCTGCCCGCCCTGCGGCCGGTGTTCTGGATCCTGTTCACGCTGGCCGCCATCCGCGGGCTTCGGGTCTTCGTCGAGGTGTACGTCCTGACGAACGGCGGTCCGAACGGGTCGTCCGAGGTGCTGATGACCCTGATCTACAAGCTCGGGTTCCAGAAGAACGACCTGGGCGTGGCCTCGGCGGGCGGGATCGTGCTGTTCCTGGCCACGCTGGCGCTGACCCTGGTCGCGCAGATGTTGCGCAGGAGGCAGGCGTCATGAGGTTCGACAGCGCTCTGGGGCTGGAGTCGCGCAAGGGACCGCTGGCCGTCGGCGGAAAAGTCCTGATTTATAGCTTTATGGTGGTGGTTTTCACCGGGCCGCTGGTCGGGCTGCTCGTCAGCGCCTTCAGCAAGACGCTCGACCCCACCTCCTTCTCCCTGTGGCCGGACGAGTTCACGCTGGAGAACTTCGTCCAGGCCAAAGAGAAGAACGTCTACCTCTACCTGCTCAACTCCTTCATCGTCGTCGGCTTCGGCCTGCTGCTGCAGATGCTGGTGAGCGTCTTCGCCGCGTACTCGCTGGCCCGCAAGAAGTTCCGGGGCATGACGTTCGTGCTGCTGCTCATGCTCACCACGATGATGCTGCCCGAGGAGATCATCGCGATCCCCCTCTCGCTGGTCCTGGCCGACATGCCGCTGCTGCACGTGAACCTCATCGGCACGTACGCGGGCATGATCCTGCCGGTCGGGGCCTGGGGCTTCTCCATCCTGGTCATGACCGAGTTCATGAAGGAGGTGCCGGTCGAACTGGAGGAGGCCGCACGCATCGACGGCGCGGGCGAAATACGGATCTTCGCCACGATCATCCTGCCGCTGTGCCGTCCCGCGCTCGGCGTGATCGGGGTGTTCGGCTTCACGATGATCTGGGACCAGTACCTACTGCCCCTGATCGTCGCGCCCGAGTCGAGCATGTGGACGCTGCCCATCGCGCTGCGTTCGCTCCGCTCCGATGAGGAGGTGGGGATCGGCGTGCTGCTGGCCGCGTCGCTGCTGGCGCTGCTGCCGTCGATCATCGCGTTCCTGGCCTTCCAGCGACAGTTCATGCGCGGTCTGACAAGCGGCGCCATCAAGGGTTAAGCGTCCATGTATCTGGACGCTATCCCATATCCTGGATGTCGAACACGCAGCAGTAGATGGGAAGAGTATGGAGCCTCAGCTGGTCAAGTCCGCGGAACGGACGGTGCGCATCCTGGAGGCACTGGCCGAGTCGCACGACAGCCTGACGCTGTCGGAGCTCCAGCAGCGCACCGGGTTCCCACGCAGCAGCCTCCACGCCCTCATGCGAACGCTGGTCGAGCTCAACTGGGTCGAGACCGACTCGGCCAGGTCGGCGTTCGGGATCGGCCCGCACGCGCTGCTCACCGGCACCGCGTACCTCGACAAGGATCCCGCGCTGCCGTTCGCGCAGGAGACCCTGGAGGACCTGCGGGCGGAGATCGGACAGACCACCCACTTCGCCCGCCGGGACGGCGCACACGTCCTCTACCTGGCCACCCGTGAGTCACGCGAGGCCGACCACGTGATCCCCAGGGTGGGCCGGCGGCTGCCCGCCCACGTCACGGCGCTCGGCCAGGTGCTCCTCGCCCAGCTCACCGACGACGAGGTCATGGCCATCCTGCCGGACCCGCTGTCTGTGCTCACCGAGCACACGATCACAGACCTGAACAAACTGACCGGCGAGCTCGACCAGGTCCGCACCCGCGGCTGGGCCTACGAACGAGAGCAGGGCACGCCCGGCCTGGCCTGCGTGGCCGTGGCGGTCGACTACCGCATCCCGGCCACGGATGCGATCAGCTGCTCGATGCCCGCGAGGCTGGCGCCCGGCGAGGTCGAGCGGATCACCGAGGCAGTGATCAAACACACCCGCAAGCTGGCTGCCACCCTGCGCAGGGAGGGCATCCGCTAGAAAGGACTGTCGATGCGGCTGGATGGTGTTCTCTTCTTCCCGGTGACCCCTTTCGAAGCCGATGGCGACCTCGCCGAAGCCGTACTGGCGCGGCACGTCGCCGACGGAGTCGCGGCGGGAGCGGGAGGGGTGTTCACCGCGTGCGGCACCGGTGAGTTCAACGCCCTCGACCTCGACGAATACACCCGGGTGGTGGGCGTCTCGGTCACCTCCGCGGCCGGCCGCGTCCCCGTCTTCGCCGGCGCCGGCGGCCCGCTGCCCACCGCCAAGGCCATCGCCCGCGCGGCCGCGGCCCAGGGTGCCGACGGGCTGCTGCTCATGCCCCCCTACCTGGTCAGCGGCCCGCCTTCAGGCCTGGTGCGCTACGTACGCGAGATCGCGGCGACCGTCGACCTGCCGATCATCATCTACCAGCGCGGCACCACCCGCTTCACCCCCTCGGCAGTCGCCGAACTGACCGAGGTGCCCAACATCGTCGGCTTCAAGGACGGGCTGGGCGACTTCGACCTGCTGCAACGGATCATCCTCACCGTCCGCCGGTCCACCGACAAGGACTTCACCTTCTTCAACGGCCTCCCCACCGCCGAACTGACCGTCCCCGCCTACCGCGGACTCGGCGTGAACCTGTACTCGAGTGCGGTGTTCGCATTCGCACCCGAGATCTCGCTGGCCTTCTACAAGGCGGTGACGGGCGGGGACGAGGTACTGGCGCAACGGCTGCTGACCGACTTCTACCTCCCGCTGGTGGAGCTACGCGACCTCGTCCCCGGCTACGCGGTCGCACTGGTGAAGGCCGGGGTGCGGTTGCGGGGGATGGAGGTTGGAGGCGTACGCCCACCCCTGGTGGACCCGACGCCCGAACACATCGAGCGCCTGGAACGAATCATCACAAGGGGCCTGGAAATAGCCGGCGCCTAACCCCACCACACCGTCACCCCAACCAGACCGACCCTCACACCACCACACCATCACCCCAACCAACCAAAACCCGACACCACCACACCATCACCCCCACCAGACCAGCCCCCACACCACCACAGCACCAGACACCACCGCACCGTCAGCCCAACCAGACCGACCCTCACACCACCACACCATCACCCCAACCAGACCAGCCCCCACACCACCACAGCACCAGACACCACCGCACCGTCAGCCCAACCAGACCGACCCTCACACCACCACAGCACCAGACACCACCGCACCGTCAGCCCAACCAGACCGACCCTCACACCACCACACGGTCACCCCAACCAACCGGCGCCCCCATCACGACACCATCGCCCAAGGCCGACACCCGCCCCCACGACCGACCGGCCAACCTCACAGCTGGCCGGTCAGCCGCACAAACCGTGGCCACGAGCCCCAACGGCCGGCCCCACCTCCGCCATCAGCCCGCGACCACCATCACCCCACTTCAGGGGACCAGGTCGGTCACACCTCCAGACGACCGTCAACCCTCCGCGGAACGGACAGCGGGTTGTCGTCCTTGAGCTCGTCCGGCAGCAGCGCCTCGGGCCAGTCCTGGTACGCCGTAGGCGCCAGCCACCGATCGATCGCCGTCGCCCCGACCGAGGTGGTCGTCGTGGTCGCGGCAGGCCAAGGACCACCGTGCTGCATCGCCCAGCACACGGCCACCCCGGTCGGCCACCCGTTCCAGATGAGCCGGCCGGCCTTCCTCCCCAGCACCTCGACGACCTCGCCGGCCTCGTCCGGGTCGGTGCCGTGGACGGTCGCGGTCAGCGACCCGTCCAACCGCTCAAGCACAGGCCGCAGATCGGAAATTTCCCGATACGTCACCACGATCGACGCCGGCCCGAAGCACTCCTCGGCGATCCGCGGCAGCTTCTCCTCGAACGTGTCGAGATCGGTGGTGAACACCTTGGGCGTGACCGCCCAGCTCCCCTCCCCCGGCTTGCCCTCGGCCAGCAGGCGCAGCTCACCCAGCCGCTCGACACCGCCGAGGTACCCGTCCCTGATCCGCTCGGCCAGCATGGGGCCACCGCTGGTCCCCTCGACCGCCTCGGCCAGAGCCTTCTGCAGTTCGTCGCCTTCGGGCACGAACATGAGCCCGGGGTTCGTGCAGAACTGCCCGACCCCCAGCGTGAGCGACCCGGCGAACCCCGCGGCCACGTCCTTGGCCGGCGCGGAGGGCAGCACGACGACCGGGTTGACGCTGCCCAGCTCGCCGTAGAACGGGATCGGCACCTCCCGCTCATCGATCAGCCGCTGGATCGCCTTGCCCCCGGCCACGGACCCGGTGAACCCGGCCGCGACCACCCCGGGGTGCTGCACCAGATCGATCCCGGCCTGCATGCCCTGCACCAGACCCAGCAGGTCCGGGTACGGGAGCGCGTCACGAACGATCTTCGCCACCCGCTCGGAGGTGTTCGGATGCCCGGGGTGCGCCTTGACGACCACCGGACACCCGGCGGCCAGCGCGGACGCCGTGTCACCCCCGGCCACCGAGAACGCGAACGGGAAGTTGCTGGCCGCGAACACGGCGACGACGCCCGGCAGCGCGTGCTTCATCCGCCGCACGTCAGGACGGGGCGGCGCGAGCGAGGCATCCGCGTGATCGATGATGGCCTCGACGTAACCGCCGTCCCTGAGGACCTGGGCGAAGAGCCGGAACTGGCCCGCCGTACGCGCGACCTCACCGCGCAGCCGTACCTCACCGAGCGCGGTCTCCTGGTCGGCGAGCTGCCACAGCTCGTCCACGTGCGCGGTCAGCGCATCGGCGACGGCCTCGAGCGCGACCGCACGCTCAGCCGCCGGAGTCGCCCGCCAGGCCGTGCCGGCGGCGGCCGCGGCGGAAACGATCAAGTCGACCCCGGCACTGTCGGTCTCGGGCAGTGCGGCGCCAACGGTCTCGCCGGTCCTGGGGTCGTGTCCGTAGATCATCGAAAGGCCCTTCCGAGCTTGACACTTCTTCAGCCTGATTCTTACAGTTGCGGCAACTTGTCCACAAATCTGGCTATTGTTCACATATCTGGACGGCGGTCTAAATGATCATTAGGCAGATCCACGTCACCCCTGTCGCCTTCCGGGATCCGCCTCTTCTGAACGCCGCCGGAGTCCACGAGCCGTGGGCCCTCCGCACCATTGTCGAGGTCGTCACAGATGAGGGCTTGACCGGGTTGGGGGAGACCTACGGGGACCTCGGGCACCTGGGCAAGGTACGCGAGTGCGCGCAGGCCCTCATCGGCCTCGACGTGCACGCCACGAACACGATGTACGCCCGGATCAGTGCGATCGTCGGCCACACGGTGACCGATCTGCATGGATTGACCGGTGCCGCCACCAAGGAGAAGAGCATCGACCGGGTCTTCTCCCCCTTCGAGGTCGCTTGCCTCGACATTCGCGGCAAGGCGGCAGGCGTCCCGGTCACCGACCTGTTGGGCGGCCGCATCCGGGATGCGGTGCCGTACAGCGCGTACCTCTTCTACAAGTGGGCGGGCCACCCCGACGGGGAGCCCGACCGGTTCGGCGCGGCTCTGGACGAATCGAGTGTCGTCGAACAAGCGGCCCTCCTCATCAACGAATACGGCTTCGAGTCCATCAAGCTCAAAGGCGGTGTCTTCCCTCCCGACCAGGAAATAGCCGCGATCCGCGCGCTTCACGAGGCGTTCCCCGAGACACCCCTCCGCCTGGACCCGAATGCCACCTGGACGGTCGAGACCTCGATCCGCGTGGGCCAGGAACTGGAGGGCACCCTCCAGTATCTGGAAGACCCCACCCCCGGCATTTCCGGCATGGCGGAAGTGGCCGCCGCCGTCCCCATGCCGCTGGCCACGAACATGTGCGTGGTCACCCACGAGCACCTCCCTCCTGCCATCGCATCCCGCGCGATCGGCGTACTCCTCCTGGACCACCACTACTGGGGTGGCCTGGTACGTTCCGCGCATGTCGCCACCTTGTGCGACACGTTCGGCCTGGCGCTGTCCATGCACTCCAACTCCCACCTCGGGATCAGCCTGGCCGCCATGACCCATTTGGCCGCCGCCACCCCGAACCTCACGTTCGCGTGTGACACGCACACCCCCTGGCAGGATGGCCAGGACGTGGTCGCGCCCGGTGCCCTGCGCTTCGTGAACGGCGCCGTCCCCGTGCCTGCCGGCCCCGGCCTCGGCGTCGAGCTGGACCGCGACGCGCTGGCCGTCATGAACGAGCAGTACGAGAAATGCGGGATCTCCGCCCGCGACGACACGAGTTACATGCAACGCTTCGAGCCCACCTTTTCCGCAAGGAGACCGCGCTGGTGAACGTGGCCTACGTCTACCCCTGGGACATCGTCGGCGACCCCGCCGCCCCCGACCGCCTGGCCGGCCTGGGAGTGGAGGCGGTAGCTCTGGCAGCGAGCTACCACTCGACGAGAGCCGCCACGCCTTACCACCCGTCCCACCGCGTACTCGACGTTCCCTATCCGGCCTTCTACCTCCCGATCCGCCCTTCGTCCTGGTCCCGCCTGGTTCCCGCAACCCCCACCTGGACCCCGGAGGACGCGTACCTCCAGGCCAGAGACGCTCTGAAGGCGGTCGGCCTCCAGGTGCACGCCTGGACCGTCCTGACTCACAACTCCTACCTGGGCACCGCGAATCCCGACCTGGTCGTACGCAACGCCTTCGGCGACCCCTATCCGTACGCCATCTGCCCTGCCCACGAGGACGTTCTCGAGTACTGCGAGCACCTGGTCGAGGAGATCCTCGCGGTAGGCGAGCCGGACGGCCTCATCCTGGAAGCCTGCGGCCCGATGGGCTTCGGCCACCAGAGCGTTCACGAGAAGACCTCCGGTGCGGACTGGACACCCGCCGACTCGGACCTCCTCTCCTTGTGCTTCTGCACGGCCTGCGCCGACCGCTACCCGGCAACCACCCGGGACAGAGTCCGCGCCGCCATAGACCGCACCCACCCCACGGATTCATATCGAGCTACACCTGCCGCCACAGCCCACATCACCACCCCTGCAACAACCCACTCCGCGACATCCATTTCCGCGGCCCACACCAGCACCGCCCCGGTCGGCGGCACGGCCACCAGCGCTCAACCGCTCACGATCGAAGAAGCTCTCGGCGAACTGGCCGACGAGGTGCGCACCGTTCGCCGTGGCCTGTCCGATTCCCTCCGCCACCGCCTGATCGCCGTCGCCCGAAGGACCGCCCCCAGCACCCCCATCACCCTCCACGCCAACCCGAACCCCTGGGCAGCAGGAGCCTTCGCACCGCTGCCGTCGGGAGAACCGGGAGCAGACGTGCTCGTCGCCAACTGCTGGGGCGACCCCGCCACGGATGCCACGCGCCTCGCCCAACTCAAGGACCTGTCCACCCCGGGCCAGCGAATTGGCGCCTACGTCCTCGCCCTGCCCCCTCGCCCGGCCGACCCTGCGGTACTGGCCGACCAACTCCGTACGTACGCCAAGGCAGGAGCGACCGAGTTCCACCTGTACCACGCCGGCCTGGCCTCCCCACAACGCCTAGCCGCCATCACAGAAGCCCTACGCCAGCACACCTAACGCGACAAACCCAGCCACCCGAACTCCCACCGAAAACCGAACACCGTAAACCAGGGCCCTGCGCGATACGTGGGGCCCTGCGCACGTAAGCCCCCCACGCCATGGATAAGTTGCCACATGTGACCGATGTACGAGTTGTGTACCGGAAGTACGGCGGATCGCTGCACTGGAACCACCCCGGCCGACTGCTGGGCGAGGACGAACACGGAATCTGGGCAGAAATACCCGGCGGAACGGTCGCCCGCAAGGGCGAGGGCCCACCGGTCACGTGGGAGACCACTGCGATCATGTTATTCCCTCGAAACGCCTGGTGGACTGCATCCTTCAACACACCACCCCACCGGGCCGAGATCTACGTCGACGTCACGACCGTCCCAGAGTGGAAAGACGGCGAGGTGACGATGCTCGACCTCGATCTCGACGTGATCCGAATGCGGGACGGCCGGCTCATCCTCGACGACGAGGACGAGTTCGCCGAACATCAGGTCCTCCTGGGCTATCCCCCCGAACTCATCGCCCAGGCAGAAGCCACCGCACGCTGGCTACTCGACGCAGTAGGCCGCAGAAAGGGCCCATTCGACGGCACCCACCTCGAGTGGCTCGCAAGGACAACCTGACCAACTCAGCCCACTCATCCCCGCAAATTCATGAGAATCCGCACCATCGCAGCCCACCAAGAAAGCCATCGGCAGTCAATAAACACATACCCACCGCTGCACCGCGTCCTGCCACCTGCCTGGAATATGACTCTTCCCAGCACAACAGCGCGCTCTACTGCTACACCGCATCCCATATCGGGCCACACCCTGCTACGGCGATACCCGAGACCGTCGAAACCTCAGCCAATTTCTCGAACAGGCCGTCAACATCGACCTCGCAAAACGCAGACAGCTTCAACATCAACCACACAGCCCCATGCCGATGCACGCAAATTCAGCTCGCAGCTGAAACCAGCCCACTCTCATACGCCGCAATAACGAGTTGCGCCCGATCTCGGGCTTCCAGCTTGGCGAGCAGCCGAGTGATATGAGTCTTCACCGTAGCCAAGCTCACCTGAAGATATTCCGCGATCTCCCCATTGGACAAGCCCCGGGCGATCAACATCAGAACTTCTCGCTCCCGCTCCGTAATCCCGTCCAGCCCCTTCACCCGGGGCAGAACAGGCGTACGCGTGAACTCTTCGATCAACCTGCGCGTAACCGTAGGCGCCAACAGCGCCTCCCCACTCGCGACCACACGGATAGCGGCAAGCAGATCCGCAGGCGGCGTGTCCTTCAAAAGAAATCCGCTAGCCCCAGCCCGCAACGCATCATAGACGTAAGAATCGAGATCGAACATCGTCACGACTAGCACGCGTGAAACATCCCTGAGGCGCCGAGCAGCCTCAATCCCGTCCATTTCTGGCATTCGAACATCCATAAGCACGACATCCGGCCGCTGCTCCAAGGCAACACTAACAGCTTCGACCCCCGTGGCCGCTTCTCCGACGACAGCCAGATCAGGCTCGGAGTCCACCAGCACTCGAAAACTCCCCCTGAGCAACGCCTGATCATCGGCGATAACGACCCGGATCACGAGACGTCCTCATAAGGCAGTTCGGCGAAAACACGAAACCCTCGCCCAGAAAGGCGCCCGGCTTCGAACGTCCCGCCGTACATCATGACCCGCTCCCGCATCCCGATCAGGCCATGCCCGGTGCCGGCGGCGGACGACGTGCGACTGCCGGCTCCGTCATCCACCACCTCGATCCGAACCATCTTGCCGTCGGCGAACACGGACACCCAACAGCGAGCACGCGCGGCATGTTTGATGACATTCGTCAGCGCTTCCTGCACGATGCGATAAACCGACAGCCCCACGCCCTCAGGCAACCGCCCTCGCCCCTCGGGCTGTCCCTCTCCCCCCTCATCGCTGCTCCCGATCCGTACCTTGAGTCCGACCTCGACCCCCGCCAGCCGAGCCTGCGCAACCAACCCTTCGATCCCCGCCAGGCCAGGAGCAGGAACGAAATCAGGCTTGGACGACGATCTCAGCACACCGAGCAGATGGCGCATCTCAACCAGCGCGCTCCGACTGGCCGTCTCGATCACACGCAGCGCGTCATGCGCCTCATCCGGTCTGGTCGCCATCACGTGATTGGCCACACCGGCCTTGACGGCGATCAATCCCACGCTGTGCGTGACGACATCGTGCAGCTCGCGAGCGATCCGTAACCGCTCCTCCGTCACCGCCTGCGCCGCCAACCGCTCAGCGTCACGGGCAGCGTAAAACCTGCGCTCCTGCACGGCCCGACCGACCGTCCAAGCGCCGCCCAGCGCCGCGATCCCCATGAGTGGCTGGTCGAGATGCACCAGCCACCCAGGAGCGGTGTCACGCGGCGCACCCGCCACAGCCAGGCCGACAACCGTGACCAGACTCAATCCGCCGATGGCCGACGTCGGGACCAGGGCGCCGAACCTGTCGGACAGGGCGACTATATAAAGGACGTAAGCGGGCGCGAGGTAGGCGAATCCCACGACGTCGACCAGCGCGGCGAAGATGGCGAGCACAAGCGTGAAACAGAAGACGGGCAGAGGCCACAGTCTCCGCAGCGTCAGCGGCAGCCCCAGCCCGAGAGGGATGGCGATCCTCATCCAGGGCGGCAGCGCGGTGGCGTTCACCGCAACCGTGAAGGAAACTAAGGCGAAGCACATCCCTGCCACCAGATCGAGCATGAGCAGCTGGCCACGGCTCAATCGCCTGGCGAAGAAGGGATGGGTGTCGTCCACGCGTTGAACGGTAGCCGCTGCGGCGGTCTCCTCACGTCAACCCAGGGTCTGACCTTGAGATTCGAACCGTGGTCCGACGCGCCGGCGACCCGCCGTCCCGCATTCTTTACGGCGTGATCGAACTCCAGCACCTCACGAAGCGCTACGGCGGCACCCTCGCCGTGGACGACCTGTCGTTCAGGGTCGAGCCAGGCCACGTCACGGGTTTCCTCGGTCCGAACGGCGCGGGCAAGTCCACCACGATGCGCCTGATCCTCGGCCTCGACGCCCCGACCTCCGGCCAAGCGCTGGTCAACGGGCGCCGATACACGTCGATCGCCAAGCCGATGCACGAGGTGGGCGCCCTCCTCGACGCGGGTGCCGTCCACGGCGGCCGCAGCGCCTACAACCACCTGCTGTCCCTGGCCCGCACCAATGACATCGGCCCCACGCGCGTGGCCGAGGTGCTCGACCAGGTCGGGCTGGCAGGCGTGGCGCGAAAACGGGTGAGCGGGTTCTCACTCGGCATGAAACAACGGCTCGGCATAGCGTCGGCGCTTCTCGGCGATCCGGCCGTGCTGATGTTCGACGAGCCGGTGAACGGCCTGGATCCCGACGGCGTGCGCTGGATCCGCGACCTCATGCGCTCTCTGGCCGCCGAAGGTCGCACGATCCTGCTCTCCAGCCATCTGATGAGCGAGATGGCCCTCACCGCCGAGCGCATCGTCATCGTCGGCCGCGGCAAGCTGATCACCGAGGCCACGGTCGCGGAGCTGACAGCGCACTATCCCTCGCTCGAAGACGCCTACATGGCCCTGACCGCCGGCAGCGTGCAGTACGGGGCGCCCCGATGAGAGCGGTCCTCTCCGCCGAATGGCTGAAGCTGCGCTCAGTGACCTCCACTTACCAAGCGGTGGGTACGTCGGCCCTCACCGTACTCCTGGGCGTGGCATGGACCATCTATGTGAGCGGCCTGGCCGACGAGCGGGGCGAGCTGAGAGCCGCGGCCCCAGAGCAGGGCTTTCTCCCACTCGTCCAGATCAGCCTGGCTGTGCTGGGCGTGCTCGCGATCACTTCCGAATACGCCACGGGAACGATTCGCACCAGTCTGATCGCCGTCCCGAAACGCGGCACATTACTCCTGGCCAAGGCCGGCATCGTCGGCCTGGCCACATTGATAGCCGCGAACGCGGTCCTCCTGGTCACCTATTCGGTGAGCCGCTTGATAGCGAGCGGTCACGAGCTGGGCTTCAACGACACCTCGATCACCGACGACCTGCCGATGCTGCTCGCTTCCGGCCTGTCGGTGACCGCGCTGGCATTGGTAGGCCTCGGCCTGGGCACCGCGATCCGCTCAACGGCGGGAGCAATCGTCTCGATCGTGGCACTGCTTTTCGTACTACCGGGCGTCGTCAACTACTTGCCCCCACCCTGGAACACCCGCGTGGCCACGCTCCTCCTGCCGAACCTCGTCCCTCAAATAGCCGACCGGAGCCTCTCCTCACGTTTGGGCGACGGGCTCCTGCCTCCCTGGGCCGCACTAGCCGCTCTCCTCGCCTACCCACTCGTCGCCCTCGCCATCGGCTACTACCAACTCCACCGAAGAGACGTCTGAGTCCTCCCTCTTCCAGAACGAACACTCACAGGCATCGCCAAAACGAGACAGGCATCCACAGCACATCACCAGCCCTGAAAGAACGCCCACGCAGCTACTCTCGCCCAAACCGCATGTCCGCATGAGCATCCAACCGCGCCAGCAGTTATTGAGCACCCCCATATGAGGGCCGAGCGCAGCCACAAGTCTGCTCTCACTGCCGGAGCACGGACGCAAAGCCTGTTCTCACCGCAGGAGCAACCCGCCAAGCGAATGCTCTCGCCAGAGAGCACACCCGCTCAAGCATCTCCGGGCCCAGAACCAACGACCGTGAATGCCCCAACTGCAGTAACAACGTGAACAAGCACGCTTTCGCCACGAAGGACCACTCGGATGAGCATCTGCTTGCAGCCGGGAGCGCAGCTCAGGCGAGCGGCACCCAAGCGGCGGCATGTTCTTTCTCACACTTCGGCAAGCGCTACAACACGCCACACGAACGCCTATCCGAACGTCCCCACACCACGACAAAAGACCCCGGGAACGCAGCACTACACGAACACTCCCGCCCCCGAAAACAGTCACAACGTAACAATTCCCCCAAGAACGGACCAGCCTCATATGAACACATACATCCGAAGAATGGGCACCCGCGTGGACATCCTCAGCTCGGAGCGGACGAAAGCATGAGCGTTCTCGCCTCAGAATGGCTGAAGGTCCGCTCCCTCCGCTCGACGTACCTGATCCTCGGGCTCAGTCTCGGCACGGTCCTCCTGGGTCTCGCACTCGCCGTGATGGCCGCCAACATGTACGACACCGCTCCCGCCGCCCGACGGCCCAACGCCCGGATCGCGGACCTGGAGGAGGTGATCGTGATCGTGCCCCAACTGTGCATGGGCATCCTGGGCACGCTTGCCATCACTTCCGAATACGTAACCGGCTTGATCAGAACGAGCTTGACCGTCGTCCCGCGCCGCTGGCCCGTCCTTGTCGCCAAATCCACGATCGTGGGCGTACTAGGGCTGATCATCGGCTTGGTGACGGTTTTCGGCACCTACTTCGTCACCCGATGGGTGCTGGGCGACCGCTTCTCCGGCGCGTACGCCGGCGCCTTCGCGGACAGGCTGCCGCTCCTCACCGCCACCAGCCTCACGGTGTCCGCGTTCGCGCTGCTCGGCTTGGGCCTGGGCGCGCTCTTCCGCTCGACCGCCGCTTCGATCGCCACCTTGGCCGGCCTCGTCTACGTGATCCCCATGATCATCGGTAACATCCCCGAACCCTGGAGTGAACGCCTCGGCTCGGTGATGATCGGCGCACTTCCCCGCGAGATCACCGGCGACATCATCACCACATCGGTATACGGCTCCCTCTTGCCTCCGGCAGCCGCCGCCGCAGTGCTGGTCGCCTACGCGCTGGTCCCCTTGTTGGCTGCCACGTGGCTGGTCCGCCGGAGGGACGCCTGAGATGTCCGCCTCGGAGCCTTTGATGCGACCTGCCCATCACCAAACCAGGCCACGCCCGAGCACCGGTTCCCGGCTCAGGGGCGCATGGCAGCTCATCCGCCGCATCATCGGTCTTCCAGGGGTCCGCCGCGACACCAACGCAGCGGCGACGCGCGCAGAACAAGCATGCATGCCCGTCCGCTGGACGCGGAGGCACCTGCAGGATCCAAGAGATAGCACCGAACCATCGACACCATGTGTTCTCGTTCAGTGGGACGCAGCGGCGTCAAGTCCCCCGAACCACCTCGACCACCCTGCACGGCGGGACTGCCAAACGCCCGTCACCGTTGGCACCCACCCCGCGAGGCGAGACCGCCAAAGACCCCAGACAACCGGCACCCACCCCCAAAGGCAAGCACACCAACCGCCCACAACGATCGGCACCCACCCCACAGAGCGGGACCGCCAAACGCCCCTGACGGTTGGCGCTCACCTTGAGGGGCAAGGTTGCCGGAGCCCCCAGACCGTCCCGGAGAGGCGACAGCGCCAAATCGTCCAGGACGTTACTGCTCGTCCGGAGGGGAGGAGGCAGCCCATCGCCCAGCCGACCGTCGGTCTCGCCAAGGAGCGAGCGACGCGGTCGGACATTCGCCCCACGCCTGCTCTCCCAGAGGTACGGCAGACGACATCGCCTGCCGTACCAGGGGGAGGCTCAGACCTCGAGAACTACCGGGATGATCATGGGTCGGCGGCGGTAGGTGTCGCTCACCCAGCGTCCCACCGTACGGCGGACCACCCGGCGGATCTCCTGCATGTCGACCACCCCGTCCGCGGCCTTCTCCGCGAGGGCTCGCTCGATCTGCGGGATGAACTCCTCGAACTGGGCGGGGTCGATGCCGGAGCCACGCGCGTGGATCTCTGGGCCGGCGGTGAGCTTGCCCGTGTTGGAGTCGACCACGACGACCACCGAGATGAATCCCTCGTCGCCGAGGATCCTGCGGTCCTTCAGCGAGGTGTCGGTGATCTCGCCCACCGACGAGCCGTCGACGTAGACGTACCCGGCATGAACCGCACCGACGATCTTCGCACGGCCGTCGACCAGGTCCACCACGACGCCGTCCTCGGCGATCACGATGTGGTCCTCCGGCACGCCCGTGAGCGCGGCCAGCTTGGCGTGCGCGCGCAGATGGCGCCACTCACCGTGTACGGGCATGAAGTTCGACGGGCGGGTCAGGTTGAGCACGTACAGGAGCTCGCCGGCGGCCGCGTGGCCGGAGACATGCACCTTGGCGTTGCCCTTGTGCACGACGCGGGCGCCCCACCTGCTCAGTCCGTTGATCACCTTGTTGACGGCGGTCTCGTTCCCCGGGACCAGCGACGAGGCCAGGAGTACGGTGTCGCCCTCGGCGATACGGATCGGGTGATCGCGGTTGGCCATCCTGGACAGTGCGGCCATGGGCTCACCTTGAGAGCCGGTGCAGACGAGCACCACGTCGTGCGGCGGCCACTCCTCGATGTCGCGCGAGTCGACGATCAGCTCCGGCGGCACCTTGAGATATCCAAGGTCGCGGGCCACGCCCATGTTGCGCACCATCGAACGTCCGACCAGGGCCACCTTCCGGCCGTGCCTGGCCGCAGCGTCCATCACCTGCTGAATGCGGTGCACGTGCGAGGCGAAGCTGGCCACGATGACCCGCTGTTCGGAGGTGCGGATCACCTCGTCGATGACCGGTCCGATCTCACGCTCGCTGGTGACGAACCCCGGCACTTCGGCGTTGGTCGAGTCGGACATCAGCAGGTCGACGCCCTCGGTGCCGAGCCTGGCGAAGCCGCCGAGGTCGGTGAGACGTCCATCGCTCGGCAACTGGTCCATGCGGAAGTCGCCGGTGTGGAGGACGATGCCGGCAGGCGTCCTGATGGCGACTGCCAGCGCGTCGGGGATCGAGTGGTTGACCGCGAGGAACTCGCAGTCGAACGGCCCGAAAACGTGCCGTTCGCCCTCGACGACCTCGAGCTTGGTCGGTTGGATCCTGTGCTCGGTGAGCTTGGCCTCGATCAGGGCAAGCGTGAGCCTCGATCCGATGAGCGGGATATCGCGCCGCTCGCGCAGCAGGTACGGCACCGCCCCGATGTGATCTTCGTGGGCGTGCGTGAGCACCACGGCTTCGACGTCGTCGAGCCGGTCTCTGATGTATTCGAAGTCAGGCAGGATGAGGTCGACACCCGGCTGATCGGGCTCGGGGAAGAGTACCCCGCAGTCGACGATCAGCAGGCGGCCGTCGTATTCGAAGACGGCCATGTTCCTGCCGATCTCCCCCAACCCGCCCAGCGCGACGATGCGCAAGCCGCCGTCAGGCAGCACCGGCGGGGGACCAAGCTCAGGATGCGGATGGCTCATGCCTGGCCCCCACGGTCAGTTCGTGTTCTCAAAACTCCCGGTTCCTCCCCGTTCCTATGCGTCTGTCAACTTCACCCCGCCGGCTACCAGGCAAGCACGCAGCTCGGCGATTTGCGTCTCTGTGGCGTCCACGAGCGGCAGTCGTACCGGACCCACCGGTACGCCCACCATGCTCAGTGCCGCCTTTGCCATGATCGCGCCACCCGCACGCAGCATGATCCCGTCGACCACTGGGGTCACCTGGCTGTGTACGGCCAGGGCCTGGGCGACGTCGCCGTTCTTGTGCAGGTGGATCATGCGCGCCAGCTCGGCGCCCACCACGTGCCCGACGACGCTGACGAACCCGGCCGCCCCCAGGGAGAGCCAGGCCAGGTTGAGCAGGTCATCGCCGGAGTAGAAGGCCAGATCGGTCGCGCTCATCACCTGACTGGCGGCGAACAGATCACCCTTCGCGTCCTTCACGGCCACGATGCGTTCGTGCTGCGCCAGTCTCAGCAGAGTCTCGGTCTTGATCGGCACGCCGCTGCGTCCCGGAATGTCGTACAGCATCACCGGAAGGTCGGTCGCATCGGCGACAGCGGTGAAGTGCTGGTACAGCCCCTCTTGAGGGGGCTTGTTGTAGTAAGGCGTCACCACCAGCAGACCGTGCGCGCCCACACGTGCCGCCTGCTTCGCGAGCTCGACACTGTGGCGGGTGTCGTTGGTGCCCGCCCCTGCCACCACAGTCGCGCGATCGCCGACCGCATCGAGGACGGCGCTGACGATGCGCTGCTTCTCCTCGTCCGAGGTGGTGGGCGACTCACCGGTCGTCCCGTTGACGATCAAGCCGTCATTGTGCTGCTCGTCCACCAGATAGATGGCAAGACGTCGCACGGCCACATAATCGACCTCGCCGTCAGGAGTGAACGGCGTGACCATGGCGGTCAGCATGCGGCCGAAGGGCGCGTCTGTGGTTCCAGTTGGCGATGCCATAGTGCGAACGCTACCTGGATTCAGAAATCCATTGGACGCCGCCACCCCGCTTTGCCTGCCTGGAGCCGCTTTTTGCCCCCTTTCGCGGACATCTCAGAGGCTTGCCTGACGACGACAACCATCTCACCTAGCATCAGAACGCGCTCAGCTGATCGCCAAGTCACAGCGAGGGCCCCCAGCAAGCCTCTCAGGACCCCGCGCCTGGCTGCCACAACTGTATGGCGGGCAGGTGTGGTGCCCAGCTGCATAGCAGGCACACGTAGTGCCCAGCTGCATGACGCTCAGGCGTTGGCACCCGGCTACGGAGGCCAGGCGTGATGCCCAGCAACATAACGACCAGGCGTGGCACCCAGCTGCATAGCAGGCACACGTAGTGCCCAGCTGCATGACGCTCAGGCGTTGGCACCCGGCTACGGAGGCCAGGCGTGATGCCCAGCAACATGACGACCAGGCGTGGCACCCAGCTGCATAGCAGGCACACGTGGCGCCCAGCTGCATGACGCTCAGGCGTTGGCACCCGGCGCACGGCAAGCAGGCGTGGCGCCGGGTCTGCCCACAGCAGCTACAGCGCCCTTGAGGTTACAAAGGTGCCATGTCCGGCCGTCGCGGCCGCAAAGCAGTGGCGGCTGGTGAATCTTCCAACTGCCGCCGAAGGAGCCATCAAGGCGCACGGTGTGTCACATCCGACTATCGCGGCCCAAGGCAGCGTCGGCCCTCAGACCTTCTCACCGCAGCCAAAGCACCCACCGGGCCGAATGGGGTGCCGCATCTGACCATCGCCACCTGGCACCGGACCGGCAGGCGCCGCACGTGGCCGTTGACTCCGCGGCACCCGTCCGGCCATGGCGACGAACCGTACCCGGCAGTTGCGGCGGGCTCCTCCGCCCCAACGGGCGCCGCGGAGGAGCGCCGCTGCTGCGCTCGCCGAACTTTCGAAGGCGAGCTCGGCAGCGTACGCGCGGTTGCCCGGATGGCGGCAGGAAGCGGCTACTACGACAGTTCGATCTGGTACCTGATGAAACCTCGGTTCTCCGCCACTTTGTCGTACAGGCTGCGTGCTGTGGCGTTCGATTCATGCGTGTTCCAGTACACGCGGGAGCAGCCGCGTTCCCTGGCCCAGCCGGTCACGGCTTCGATCAGCGTGCGAGCCACGCCTTTGCCTCGGACGTCCGGAGCGGTGAACAGGTCCTGCAGGTAGCAGACGTCGGTGTCGGGCGCCGAGGTGTTCGCGTGGGAGAAGAAGTGCGTGATGCCGACGAGCCGACCGTCCAGCCTCGCGCCGAGGGCGTGCAGGCGGGTGTCCGCCTGGAACTCCTGCCATGCGCGGTCGTACATCTTGTCCGGTTCGACTCGCTGGTAGAAGTCGATGTACGCGCGGAACAAGCCCTCCCAGACATCTCGGTCGGACGGAAGGAGCTTGCCTATGTCGATCATGAAGCTTCCTCTTGCTTGGACATCTCCCAGGTCACCGGTCGGCGGTGGCTCGGCGCAGCAGTGTGGGACATGTCCTGGCGAGTGATTGATGGCGAAGTCTGTGCCGTCAAACCTAGGGAAAAGTGGCCCACCGAGGTACGGCCACTCCACGGCGATACGAGGAGACCACTTGCGGGCAGCCTGCCGGGCGAGGCCACCGCGACCCGTGCCGGGGAAATGACAATTGCTCACCAAGTGCACCCCCGCGTGGACGGTGGATGCGTGGCAGGCGTATCGAAGAGCAGTGCATACCCACCACGCGCTCTCAATGGCAGTGCATCCCGGACGCCCGCATACCCCCAGCTCGCGTCGAAGGCTTGCGCCGATCGCGCAGCTCGCGAGGCGGCCAGTACCAGGCAGGTGCACCAGCGTTCAGAATGCCTCAAGGGGCTGGGCTCACTCGCCGTACGTTGCAAGGTCCGCGCCGCTCGACCGGCAAGGACGGATGCGCCCAAAGATCCAGATCACCGGCCGTGTTCGGCCAGGTCGGACGAGGTCAGCACCCCATGGTGCGCACATTGGAAGAGGCCGCCGATATGTGCTCGGGGGTACACACATCGACGACCTCTACCGGAGAATCGGTCCCTCTTACACCGGTGTTACAGGGTTTCTCCGATAATTTTCTGCCATCGCAAAGTTGGGGCTCCAACGACCATCGATGACGGTCGGTTACCTGCCGAATACGGCAACATGGGGCAACGCCTCACACGAACCCCCAGGGATGGACTAGTGGCCACCTCAGATCCGGTCTACCTGCGTGTCGTCGAAGACATTCGGCGACAGATCACCGACGGCACCCTTCCCCCCGGCGCGCCGATCCCATCGCGAGCGCAGCTGACCCGTAAATATCAGGTCGGAGAGACCGCCGCCCGGCACGCCCTACGCGTGCTCGCGGGCGAGGGCCTCATCATCGGCCGCGTGGGCTCGGGCCATTACGTCAGGGAACGCCCCGACCTGACCTCGCTCTACCGATGGCGCTTTCTCGATCATCCCGCCCCGTTCGCGGCCGACCTGCAATCGCAGGGCAGACGGGTGACATGGGACTGGCATAGCGAACCAACCGAAGCAGGGCCTGACATCGCCAAACGCCTGCGCCTCAGCGAGGCGACCACGCTGACCAGAACGCACTACATCTTTCGCGGCGAGGGCAAACCTTTGCAGCTCGCCACGTCGTACGAGCCTCTGGAGTTCACACCGCAGTCCGAGGAGGAGCGGCGCAGCCTGGTCGCGAGAATGTACGCGCATGGCGTAAAGATCACCGAGGTCGTCGAGAGCGTGCACACCCGGGTTCCGCGCCCCGCGGAGAGTGACGCGCTCGATCTGGCGGCGGGCGTCCACGTGCTGCACATCGAACGTACCCACTGGGCTGGTGACCGTCCCGTCGAGACGAGCGATATCGTCGTTCCAGGCGACCGGTTCAGGGTCACCTACAGCATGCCCGTCTGACCTCTCGGACGCGGGCGTCTCCGGGCGAAGCCCCTTCTCGCCCGGAGCCCCAAGCCGGGCACCTGGACATCTTCGGCGGGTGTGGCCGGTTTGGTGGTGCGTCGAGCCTGGGCAAGGCCCGATCCGGTGGGTAAATCCGTTCCGCAATCGGGTATATATCGGGCGCGGCGGGCAGGGCCATCGGTCAGGTGCCCCGTGCAGGGCCAGCAGCTGTGTGGACGTCATCCCGTCCGTGTGGATGTGGTCATTCTCTTGCCTTCGCGGCGGAGCAGGAGGTTGTACGCGCCGCGCGAACTGCTGTCGGCGTCGAGGGTCACGTCGGACTCCTCGTCCGGCCCGCCACCATCGGACTCCTCGCCCAGCCCGCACCAACCGCGTGGCCGATCACGTGGGCGGCGCCGAGGTCGCGGCAGAACCCGGCATACGCGGCGGTAGCGTTGCCGCCCATGGCACGCACGGCGCTGGGGGTGTCGCCCATGGCCTGCACGAGCTGGAGCGCGATGTTGCCCCCGCCCATGGCGATCTCCGGCGGCGCGGTTCCTGGAGACCGTGACACTGGCGAGCGAGCCGTCGGCCCCGACGGCGAAACAAGACCGATGGCGAGCTGGTCCTGACGGCGAACCGAGACCGACAGCGAACCAGCCCCGACGGCAAGCCGAGGCCGACGGTGAGCCGAGGCCGACAGCCAGCCGTGGCCTGACAGCGAACCGGCCCCCGCCAGGCAACTGGGGGACGACATCGCGAAGTGCCCGCAGGGCAGTGATCCCGATGCGAGGGCAAGATGTCGGTCGGCATGAGATCACTCGTGGTGCGGGCTTGGCTGAGGGTGGAGAGCTTGGCTGCGGGCGGGGGCTTGGCAAAGATCGTGGAGCCGCGGGATTGGCGGTGACACGGCCGACTGCAGCGCCTGTACGGCCGTGAAGCCAGTACGTCCGCGGACTCCCGCCAGAAACTCCACACCCGCTGCCCGACCGCTTCAGCCTCCCGCGAAGTCTGTCCCCGAACCTCCGCCCCACATCGTGCGCATACCGCCCGAGCGGATCTTCACATCGTTCGGGTTCACGCCGGAGCCGTGGACGCGGAGGAACGCCTCCCCTGTTTCGGATCCAGCTTGGATATGGCGCGCACGTTCAGCTCATCGGCGTCGCACTCGGCGGCCCGCATCATCAAACATGCCCCTCCCCCCATCGAGACGACAAACTTCCCGCGATGCCGCATACCAACGAAATCCTGATAAGACCGGACGGCATCCGCGAACCGATACCGGCGGCTGATCGGATCGGGCAGCGTGCCGTCGAGCAAATACGCCGCGATGGCCCGGAGCGTATGGTCATGGACCTTCAACGCGCCCATCACCACGGTCACTGACAGATCTTCCCGGCCGAACGCGGACTGTTCGGGCGTACCAGGCGTGGTGCTGAGCAGGCGCCCTCCAGGGCGGATCGCCCTGGCCGCCGCGATCAACGGCTCGCCCCTGAGCGCCAGGTTGACGATCGCGTCGACACCACCCGGATGGCGTCGCAGACTCTCCTCGGCGACATCAGCCGTGAGGTAGTCAAACGAGCTCACTGCTCCGAGCGTGCGGACATACCGCTCGTCCTCACCGGCCGCCGTCGCGATGACCTCCACCCGCCCGGCCGGCATCGGCACCACCACGCTGCCGGCGCCCCCAGCCCGCGCCGATCACCAGGACCTTCTCCCCCGGCTCGAACTCGCCGACCTCGACCACCGCGAGCCCGGTCATCCCCGTGCTGGGCAGCGCCGCCGCCACCTCGGGGCCCAGCGCATCCGGCCGTTCAGCCAGGTAATCACCGACAGTGACGACCGCGTACTCGGCCATCGCCCCCGAGGCGATCGCGGCCATCCCCACACCCTTCGCGTACGACGGCGGGGCCCCGAACCCGAACACCTCGTCCCCCACCTCGAACCCGTCCGCATCGGGCCCGAGCCGCGTCACTGTCCCGGCGAGTCGGTGACCAGTATGTGCGGGAAGTCCGGCGGCACCTGGTCGCGCACGGTGCCATCGGCCGGCAGGAAGTCGCCGGAGTTGATCGAGGCCGCGCACCCGTACCTGGAGCTGGCAGGGGCCGGGCTCAGGGACGGGAAGGTCCTTGATGGCGAAGAGGTCCGGCGGGCCGTACTGCTGGGCCACGAGTGCTCTCACGGTCATCCTCAATCCAGGCATGTTGTCGGGACGTCATGCTGCCGACCAGGGAGATGTGCCGATCTGGACAAGGATCGAGATTTGTCGCAATAAACCGGCAACGTCCTGATCCGCCGTACGCGAAAGCTCCTGAGGGACGCGTTGGTCTGACTCATCGAGGAACGCGGGTTCGAATGTCTCACCGTGCGCCAAATTACCGAACAGGCCATGGTGAGCAGAGCCGCCTTTTATCGGAATTATCGCGACAAGTACCACCTCGTGGAACAGATCTTCGACGAGGCCATGGAGGCGTTGCCGGGCAGCGTGGCCGAAGGCGACGAGCGGTCCCCGATCGAACGCTGGGCCGCATTCTTTGAACATGTCACCGAATATCGGCGTTTGTATGGCGCATTACTCGGCAGGAAAGGCAGCCCGTGATTCGCGGCGAGGATGCAAACTTCGCTCTCGAACATAATCGCCCAGCACCTGGACCCGCTCCCCACATCAGGCGGCCTGGTGGCGACGCTGGCGGGAGGCATGTTCGTGCAGGCGATCACGTGGCGACTGGAGAACAGGCGGCCGATGTCACCGTACGAGATCGCCGCGCAGACGCGCCGGCTCGCCTCAGCCTTGATCACCGAGGCCGACCGCGCGCCAGGCTTACACAATTCCCCCACCCCTGCGACGAACGCTGGATTCCCGACAAAACCGCAGGTCAGAGATTGTCGGTGCGCGCTGATACAACGGTCGCGGAGGTTGCCGATGCGAGTCAAAGACCTGGCCAAGAGCGACCGGCCACGCGAGCGGCTCATGTCCAGCGGCGCTGCCGCGCTGGCGGACCGCGAGCTGCTGGCCGTGCTGCTCGGCTCGGGATTTCGCGGGTCGAGTGCCCTGGACCTGGCCAGCCAGGTGATCAAACACTGCGGAGATCTCGATGGCCTCCGCCGTTCGGACCCGCATCGGTTACTCGCCGTGCCCGGAGTGGGCCCCGCCAAGGCCGCGCGAGTCGCCGCGGCCTTTCATCTCGTACGCCGTGCGGACGCGTGGCCGGAGCGCGAACGGATCACCAGCACATCCGACCTCGCCAACCACTGCGCCCCGCTGCTCCGCGGCCGCAAGCAGGAGCGGCTCGTCCTGGTGGTGTGCGACACCCGCGGCAGGGTGCTGAAGCATTCGATCCTGACCGAAGGCGCATCCGACCACACTGCGGTGCCGATCCGGGAGGTGATCACGGAGGTGCTCACCGCGAGCGGAGCCATGTTCGGGCTCGCCCACAACCACCCGGCCGGCTCCCTCGAACCGAGCGCATCCGACCTCGAGGCCACGGCCCAGCTCGTACACGCTGCCGAGACGGTGGGGCTACGGCTCCTCGACCACCTGATCATCACGGACGCCGCTTGGCGGCGAATCCCCACATAAATCGATTCCTCTAGGGACCATGAACCCACCGAACACCAAAGGGAATCATCCCGTGTATAGCGCCGAACTGCAGTTTTCCAAGTGACGCCCATGAGAATCTAATACCGCGGGTAGGCCGTTACGGACGTCAGCCGGCCATTACTCGCAATGGCATGGTCCCGTGCCTCCGGAGGGCTCGGGACCATGCCCGTCACTCGCACCGATTCCAGGCGCGGCCCGGCGCTCTTCGGCGGGCGCTCGGGCAGGCGCGTCGCCTGGGATTGCAAGGTGCGCCCCCGATGGCACCTTCGGGTGCCATCACCTAGGGTGTCCGGTTCGCGCGCTCGGCGGCCTAAGCGCGAACCGGACACCTGTCCATCCCACTCTCCGCAGGCCTGCGGTCGCCAAGCGATGAGAGCGCTGTTCGCAGGGTGCGACACAACCCTTGTCCCTTGAGAGCTCCAAACTTCAGGATCAAGGCACGGCTTTTGTGCGGAAAGGCACCTGCGGACGCTTCGCCCACGGGAGTGGGGGCCGACTACGGCGAACGCGGCAGTGAACGGACCAACTCGTACAACGGTTGCCGGGCCTCGAGTGGGACATCCGAGCCGGCACCGTAGAGTTGACGACCCCCAAGCTGCGCCAGGGCTCGTTGTTCCCAACTGGGTGCTGGGACGCCGGCGCCGGGCCCGGCAAGCTCTCAACTGGTGATTTCCGACTGTCACCGCGATCGGCGCGCCCTTGGCGGGCGTTTCCTCGCAGAGTTGCAGGACACTCCACCTCCACAACCTGCCGATCTGCGTACCCAAGTCCGCGCCTCCGTTCGTGTCCGGCATCTTCGACCGGCCCGGCACCGCCTCCGTGCGTACCCAGTGCGCCTGGATCGTCCAGCAGAGTGCAGGGAAGGCGACAAGACGAGAACCCTGTCCATGGTGCGTCGCGACCAGCCACCTACGGCGCTTCAAAGGCGTCGGCGACGTGTGAAAGCCAAACCCTGCCGACGCTCGGGTTGCGGTCAGCAAGCTATCCCGTCCAGCAATTGAGCCCAGGTGACCATTGCCTTTGAGTGAATGACCCGGCCGCTCTCGTCGATCACCGTCTTTTGGCCAACGCGGCGGGTCCTGCGGATGAAGTACTGGCCGCCGCTCTCGCACAGCTCGTAGAACGTCGGCATGCAAGCACACGTGTAGTCCCGGACTCGTACGCGTGCGGTGTGCGGCAACACGGGATCCCACCTGATGGCCACGTGGTCGGGTCGTGGATCCCCTACATGGACTGCGATCCGGCAGCAGGACCGGTCAAGGGGCTTGGGCATGGATTAAAGATACGTCTGGTTGTCTCCTCTTGCCTAGCGAGTAGGTGCACTCTGTCTAAATAGACAGAACGATATGGGAGGTCTTGCACCTGTTGGTCTAAGTTGCAGGCGTGCTCGACTACGACGGCGACACCCACATCTACCTTCAGATCGCCGAGATCCTTCGGGAGCGGGTCTCCGGTCTCGCGTCCGGACACCCGGTGCCGAGTGAGGCGGACATTCAGCAGGAGTTCGGAGTCGCCAGGACCACTGCCAGGCGGGCGGTGCACGTACTTCGCGAGGAAGGACTCATCTACACCGTTCAGGGCGAAGGCACCTTTGTCGGCGGGCCAGACGAAGCGCCTCGTAAGCAGCGGAAAGTCCCTCTATACCAGCAGATCGCAACGGATATCGCAGAACAGATCAAGGAGGGACGCTTCCCGCCTCGGCGCTCCATACCGGGCGAGTCGGCGCTGGTGGAGCAGTACGACGTAGCCCGGGAGACGGTACGGCGCGCCATCGCGCTCCTGCGGGAGCAAGGATGGATCTACACGGTCCCGCAGCGAGGCAGTTACGTGTCTCCGAAGGAGTCGTGGCCCCTGGCCTGACTCTGCTCGCCTGCTTGTATCCAGACGTCTACGCTGTGAGCATGCTCGATCGTGATGGGCCTGTCCCGATCTACGTCCAGATTGCTGACGCGATCGAAGAGCAGATCGTCGGCGGGTGGTTGCGGGCCGGCGAGGCCCTGCCGAGTGAGGCGGCGCTGGAGGCGAAGTTCGGCATCGCACGATCGACCGCGCGCAATGTGGTTCGGGAGCTGCGTGCGCGCCGACTCGTCCACACGGTCCAAGGCGAAGGCACTTTTGTTGGGCCGATCGGCGTTCCTCGGATAAGGCGGACGAAGGCCCTCTACCTGGACATCGCTCGCGATATTGCTGCGAAAATCAGGCGCGGTACGTTCCGGCCGAACTGCTCGATTTCGAGTGAGGAGACTCTGATGCTGCGGCATGGGGTCGCCAAGGTCACGGTCAAGAAGGCCGTCGCGCATCTCAGGGAGCAGGGGTGGGTGTTCACCATCCCTTATAGAGGGACGTACGTGAGTGAGCCCGGAAAGTGGCCCACCCACGAGGGCGCCTAACTTGATTGCCCCGCCCGCGCCCCGCCGAGCGAGCCGAGCGAGCTGGGCGAGCTGGGCGAGCTGGGCGAGGGTGATCGTCGGCGGGATGTTCGGCTCGGATCAGGCCGGGGTGCGGCGGCGAGAGATGCCGGGGGCGGGCCCTATGTCCAGGGTGGCCGAGGAAATGGATCTCCACCGCGACTGCTGAGGAGGCCGGTGGTTGCCCGGTGAGGCGAAACGTGGCCGATGAGGCGAGAGCGGCCGATGGCACAAGCGTTGCCGATGAGGCGGGCCGATGAGGCGGAGTGGCCGGTGGAGTTGCTGCTGATGGATGGGTCTCAGTTGCGCCGGAGTCGTAGTGGTCGAGGTGCGTTGCTTCGGTTCCGTGGGGATGCGGTGTCCGGCGTCTCGTTCGATGACGCTGGGTGACGAAGTGATGCATGGTGTCCGGGATGGGCACGGCGGTTGGCTTTACCGACTGGCCCGCGAGGATTACGGCGGGGCCTCGGAGGATCGGGGCTTCTCGCGGCATGCCGACTCATAGGTTCGGGGCATGTATCCGCTCTTCCGCTAGACGTTTTTCTTGTGCAGGTCTGTACGGTTTCGTCTAATATCCGTACCGTGTTAGATCGCGAAGGTCCCGTGCCTATCTACAAGCAGGTCGCTGACCTGGTGCGCGATCAGATCGAGCGAGGTGAACTCAGAGCGGGCGATCCAGTCCCCAGTGAGGCGACGCTCGAAAAGGACTATGACATCGCGCGCACCACGGCCCGGCGAGTGGCTCGGGAACTGCGGGAGCAGGGGCTGGCGCACACGATTCAGGGTGAGGGGACGTTCGTCGGCCGGCCCGGTACGCCGCGGTCGCCCCGGAAGGTCCCGCTGTATCAGAGGATCTCCACGGAGGTCTCCACACGTATCGCGCAGGGCGAGATCTCGCCCAACCGGGCTATTCCCGGCGAGAAAGTGCTGATGCGGCAATACGGCGTCGCCAAGGTGACGGTGCGGCAGGCGGTCGCGCATCTCCGGGAGCAGGGATGGGTGTTCACCGTCCCTTATAGGGGCACTTTTGTGAATGAGCCGGAAAAGTGGCCCAGGAATAGGGATTCTTAATCGCCCTCCCATTGTCAGGCCGCTTGTATATCATTGAGACGTGCTGGATCGCTCGGGTGACACATACCTCTATCTTCAGATCAGCGAAGTCCTCAAGTCACGCATAACCGGCGAGCTCTCTCCAGGAGATCTCGTGATCAGCGAGGCGGGAATCCAGCGGGAGTTCCGGGTGGCCCGGACCACGGCGCGCCGGGCGATTCGGGTGCTGCGAAATCAAGGGCTGGTCCATACGCGTCAGGGCGAAGGCACATTCGTCAGCTCTCCCGGGCAAGGGGCCGAGCAGATTCCGCTTTATCGGCAGATCGCCGAGGAAATCAGGAAACGCATCACGGCCGGTGAGCTGACAGCACACCGGCCGTTGCCGCGAGAGGTGACGCTGGTGCGCCAGTACGGCGCCGCGCGCGAGACCGTACGACGGGCCCTGGCGCTGCTGCGGGAGCAGGGATGGGTGGTCACCGTTCCGCATCGCGGCAGCTACGTCTCACCCGAGGAGCGCAGGCCCTCTTCCTGACCCGCCGCCTCCGGCTCACATCCCCTGGTCCACGACGCGAAACCACAGGCACACCACCGTGGCCCCGTCGTCCACCTCGCACCCCTGCCCCTCCCAGTAACGGCGGTGGACCTCGCGCCAGTGCTCCGTCGAGCGGAAGCCCTCGCCTTCGGCCTGGGCGAATTCCCAGGTGACCTCCGCGAACGGCGTCAGCCGCACCCGCGTTATCTCTATCCCGGCCACCCGCGCGCCCGAGTCGTCCACCAGGACCAGACGCTCCCCGACGTGCTCCACCTCCTCACCCTCGGCGTGATAGTCGAGGGGCAGCAGACCGGCCGTGGCCGTTTTCTCGCCTGCCAGGGTCAGCTCGGTCAGCCAGGTGCGGAGCTCGCCGGGCGTGCCCAGTTCAAGGACTCTGAGTCCGTCGATGCGTGGCCACATGGAACAGCATGCTAGAAGACCGGGATGATGTCCTCCGGGTCGATGAATTCCACCGGCACGCCTTCCAGATCCAGCTCGGGAATGGCGGGGAAAGCGATGCCCCAGCGTTCCACGATCGCGCGGATCCTGGCCATGGCCACCCGCCAGTTCTCCGCCTGCTCCTCGAACGACAGCACGCCCAGCCCCGCCTGCCTGGCGTGATCCATCAGGACGCGGTGGTTGGACAGGAAGTACGGCGGCAGCTCCCAGAACCCCTCGGGAGGCTCCCACAGGATCATGCTGAGGAACACGAAGCCCGCTCTGAGCTGGCGGGTGATGAGGATACGGGTCTCGTCGGTGAGCCCCGGCCATTCGTTCTCCAATATGGTCATGCAGATTTGGAGATGACGCGACTCGTCCCTGCCTATTCGCTGGAACATCTCGCGGAAGACCGGATGCCGAGTGCCCGACGACATGCCTCTGAACAACGTCGAGGCGGCCATCTCCCCCATCATGAAACTGGTGAAGAGAACCGGCAGCGAATACTTGCCGACGGCGGAGCTGTAGCCGTTCCAGTAACGGCCGCCGTTGTGATAGAGCCAGCCGATGTTGTTGTGGGCGGCCATTTCGAGGTCGTCCGAAGGAGTCCAGTCGAGTGGGCCGCCGGGCCACAGTCTGGCGATGGTGCGCTGGCAGCATTCCTCGTGGTTCATCTCGTCACGGGTGATCGAGAAGAAGCACTTCCGTACCGGGTCCTCTTCGTGCTTTTCGAAGGCCTGGATCGTGGCGCGGGCGAACACCGCCGGCCCCGACGCGTCGAAGTTCGCCAGGACCGCGAACCAGTACATGATGCCCAGCCGCTGCTCCCGGGTGAAGTCGTCCGGGTCCAGGCCGTCCCAGGGCAGGTCGGCCGGATTCCAGACCATGCGCTTGGACTTTTCGTAGATCGCGGCGAGTTTCTCGGTCTCCACCCGCCATTCCATGGGATAGATGTTGGGTTGCGGGATCTCCGGCGCGGGCCAGAAGCCGCCCTCTGGGATCGTGAGGTCCGCCATGTTGTGACACCTCCTCCCCCATCCTGCTGGGCGGCGTCACGGCTTTCAAGTACGGGCACGCTGAGTGATGGCCACGCACACGAGAACGACCAGGGCGGCGGCCACCGTGGCCGGCCCGAATCGCTCCCCCAGCAGGGACCAGGCCCAGATCAGGGTGAGGAGCGGCTGGGTGAGCTGGGTCTGCCCGGCTCGGGCGATGCCGCCCCTCGCCAGGCCCGCGTACCAGGGGATGAAGCCGAGGAACATCGAGATCAGCGATACGTACGCGAAGCCCGCTATCGCGTGCGGCGTGGGAGTGATGGGGGTGAGGAGGGCCAGCGCGACGGTGACGGGGACGGTGAGAGGGAGCGAGAGGACGAGGGTGTGGGAGATCACCTGCCAGCCCGGGGTTCGCCTGGACAGCCGGCCGCCTTCCGTGTAGCCGACCGCGGCCGACAGCAGGGCGCCCACCATGAGCAGGTCGGGCCAGGTGGGTGTGCCCTGGTTCTGGGTGAGGGTGAAGGCCGTGATGGCCAGGGCGCCCGCCGCGCAGGCCGCCCAGAAGAGAGGGCGGGGGCGTTCGCCCGCTCTGAGGACGGCGCAGGCGGCGGTGGCGGCCGGGAGGAGGGCCACCACGACGGCGGCGTGCGACGTGCTGGCCCCCAGGGCCAGCGCCAGGCCGCTGAAGACGGGGAAGCCGAAGACCACGCCCAGGGAGATGAGACCGTACGCCGGCCAGTCACGCCTTGGCGGAATTATGGGGATTTTTGCGAATTTAAGGCAGGCCAGCGCGATAAATCCGGCTACACCTGCGCGCCCGATCGCCACGAGCCACGGGTGGAAGCCTTCCATGGCGAACACGGTGGCGGGGAGGGACCCGGAGAAGGCCAGGACGCCCAGGAAGGCCAGGGCGGTGCCTTGGCCGGCGCTCGCCGGCGACGCGGCGCGGCCCGGACCGGGAGGGAGTGCTACTCCATCGAGAGCAGTAGCGCTATTCTGACTTTTCATGAACAACGATAGCAGTATCGCCCAGATCGCCGCGATACTGCGCGAAGAGGCCGGACGGCTGGGGCCGGGGGCGCGGATGCCGTCCAGCCGGGAGATCATGCGGCTGCACAACGTCTCCCCCGTCACCGTGTCCAGGGCCATCGGGCAGCTGGCCGCCGAGGGCAGAGTGGTCGCGAGGCCCGGCAGCGGGGTGTTCGTGACCCCTCAGGTGAGCGCCGCGCAGGAGGCCGTCGATCTCTCGTGGCAGACCGTGGCGCTCGGGGACCGGGTGGTCGACGAGGAGCCCGTGGCGACGCTGCTGGGCGCGGCGGCCGAAGGCGTGGTGCCCCTCACCGGCGGCTATCTGCGGGCGGGCCTGCGGCCGGACAAACAGCTGGCGGCCGCGGCGGCGCGGGCCGTACGGAGGCCGGACGCGTGGGCCATGCCGCCCCTGGCGGGGCTGCCGGAGCTGCGCAGGTGGTTCGCGCGGCAGGCCGGGGGCGACGTGACCGCGGCCGACGCGCTGATCGTGAGCGGCGGCCAGGCGGCCCTCACGCACGCGTTCCGGGCGCTGGCGGCCCCGGGCACGCCGGTGCTCGTCGAGACGCCCACCTATCCGGGGGCGATCGCGGCGGCCAGGGCGGCCGGGCTGCGCGCCACGGCCGTGCCCATCGACCGGGACGGCGTACGCCCTGACCTGCTGGCCGAGGCGTTCGCCGTCACGGGGGCACGGGTCTTCTTCTGCCAGCCCACCCTGCAGAACCCGACGGGCGCCACCCTCCCCATGGAGCGCAGGGAACAGGTGCTGCAGGTGGCCAGGGCGGCGGGGGCGTTCGTGGTCGAGGACGACTTCGCGTGCTACCTGACCGACCGGGCGCCCGCGTCCCTGGCCTCCATGGACCGGCACGGCACGGTCGTCCACGTGAAGTCGCTGACGAAGATCCTCTCGCCGAGCATGCGGGTGGCGGCCGTGGTCGCCAGGGGGCCGGCCGCCCACCGGCTGCGGGCGAGCCAGCTCGTGGAGTCGTTCTTCGTGGCGCGGCCGTTGCAGGAGACGGCGCTGGAGTTCGTGGGGTCGCCGGCCTGGCAGCGCCATCTGACGGCCGTGCACCACGAGATCAGGACCAGGCGCGACGCCCTCGCGGCCGCGCTCGCCACCCACATGCCGCAGGCGGAGGTGCACCTGCTGCCCATCGGCGGGATGCACCTGTGGGTGCGCCTGCCCGCCGAGGTCGACGAGAGCGCGCTCGTCGAGACCGCCAGGCGCAACGGGGCGCTGGTGAGTCCGGGCAGGCTGTACTACCCGTCCGAGCCGCCGGGGCCGCGGATCCGGGTGACGCACATCGCCGCCGCCCATCTGGCCGAGTTGCACGAGGGGGTGCGGCGACTCGCCCGGGCGTTGGCTGAGGTGACGCGAACCGGCTGAGGAAGCTCTGGGCGAGATCGGCGGCGAAGAGGGGTTCGCGTCGTCTCCAAGGGTCAAACACCGATACGGTGTAACTCGTGCCTTGTGGCATGAACGGCAGGCGAAGGAGCGGGCCGAGATGGCAGACGTAGGCGTCCGGGCGGCCCGGCGCGAGGATGTGCTCCAGGTTGCGAATACTCAGATCCGCGCCTGGCGCTACGGCTATCGGGACTTCCTCCCCGAGGGCCCACTCGAGCAGATGACAGGCGCGGCGGCCGAGAAGATGTGGCTGCGCCAGTGGGACGAGGCGATCGTCGCCCCGCCCACCTCCAGGCACCGGGTGCTGGTGGCGGTGGAGACCATCCTCGACACCGAAGGCTTCCCCGCCCTGGGCGCGGGCGGCAGCGCCGCCCTGACCACCCCGCGTGGCGGCGAGCGCGTGGTGGGGCTGGCCTCCCACGCCCCCGCCGAGGACCCCGACCTCGACCCCAGCGTGGTGGCCGAAATGCTGACGCTGCTGGTCGATCCCGATTTCGTACGCCGGGGCCACGGCAGCCGGCTGCTCAACGCGACCGTCGACTACCTGCGCGAGGACGGGTTCCGGCAGATCGTCACCTGGGTGTTCGCCGACAACTACGCGGTGCTGGGCTTCCTGGAGTCGGCCGGCTGGGGCGAGGACATGGCCGAACGCGTGCTCGACATGGGCCGCCCGATCCGGATGATCAGGCTCGCGACGGACATCAGCTAGAGGACGAACGACAGATCATGGCAACCCCTGGCCAGTGGATCGCGGGCGCCCGCCCGCGCACGCTCCCGAACGCCGTCGTGCCCGTCATGGTGGGCACCGGCGTGGCGATCGGCGAAGGCGGCTTCGTGTGGTGGCGGGCCGTCCTGGCGTTGTTCGTGGCGTTGTCGCTGCAGATCGGCGTCAACTACGCCAACGACTACAGCGACGGCGTCCGCGGCACCGACGACCAGCGGGTCGGCCCGATGCGGCTGGTGGGCTCGCGGGCGGCGAGCCCGCGGGACGTGCTGATCGCCGCACTGGGCTGTTTCGCGGTCGCGGCGGTGCTGGGGCTGATCCTGGTCGTGGCCACGCGGGCGTGGTGGATCCTGCTGGTGGGCGTGGCGTGCATCGCCGCCGCCTGGTTCTACACGGGCGGCAAGCGCCCGTACGGCTACCGCGGGCTGGGCGAGGTGGCCGTGTTCGTGTTCTTCGGGATCGTCCCCGTGATGGGCACGGCGTATGTGCAGACGGAGTCGCTGAGCTGGCCGGCTTTCTTCGCGTCGATCCCGGTGGGGCTGCTCTCGTGCTCGATGCTCGTGGTCAACAACCTGCGGGACGTCGGGACGGACGGCCAGACCGGCAAGCGCACGCTGGCCGTGGTGCTGGGGCCGGAGCGCACCCGTGCCCTCTACGTGGCCTGCCAGGTGGTGCCGTTCGTGGTGGCGCCGGCGATGGTCACGGTGACGCCGTGGGCCGCGCTCGTGCTGCTCGCCGCGCCGCTGGCGATCACCCCGATCAGGACCGTGCTGGGCAGGGCCGTGGGCCCCGCGCTGATCGCGGTGCTGCAGCAGACGGGCAAACTGCAGATGGCGTACGGGCTCCTGTTCGCCGTGGGGCTCGCGATCGTCTTCTAAGCTTGGGCATGTGAAGGACTTCATCGCGGGGCTGCCCAAGTGCGAGTTGCATCTGCACATCGAGGGCACGCTGGAGCCCGAGCTCAAGTTCGAGCTGGCCGGGCGCAACGGACTGGAGCTGCCGTACTCGTCGGTCGAGGAGATGCGGGCCGCCTACGACTTCGACAGCCTGACGTCCTTCCTCAAGGTCTACTACGAGGGCATGCAGGTCCTGCGCACCGAGCCCGACTTCTACGACCTGGCCATGGCCTACCTGCGCAAGGCCGCCGAGCAGAACGTCCGCTACGCCGAGATCTTCTTCGACCCGCAGGCCCACACCTCGCGCGGGGTGCCGTTCGACGTGGTGATCCGCGGGCTGCGGCGGGCGCTGATGGACGCGGAGGCGCGGCTCGGGGTGCGGGCGCAGCTCATCATGTGCTTCCTGCGTGACTTCCAGGCCGAATACGCGATGGCGACGCTGCTGGAGTCGCTGCCGTACAAGGAGTGGATCGCGGGCGTCGGGCTCGACTCCGACGAGAGGGGCAACCCGCCGGTCAAGTTCGCGGCGGTGTACGAGCGCGCCCGGCAGGAGGGCTACCTCCTGACCATGCACTGCGACGTCGACCAGGACGATTCCATCGAACACATCCGCCAGGCCGTCGAGGACATCGGCGTCAACCGCATCGACCACGGCGTCAACATCCTGGAGGACCAGCGGCTCGTCGAGGTGGTCCTGGAGCGGGGCATGGGGCTGACCTGCTGCCCGATCTCCAACGGCTACGTCACCGACTCGATGAAGGCCGAGGGCATCCGCAAGCTGATGGACCTGGGCGTGCGGGTGACGATCAACTCCGACGACCCCGCGTATTTCGCGGGTTACGTGGGCGAAAACCTCCAAGCGCTGCAGGCCGAGCTCCGGCTCACGCGCGAGGAGGTGGCTCAGCTCGAACGCAACGCCTTCGAGATCACGTGGCTGCCCCGGCACCTCAAGGACGCGTACCTGGCCGAGGTGGACGCGTACGTCGCCGCGACCGGCTAGCCCGCCCGATCGCGTGCGGAAAGCGGCGAATCTCTGGAAATCGGCATGCGCGCAGTGATATCACAGTTCGATAACCCGTGGTTTTGTGCGGCTCGAACGACGCATCCTCTTCCTTGGGGGGGAAGATGCCCGATATCGCAATGCTCTCCGACGCGCCCGCGGATTGGCGTGGAGATCTTCTCCAGTTTCGGCGTTACGTCGATCCGCTTGTTTCGGTCATTACAAATCCGCGTACCCAGACCCCGTTCACCATCGGCGTTTTCGGCGCATGGGGAAGCGGGAAATCGTCCTTGCTGCAAATGGTTGACCAGCGGCTGCTCGACCGGCACGGCGCGGAGTTCGTACGCGTGCACTTCAACCCCTGGATGCACCGCCGCGAGCCCGAGATGCTCCTCCCCCTCCTGAACGCCCTGCACAACGCGCTCGACCAGGATCCCGCCCACCGCTTCGCCGACAACGTCAAACGGCTCGGCGTCATCATGCTGAACCTCGCCGCCGACGAACTCCTGAAGCGGATCAACGTCGGCTCCGCGAGCGTCGAGAAGATCGGCAGGCTCGCCCAGCAGTACGCCGAGCTCCGCGGCCAGCTCGACAGCCAGACCGGCCGCCTGCGCGGTCTCCTGCAGAAGGAGGCCGACAGCCTGGCCGAAAAGGGCCGAAAAGTAGTTTTCTTTGTGGATGACCTGGACCGGTGCGAGCCCGACCAGATCATCGACGTACTGGAGTCGATCAAGCTTTTCCTCGACCTGAGGAACGTCTTCGTGATAATCGCCCTGTCCAAGGAGGTCGTGGACCGCGGGGTGTCGGTGAAGTACAAGTCGTTCGAGTTCCCCGATCACGCCGTCATCGCCGACGACTATCTCGACAAGATGATCCAGCTTCCGCTGCATCTCTACCCGATCGGGTCGATGGAGGTCGGCGGTTTCATCCGCGCCTCGCTCCTGGGCGACCTGGCGGGCAGGCACGTCGCGACGCTGGAGAGCATCGTCGCCCCCAACCCCCGGAAGATCAAGCGGGTCCTGAACCTGCTGCGGGTGACGGAGGCCGTCATCGAGGGCACGCCCAGTCTCGGGAGCCTCGACACCGACCTGGTCGTGCGGCTGGTGGTGCTGCGCGTGCAGAGCCCGGACCTGTTCGCCGACGTGGTGCGCCGGCCGGCCCTGCTGGTGGCCATGGAGCTCATCCACCAGGACAAGCTGGCGACCGACGCGCTCAGGGGGTTCCAGCTGCGCTTCGGCCCACAAGCCGCTGAGATCCAGAGCCTGACCAGGGCCTACCACGGCAAGTACGACTTCCTGCCGCCGCTGTTCGCCGGGTCGGCGTTCGAACCGGCGACCGGCGAGCTGCGCGACTACCTGACGATGATCGGTGGCTGAGATGCGGCCCGCCGACGCCCGGTACCAGCTCTACGGCCTGGAGAGCAATCCGTACGCCGTCGGGCCGCTGGACGCCGTCACGTGCGAATCCGATCGCGAGCTGCTGCTGGAACTGGCCGGCATCCGCCTGTCGGCCATCAAGGCGGCCATCGAGCGCGCGGTCAGCCGGAACCGGCCCGCGTTCTTCCTGATCACCGGGGTGGGCAAGAGCGGCAGGACCTCGCTGGCCAACCACGTCCTGCGGCTCTACCAGGACGCCACCGCGAAGCCGGACCGCGCGTTCGTGACCCACTGTGCCGAGCCCGAGCACATGACGCACGACGCGTACACGCAGATGTGCTCCACGCTGCTCGACCTGCGCAACATGATGAACGACTGCGCGATCAACGTCCCCGAGGAACTCCGCGCCCGCTTCTCCGAGCTCGGCCGGCGCACGAGCACGGATCCGATGAACGAGTACGACCTGCAGGACATCGCGTGGTCGTCCGGCGCCACCTTCGCCTCCGCGAACGTCGGCTTCGGCGTGCGGTACGAGAGCGTGCCGACCAAGAAGCTGATCTGGCTGGCCACCAAGGTCTTCGAACGCACGAGCACGGTCGTCGTGTTCGTCGTCGACGCGTACGACCATGCGAACACCGCCCAGCTCACCGTGGCCGACCGCGAGCGGTTCACCACCCGCGGCCACATCGTGGACCTGGGCGCCCTGACCCCTGCTGAGATCGCGGAGCTGGCCCGCCGCCGGTGGAGCGGCCGGCCGCCCCCTCCCTTTCACGCGGAAGGCCTGGTGGAGGCGCTCGGAGGGCGCGCATACACCGTGGGCCAGGCCATGCGGCGCCTGGCGCTGCTGCTCGAGTTCCGCCTCAGAGAGTACGAAAAGGACGATCCGTGGCCGACGGACGACCTGCACATGCCCGGCGACTGGCTGCATCTCAGAATCTGGCAGGGCGAGAGCTGGAACGGGCTCGGAGGCACGCATGGCTGACTATCCCCCGCGCAACCCCTTCCCGGCCCGCGGCATCGCCAGCGGGGAGGAAACTTCGCTGCCGACCTTCCTGAGCAGTTGGCCGGGCCGCGCCTGCACCGCGGTTCTCCCCAGCGTGAGCAGGGCCGAGCGCCTGGCCCGGGCCTACCTCGACGGCTTCCCCCGCGACGGCGGGCTCAGCTGCCTGTACGGCGCCCACGGCATCGGCAAGACCCACGCGGCCCGCCACATGATGGCGTTCGTCCAGGACGAGCGCCCGGAAGCAGTTCAGCTCTACCTCCGCTTCCACGAGGACGACTTCGTCGCCGCCTACCGCCGCCTGGTCTCCCAGCTCTCGCAGACGCTGCTGGCGGACCTGAGCCTGGGCTATCTCGGCACCATCGAGAGTGACCTGGCCGCCCGAGCCGTGCGCCGCGCGAGCCACGCCGAGGGCATGGCGCCGGACCGGCTCGGGCCGGACCTGGTCGAGACGGGAGAGGTCCTGGAGGAGCAGGCCAAGGAGATCGCCGCCGTGGCGGGCGACGGGCCGCGGTTCCAGCGTGCCCTGACGTACCTGATCAGGCCCGACTACTCCGAGGCCGCCTACGACTGGCTGTGCGGCCGCCCCATCAGCCCCGGAGCCGCCGCCGCGATCGGCGTCGACGGCCGCATCGACGATCCTCTCACCTGCCGATACGGCCTGCAGTTGCTGGCCACGCTGGTGACCAGGGGCGGGCGGCCGTTCGTGATCGTGCTCGACCAGTGCGAGAAGTTCCTGCTCGTGGACGGCGAGCCGGTGGCCGCGAACATCGGTCTCCTACAGGGGCTGGTCGAGATGATCCCCGAGGCGTCCGGGCTGCTCCTCCTGGTGACGAGCGAGACCGGATGGGAGGTCATGCCGCAGGACCTGCGCCAGCGGCTCGGCGCCGGGGCCTGCCACCTGCTGCCGCTCACTCCGGACCAGGCGGAGCTGGTGCTCTCGACGTACATCGGGGCGGCCCGCCAGGCGCCGCACACGGGCATCCAGCCGTTCACCGACATGGGCCTGCGGGAGTTGCTGCGCCACAGCGGCGGCAACATCCGGCTGCTGCTCCAGCTGGCCTGGGCGAGCTTCGAGGCCGCCGCGCCGCGCTTGTCGTCGATCGACGCCGAGGTGGTCTCTCGGGCCTCGGCACGGCGCAGCCGCTCTCCCGACCTCGCCTCCCTGGCGAAGCAGATCGAGACCGAACTGCGGGCCGAAGGGCTCAGCGCCGAGCGGGTCGAGGAGAACGGCCGGCTCGCGTCGTTCCAGGTGCCCGACGGACGCGAGCCACGGGCGGTGATCAGGCTTTCCGAGGCGGTGTTCTTCGACGACGAGGTGGCCAACGCATCCGAGGTCCTCGAGTCGGGCCCGCGCTGCTTCACGGCACTCCTGGTCACGGGATACGTCAGCCCGCCGGTGCTGGACACGCTGCGCGAGGCGATCCCCGTGGTGCTGGTGGCCGACGGCTCCGCCGCGTTCGCCCGCGAGCTGCACGGCCTCGTCGAGCGGATCGCCGCCATACGCGGGCCGGCCGGGCAGCCGGACACACTGGACGAGGCCCTGCTGGCGCGTCTGGAGGAGCTGAGCGTCGAGCGCCGCGGCGAGGCGGCGGCGCTGCGCCGGGAGCTGGCCGAACTGGCCGAGCGGCTCGAACGCGCGGAGCGGAAGTCGCGCTCCGACTGGCCGGCCCGGCGTGACGAATTGCGGGAACGCATCGCGGAGGCCAGGGACGCGCGCGCGGCGGCCGACTGGGAGGAGTTCCGCAGGAGCCGCGCCGACGTCGTCGAGCGGCGTGGGACGCTGCTCGGCCGGCTGAAGGTGGCCATGGGCACGACCGCGGCGCTGGTGATCGCCGCACTGGCCTCGGCGCCGATCCAGTCGATACCGCTGACGCTGACACTGATGATCGGGGCTGCCGGGACGGCCGGTGGCACGCTGTACGTCAGGGGACGGCTGGGCTCGATCAAGGTGAGCCACCCGCGGTCGAGCCTGCAGTCCCCACGCGACCTCGACCGGCTCGTCAGGCAGACGCCGCCCGACGCAAACTCGCCGGACCCCGTCGGCCGCTACGCCCACGTCCTCCGGACCGATCCGGACCAGGCATACCAGGAGCTGGTGGACGCCATGCTGGCGGAGCCTCTCCCCCTCGTTCGACAGGCCATCGGGCGGCGCCTGGCCGTCGCCGCCCGGTCGCCGTCGGACTGCGTGCCGGAGGTGCTGCGCGGGCAGCGGGATGGCGCGCCGGAGATGCTGCTGCTCCTGGCGCGCAGGCAGCGACACGCCGAGTCGGGCCGGCCGCGCGTGCTGCGCGACCTGGCGCCCGAGTTGCGCGTCCTGGTGGCCCTCGCCAACCCGGACGCGCTGGAGCTGGCCGCGGGCGCGGTCTCACCGCATCCCGCCGAGCTCGCGCTGGAGGCGCTCGGTGTACGCGGGTCGCAGCACCCGCTTGCCCAGGGCTTCCGCGGAGGCGCGGTGCAATCCCTGCCGGTGGAGATTCCGCCGAGTGCGCTCAGGGCCACCGCGCACCTCCTGTCGCCGCTGGAACGGAACGGCCTTGGCGCGTACGACTGGCTCCCGATGATCACGAAAGTCGACGATCTATACCTTTTCTTCGAGGAATTACTGTATTACCAGGAGACATTTCGCTCTACACGGCATAAATCTTGACTCGCCTTCCAAGTCGTGAGACATAAGAACAAGGGTTCTAACGCCTTTTCCTGCTCCGATCGAGTGCAGGACGGGGCTCACGACGCTTAAGAGGTAGCCGTTGTTAGGTAACCCTGATTCGGAACCGGTGATGACCCACGGGTTCCCAGATTTTCCCGACGTCGACGCGCTGCTGTCCAGCGGCTGGAAACCGCTCGCGTTCCAGCAGTTCATCATGAAGATTCACAGCCGCTGCGACCTCGCCTGCCGTCACTGCTACGTGTACGAGATGGCGGACCAGAGCTGGCGCGGACAGCCGCGCAGAATGTCCGACGCCATCGCCGACCGGGCGATCGAGCGCATCGCGGAGCACGCCACCCGGCACGACCTGCCGGAGATCGACGTCATCCTGCACGGCGGCGAACCGCTGCTGGCGGGCACCGAGCTCATCTCCCGCCTGGTACGCGGCATCCGTGGCGCCGTCAGCACCGGTACCCGGGTCAACGTCAACATCCAGACGAACGCGGTCCGGCTCGACGAGGAGTACCTGCGGCTCTTCGAGTCCCTGGAGATCCGCGTCGGCGTGAGCATGGACGGTTACGCCGAGGCCCACGACCGGCACCGCCGCTTCGCCAACGGGCGCGGCAGTCACGCCCAGGTCAGCGAGTCGCTGCGGCGGTTGGCCCTGGGCCCGTACCACCACCTGTTCAGCGGGATCCTGTGCACGGTGGACGTGCGAAACGACCCGTTGCGCACGTACGAGGCGCTGCTGGAGTTCGACCCGCCCGCGGTCGACTTCCTCCTCCCGCACGGCAACTGGGGGGCGCCGCCGCCCTTCCGCGTCCCCGGCTCGGAGGCGACGCCGTACGCCGACTGGTTGATCACGATCTTCGACCGCTGGTACGACAGCCCGGTCCTGCAGACCGAGATCCGGATGTTCCGGGAGATCATGCGCCTGCTCATGGGCGGTTCCTCACGTGCGGAGACCGTCGGGCTGTCCCCGGTGCGCATGGTCGTCATCGAGACGGACGGCAGCATCGAGCAGTCGGACATCCTGAAGAGCGCCTACCACGGCGCCCCCGAGACCCGCCTGCACGTGCTCCGCGACTCCCTGGACGTGGCGCTGCGGCACCCGTCCATCGTCGTGCGGCAGGTCGGCGAACGTGCGCTCTCCCTCGCCTGCCGCCGCTGCGACCTCATGTCCACCTGCGGCGGGGGCCTCTACGCCCACCGCTTCAGCCCTGGCACCGGCTTCACCGAACCCTCCGTGTACTGCCCCGACCTGTACCGGCTGATCTCGTACATCGGCGAGCGCTGCGAACGCGACGTCGCGCGACTACGGGGAGCGGGATGAGCTCGTCTCCGCACCAGATCTCCGGCACGGCGTTCTCCAGGCTGGCCACCGGAGGGGGCGGCGCACAGGCGGTGAGAGAGGTGTGCGCCGCGCAAGAGAGCAAGCACCGTCTGCTGGTTCGGCTGCTCGTGGAGGAGGCCCCGCGGCCACGCGCCGCGCTGGTGGCCCACGCCTATGAGGCGCTGTCGGAGTTGGAGGCGGACGCGCCCCAGGAGGTGGCCCGCTGCCTGCGTCACCCCGCGGTGGGCGCTTGGGCGCTGCGCGCCTGCCGCGGCGGCGCCGATCCGGGCCGGCTGGCGGCGGTCGCCCTGGCCGCGGCCGTCCGCACGGGCCGCCGTCTGCGTCTGGAGGTGCCGGTCAAGGGCACGCTCATGCTGCCTTCCGTGGGACTGCTGACCCTGGCGGACGACGTTCCCGAGGTCACCGAGATATCGGTCGAACCTGCCTCGTACGGGGCCGAACTGCGGGCCGGCGGCCGTACGTACCAGGTGGACGTGTCCGGCGACCGTCCGGGCTGGCAGGTCCTGCACCGCGTGCCCGTCGCGCGAGAGGCGTATGTGACCATCGACGACCTCGACCCCTACCGCTGGCCGGGAGACGACGCGGACGGGCGCCTGACCGCCGAGCGGCGGCGCACGTGGGTCACCTGCCTGGAGGAGGCGTGGAAGGTGCTGCGGGCCCGCCACTGGACGGTACAAGGGGAGCTCGAGGCGGCCGTCTCCGTCGTCACCCCCGTGGTCACCCGCTCGATCGAGCAGCACAGCGCCTCGGCGCGGGACACCTTCGGGACGATCGCGCTCTCCGACCCGGTCGACGGGATGGGCACCGCGCTGACCCTGGCCCACGAGCTCCAGCATGCCAAGCTGAACGGACTGAGCGAGGTGGTGGAGCTGGTCCTGCCCGACGACGGGCGCCGCTTCTACGCGCCCTGGCGCCCGGATCCGCGCCCGCTCTTCGGCCTGCTGCACGGCGCGTACGCACACGCGGGCGTGGCCGGGTTCTGGCGGCGGCACACCCAGGACCCCGAGCACGGTCTGCGCGCCCAGGTGGAGTTCGCCCGCTGGCGCGAGAGCGCCTTCCACGTCACGGGCACGCTCCTGGACAGCGGCGGGCTGACGGAGGCGGGCACCCACTTCGTCGGCACGTTGCGCGACACGCTCAGCGGCTGGCGGACCGAGCCGGTGACACCGGCCGCCGCCGCCAAGGCCCGCCTGCAGTCCGAGGACCACAGGAAGGCCTGGGTGCGGGCCAACACCTGAATCAGATGGGCGGCGGGTCGAAGTCGCAGTCGAGCCGCTCGCCGGCCAGCACCGAGAGCGACTCGGGGTGCTCACGCCCGAGCACCGCGTCCATCTTCTGCGTCGTCTCCTGCAGCAGCTGATCGGCCTCTTTCACGGCGCCCGTGGCCCGCAGGTCCATGCTCAGATTGGCGGCGCACACGATGCTGAGATAGTGATCGGGGTTGAAGAACGTCTGGATCCGCCGGTAGTTCTCCTCGCCCAGGCGCCGGGCCTCGCCGTGCAGGCCCAGCGCGGCCAGGTCGTTCTGCAGGTTGATGGCGCAGCTCACGGTGTAGTCATGGTCGCGCCCGAGCCGCTCGGTGAGGCTGGTCAGGGCCCGTTCGTTGATTTTCCGCGCCTTCACGGCGTCGCCGGTCAGGCGGGTCAGCAGCGCGAGGTTGATGTTGGCCGCGTAGGTGAAGGGATGATCTTCGCCGAACACCGAGGGATAGTGGTCGAGCGCGCGCTTCGCGATCACCATCGCCTCTTCGAACTCGCCGTTGGCGCGCAGCGCGTTGGACAGGCCGATGGCCGCGGCCATCGTGTCGGCGTGCACGTCTCCGTACACCCGCACCAGACGGGTGTGGGTGTCCTTCATACGCTCCAGAGCTTCGATCAGCCGTCCACTCCGGCGCAGGGAGATCGCGAAGTCCTTGGCCGCCAGGAGGGTGGTCGGGTGGTCGTCGCCGATCTGCGCGGTCCCGTATCCCAACGCCTCTTCCGCGATGTCGGTGGCGACCTGGAACTGGCCGCTGAGCCGCACGGTCCGGCCCAGATTGGTCCACGTGGTGAGAAAAGCGCGCCGCCCGATGCCCTCCTTCTTGCTGCTCATGTAGTTGTAGCTCTCCCGGAGCCGCTCTTTCGCCTTTTCGTATTCGCTGGTCAGGGCCAGGTCGACGCCGAGGTTGTTGAGCGCGCGGACGCGGTCGTCCCCCGTCTCTCTCAGCTCGCCGTAGATCTGGACGGTCTCCTCGTCGATCTCCCGCGCACGCAGGAAATCACCGCGAGCCCGGAGGGTCGAGCCGTAGCTGCTTCTCGCCCACAGCGTGTCCGCGTCCTCGGGGCCGAGGGCCTCGCGCATCATGTCCAACGTCTCGGAGTCGATCGTGTACGCCTCCGCGTAGCGCGCCAACGACCGATAGATGTTTCCCAGGTGGATGCGGGCGACCAGCACGTCCTTGTGCCGGGCGTCGCTCCTCGCCGCCCACGTCTTGATGTACTGGTCCAGCAGCGCCTCCGCCTGCTTGTAGCTCCCTCGCACGTAGAGGTAGCGCACCAGGTCCAGGGCGAACTTGCGGACGTCGGGATGGTCGCAGGCGATCACACCTGACGGTTCGAGGTGAGCGGCCAACTCCTCGAACTGGGGCCATTTGCTCGGGTCGTCGGTGTCGACCGGCATGCTGCTGGCCAGCAGCAGGTGCACTTCGTGACGCAGCTCCTCACGCTCGCCCTCAGGAGTCTCGTCACGGAGCAGCGCCTGGTTGAGCCGGTGCACCTGGAGGGTGCGGGTGGACGGCTCGACCTTGACCAACGCCAGGCGCTCGAGGCTGCTCAACGCGTTGGTCAGTCTGATCGGGTCCGAAAGGACTTCCTTCAGGTTCTTGCGCAGCGCCACTTGGTTGCCCCGGCGAAAGACGTCACGCGGAATGGGCTCGGGCCCGAAGAACGCGCAGCAGCGCAGCACCTCGACGGCGTCGGGGACGCGATCTTCAAGCTGCGAGACCGACACCTGCCACGCCGCCGTCATGGACTGCGGATAGGTCGGCGACTTCTCCAGGTTGAGCACGTCGCCGGTCCGCTGCTTCACCAGCCCGACGTATTCCTCCACGGGCATCAGAGTGCGCGCCAACAGGGCCGCGGCCTGCTCCAATGCCAGCGGGAGATCGCCGAGCACCTCGGCCACCTCGTTCGCCTCGGCCTCGGTGATCGCGCCGGCCAGGCGCTTGCGCAAGAATGCCATGCTCTCCTCGCGCGTGAACACGTCCACCTGGATCGTGGCCTCGTGGTCGCTCCACCGCGAATTACGCGAGGTGATGATGACGTGGCCGGGCCCTCTGGGGATGAAGTCCTTGATGAACTCAGGGTCCTCGGCGTTGTCGAAGATCACCAGCCAGCTGCGGTAGGGGACCCCGCTCTGGAGCGCGCGCAGCACCGACTGCGTCGCCTGCTCCACACCGGTCACGGTCGCGGGGGGCAGTCCGAGCGCGGTCGCCATCGCGGCCAGCGACGACGGCACGAGCATGGGCTGGTCGGCGGAGACCCACCAGACCAGGTCGTAATGGGTGCGATATTGCCAGGCGTACTCGACGGCGAGCTGCGTCTTCCCCACGCCGCCGAGACCTTGCAGCGCCCAGGGCTGCGCCACCACCGCGGTCACCGGGCTGATGCTTCTCCGCAGCGACACCAGCAGCTGGGCACGGCCGGTGAAGTTGGGATTACGCTTCGGCACCCTCTCCCAGACCGTCGGCACGTGCGCTGGCAGGGAGTGTGAATTCTCCGTCACGTCGGCCCTCCGCTTTCACGCCCGAGAGGTCGCTAACCGTACGCCCAATACTAGATGTTGATTCGCGGAGTCGGTTATCACAGAATCATAATGAGAATCTTGCGCCATCTTGGTCGGGCTCGACGACGCGCACGCCCATAAGCGCCTGTATGCACATGGTTATTCGGCCGGCCCGAAAAGAGGAGTGCACATGCAGGATGGGCAGTACGGATCCAGCGTATTGATCGACGTGACCAGCGTTTCGCTGCGCGAGCTGCAGGAAATGGAGAGCGCCGCCCTGCGCGACGCGCTGGCGTCCTGCCTGCGCGACGACAAGGAGCAGGTCGCGGCTTTCTCGAATTCGATCTAGCACAATCTCCCATCTGCCACCGGCAGGGCGGAAACCGGGCGCGCTTTGGCGTGCCCGGAAGGCACCTTATCCTTGAGGAGGATGTGCCGGCCCCACCGCGCATGCGAGGATATCGACCTCGTTGACCGGCACGGCGGAAAATTGCGGTGCATCGTGGCCGCTGATGGGGATCGACATGGTGACTTCCGGCACGAACGGGCAGCAGGAAACACCGGGACCGTACCCGGGCTCATGCGTTTTTCGCACCGAGGACCGCTACCGATTCTTCGGACGTGCTGAAGAATCCCACGAAGTGCGCAAATTATGGCAGGCGCAGCGGGTGACGGTCCTGTACGGCCCCTCCGGAATCGGGAAGACCTCGCTGATCCAGGCCGGCGTCATGCCCCTCCTCAGCCCCAGCGCGACCGACGTCCTCCCCCTCGGCCGGGTCTCGTACGCCTCCACCTTCCCGAGAGCCGCGCTGCCCTCCCACAACCCGTTCGTTCTGGCCCTGCTGATGTCGTGGTCTCCGCCGGCGCCCCCCACTCGGCTCGTGGGCACGACGATCCCGGCGTTCCTGAGGTCGCGGCCGGTCAGGCGGGACGTCTACGGCGATCCCATGCCCACCTTGATGGCGGTGGATCAGGTCGAGGAACTCTTCACCGCAGGGCGGCGGCACCAGCTCTACCGCGACTGGTTCTTCGGCCAGTTGGCCGAGGCGCTACGCGCGAACCCCGACCTGCGGCTGCTGCTGTCGATCCGGGCCGACCGGCTGACGGACCTGTTGCCCTACGAACGGCAGCTCGCCGACCCCGACCGCAAGGCACAGAGCCCGGAGACGCAGAGCGCCGGGGAGCCCGAGCGCTTCCCGTTGGAAGCGCTGACCGTCGCCCGCGCGTTGGAAGCGGTGACACGCCCCCTGCGGGGCACGGGACGCGCGTTCGCCACGGACGCGGCGGAGCAGTTGGTGGACGACCTCACCAAGGTCCGTGCGCGCTCGCAGAAGGGGCGAAGCGTGGAGCCCGCCCAGCTCCAGGTGGTCTGCGAGGCACTGTGGCACTCCCTGCCGCCGGACACCACCGAGATCTCGAAGAGCGACGTGCTCCAGTACGCCGACAGGGCGCTGTCCGAGCACTACGAGAGGGAGATCAGGCAGATCGCCTCCGAGCGGTTCAACGGGGACGACCGCACACTGCGGACCTGGCTGCGACTGACGTTCACGACCCGGGCCGGCGACAGGCAGGCCGTCCGGCAGGGCGCGACCAGGATGGCGGGCATCGGCCGGAACGTCGTCGCCCTGCTCGTGAAGCGGCGCCTCCTCCTGGCCGACCAGAGTATGGGCAAGGGCTCGTACGAACTGGCGTACGACCGGATGCTCCGGCCCGTCGATCGCGACATCCAGCCGACCCCGCAGGGGCGGCTGGGCGCCGAGGAGTGCCTGCGCGAGGCGGAGGCGGCCCTGTGCGAAGGCGACCTCCTGCTGGCCGCCAGGCTCGGCGAGAAGGCGCTGACCCGACTGGAGGAGCACGATCTCCTGCTGCGCGCACGGGTCGAGTCGCTGCTCGGCAACATCGCTCACGAGCACGAAGACCTGGAGGGCGCGATCTCCCATTACAGTACCGCCGCCAAGAGCTTCGAGACCGCCGGCGTCGTGGCCGCCGTCGGGCCGCTGCTCACGGCCATCGGGCGGCTGCAGCTGGCCCAGGGGCACCCCGCCAGGGCCGTACGCGACCTGCAGGCCGCCATGGTCCGTGTTCCCGCGGACCTCACGATCCAGACGGAGCTGGCCTGGGCGCTGTGGCACGGCGGTCACCCCGACGCGGCTCTGGGCGTGCTCAACGGCGTGCTCGACCGGGAGGGGAACAACACCGACGCCCTGCTCACCCGCGGGCAGATCCTGGCCGGCATGGGCAGGGCCGACGCCGCGCTGCGCGACCTCGGCCGGGCCGGTCCGCTGCGGTGGCCCTTCGCCAAGGTGGCCCATGCGCTCGCGCTCGCGCAGACCAACAGCCTCAAGGAGGCCCAGCAGGAGATGGTGGAGGCGTTGGCGCAGTCAGCGGACCACGGCCCGCTGCTCTTCTACGCGGCCAGGGTGGAGCAGCTCTCGGGCAAGACCACCTCGGCAGTGGACCTGGCGGCCAAGGCCATCACCGCCAAGGCGCCCGCTCTGCCTGAGCACCTGGCCAAGGACGCCAAACGGTTAGCCGTCGGCGCTGGGTGAGGGCTCCAGATTCCTGAAACAGAAATCCATTTTCCGCAGCTGAGACTCCGGCAGCTCAGGCAGAGGCGGAGTCAGGTATTTGCGTAGCCGCTTGACGCTCGACACCAGCCCGGCCAGGCCGAGCATGACGACGAACAGGGCGATCGACCCGCCCGCCACGCCCCGCCAGGTGGCCAGCAGACCTCCCAGCGGAGCCGCCAGGCAGAGCGCGCCGTGCGACAGCAGCCGCGAGACGCCCACGACCCGCGCCAGCGTGCTGGGGTCGACCAGTTGCACCTCCACGGATCTGATCGCCACGTTGCTCAGCGCACCGCCGATGCCTGTGGTGAAGAGCGCGAGACCGAAAAAGTACGATCGAGCCTCCGAGGCCGCCCCCACCGCGGCGAGGAACAGCCCCAGCACCCAGATCCACAGGTGGGCCAGCAGCACGAAACGCGGCGGCTCCCAGCGGAAGGTGAGGGCGGCGCCGACCGCCCCGCCCAGCCCGCCGGCGGCGAGGACGAGTCCGATGTCGAGTGAGGACATGCCGCCCGTGCCGGCAACGATGATCATGATGAGCGCGTTGACGATCAGGTTGGTGACGGCGGTCACCATGATCGACCCACGGAGAAAAGGTTGCTCCTTGAGCGCGCGAAGTCCGCCGGGCAGATCACGCGACAGCCGTCCACCTTCGGCGCGCTTCCGGGAATCCCGGCGCCAGCCGAAGGCCAGGGCTCCGGAGAGGGTGAAAAGCACAGTGTTGAGCATGAAGGGAACGTGGTACCCGATTCCGAAAAGATATCCACCGAGCGGCCGGCCGGCGATCGAGGCGAGATGACTGGCGGCCTCGCTTCTGGCCAGCGCCCGCCACATCGTGACCGGTTGCGCCAGGGACGGCAACAGCGCGGCCTCAGCCAAGGTGAACAGCACCCAGAGAGCGCCTTCCGCCGCCGCGGCTCCGATCAGGAACCAGAGTGGCGGACCCCCGAACGGCAGCATGGCGAGCACGGACGCCACGCTCACCATGCGCCCGAATTCCGCGAAGAGCATGACCGTGCGCGGCTCTATCCGGTCGACCAGAACCCCGCCCGGAACATAAAGCAGCAGGATCGGCAGCGTCAGAGCGAATCCCGCCCAACCGGCCGCGGTGGGTGAATGAGTCAGGTGCAGAGCCAGGAGCGGATAGGCGACGGCAAGTGTGCGCGTACCCATCGTGGAAATGGCTGACCCAGCCCAGACCACGGCAGACTTGGTCCTCTTCGGGACCGGGCCCGCCAGCGATGGATCAGTTATGTTGCTCACGGCCCCCGCCCCGCCTGCCCTGTCTTGGTCGGGGAGACCGACCTTATGCTCCCGAGCGGGGCTCAGCATGACGACAAGCCGCCTCTGGCTGGACAGGAAAGGGACCACTTACCAAGAATTTAGGTTTTGAACGCGCGTGAAGTATATGGGCTGCATCCGGGCCACGCATCATGATCCACTCAATCAGTGGGCACGTGACCAGGAGAATTAGCCCATGGAGATCACTTGTGGACCGAGTACGCTCCGAAAGAGACGTCAGGGGTCATATGTTGAACTTCGCCCATATATGTCATGACTTCGCCTCCTTGGGTGTGGATTTCGGACAGGACGACGCCGGAGCCCTGGTCCTGCTGCTCGGTGTGGGGTACGACAAGTGCACGTGCTTCGCGGCCCATCCGCCGCGGCGCGGCTGTCGGACGGTCGGGAACGACGGGCGGGGGCCAGGGTGGTACGAGTTCGAGGACGTGCGGGTGGACGACAGCGACCTCGCGCGCCCGCCCTCCCGGGTCAGTGGCGCATGACCACGCGGGGCGCGATCTCGATGCCCAGCTCCCGCTCGTTCTCCACCAGCGCGCGCAGCTCCGGCCCCCACTCCTCCTCGGGCATCACCGAGAAGCCGTGCCGCGTGTACCACGGCGCGTTCCAGGGCACGTCGCGGTAGGTCGTCAGCGTCACGGCAGGCGCTCCGGCGGCTCGCGCGTGGTCGAGGACCGCCGCGATCAGCCGCCCGCCGATGCCCTGGCGCATGTGGTCGGGATGCACGGCGAGCTGTTCGAGGTGCAGGTTGCCGTCCACCCACGCGAGCAGCGCGAACCCCGCGGGAGGGGTCCCTTCGACCAGGACGCTGAGCGGGTCGTCCGCCTCTTCGATCATGGTGGTGCCCGGTGGGAAGACGATGTTCACCTGTTCGAAGAGCCTGTCGGCCGCCAGCTCGATCGCGACCAGCCCGGGGAGCTCGTCCGGCTCAGCCCATCGCACCATGCCGACACGATCTCATGGTGGAGCCGGATCGCGCCGCTCATATTTTAATGTTGATGATCGTAAGGCCCGGCTGTGCGGAGCCGGGACCCTCTCCTCACGACGTGCCCACGACCGTACGGTTGTGGGCACGTCGTGTGCGGTTCACACCGGCGCGGGAGGGTCAGAGGTCCAGGAGCGGCTCCAGGCCCACCGTGAGGCCCGGGAGCTCGCGTACGCGGCGCACCCCGAGCAGCACGCCCGGCGTGAAGGACGCCCTGGTCATCGTGTCGTGCCGGATCGTGAGGATCTCGCCCTCGCCGCCCAGCAGCACCTCCTGGTGCGCGATGAGCCCGGACAGCCGCACCGAGTGCACGTTGACGCCTCCGACGTCGGCCCCGCGGGCGCCGTCGAGCGCGGTGCTCGTGGCGTCGGGCATCTGGCCGAGCCCGGCCTTGGCGCGCGCCTGGGACACCAGCTCCGCCGTGCGGGTGGCCGTGCCGGAGGGCGCGTCGGCCTTGTTGGGGTGGTGCAGCTCGATGATCTCGACGGACTCGAAGTAGCGGGCCGCCTGCTGGGCGAAGTGCATCATGAGCACGGCCGCGATGCCGAAGTTGGGCGCGATCAGGCAGTGGGTGCCCGGCGACTCGGCCAGCCAGCCGCGCACGGTCTCCAACCGCCCCTCGTCGAACCCGGTCGTGCCCACCACCGGGTGGACGCCGTGCCGGATCGCCCATTCGAGGTTGCCCATGACGACGTCGGGATGGGTGAAGTCGACCACCACCTCGGCGCCTTCTAGCCCCTCGATGGAGTCGTCCTTGTCGAGCGCGGCCACCAGCTCCATGTCGGAGGCCGCCTCGACTGCCTTGCACACTTCGACGCCGACGCGCCCGCGGGCGCCCAGCACACCTACCCTGATCACAGGCCAACCCTATACCAGCGCGAAAACCCGCCCATGGGACCTCCGGCCCACTGTCGTGGCCGCTCAGGACCCATGTGGCGGGTCTGTTCTCACGGGCGGACGGCCTCGGTGAAGTCCTTGTCGCCGTACGGGCCGATCACGGCGAGCGTGAGCGGCCGCTTGAGCACGTCCCGCGCCACCTCGTCGATCTCGTCGGGGGTGACCGCCTCGATGCGCGCCAGCACCTCGTCCACCGACATCAGCTCGTCGTACACGAGCTCGTTCTTGCCGATGCGCGACATGCGCGAGCCGGTGTCCTCCAGGCCGAGCACGAGCCCGCCGCGCATCTGCCCCTTGCCGCGCATGATCTCGTCGGCGCTCAGGCCCTCGGCCACCACCCTGGACACCTCGTCCCGGCAGATCTTGAGCACGTCGTCGATCTTCGACGGCAGGCAGCCCACGTAGATCCCGAACTGGCCGGTGTCGGCGTAGGCCGAGGTGTAGCTGTAGGCGGAGTAGGCCAGGCCGCGCTTCTCCCTGATCTCCTGGAAGAGCCTGGACGACATGCCGCCGCCCAGCGCCGCGTTGAGCACGCCCAGCGCGAACCTGCGGTCGTCCGTACGGGCCAGGCCGGTCGTGCCGAGCACCAGGTTGGCCTGCTCGGTCGGCCGGTCGAGCACCCGCACGCCGGAACGCAGCTCGGCGCCGGGACCGCTGGTGCGCGGGGGCGCGAACTCGGCCGGGCCGCCCAGCGCGCCCGCCCGCTCGTACGCCCGGGTGACGAGCTCGACGACCTCTTCGTGCCGGATGTTGCCCGCGACGGACACGACCGTGCGGCGGGGCCGGTAGTAGCGGTGGTAGTACTCGGCGATCCGCTCACGCCCGAGAGCGTTGATCGACTCGACGGTGCCCAGGATGGGCCGGCCGATGGCCGAGTCGCCGTAGAGCGCGGCGGCGAACTGCTCGTGCACCACGTCAGAGGGGTCGTCGTCGTGCATGGCGATCTCTTCGAGGATCACGCCGCGCTCGGACTCGACGTCCTCCTCGGTCACCAGCGAGCTGGTCACCACGTCGGCCAGCACCTCCACCGCGACCGGCAGGTCCTCGTCGAGCACGCGCGCGTAGTAGCACGTGTACTCCTTGGCGGTGAAGGCGTTGATCTCACCGCCGATGCCCTCGATGGAGGCGGAGATCTCCATGGCGTCGCGCGTGGGAGTGCCCTTGAACAGCAGGTGTTCGAGGAAGTGGGTGGCCCCCGTGTGCTCGGGGGCCTCGTCGCGCGAGCCGATGCCGACCCACATGCCGACCGCGACGCTGCGTACGGTCGGCATGGTCTCGGTCACCACGCGCAGCCCACCTGGGAGGACGGTGCGCCTCACGACCCCGGCTCCGTCCCTGCCGGGGTGCAGCGTGGTAGTACTCACAGGGCCTCCGGGGCGCCGACTGGCCCGGCCACGGGCCCTCCGGAGAGGGCCCCATGGCCGGGGTGCCTGAGTTCGCTCACGAGTTGCGGTCGTCCCCGTCGGCGCCGCTGCCGCGCGTGCGCACACGGGTGCGGGTGCGGCGGGGCCGCTCCGACTTCTCCTCGCCAGGCGCCGCGGCGGCCTCCTCGGCCTGCGGGGCCTCGCCGCCCTCGCCGCCCTCGCCGCCTTCGGCGTCGGCCCCGGCGGCGGCCTTCGCCTCCTTCTCGGCGGCCTCCTTCTCGATGACCTCGACGGGCACCAGCGAGAGCTTGCCCCGGGCGTCGATCTCGGCGATCTCGACCTGGATCTTCTCGCCGACGCTCATCACGTCCTCGACGTTCTCGATGCGCTTGCCGCCGTGCAGCTTGCGGATCTGGGAGACGTGCAGGAGGCCGTCCTTGCCGGGCAGGAGCGAGATGAACGCGCCGAAGGCCGCGATCTTGACGACCGTGCCGATGTAGCGCTCACCGACCTCCGGCATGTGCGGGTTGGCGATGGCGTTGATCGCCGAACGGGCCGCCTCGGCCGACGGGCCGTCGGTGGCGCCGATGTAGATCGTGCCGTCGTCCTCGATGGTGATCTCGGCGCCGGTGTCGTCCTGGATCTGGTTGATCATCTTGCCCTTCGGGCCGATGACCTCGCCGATCTTGTCTACCGGGACCTTGATGGTGATGATGCGCGGCGCGGTCGGGTTCATCTCCGCCGGGGAGGCGATCGCCTCCTGCATCACGTCGAGGATCGCCAGGCGCGCGCCCTTGGCCTGCTTCAGGGCGCCCGCGAGCACGCTCGCGGGGATGCCGTCGAGCTTGGTGTCGAGCTGCAGGGCGGTGATGACGTCCTTGGTGCCGGCGACCTTGAAGTCCATGTCGCCCATGGCGTCCTCGGCGCCCAGGATGTCGGTCAGGGTGACGTACTTGTCGCCCTCGCCGATCAGGCCCATCGCGATGCCCGCGACCATCTCCTTGAGCGGCACACCCGAGTCCAGCAGCGACATCGTGGACGCGCAGACCGAGCCCATCGAGGTGGAGCCGTTGGAGCCGAGCGCCTCGGAGACCTGGCGGATGGCGTACGGGAACTCCTCGCGGGACGGGAGCACCGGGATCAGCGCCCGCTCGGCCAGCGCGCCGTGACCGATCTCGCGGCGCTTGGGCGAGCCCACCCGGCCGGTCTCACCGGTGGAGTAGGGCGGGAAGTTGTAGTTGTGCATGTAGCGCTTGGTGCGCTCGGGGTTGAGCGTGTCGATGACCTGCTCCATGCGCAGCATGTTGAGCGTGGTGATGCCCATGATCTGGGTCTCGCCGCGCTCGAACAGCGCCGAGCCGTGTACCCGGGGCACCACGTGGACCTCGGCCGACAGGGCACGGATGTCCTTGGTACCGCGGCCGTCGATGCGGATGCCCTCGTTGATGACCCGCTCGCGCATGAGCTTCTTCATCACCGAGCGGAACGCGGCGGAGATCTCCTTCTCGCGCCCCTCGAACTCGGGCAGGAGCTTCTCGGCGGCCAGCGCCTTGACCTTCTCCAGCTCGTTCTCGCGCTCCTGCTTGCCCGCGATGGTCAGCGCGGCGGCCAGCTCGGTCTTCACCGCGGCCTCGACCGCGGCGTAGACGTCCTCCTGGTAGTCCAGGAAGACCGGGTATTCGGCGGTCTCCTTGCCGGCGACCTGCGCGATGCGAGACTGGGCCTCGCACAGCACCTTGATGAACGGCTTGGCGGCCTCCAGGCCCTGCGCGACGGTCTCCTCGGTGGGCGCGACGGCCCCCTCGGCGACCAGCTTCAGCGTGTCCTTGGTGGACTCGGCCTCGACCATCATGATCGCGACGTCGCCGTCCTCGAGCACGCGACCCGCGACGACCATGTCGAACGTGGCCCGCTCCAGCTCGTGGTGCGTCGGGAAGGCCACCCACTGGCCGTCGATCAGCGCGACGCGCACGCCGCCGATCGGACCGGAGAACGGCAGCCCGGCCAGCTGCGTGGACAGCGAGGCGGCGTTGATCGCCACGACGTCGTAGAGATGGTCGGGGTTGAGCGCCATCACCGTGGCGACGACCTGGATCTCGTTGCGCAGGCCCTTCACGAACGACGGGCGCAGCGGCCGGTCGATCAGGCGACAGGTGAGGATCGCGTCCTCGGAGGGACGGCCCTCGCGGCGGAAGAACGAACCGGGGATGCGACCCGCGGCGTACATTCGCTCTTCGACGTCGACGGTGAGCGGGAAGAAGTCGAAGTTCTCCTTCGGGGACTTCGACGCGGTGGTGGCAGAGAGCACCATCGTGTCGTTGTCGAGGTAGGCGACGGCGGAACCCGCCGCCTGGCGCGCGAGACGACCGGTTTCGAACCGGATCGTACGAGTGCCGAATGAGCCGTTGTCTATGACGGCTTCAGCGGTGTGGACACCCTCCACGGGGGACCTCCTTGTGGTCGGTCTCCCGCGCCCTTTTTCTCACCGGCACCCTCGTTAGGTGCAGCGCCGGTCTTCGATCGAAGCGCCCGGTCACATTCTCACTGTCAAATACCTACCGGAAGCCACTACCGAGGACCGGCCCGCAGGCGTCGCGGGTCGCATGGTGCTGAACGGACGCGGGGGCTGTGTGTCTCGGATCTTCAGTTGTGAGTCAGATGCGACAACATTTCCACATTGCCGCTTATCCGACCATATGGCGCTACCCATATGAGAAGGGAGCGGCGCGTTCGCCGCTCCCTTTCATGCTATCGGCGCAGGCCGAGCCGCTCGATGAGCGAGCGGTAGCGCTGGATGTCGACCTTCTGCAGGTACTTCAGCAGGCGGCGCCGGCGACCGACGAGCAGAAGCAGGCCACGACGGCTGTGGTGGTCGTGCTTGTGCGTCTTCAGGTGCTCGGTGAGCTCGCTGATGCGCTTGCTCAGCAGTGCGATCTGCACCTCGGGCGACCCGGTGTCGCCTTCGACCGTCGCGTATTCGCTGATGATGGACTTCTTGGCAGCGGTGTCGAGGGACACGGCTCTCCTTCGAGCTACGGGCACGCGTGAACGATGATGAGAATGCGAACGACCGTGCGTGCCTACAGTCGCCGCGTGAAGGCCGTCATGGGCAGCGCGCAGCGCCGCCGCTACAGAGCCGACATGCTAGGTTACCACTTCACGCGGCGTGCTCGGGCGGTCCTTTCCGGGGTCCGATTCGCGCCTCGATGTCACGAGGCGTGAGCGTTTCAGGTCGTGAGGCGGCGGGCGGCGTCGACGTCGGCGTGAATCTGCGCGATCAGCGCCTCGATGGAGTCGAATCGGGTGTTGCCGCGCAGCCGGGCGCGGAAGTCTACCGCCACGTGCACCCCGTAAAGCTCAAGATCGTCCCGATCGAGCGCATATGCCTCGACCGTCCTGGGCACTCCCTCGAAGGTCGGATTGGTGCCGACCGAGATCGCCGCCGGCCACCGCTCCCCCTGGTAGAGCGCGGGCAGGTTGGCCATCGGCACGCACTCCAACCACCCCGCGTAGACCCCGTCGGCCGGGATGGCGGTGTGCTGGGAGGTCTCGACGTTCGCGGTCGGGAAGCCGAGCTGGCGTCCCCGCTGGTAGCCGCGTACGACCACGCCCTCCACCCGGTGCGGCCGCCCGAGCTGCTCGTCGGCGCCCTCGACGTCGCCCGCGACGATCCGCTCGCGGATCGCGGCGGAGGAGACGGCATCGAGCAGGGGCACGGCCTCCACCTCGAAGTCGTACTTGTCGCCCAGCGTCCGCAAAGTCTCGACATCTCCGCTGGCCTCGTGCCCGAACACGAAGTCCTCGCCCACCACGACGACGGCCGCGCCCAGCCGCTCGGCCAGCACGGCCTGGACGAAGTCGTCCGGGCTCGTCCGCGACAGGTCGAGCGTGAAGTCGACGACGTCGATCTCGTCCACCCCCAGCTCGGCCAGCAGCTCGGCCCGGCGCCGCGGGCCGGTGAGGCGCAGCGGGTGCGTGCCGGGCCGCACGACCTCGTCGGGATGCGGCTCGAACGTGACGGCCACGCTGCGCAGCCCCCGCCCGCGGGCGATGCCGACAGCGCGCTCGACCACCCGCCGGTGCCCGCGGTGGACCCCGTCGTACACGCCGATGGTGACGACAGACCTTCCCGAACCCTGCACGCTAGGCCCCATTCGCTCGTGGCGGCTCAATCCCCCACAAGCCTGCCACGCGCGTCGCCGTTCGCTCCAATCGAGGGCGCTAGGATCGGGCATCATGCCTCGTTACGCGCTTCTGATCCTGCCTGCCTTCAACCGGGTCTACGGGGAGAGCTCCATCCGGCTGACCAGGAGCGAGCTGGCGGTGTTCAGCACGTACGGCCTGGGCGGGAAGGTGCTCGCCAGCGAGGAGACCGCCATCGGCGGTGTGCCGTATGTGACGTTCGAGACATCTGAGCCGCTGACGCAGTCGGACATTTCGCTTTTGTCGAATCTTTCCTCTGTTTATGCGATTTTTGGGATGGAAGGGGAGCTGCTCCGGCCCCTCTCCATGGCGTCGCTCGACCGGCTGAGCAGCGACCTGATCACCATCCAGAAATACGCGGGCAAGACCAACGAGCACTTCACCAAGCTGCTGCTCAACGTCACGCTGCTGGCCGGTGACAAGGGGCTGGGCGAGCGGCTCTCGGTCTTCGACCCGCTGTGCGGGCGCGGCACGACCCTCAACCAGGCCCTCATGTACGGGTACGACGCGTACGGGCTCGACGTCGACGGCAAGGACTTCGAGGCCTACACCGGGTTCGTCAAGACCTGGCTGCGTAACAAGCGGCTCAAGCACACCGCCGAGACCGTGCCGGTGCGGCGCGAGCGGGCCCTGGTCGGGCGGCGGCTCAACGTCACGTTCGGGCTGTCGAAGGAGGCGGTCAAGGCCGGTGACGTGCAGCACCTGGCCGTGGTCAACGCCGACACCCTCAAGAGCCGCGACTTCTTCAAGCCGCGTTCGTTCGACGCCCTGGTGACCGACACGCCGTACGGGGTGCAGCACGGCAGCAAGGGCGGCGCGGGGCTGTCGCGCAGCCCGATGGAGCTGCTCCGGCAGGCGGTGCCCATCTGGGCCGAGCTCCTGCGTCCCGGCGGGGCCATGGGGATCTCGTGGAACACGTACGGGGGCAAGAGCTCGGAGCTGGCCCAGATCCTCGACGGGGCCGGGCTCCAGGTGATGGACTACCCCGACTTCGAGCACTGGGTGGACCAGGCGATCGTCCGCGACATCATCGTCGCCCGCAAACCCGCCTGAGCGCCCCCGTGCCCGGGTGGGTGTGCGGGGCTCTCAGAGGGCCCTAGGAGGCGAAGACGGCGAGGGGCCTGGCCACTCGCCCATGCTCCTCCACCAGCGCCAGCAGCTCCCCCTCAGGCCCGAACACCCCGATCGGCCCCTCACCCAGCCCGGTGGACGAAAGCCGCCCCCCGTGCGAGATGACGCGCGCCTCCTCGGCCGTCACGTCCCGGCGCGGGAACGCCGCCGCCACCGCCTCTGCGATGGGCAGGATCGCGCACTCCTCGGAAAGCTGGTCGATGGTCCTGGCCAGCGACAACCCGTAGGGCCCCACGCGGGTGCGCCGCAGCCGCGTCAGATGCCCGCCGACCCCGAGCGCGGCGCCCAGGTCGCGGGCCAGGGCGCGGATGTAGGTGCCGCTGGAGCAGGTCACGACCGCGTCCACGTCCACGACGTCGTCGTGCGCCCGGATGTCGAGCACGTCGAACGTCCGCACGGTGACGGGCCGGGCCCGCAGCTCGACCTCTTCGCCCGCGCGGGCCATCTTGTAGGCGCGCTGCCCGTTCACCTTGATGGCGCTCACCTGCGGCGGGATCTGCATGATCTCCCCGGTGAGCGCGGCGACGCCCTTGTGGATCTCGGCCGCCGTGACGCCGGACGCCGGGGCCGTGGCGGTGACCTCGCCCTCGGCGTCGTCGGTGTTCGTGCTCACGCCGAGCCTGATCGTGGCCTCGTACACCTTCTCGGTCAGCGTCAGGTGGCCGAGCAGCCTGGTGGCCTTCTCCACGCCGACCACCAGCACGCCCGTCGCCATCGGGTCGAGCGTGCCGGCGTGCCCCACTCGGCGGGTGCCCGCGATGCGCCGCATCTTGGCCACCACGTCGTGGGACGTCCACTCGCCCGGCTTGTCGACGATGATCAGCCCGCTCTCGACCATCCAACCTTCCCAAGTTCGCGCCGGAAGGCGTCCATGGTCGCCTCCACGGTCTCGTGCGAGGTGTAACCGGCCGCGTTGTGGTGCCCGCCGCCGCCCAGGGCGGCGCACACGGCCCCGACGTCGGCCCTGCCCTTGGACCGGGTCGACACCTGCCAGTCGCCCTGGTCGTCCTCCTTGAGGACGACCGCGACCTCGGCCTCGTCGGTGCGCCGCACGATGTCGATGATGCCTTCCAGCTCCGCGTACGGGAGCCCGTGCGCGGCCCGGTCGACCCGCGTCACGTACGTCCAGACCAGCCCGTCCTCCAGCGCCGCCCGGTCGAGGGCGGCGGCCAGCACCTTGAGGTAGCCGAACGGGGAACGGTCCCACAGCTCGCGGGCGATCTCGTCGGTGCGCAGCCCGGTCGCCACGAGCCTGGCCGCCATCTGGTGCACGGCCGGGGTGGTCGAGGAGTGCCGGAACGACCCCGTGTCGGTCACCAGCCCGGTGTAGAGGCAGACGGCGATGTCACGGTCGAGCCGCCCGCCGAGCCGGTACATCAGCTGTTCGGCCAGCATCGCCGTGGCGGCGGCCGTGGAGTCGATGAGGCTGAGCGTGCCGAACCCCTCGTTCGAGGGGTGATGGTCGACGACGATGACCTCGCGGGCCCTGGCGGTGTTCTCGCGCAGGAGCCCGAGGCGTTCGAACGTCGAGGCGTCGAAGGTGATCATCAGCTCCGGCGCCGCCGGATAGTCCTGCGGCGGCACCAGCATGTCCTGCCCGGGCAGGAACCGCAGCAGCCGCGGCACCACGAAGTGGTGGTCGCCGAACGACGCGACGACCCGCTTGCCCATCGACCGCAGCACGAACCCCACGGCCAGCATCGACCCGAGCGCGTCACCGTCGGGCGTCACGTGGCAGGCCAGCGCGATCTCGTCGGTCTGCCCGATCAGCCGCAGGGCCCGGTCCCATGCGGCCTCGGGGATCGCCCCGCCGGTGACCGTCCGGGCGTCCGCACGGAACGGGCGATCCGCTCTGTCGCGCACGTTGGGCGTCACGCTTGGTCGTCCCCGCCCAGGTCCGCCTCGGGACCCTCGTCGGGCTTGCGGTAGGGGTCGGCCTCGCCGGCGTAGGAGGCCTCCTGGGCCTGGCGCGCCACCTCGGCGTCCCGGCTCCGGGCGGCGGTGATCAGGTCGTCGAGGTGGCGCGCGGAGTCGGGCAGCGGGTCGTGCTTGAACGTCAGCGTCGGGGCGAAGCGCACGCCGGTCTGGCGGCCCACCTCGGAGCGGATGATCCCCTTGGCGCTCTCGAGGGCGGCCGCGCTGTCGGACCGCTCGGCCTCGGAGCCGTACACCGTGTAGAACACGGTCGCCTCGCGCAGGTCGGCGGTGACGCGCGTGTCGGTCACGGTGACGAAGCCCAGGCGCGGGTCCTTGATCCGGCGCTCCAGCATCTCGGCGACGATCTGCTGGATGCGGTCGGCGAGCTTCCGCGCTCGTGCGGCATCCACCATGTTCGCTCCCCCTCACGCACGACGTGGCCGTGCAATCGTTCAATCTTCGTCGTTGTAGAGCCGGTGCCTGGCCGACAGCAGCTCGATCTCCGGGCGGAAGGCCACCATCCGCTCGCAGGCGTCCAGGACCTCGTTGCAGTTACCCGCGGAGGAGGAGACCACCGCTACGCCGACCTCGGCCCTGCGGTGCAGGTCGAGATGGCCGGTCTCGGCCACCGCGATGCTGGGATAACGGCGCTGCAGCTCGGCGATCAGCGGCCGTACGACAGAGCGCTTCTGCTTCAGCGACCTGACGTCGCCGAGCAGGATGTCCAGGGTCAGAGCACCCACATACATCGTTGGCAACCACCGCTTGATCTGGTGTGGTGGACGCACGCCCGGCCTGCTGCGGTGGGGACCAGGCCAAGGCGTGCGAGAGGCGCCCGGCGGATCTCCCGCCGGGCGCCGAGCCGCGCGTCAGTCTCGCGGCTTCTCCCGCATCTCGAAGGTTTCGATGACGTCGCCTTCCTTGATGTCGTTGTAGCCGACGCCGATACCACACTCGAAGCCCTCGCGGACCTCGGTGACATCGTCCTTCTCCCGCCGCAGCGAGGAGACGGTCAGGTTGTCGGTCACGACGACACCGTCGCGGATGAGGCGGGCCTTGCTGTTGCGCACGATCCTGCCGGAGCGGACCAGCGAACCGGCGATGTTGCCGATCTTCGGCACCTTGAAGATCGCGCGGATCTCCGCCGTGCCCAGCTGGACCTCTTCGAACTCGGGCTTGAGCATGCCCTTGAGCGCCGCTTCGATCTCCTCGATCGCCTGGTAGATGACCGAGTAGTAGCGGATGTCGACGCCCTCGCGCTCGGCCAGGTCGCGCGCCCGGGGCTCGGGGCGGACGTTGAAGCCGATGATGACCGCGTTGTCGTCGGCCACGGCCAGGTTGACGTCGTACTCGGTGATCGCGCCGACCGCGCGGTGCAGGACACGGAGCCTGACCTCGTCGCCGACGTCGATCTTGAGCAGGGCGTCTTCCAGGGCCTCGACCGAACCGGACACGTCACCCTTGATGATGAGCTTGAGCTCGTCGACGCTGCCCTTCTCGAGGTCCTTGAAGATGTCCTCGAGGCTGCGGCGACGGCTCGACTTCGCCATGTCGGCGCTGCGCTTGCGCGCCGCGCGCTGCTGGGCGATCTGGCGGGCCATCCGGTCGTCGGTGACGACGATGAAGTTGTCACCGGCGCTCGGCACGGCCGTCAGACCCATCACCAGGACCGGACGGGACGGCGTGGCCTCCTCGACCGCGTCGCCGTTGTCGTCGAGCAGCGCCCGGACGCGGCCGAAGGCCTCGCCACAGACGATGCTGTCGCCGACGCGCAGCGTGCCGCGCTGGACCAGGACGGTCGCGACGGGGCCGCGACCGCGGTCGAGGTGCGCCTCGATCGCGATGCCCTGGGCGTCCATCGTCGGGTTGGCCCGCAGGTCGAGCTCGGCGTCCGCGGTCAGCAGGATGGCCTCGAGGAGGTTGTCGATGCCCGTGCCGTTCTTCGCCGAGATGTCGACGAACAGCGTGGAACCGCCGTACTCCTCCGCCACCAGACCGTACTCGGTGAGCTGGGCCCGCACCTTGTTCGGGTCGGCGCCCTCCTTGTCGATCTTGTTGACCGCGACCACGATCGGCACGTCGGCCGCCTGGGCGTGGTTGAGAGCCTCGATCGTCTGCGGCTTCACACCGTCGTCGGCCGCGACCACCAGCACCGCGATGTCGGTGGACTTGGCGCCTCGGGCACGCATGGCGGTGAACGCCTCGTGACCCGGGGTGTCGATGAAGGTGATCTTCCGATCTTCGCCCTCGTGCTCGGCGGCGACCTGGTAAGCGCCGATGTGCTGGGTGATGCCACCCGCCTCGCGCGCCACCACGTTGGTCTTGCGGATGGCGTCGAGCAGCTTGGTCTTACCGTGGTCGACGTGACCCATGACGGTCACGACCGGCGGACGCGCGGCCAGGTCGGCCTCGTCGCCCTCGTCCTCGCCGAACTCGATGTCGAAGGCCTCGAGAAGCTCGCGGTCCTCCTCCTCCGGGCTGACGACCTGGATGTTGTAGTCGAGCTCGTTGCCGAGCACCTGCAGCGTTTCCTCGTTGACCGACTGCGTCGCGGTCACCATCTCGCCGAGGTGCAGCATGATCTGCACGAGCGAGGCGGGGTTCGCGCCGATGCGGTCGGCGAAGTCGGACAGCGACGCGCCGCGCGGAAGGCGGATCGTCGCGCCGTTGCCACGAGCGACCTGCACGCCGCCGATCGCCGGCGCCGACATGTTGTCGAACTCCTGGCGCCTCTGCCGCTTCGACTTGCGCCCGCGGGCCGGACGGCCGCCGGGACGCCCGAAGGCTCCCGCGGTGCCGCCGCCGCGACCGCGACCGCCGCCGCCGGGACGACCGGCGAAGCCGCCGCCACCGCCGCCGCCACCGGGACCACCGGTGCCGGTGCGCTGGCCGGTGCCACCGCCGCCGCCGGGACGACCGGCGAAGCCGCCGCCGCCACCGGGACGACCGCCGCCGCCACCGCCGGGACGGCCACCGCCGCCACCGCCGGGACGACCGCCGCCGCCACCGCCACCCGGACGGCCTGCGCCGCCACCACCGGGACCGGCGGGACGACCCTGCGGCATCATCATCGGGTTGGGACGCGGCCCGCCGGGACGGGGACCGCCCGCACCGGGACCGGGACGCGGACCGCCCGCACCGGGCGGGCCAGGACGCGGCCCAGGACGGGGACCGGCGTCACCGGTGCCGCCACGGCCCTGCGGCGGGCGCGGCATGGCGCCGTCGCGCGGCGGGCCGTCACGGCGCTCGCGGCGGTCGGGACCGCCGCCGTCGCGCTGGCCGCCGGGACGCGGCGGCCGGGACTGGCCCATGCCGCTGGCGGTCGAGGAGAACGGGTTGTTACCGGGACGCGGACCACGCGGGCCCGGCCTCGGACCGGGACGGGGACCGCCACCGGTGGACGCGCCGGGACGCGGGGCCTGCGAGGCGCCGCCATCCCTGGAGCCGCCGCCATCCCTGTCCCTGGGGCCGCCGCCGTCCCTGGGGCCACCGTCCCTGGGACCCGGACGGGGCGCGGGACCCGGCCTGGGGCCGGGACGGGCGCCGCCGGGGCCCGGACGGGGACCCGGAGTCGGACGCGCGGGCGCGCCGCTCTCGAAACGTGCCTGAGGAGCCCCGGAAGTCTCACCGCGAGCAGCCTCGGGCTGCTGCGGCGGCTGGTGGGGCATGGGCACCGGCGGGCGCGGCTGACCGCCGCCCGCGGGACCCGGACGCGGACCCGGACCGGGCCTGGGACCCGGACGCGGGGCTGAGGGGGCCGGCGCCTGAGGGGCGCCATTGCCACCGGCCTGGCCTTCCGCCGGCCGGGGAGCAGCCCTAGGCGGCTGCGGCCTGTTGGACGGCTGTCCGCCGCCTCTGGAGGGCCCACCCTTCGATGCGCCCAGAGCTTCGGTGAGCCTGCGGACCACCGGCGCCTCGATGGTCGAGGACGCCGAGCGGACGAACTCTCCCATCTCCTGGAGCTTGGCCATGACGACCTTGCTCTCTACGCCGAACTCCTTAGCGAGCTCGTATACCCGGACCTTCGCCACTGCACTCCCTTACTCGGCCCGGGAGGCTGGCTATGCCGTCCGGACCGTCGCTAACTTGACGTCTTCATCGCCGCGTGCTCATCAGGCGCTCATAGCAATCTGACTCCGCCCATCAACTCGGCGTCCTACATGACATTTGCGTGGTCTCCCTCCAGTTGCGCCCGCACGCGCGAGACGTCAAGCGGCCCCGGCACGCGGAACGCGCGCGGAAACGCTCGGCGACGCTCGGCAAGCTCCAGACAGCTCAAGGTCGGATGCAGCGATGCACCGCGGCCAGGAAGCCGTCCTTGCAGATCAGGGACCAGATGGTCCTCAACCCGCACCAGACGGAGCAGCTCGGACTTAGCCGTACGAACCCTGCAGCCCACACAGGTGCGCTGTGGGGTCGCGTGGCCACCATATTCCAGCTTACCGTGTCGACGCATCTACGGAACCGGCGGCATCTTCGGCCTGTGTATCCGGCCGGATGTCGATCCGCCATCCGGTGAGTCTCGCGGCAAGCCGGGCGTTCTGCCCCTCTTTCCCGATGGCCAGCGAAAGCTGGTAGTCGGGCACGGTCACCCGCGCGACGCGCCCCTCGAGATCGAGCACCTCGACATGGGAAACACGGGCCGGCGACAGGGCATTCCCCACGAACTCCGCCGGATCTTCCGACCAGTCGATGATGTCGATCTTCTCGCCGTGCAGCTCCGTCATCACGTTGCGCACCCGCGAGCCCATGGGCCCGATGCAGGCGCCCTTGGCGTTGACGCCGGGCTTGCGCGACCTGACCGCGATCTTCGTCCGGTGGCCCGCCTCGCGCGCCACCGCGGCGATCTCCACGGTGCCGTCGGCGATCTCGGGCACCTCCAGCGCGAACAGCTTCTTCACCAGCCCGGGATGCGTGCGCGACAAGGTGACGGAGGGGCCCTTGTGACCCTTCTTCACCTGCACGACGTAGGCGCGGATGCGCTCTCCGTGCACGTATTCCTCGCCGGGGACCTGCTCGGCGTGCGGCAGCACGGCCTCGATCTTGCCGAGGTCGACCAGCACCACCCGCGGGTCCTTGCCCTGCTGGATGACGCCGGAGACCAGCTCGCCCTCGCGGCTGGCGAACTCGCCGAAGTTGATCTCGTCCTCGGCGTCGCGCAGCTGCTGCAGGATGACCTGTTTGGCGGTGGTCGCGGCGATCCGGCTGAAGTTGCCGGGAGTGTCGTCGTACTCCCTGACGACCTCGCCGTCCTCGTCGAGCTCGGCGGCCCAGATCGTGACGTGACCGCTGCCGCGGTCGAGCTCGGCGCGCGCCTTGGAGGCGGCGCCCTCGGTGCGGAAGTAGGCGATCAGCAGCGCGTCCTCGATCGCCTTGACGACCAGGTCGAAGGAGATGTCCTTTTCTCGCTCGAGGCTGCGCAGGACGCTCATGTCGATGTCCACGACGGCTCCCCCTTAGCCTTCGTCGCCGTCGACGTCGTCGATCCGGCGGAACTCCACCTGTACCCGTCCCCGGGTCAGGTCCTCGTAATCAAGCCTGCGTGCGGAGCCCGCGACGTCGATGTCGACACCGGCCTCGTCCGCGGCCAAAATGCGCCCCTCGACCACGGTGTCGTCTCTCAGCTCGGCCTTCACCAGGCGTTTCGCGGCGCGGCGCCAGTGGCGCGGCTCGGTGAGCGGGCGGTCGACGCCCGGCGAGGAGACTTCCAGCGTGTAGGCCGCCTGGCCCATCGCGTCGTCGTCGTCCAGGGCTGTGGAGACGGCCTGGCTCACGTCGGCCACGTCGTCGAGGCTCACGCCGCCGTCGCGATCGACGATCACGCGCAGCAGCCGTCTCTTGCCTGCCTGGGTGACCGTGATGTCCTCAAGATCGAGGCCCTCCGCGGCGACCACAGGCTCAAGGAGCTTCATCAGGTGGTCGCGGGGTGATGCGCTGCCCATATCGACCTCCCCTATTGTCATGTCTCAACCGGGCGGACCTCGCCTCTGGCTCTCCGCCGTCTGGCCGCTCAGCCAGCGACGACAGTTGACACCCTATCTGTATGGGGGCACGGAAAGAGCGCCACTCGTAATGGTCGAATGGCGGAGCGTCGCCTGACAGCGATCGCGGGCACCAGCCCGTACGATGCTACCGATGAGAAAGCCCCCGAAGGGCCCGCCGTCGCGGCGTCGATCGGGCGCGCCTGCCCATGGGCGGCTTTCTCCTCGATCGGCTCCACCGTCACTGGAGGTCCCAGCCCGTGCGCCCGCGTCACCTCTCCCGGCGAGTCGTGCTGGCGGGCGGAGCGGCGGCTCTCACCGCCTGCAGCGCCACCGGCCCGCCTCAGCCGTCCGTCCAGGCCTCCGACTCCCCTGAGACCACGCTGCTGAAGGACCTGATCGCGGAGAAGGAGCGGACGATCGCGCTCTATTCGTCGCTGATCTCGGGCGGGGCGCGGAAGCTGGTGCCGTTCCGTGACCGCCATCAGGCCCACGTGAACGAGCTCCGCAAATACGTAACCGTGGCCTCGACGCCACCCGCCACCTCCACCCCCACCTCCGCCGCGCCCAAGCCGTCCCTGTCCCGCCTGCGCGACCTGGAGAGCAGGGCGGCGGCCCTGCGGGTCCGCCAGCTCGACCGCGTCTCCCCCGGGGTGGCCCAGCTCATCGCCAGCATCGGGGCCTGCGAGGCCGCCCACGCGCTCGCCCTGCCGAGGTCGCTGTGAACCCTGACGACGTCGAGAAACTCCGCAAGGCGCTGGCGGCCGAGCATGCCGCGCTGTTCGCGTACGGGCTGCTGGGCGCGCGCACGTCGGGGTCGCTGCGGGCCAGGATGAGCGCGGCCTTCGACGCCCACCGGGCGCGCCGCGACCAGCTCCGCGCGTTCATCACGAAGCGCGGGGGCCGGCCGGCCGAGCCCGACGCGTCCTACGCGCTGCCGTTCTTCCCTTCCGGGCCGGCGCTGGCGGCCAAGCTGGCGGTGCACCTGGAGACCGGCGTCACGGCCGCCTACCTTGAGCTCGCCGCCGCGCAGGACGTCTCGCTGCGCCGTTACGCGGCGCTGGCCATGCAGGAGGCGACGACCCGCTCGTACGCCTTCCGCCCCGTCCAGCCCGCGGCCTTCCCCGGCATGCCCGTGGCGGCGCCGCCGCCGTCCCCGCCCTCCTCACCCGCGGCGTCGCAGGAGGGCGGCTAGCCCCACGGCTGTCGCGTGGGCGATCTTCGGGGCTTCACCGGTACAGGACGGAGAGCAGGTCGGGGCCGAGGCGTTCGACGGCGTCGGCGTCGAGCTGGTAGTAGACGACCGAGCCGCGCCGGTGGGTGTGCACGAGCTGGGCCTCCCTGAGCCTGCGCAGATGCCGGGAGACCTGGGGCGCGGTCATGCCGAGCTGGATGGCCAGCTCGGCGGTGGCGACGGGGTTGCGCAGGATCGCGTACGCCAGCCGCAGCCTGGTCGGATCCTGGAGCGCGGCGAGCCGGCGCCTGGCCGTCTCCAGCGTGGGTATGGCGGCGCCGTCGGCGCTGTACTGGATGACGACCGGGTAGCCGGGGTAGTGCTTGATCACGAAGTGCGGCCGGCCGTGGACGGTCGGCACCAGCAGGCAGGGCCGGCTCTCGTCCACGCGGGCGGTGGCGTTGTAGAGCTTGTCGAAGACGATGCGCAGCGGCCCGCGCGCGCCGGACGACGTGGACGCGGTCGGGAGGTCGGCCAGGACGAGGGCGCCGCGCCGGTGCAGGTCGCGTACGCGTTCCGCGCGGTCGCGGTCGAGGGCCGGGCGCAGCGACGGCCATTCGGCGTCGAAGGCCGCGGCGGCGAAGTCGGCGAGGAAGCCGAGCAGCTCGCCGCGGAACGCCTCGGGATCGGCGCGCAGCCGGGCGCCGATCTCCATGCGGCTGGAGGAGATCAGCCGCAGCCGCTGCAGCACCTCGTCGCTGAGCCTGGGCGCCAGCTCGGTGTCGTTCTTGCCGATGAGGGCCTGCGCGGTCATGGCCACGAAGTCACCGATGGGCAGCCCGGCCACCTCCCGCAGCTCGCCGGCCAGCGTACGCGCCGGTCCCGCGGACAGCGGCAGCAGGTAGCGGGCGCGGAAGGCGCCCCAGAGCGGCGCCGAGGCGGCTGCCGTGGCCAGCAGCCCGCTGTCCAGCCGGGCGTGTGCCCTGGCCACCCAGCTCGCGCTGCCGGGGTGGTGGCCGGGCTCGTCGAGGGCATGGAGGCAGGCGCACAGCTCGGCCAGCGGGGACTGCTGAACGGCGACGGATCCGGTGCCGGGGGAATCGAGGAGGAGCGTGACGGCCACCCTGCACATTACCGCGTTGACGGCAATCTGCTTGTGAGTCACCGAGCGTTTGCCCAGGCTGTGGCGTCATGGCTGAGCAACTGCACGTGGTCAAGCATCCGACCGGCTTCTATTCGGCGGGTGCGACGACCGTATTCGCGTCGAGATACGACCAGAGGTTCTCCTACTGCTTGTACGTGCCGTCGGCGCACGACCAGGACGGAGCTCCCCTGCCGCTGGCCGTTCTGCAGCACGGCACGGGGCGACGCGGGCCGCAGTACCGGGACAACTTCGCCGAGTGGGCCGAGAAGCACGGCTGCCTCGTCCTGGCCCCGCTCTTCCCCGCGGGCATCGGCGACGACCCCTACGACCTGCACAGCTTCAAGTTCCTGAAGTACGGCGGCATTCGCTTCGACCACGCGCTGCTGGCCATGGTCGACGAGGTCGGCGAGCGCTTCAACGTACGGACCGAGCGGTTCCTCCTGCACGGTTTCTCCGGCGGCGGCCAGTTCGTGCACCGGTTCGCGTACCTGCACCCCGACCGGCTCACCGGATTGTCAATTGGTGCACCAGGGCGGATAACGTACATCGATCACAGCAGCCCGTGGTGGATCGGGCTGAAGGGGTTCGAGGAGGAGTTCGGCAGCGCTCCCAGATTCGAGGAGCTTCGTGACGTGCCGGTGCAGATGGTCGTGGGCAGTGCGGACGTGGAGACCTGGGAGATCAACAACCAGGGCGACTCCAACTGGATGGACGGCGCCGACGCCCACGGGGTCACCCGCATCGAGCGGCTCAAGGCGCTGCGCGACAACTTCGAGGCCCATGGCATCGATGTACGGCTCGACGTCGTACCGGGCGTGGGTCACGACCCGATGTCGGTGCTCGAGCCGGTCAAGGACTTCTTCGCATCGATCCTCACCCCCCGGGAGTCATCATGAAGATCAAATTGTTGGCCGCCGCCGCGGTGGCCGTGACACTCACCGGCTGCGCCGTCGGCGAGGCCACCGATTCGGGCGGCGGCTACCCGAGCAAGCCCCTGTCGATCATGGCGCCGGGCAGCCCCGGCGGCGGCTGGGACACCCGGGCGCGCGGCATCGCCAGCTCGTTCAGCGAGTGCAAGGTGGCCGACGTGGACACCACGGTCACGAACGTGCCCGGCGCGGGCGGCACCATCGGGCTGGCCCAGTTCGCCAAGAAGCAGGGCGACCCGTACCAGCTCATGGTCATGGACAGCGTGACCATGCTGGGCGGCATCGTGAACAACAAGTCGCCGGTCGACCTGTCCACCCTCACCCCCGTGGCCGGGCTGAGTCGGGGGCCGACCGCCATCGTGGTGGCCAAGAAGTCGCCGTACGCGGACCTGAAGTCGGTGCTGGACGCCATGGAGGCCAAGCCCCACAGCGTCAAGTGGACGGGCGGCTCGCTCGGCGGGCCCGGCCAGATGACGGTGGCGGGGCTGGCCAAGGACCGCAACGTCGCCGCCAAGGACGTCAACTTCGTCCCCACCGCGGGCGGCGGCGAGTCCCTGAACCTGCTGCTCAGCGGTGCCGCCACGGCCGGCATCGACACGGTCGCCGAGCTGCGCGCGCAGATCTCCGCGGGCGAGCTGCGGGTGCTGGCGGTGGACTCGGAGCAGCGGGTCGCGGGCATCGACGCGCCCACGATGAAGGAGCTGGGCCTGGGCAACGCGGCGATCTCCACGCTGGCCGGCGTGCTCGCGCCCGCGGGCCTGACCAAGGAGCAGCAGCAGGACGTCATCGGCCTGCTGGACAAGGTGCGCCAGACCTCCTGCTGGAAGAAGGTCCTCGAACGCAACAACTGGGTCGAGGACTGGCGGCCGGGCGACCAGTTCGCCCAGGTGCTGACCCAGCAGCGCACCCAGGTCACCACCATCCTGGGCGAACTGGGGCTCGGCAAGTGACACAGCGGATCGTCTCGCTCGGGTTCCTGGCGACGGCCGTGGTGGTGCTGGCCCAGGCGTTCGCGATCCCGCAGGGCGAGGGCTACCAGGCGGTGGGACCGCGCGCGTTCCCGCTGCTGGTGGGGGTCGGGCTGGCGGTGGTGTCCGTCATCGGGGTCGTCCAGGCCTTCAGACCGGGCACGCGGGAGCCGGTGTCCGAAGGCGCCGACGGCATCAGCAGTGGTATCAGCGCCGGCATCGGCGGCAGCATCGGCGCCGATATCAGCGCCGGCATCGACGACGGCATCGACGACGGTGCGGCGGCCGCGGAGAGGCCGCACTGGCCCTCCGTCCTGCTTCTGATCGGCAGCCTGGCCGCCTACGCGCTCCTCCTGGTCCCGGTCGGCTACTGGCAGGCGACCACCGTCTTCTTCGTCGCCGTGGCCAGGGTGCTGGGCAGCAGGAGGCTGGTGCGCGACGTGTTCGTGGGGCTGGCGCTGGCGCTGGCCACGTACTTCCTGTTCGACCGGCTCCTAGGCATCTCGCTGCCGCCGGGCCTGGTCAGATTGGCGATCTGAGATGGACGTGCTCGGCAACCTGCTGGACGGCTTCGGCCACGCGCTGAGCCTGCAGAACCTGCTGCTCGCCATACTCGGCGTCACCGTCGGCACGCTGGTCGGCGTGCTGCCCGGGCTCGGCCCCGCCACGACGATCGCGTTGCTGCTGCCGCTGACGTTCGTGTTCGATCCGGTGGGGGCGTTCGTGATGTTCGCCGGGATCTACTACGGCGGCATGTACGGCGGCTCGACGACCGCGATCCTGCTGAACATCCCGGGCGAGACGGCCTCCATCCCCACCACGCTCGAGGGCTATCCGATGGCCCGGCGCGGCCGGGCGGGGGCGGCCCTGGCCACGGCGGCCATCGGGTCGTTCGTGGCGGGCACGATCTCCACGATCGTCATCACGTTCCTGGCCCCCGGCATGTCGAACATCGCCAAGTTGATCCAGCCGGCCGAGTACTTCTCGATCATGGTGCTCGCGTTCGTGACGGTGACCTCGCTCATGGGGGACTCGATCGTACGGGGGCTGTCGAGCCTGTTCCTCGGGCTGACGATCGGGATGGTGGGGATCGACCAGATGACCGGGCAACCGCGCTTCGCCTTCGGCCTGCCCGACCTCTACGAGGGGCTGTCGGTGGTGGCGGTCGCGGTGGGGCTGTTCGCGGTGGCGGAGGCGATCTCCACGGCCGCCGCCCGGCACCGGCCGGCGCAGCCTCCCGTCGCGGTCTCCGGGAAAGTGGGGATGACCCGCGAGGACTGGCGCAGGTCCTGGAAGCCCTGGCTGCGCGGGACCCTGTTCGGGCTGCCGATCGGGTCGCTGCCGGCCGGGGGCGCCGAACTGCCCACGTTCCTGAGCTACAACGTCGAGAAGCGGCTGTCCAAGCACAAGGAGGAGTTCGGCCAGGGCGCGATCGAGGGCGTGGCGGGTCCCGAGGCGGCCAACAACGCGGCGTTCTCCGGGGTCCTGGTGCCGCTGCTGACGCTGGGGATCCCGACATCGGCCACGGCGAGCATGCTGCTGATCGCCTTCCAGATCTACAACGTGCAACCCGGGCCGCAGCTCTTCGACCAGCAACCGGTGCTGGTGTGGACGCTGATCGCCAGCCTCTACATCGGCAACGTGATGCTGCTGGTGCTCAACCTGCCGCTGATCCGGGTCTGGGTGAAGCTCCTCAGCGTCCCCGCCGCCCTCCTCACGGCCGCCATCCTGACCTTCGCCACGCTGGGGGTCTACTCGATCTCCCAGAGCGTCTTCGAGGTGCTGGTGGCGTACGGGTTCGGCCTGCTGGGCTGGGTCCTGCACCGGGCCCGATACCCGGTGGCGCCGCTGATCCTGGGAGCGGTGCTGGGGCCGCTGATGGAGGTCCAGTTCCGCCGCGCCCTGGCCTTCAGCGAGGGCGACCCCTCGATCTTCGTCACCCGCCCGGTCTCCCTGGCCATCCTGCTCATCGCAACCGCCTGCCTCATCGGCCCGCCCCTGCTCCGCCGCCGCGCCAAGACCCCCGTCCTCCCCACCGTCTGACGCCGCCTCCGAGCCACCGCCCACACGCCTTTCCCCGCTCCTGCCCAAGCGTCGACGAGACGGCCCTTCGACGGCGGCGGTGTTCGGGGCCGGCGACGAGCGGTTGAGACACCCGCCCCCAACGCGCCGCGTCGGCGAGACGACGGGGGGCGGGACCGCGCGCCGGGCCCCCGTCAGGACGGAGGCCCGGCGCCGATGCGGCCAGGACTCAGGCGAGAGCGGCGACGATGCGGTCGGCGGCCTCGGACAGGGGGATCTCCGACTTCTCCCCGGAGACCCGGTCCCGAAGCTCCACGACCCCCTGCGACAGCCCGCGTCCGACCACCACGATGGTCGGCAGGCCCAGCAGCTCGGCGTCCTTGAACTTCACCCCGGGCGAAACCGAAGGCCGATCGTCCACGAGCACCCGCACCCCGCGCGACTCCAGCTCGGCCCCCAGCTCCAGGGCCGCCTCCACCTGGTTTTCCTTGCCGGTCCCGACGATGTGCACGTCCGCGGGAGCGACCTCGCGGGGCCACACGAGCCCGAGCGCGTCATAGGCCTGCTCGGCGATGACCGCCACGGCCCGGGAGACGCCGATGCCGTAGGAGCCCATCGTGATGCGGATCGGCTTGCCGTCGGGGCCGAGGGCGTCGAGGCCGGCGGCGTCGGCGTATTTGCGGCCCAGCTGGAAGATGTGGCCGATCTCGATGCCGCGGTCGATGGACAGCTCGGAGCCGCACCGGGGGCAGGGGTCGCCGGCGCGCACCTCGGCGGCCTCGATCGTGCCGTCGGGGGTGAAGTCGCGACCGGCCACCACGTTGGCGGCGTGCTTGCCCGGCTCGTTGGCGCCCGTCACCCAGGACGTGCCGGTGACGACCCGGGGGTCGACGAGGTAGCGGATGCCGAGCGAGCGCAGGACCTGCGGCCCGATGTAGCCGCGTACGAGCCCGGGGTGCTTGGCGAAGTCGGCGGCCTCGAAGATGGCGGGCTCGCCGGGCGCCAGCGCCGCCTCCAGACGCTTGAAGTCGACCTCGCGGTCTCCGGGCACGCCGATGATCAGGGTCTCGACCTTGTCGGAGCCCGGCGTGGAGACCTTGACCACGACGTTCTTGAGCGTGTCGGCGGCGGTGACGGACAGGCCGTGGTGCTCGTTGACGTACGACACCAGCGTCTCGATGGTCGGGGTGTCGGGCGTGTCCATGACCTGCAGCGGCGCCGCGTCGTCGATCGAGCGGGCGGCGGGCGCGGTCGTGACGACGGCCTCGGCGTTGGCGGCGTAGCCGCAGGAGTGGCAGGCCACGAACGTGTCCTCGCCCGTGGGCGTGGGCGCCAGGAACTCCTCCGACGCCGACCCGCCCATCGCCCCGGACTGGGCGAACACGATCTTGTAGTTGATGCCGAGCCGGTCGAAGGTGCGGATGTAGGTCTCGCGGTGCTGCTCGTAGGAGTGCTTGAGCCCGTCGTCGTCGAGGTCGAACGAGTACGAGTCCTTCATCAGGAACTCGCGCCCGCGCAGGATGCCCGCCCTGGGCCGGGCCTCGTCGCGGTATTTGGTCTGGATCTGGTAAAGGGTGACCGGATAGTCCTTGTACGAGGAGTATTCGCCCTTGACCATGTCGGTGAAGAGCTCCTCGTGCGTGGGCCCGAGGAGGTAGTCGGCGCCCTTGCGGTCCTGGAGCCGGAAGAGCGTGTCGCCGTATTCGGTCCAGCGGCCGGTGGCCTCGTAGTATTCGCGGGGCAGCAGGGCGGGGAAGAGCACCTCCTGGCCGCCCATCCGGTTCATCTCCTCGCGGACGATCCTGGCGACGTTTTCCAGCACCATCTTGCCGAGGGGCAGCCAGGAGTAGATCCCGGGCGCCACCCGGCGGACGTAGCCGGCGCGGACCAGGAGCTTGTGGCTCGGCACTTCCGCGTCTGCCGGGTCGTCCCGCAGGGTGCGAAGAAACAACGACGACATGCGCAGCAACACGGCTACTCCTTGCTCGAACCTGGAAGTGAAGGACTACAGGCTATCGACTCCGGGTGGCGCCGCGCGCGACCTTATCCACAGGTCCGGAAGGGACGTCAGACCGGCGACGGGATCCAGCCGGACACGAAGGCAGCCAAAACCGCCATGAACACGCCGGCGAACACCGCGGACAGCACCAGCGCGCGCACCCGGCCCCGGCCGTTCCTGCGCATCACCAGCACCAGGGCGACGGACAGCAACCCGATCACCAGCGCGGGGACCGGCCAGAACGACCGCTCGCTGTCGATGAACCCCGGCGTCGCCCGGTCCACCACGTCGGCGATCAGCGCCGCGCCGACCGCGCCCGCCGCGAGGTCGCCCCAGACGTCGTCCCTGCGGGTGGCGAACGCGAGCAGGCCCAGGCCGACGAGCAGGGCGAGCGTCCAGTTGAGCCCGGCGGCGCTGCCCCCGACGACGTCGAAGGCCGGGTCGCCCTTCAGCGCGCTCGCGCCCAGGGCCGCGACCAGCGTGGACGCCACGGCCAGGAACGTCGTCAGCAGTGCCCACCCGAACCCCGACGCCGTGGCGCCCACGGCCAGCGTCAGGCCGAGGTAGACGTACGGGTCGTAGATCTGGCCGACCCACTCGGGGCCCTTGCCGGCCATGAGCATGCCGGCGATCCCGACGGCGAGTCCCCCGAAGAAGGCCGACAGGAGGTGATGTTCGATGCAGCGCTGCCGCCGGTCATATTCGGCGAGATCGGCGTAGTCGATGCTGGTGTCGTTCATATCCATTTCCCTGGTCAACCCCTCCTCGGCTAACCCTTGGGACGACCACTTGCAGATTATGTGACTGTACAAAAAAGGCAAATTTCGGTCACCCGGATGTCAAACAAGCAACCGCTTGGTTAAGATGGCTCCGTGGCACTCCCCGATGAGCTGGGCGCCGTCGTCCGCGACTACCTCGCCGACCGGCCGGACGCACCGTGGCAGGCTTTCGCGCGCGACGTGGGAATCGCGGGGCTGCTCGTCCCCGAAGAACACGGAGGGACGGGATGCGGTCCGGCCGAAATGGCCGCCGTGGCCGAGGAACTGGGCCGGGCACTGTCGCCCCACCCGTTCCTGCAGACGGCGGTGATGGCCGTCGAGGCGCTCAGGGCGAGCGGGGCGCACGACCTCCTCGCGACGCTGGCCGACGGCTCCACGACCGCGACCGTGGTGCCGCCGGACGACGGCGCCCGCCTCCGGCTGGAGTCCGGCCTGCTCACGGGCGTGGTCCCGTACGCGCCGGCGGGCGAGCTGGCGCTGGTCTACGCGGACGGGCTCCTGGTGGCGGCCGCGCCCGCCGGGCGCAGGACGTACCGGACCATGGACGAGAGCCGGCCGCTGCAGGAGCTCTCCTTCCAGGACACCCCGGTACGCCGGCTCGGCGACGGCTCGTCGTGGACCCGCGTGCGCGACCTCGGGATCGCGGCGCTGGCCGCCGAGCAGGTGGGCGGGGCGCAGCGGTGCCTGGAGATGGCGGTCGAGCACGCGAAGCGGCGGCGGCAGTTCGGGCGGCCGATCGGGTCGTTCCAGGCGATCAAGCACAAGCTCGCCGATCTGCTGCTGCTCGTGGAGTCGGCCAGGTCGGCGGCGGGGGCCGCGGCGGTCGACGGGGTGTACGCGGCGATCGCCGGGTCGTACTGCACGGAGGCTTATCTGGCGGCGGCCGGCGAGAACATCCAGATTCACGGCGGGATCGGGATCACCTGGGAGCATCCCGCACATCGCTACCTCAAGCGCGCCACCTCGGACGCGCAGCTTTTCGGCCCGCCGCAGGCCCATCGCGCCCGGCTCGCGGCCCACGCCCTCGGCTAGCCGCCGAGCAGTTCTTCCCATGGGTGGCGGGTGTTGGTGCGGCGGGTGGTGTCGAGGGCCTCGGCGAGGCGCCAGAAGCCGGGCCGCTCCCGTACGGTGGCCCGCCCGATCGGGTCGATCGCGCGCAGCTCGAACCGCACGCCCATCACGTCGAGCACGGCCGAACCGCTGCTTCCCGGGCCGGCCTCGGTGACGAGCGAGCCGTCGTAGTCGGGGTCGCGCACCTGCTGGGCCAGCAGCGAGGCCACCTCCGACGCGTACGGGCCGTCGCGCCACTCGACGTGCCAGCTGTGATCGGCCCCGCGCCACCACGTCAGGTCGCGGCAGGACTCGATGAAGTCGGCCTCGGTGGCGAGCGCGGCCATCACCCGGCCGAACGCCTCATATCTCCGGGCACTGGTGAGCGAGAAGTCGTCGTCGGCGGAATCGGGGAACGGACCGTCCTTGGGCCGCCGCAGCGCGCGCTTTCGCTTCACAGGCATCCACTCTGATCGGGTCCGCGCCCTTCCCGCAAGTCTTCGCTGCTGATACGCTCTACCAAGCGAGCGCTTGGTTTCCTACTTCGGAGGCGCGATGACGTCCCTACGGATCAGCCTGGGGTATGAGCTGGAGGTCCGCGGGCGCACCCGCGAAGTGGAGCAGCAGACGTTCCAGAACGTGGTCGACCAGGTCGTGCTGGGCGATCGGCTGGGGTTCGACACGGCCTGGTTCGTGGAGCACCACTTCACCAGGGGCTTCTCCCACTCCTCCGCGCCCGACCTGGTCCTGGCCGCCGTTTCGCAGCGCACCGAGCGCATCCACCTGGGACTCGGCGTGGTGCTGCTGCCGTTCCAGTCCCCGATCCGCACGGCCGAGCGCGTCGCCACGCTGGACGTGCTGAGCGGCGGCCGGGTGGAGTTCGGCACGGGGCGGGGGGCCTCGCCCCTGGAGTACCAGGCGTTCCAGCGGCCGTTCGAGAAGTCGCGGCAGATCTGGGAGGACTCGCTGGAGGCGACGCTGGCCATCTGGCAGGCCGACGGCGAGCCGGTCAGCCGGTCGAACGAGTTCTTCGAGATCCCCGACGTGGCCGTCTACCCGCGCCCGGCCCAGCGGCCGCACCCACCGGTGTGGGTGGCGTCGACCTCGCTGGAGGGCTACCTGGCGGCGGCCAGGCACGGGTACAACCTGCTCGGCATGACGATGCTCAAGGGCATCGACGACGTGGCCTCCGACATCGCGAAATATCGGGAGTGCCTGGCGGAGCACGGCTTCGACCCGGCGAGCCGCCGCGTCGCCCTGATGATCCCCTGGCACGTCGCCCGGACCCGGGACGAGGCGACCGCCACGGCCGCCGACGCCGTCCTGTGGTACATCCGCCGCCAGGTCAACCTCGTCACCCCGCCCGACTACTACGACGCCCGCCACGCCACCCACCGGGTGCTGGGGCAGCTCGCGGCCGGGATGCCGCCAGAGGAGTCCATGGCCACGCTGCGGGAGCACCTGATGGTGGTGGTGGACGACGTGGAGGGCTCGCGCAAGGCCCTGGCCAGGATCGCCGAGGCGGGCGCGACGGACCTCATCATCCAGGCGCAGGTGGGCGGGCTGGCGCATGAGCGGGTGTGCGACTCGATGACGCTGTTCATGACCGAGGTGGCACGTTGATCAGGTCGACGGCCCGCTCTCGCCCGACGCCCCGGACGCTCGACCGTACGGAGGTGGTGGTTTGATGGCCCGCTGGCTCACCCGTGACGACCTCGGCGCCGCCGCGCGCTCGGCCACCGGGCTCCTGCTCGTCTCCCCCGACCTGTCGAGCGCCGTCCCGCTGGACCCCCGCGACCACGTGCTGACCGCGAAGGCGCTGCGCGAGGCCGGGGTCGGCGAGCGCGAGCGCGTCGTGGTCGCCCTGGCCGAACCCGCCGGGGCGCTGTGGACGGCCGCCGCGGCCGACGCGGCCGAGGCCGCCGCGGACGTGGGCCCGCGCGGCCGGATGCGCCTGCACCACGCGCTGACCGCGCTGAAGGCCACCACCCTGGTCGCCACCCCGACGGGCGCGATGGACTTCCTGGCCCGCCTGCACCTGGAGTTCCTGCTGGACCCGCTGGATCTCGGGCTCAGGAACATCGTCCTCACCGGCGAGATCGCCTCCAGACGGACGATGGCCCACCTGGCGGGGGAGTTCGAGGCCAGGGTGACGGAGGTGTTCACCAGCCCGTTCACCGGCGGCGCGCTGGCGTGGCGGGCCTCGGAGGACGACCCGCTCACCCCGCTCGCCGACGACGCGCTGGGCCTGGCGGCGCTGACCAAGGACGACTCCCCCGACCCCGCGGCCGAGCTCGCCGAGCTGGTCGTCACCTCCGCGGCCGGCGACACCGTGCTCAGGACCGGCCAGGTCGCCAGGCTCGCCGGCGCGGGCACACCCGCGCCGGCCCACACGGTGGGCGATCACGTGCTGGTCAGAGGCGTGTGGCTGGCGCTGGCGCGGATCGAGAAGGCGCTGTCCAAGGTCGACGGCGTGTCCGGCTGGGACCTGGCGATCAGCCGTCAGGGGACGCTGGACGCGGCGGTGCTCACGGTCACGTTCAGCCGGGCGAGCCTGGTCAGGAACCCCATGTGGAAGTCGAGGATCCAGCAGGCCGTCCAGGCGCTGACACCCATCTCGATCAACGTGGAGATCGCCCAGGACGTCTCCGAGGCCCCGGCGCCGGGCACGGTGAACGACCTGCGCGGCCACCACCTCGGAAGGGACCGCGCTCTCATCACCTAGGGGCAACCGATGGCACCGATGCCGGACTGGGGAACGCTCCCCCGCATGCTTCGCGACCAGGCAGCGCACCACCCCGACGCCATCGTGGTCGCCGAGGGCCGCGCGCGGATGACGCTGTCCGAGCTGCGGACCTCGGCCGCAGAGATCGCCCGCGGCCTCATCGCGCTCGGCGTCGGCCCCGGGGACCGGGTGGCGATGTGGGGGGTGAACTCGGCGTTCTGGGTGCGGCACGCGTTCGGCGTCTGGGACGCGGGCGCCGTCATCGTGCCGCTCTCGTCCCGTTTCAAGGGCATCGAGGCGGCCCAGCTGATCGAGAAGACCGGCGCCAAGGTGCTCATCACCGGAGCGGGCCCGTCGTCCACCCCGCTCGCCGATCTCCTGCCGCCCCTTCCCGGCCTGCGCCGCCCGGACGACTTACGCGCCCTGGGCACGCGGGTCTCCGCGCGGGAGGCCGAGGAGCGGGCGCTCGCCGTACGCCCCGAGGACCTGTGCGAGATCATGTCCACGTCGGGCACCACGGGTGTGCCCAAGGGCGTCATGCTCGACCACGCCCAGGTCCTGCGCGGCTACTGGGACTGGTCCGAGATCGTCACCCTGGACGACCGCGACCGCTATCCGGTCATCGCCCCGTTCAGCCACGGGTTCGGGCTGAACGCGGGGCTCATCGCCTGCGTCCTGCGCCGGGCCACGATGCTGCCGATCCCCATCTTCACGCCCGACGCCCTGATGTCGCTGATCTCCTCCGAACGGATCACGGTGCTGGCCGGGCCGCCGACGCTGTTCCACCGCATCCTGGACGAGCTGGACCGCGGGTCCTGGGACGTGTCCTCGCTGCGCGTGGCCATCTGCGGCGCCGCCGCCGTGCCGTCCAGCCTGATCACCCGGCTGGTGGAGCGGGTGGGGCTGGAACGGATGATCAACGCGTACGGGCTGATGGAGGGCACGGTCGTCTCCATGACCCGCGCCGGGGACCCCATCGACGTCATCGCGAACACCACCGGCCGGGCCGTGCCCGGGATCGAGGTGCGGATCGTGGACGACGACGGGAAGGAGGCCGGCGCCGGGGAGCGCGGGGAGATCCTGCAGCGGGGCTACGGCGTGATGCGGGGGTACTGGGGCGAGCCCGCGAGGACGGCGGAGGTCGTCGACGGCGACGGGTGGCTGCACACGGGCGACGTGGGCGTGCTGGACCCGTCGGGCAATCTGGCCATCGTCGACCGGAGGAAGGAGCTCTACATCGTCAACGGGTTCAACGTGTCGCCGGCCGAGGTGGAGTCGCTGCTGCTGCGGGAGGGGTCGCCGGCGCAGGTGGCGGTCGTGGGCGTGCCGGACCCGGTCAAGGGAGAGGCGGGGGTGGCGTACGTCGTTCCCAGGCCCGGGGTCGCCGTCGATCCCGAGGGGCTGATCGCCTGGGCGAAGGCCAACATGTCCAACTACAAGGTGCCCGCGCGGGTGGTCGTGGTGGACACCCTGCCGGTGAACGTGAACGGCAAGGTGGACAAGCTGGCGCTCCGTACGTCGGCCGAGGCCCTCTTGCGGGGAGAAAAGGGCTGAACGGGGGCGCGGGGCCGCCTGGCGAGGCTTCGGGGTGGGTAGGGTCGAGTTGGCTGGGGCTCGGCGCCCGGCGCGGCGACCCGCCCGAGGACGCCGAGGCCCGCGGCGGCAGGCCACGCGGCGGTGTGAACGTGTCGATCGGAAACGCCGGCGGGCGCGTACTGTCAGATGAGGACGAAGGCGAAGTGTCCCTCCGCTCCGAGGCGGTGATGAGCGGCTACGTTGGCAAGAGCACCGATCATGCGGTATTCGCGAAAGACGGGTTCATCCGAACCGGCGATCGGGGATACCTGGATCACACCGGCCGGTTACACCTGGTGGGACGCGTGTAACCGAGTCTTAGGAGGCAGCGTGGCGTTGCACGTGGCGGTCATCGGATCGGGCCCCGCCGGGATCTACACGGCCGAGGCTCTGGTGAAGCAGTCGGCCGAGCCCGTCGAGGTCGATGTCCTCGAACGCCTGCCGACCCCATACGGGCTGGTCAGATACGGCGTCGCGCCCGACCACACGTCGATCAAGTCGATCGCGAACTACCTGCGCAAGGTGCTCGAACTGCCCGAGGTCCGCTTCCTCGGCGGCGTCACGCTGGGCGAGCACGTCTCGGTCGAGGATCTGCTGGGCGCCTACGACGCGGTGGTCTACTGCACGGGCGCGATGGTCGACAGGAAGCTCGGCATCCCCGGCGAGGACCTGCCCGGCAGCGTGGCGGCGACCGACTTCGTCAACTGGTACTGCGGGCACCCCGACGTCGATCCGGGGCGGTTCACGCTCGACACCTCCGAGGTCGCGGTGATCGGCGTCGGCAATGTGGCGGTCGACGTCGTACGCGTCCTGGCCAAGACCCACGAGGAGCTGCGCTCCACGGACGTGCCGCACGACGTGCTCGAACGCCTGGAGGAGAGCCAGGTCAAAGCCATCCACATGATCGGCCGGCGCGGCCCCGAGCACGCCAAGTTCACCCTGAAGGAGCTGCGCGAGCTGGGCGAGCTGGCCAACGCCGACGTCTGCGTCCGCCCCGACGAGGCCGTCGTCCTGGGCGTCGACTTCCCGCGCCAGGTCCAGGGCAACATCAAGGTCCTGCAGTCCTGGGCCGCCCGCAACCCGGTGGGCCGACCGCGCCGCCTCGACGTGCGTTTCTGGCTGCGGCCCGTGGAGATCCTCGGCACCGAGCGGGTGGAGGGCCTCAAGCTCGAACGCACCCGCCTGTCGGAGGAGGGGCGCGTGGTCGGCACGGGCGAGTTCGAGACGCTGCCGGTCGGCATGGTGCTGCGTTCGGTGGGCTACCAGAGCGTGCCGCTGCCCGGGGTGCCGTTCTCGGAGCAGACCATGACCGTGCCGAACGAGGCCGGGCGGGTGCGCGACCGCGAATACGTCGCAGGCTGGCTCAAACGCGGCCCCACCGGGGTGATCGGCACCAACAAGTCCGACGCGGCGGAAACGGTCCGCACGCTCCTTTCCGACCTCTCCGACCACCCGCGAGTGGGCGGCGGGGCCATCGACGCGCTGCTGGCCTCGCGCGGGGTGCGTCCCGTGACGTACGAGGAGTGGCTGGCGATCGAGGCGGCCGAGGCCGAGCTGGCCAGGTCGCTGGGCCGGGGCGAACGCGTCAAGCTGGTCGGACTGGAGGCAATGCTCCGTGCGTGCCGTTCCTGAAGGGTTCGACGAGGTCTACCGGCTCCAGCAGGCCCGCTACCCCTCCGCCGGTCCGGGCTGGCAGCCCGTCCACACCGTCTACGTCCCGGCCGACCGGTTCTCGATCCGCACGCTCTCCGAGTGGAGCGATCAGGCGCTGTCCCTGGTCAAGACGCATCTGCCCGATCCAGCCGCTCTCGCGGAGGTCTTCGGGGTGCCCGGCGGGACGGCCGCCGCCGTGCACTCCAAGGTGATCCAGAAGCTCTCCTCCGAGCCGATCGAGGACGTGCGCATCGACTTCGAGGACGGGTACGGCGTACGTCCCGACCTGGTGGAGGACGAGCACGTGGCGCAGGCCGTCGAGGCGGTGGCCACGATGCACGCCGCGGGCACGCTGCCGCGGCGGTGGGGGCCGCGGGTGAAGTCGTTCGCCGACGGGAACCCCGGGCGGTCGGTACGCACGCTCGACCTGTTCCTCTCGGGGCTGATGGAGCGGGCCGGCGAGCTGCCGCCGGGTTTCACGGTGACCTTCCCCAAGGTCCTGATGGAGGCCTACCTCGGTCAGTTCACGGACCTGCTGGCGCGGCTGGAGGATGAGCTGGAGGTGCGGCTGCGGTTCGAGATGCAGGTGGAGGCGCCGCAGACGCTGCACTTCCTGCGCGGGGACCTGGCGGAGTCGCTGGGCGGGCGGCTCGTGGCGGCGCATTTCGGCGTCTTCGACTACACGGCCGCGATCGGGCTGCCGCCGCACGAGCAGCGGCTGGACCATCCGGCGTGCGATCATGCCCGGCACGTGATGCAGACGGCGTTCGCGGGCACGACGGTGGAGCTGTCGGACGGGTCGCTGGCCACCGCGCCCGCCTCCGGGCTCACCCGTGACGTGCACGCGCTGTGGCGGCGGCACGCCGAGCTGGTCAGGCATTCGCTGGGGCACGGCTTCTACCAGGGGTGGGACATGCATCCTTCGCACCTGGTGAGCCGTTTCGCCACCGTTTACGCCTTCCACCTCGAACGGTACGAGGCGTACCAGGAGCGGGTGACAGCGTGGGAGGAGCAGCGGGAGGCGGAGGGCGGGGTCATGGACGAGCCCGCCACGATCCGCACGCTGGCAGCCGCTCTCAGGCGCGCAGACGCGGCCTTGCCGTAACGGGCGGGGGCGGCCGGAGGCGTCAGTCGCGTTCGACCAGGGACCGCCACTGGCGTACCAGCCGCGACTCCACCGGGTCGGACCAGCTCCCCCGCACGGCGGACCCCACGTGGAAGGCGCGGATGCCGTAGTCGAGCAGCGCCGGCACGTACGCCGGCTTCAGCCCGCCCCCGGCCAGGATGATCGAGCCGTCACCGGCATCGGCGCGCCCCCTCAGCACCGGCAACCCCTCCCCCACCCCGTTGGGCGAGCCCGAGGTGAGGACGGTGGCGAGATTGGGCAGCAGCCGCACCGCCCGCCAGGACGCCTGGACGTCGGCGGCGTGATCGACCGCCCGGTGGAACGTCCACGGGAGCGGCGAGACGGCGTGGATGAGCGCCTCCGTCGCCCCCAGATCGACCTTCCCTGACCTGTCGAGGAACCCGAACACGAACCCCGCCGCCCCGGCCTGCGCCAACGCCTTGGCGTCCCGGCTCAGGCGGTCGAGCACGTCGGGGTCGGCGATGAAGTTGGCGTCACAGCGGAGCATCACCATCTGAGGGAGGGGGCACTCCGCGGCGATCGCGGCAACCGTCTCCGGGGAGGGGGTCAGCCCGTCGGCCGCCATGTCGGCGACGACCTCCAGCCGGTCGGCTCCACCCTGTTCAGCGGCCACGGCGTCACGCACGTTGAGGGCGATCACCTCGAGCAGGGATCCGGTCATGGAGGAGAGGTTATATGGTGCTCTGCACCGTTCCGCCGCTGATCACACCAAAAAGTCCCCGCCAGCGGCCCCTCCCCCTCGCCGCAGGGGCACCCGCCGGGCGCTCAGATGCTCCCACAGCGCCCGCATGAGCGGCATCCGCCGCCGGACCACACCGCGGGACCTCGGCCCACGCCAGCGAAGCACACAGCCGCCCACCCCCGCACGCGAACCGACGCACTCCACCCGGCTTCCGCGCACGCCGGGTGGGCGCGCTTGGCCCCGATCCCGGGAGACCGGGGCCGTGGGGGCGGGATGTCAGGCGGAGATGAGTTCGGCCATGGTCAGGTCACGGAAGGCCGTGGTGCCGAGGTCCGCCGACGGGCGTTCGAAGAGGGCGCCGGACGCGCGGTGGGGAAGGTCCACCGTGCGGACGTGGCGGAACCCGCGCCTGCGGTAGTAATCCTGCAGCCGCCTGTTCCCCTTGGCGCAGTCCAGCCGCAGCCAGGGCAGCCCGGCCGCGTGGGCGGAGGCGCAGGCCCAGTCCAGGAGGGCGTCGCCGAGGCCGCTGCCGGACCAGGGGCGCGCCACGGCGAGCTTGTGGACGTAAAGGGCGGCCCCGGGGTCGTCGTCGAGCGTCCAGAACTCGGGATCCGCGTGGTCGTCGAGGGCTATGGTGGCAACCGGCGGGGCCGATTCGTCGGGGTCGAGATATCTGAGCTCGTCGTCGAGCAGGAACAGCACCCGCTCCTCAATGAGCGGCACGATGCGCTCCGGGCCGAAGCCCCCGCGCGGCCACTGCCGCACTCCTCGCCTGTAAAGCCACTCGGCGGCGTCCGCGAGCAGCGTGAGTACGCCGGGAAGGTCCTCTGGCTCCGCTCGGCGGAGAGCGAGCGGGTGAAGCAGCGTGTTGGTGTGCATAATGAAACTCCCGTTGCGTTGGGTGTAAGCGCACACACAAAGCGTGATGAAGCAATGGTGCGCGTAGCCGAAAATGGGGCCTAGACCCGATATATATGGATAAATGGCGATTTAGGGGAGTATGCACGACTCCCCTAGGCCAGCGAGGCGGCTAATTTCTCGCTGCGCCCGGCCCCAGCCGGCGGGATCACCCCTTCAACAGAGCTCGCTAGCGGCCATCGAGCTCGTATCTGATCAAATGTTTGTCGGCGGGCAGCACCGACACCGCGACACGCACCGGCATGTCGGCCCCGTCGTACCCAACTCGGACATACACCATGACTGGCGTGCCGAGCTCGAGTTGGAGGCGCTCGGCCTCCTCCTGGTTGGGCATGCGGGCCCAGATGTCGTCGGTGACGCGCACCTGCGCATGGCCCAGCTCCTCCAGCACCCGGTTCGCCCCTCGCGCGATGTCTCCGGGTCTGGCGATCTCGGAGTCGGCAACCATGTCACGAGGGAAGTAGGAATCGTTGGTGTTGTACGGCTGGCCGTCCACGAAACGCAGACGGCGCCTCACCACCGCCAATTCCCCATCAGCCAACTCCAGCCTGCTGGCGATCTCCTCGACGGGAGAAACCGTCAGCACCTCGATGTACTGGCTTGGCTCGCGGCCTTCCTGCGCCACGGCATAGGCGAAGGCTTCCCGCAGTTCCCCAGAAGGTTGTGGCTCCAGCTCCCGCTGCGGATAGATCAGCAGCGGTCTGCGGTCTCTGACCACGGTTCCGCGCCGCGGCGTGCGCGTAACGAGCCCCTCATTGACGAGCTCTCCCAGGGCCAGCCTTACGGTGTTCCTGCTCACCCCATGGTCTTCCATGAGCTGCGCCTCGGTCGGCAGCTGTGATCCCGGGCCGAGGACGCCCGAGTAGATGGCTCGACGCAACTCCGCAGCCACCTGCTGATACAGCACCGACCTTGCCACTTTCACCCCTTTTGTTCCAACAATTTAGACGATCTGGTTCTAGCAGGCCACAACCCCTTGACCGAACCGCCTCCACCGGCCCATCATCCATTCGTTGGTACAAATCCATCTAAAGGCCGGTGAGGGGGTGAAGGCCAGTGTTGCCGGTCCGCACGGGTACGCCGTACCTGCCCTGGCATGCCCCTTGTGAAGCAACACGTTTACTGCGTTACGGGTTGCGTCGCCAGGGGTTCACCCACACCTACCAGAGCATGGGCGTCGGCGTGCGCGAGCTATCGGTGTTGACTGAGCTGACCGTGTGGTGCAATGACGGATCCTTTGTCTGGAATGAGGAGGGTGGCGCCCCCGTCACGCACCCCATCGATGACCCGGTTGGTGCAGCTCAACGCATCGCCGCACGTTACCGGCAGCGGGAGCTTTCACACTCCCCCATCGACTCCGTGCGCGAACTCACGGTCTAGGACTCCATCCCTCGCCGGAGTCCTGGCGCCGTCGCGCACGGGACAGGAAGCGCGTCCTGGCGGGTCCCCCACGCCCGCCAGGGCGCGTTTTCCTCCAAGGGACCAACGCTGGGCATCGCGCCTCTTCCCGCTTCAGGCGGGGGCCGCGCCCTTCCAGGCGGATCTCGCGCCGCCGGCGCGCCGGTGACCACCGGCTCCCGGGCACTCGCCGCACTTCGGATCCCCGCCGATCCCCAGGTGCCCGCCGCCCTCCGGATGCGGACGTCACCACAGGTCCTCGCCGGCCCCGAAGCACTCGCCGTCGCCCAGGACGGCCGTTCACATCTTTTACGGTCACCACGGGCGACCCCACCCGCCGACCATGGCCGGGCCCCGTCCAGGGAGACGCTTCTCCGGTGTGCGGGGCCGGGCGCCGCGACGGCACGGCACAACCGGCTGGACGGCTTCATCGAGAGCCGGCGGGCAGGCAGGATCGTCACTCGTGACCCCGAGGTCACACCCGCCACCGACTTCCCGTCAGTCATCGTTCGCCGCCAGTCCGAGCCGTCCGCGTCGACGTCTACTTCCATCATCATCAACCCTCGGAGCCAAACCTGGGGGCTCCTTCGTGATGGTGGGACTGGTGGGATTTTCCGGTACCAATCCAATTTCCGGAGCAAGGTCAACTAGCGGGAGGATTTGCGCTCGGCCGGATGACCATCCAGATTCCCGTCGTCATCCACCGGCGCCCAGTCCACCAGGGTCAACCGCTCGTCGACCGGACGGTAGGCGGCCCGCACCCGCCGGCCGCGCTCCGGAGGGCCGTCGCCGCGCCAGTTCCCGTACACGAAGCACCCCGGCACCGCCGCCAGCCGGACCATCACCACCACGTACGGCGTCCCGAACCCCGGCATGAACGGCTGATGGTTGACGATCCAGCTCTCGACCACCCCCTCGGGCCGCACCTCCCGCCAGTGCCACGCCTCCGTGCGGCACTCGGGACAGAACGCCCGCGCCGGGAAGCGCACCGCCCCGCACCCGTCGCACTCCTGCACGGCGAACTCCTCGCCCGCGACCCGTTCCCACCACTCCCTGGAGTCCCGGTCGGGTTCGGGCCGGTACGCCGCCATCATGACCTCCTCAGGATCAGGGCGGAGGTGGCGGGGAGGATGTAGCCGGGCTGGGCCGTGGACAGCGCGACCTCGGCCCCCGCCACCTGGCGGTCCCCCGCGTCGCCTCTGAGCTGGGAGACGGCCTCGGCGATGTGGTTGATGCCGTGGACGTACCCCTCGGACAGGAAGCCGCCGTGGGTGTTGACCGGGAGCGGGCCGTCCGGCGCCGTCGCGCCCGAGGCCACGTACGGGCCGCCCTCGCCCTTCTCGCAGAACCCGTAGTCCTCCAGCTGGACGATCACCGAGTACGTGAAGCAGTCGTACAACTCTGCCACGTCGATGTCCTCCGGCCCCAGCCCGGCCTGCGCGTAGAGGCGCGGGGCCAGGGCGGCGGCCGCGGTCACCGTGGGGTCGGCGGACGGGCCCGAGAGGTGGGACGTGCCGCCGCCCCAGGCCGCGGCCGAGATCAGCACCGGGGGGCGGCGGAGCGAGCGGGCGCGTTCGGCGGTGGTGACGACCAGGGCGCAGGCCCCGTCCGTCTCCAGGCAGCAGTCCAGCAACCGGAACGGCTCCGCGATCCATCTGCTCGCCAGGTAGTCGTCCAGCGTGATGGGGGTGCGCATCAGGGCGCGTGGGTTCTTGGCCGCGTTGGCGCGCTGGGTGACCGCTAACTGCCCGAAATGTTCGGCTTGAGTGCCATATTTCAGCATGTGTGCTCGGGCGTACATGGCGTACTGCTGCGGCGGCGCCACGTACCCGTACGGGGCCTGGTACTGCACCTCCGGGCTCACCGGCACGCCCCGGCCGGTGCCGCCCATGCGGAACTCGGAACGGGCGTTGATGGCGCGGTAGCAGACGACCGTCTCGGCCACCCCGGCCGCGACCGCCAGCGCCGCCTGCCCGACGACCGCGTGCGAGACGCTGCCGCCGCCGAACTGGTCGAGGTGCCAGGCGAGGTCGGTCATGCCCAGCGCGGGGGCCACCAGCGTGGGGGCGGCGGAGTCGCCCACGCGATGCGTGGCCAGGCCGTCCACCTCGTCCGCCGACAGCCCGGCGTCCTCCAGCGCGGCCAGCACGGCGCGGCAGGCCAGCGTGAGGGTGCTGACGCCCGAGTCCTTCACGAAGGGGGTGTAGCCGACCCCGGCTATCGCGGTGCGGTTTCGGATGTCAAGCAAGCGCTTGGGCACAAACGTCACGTTAGGCTGGAAATTTCCCCCATGTCAACGCACCCCGCCGCTTGGAGGGCGAGACGCCCCGCACGGGGCAGGCACGGACGTGCCGGTCGGCGAGCGCGCACCGGAGGGGCCGTCGCAGCACGTGTGGCAGGCGAACTTGACATGGTTTCCCCGTTCGCCCTAGCGTCCAAGCAAGCGCTTGGTATGATAGAGCGCAGACGGTGGACTAGGAGGCGGACCAATGAGCACACACGCTGCCCGGCTCGTCGCGCCGGACGGCTGTCGCGGCCTTCCGGCGCCCCCTCAGCGCAGGATTCGCAACGGAGCCGCCATGCCGACCGGCCCTTCACCTCACAGCGCGAACGGTCACCTGGACAGCCGCCGTTTCCGGCAGGTGCTCGGCAGGTTCGCGACCGGTGTGGTGGCGATCACGGCGCTCGATCCGGTGAGCGGCCGGCCGTGCGGACTGGCGGCCAACTCCTTCACCTCCGTCTCGCTGGACCCGCCCCTGGTGGCGTTCTGCGTGGCCCACACCAGCACCAGCTGGCCCAAGGTGCGCGGCGCCAAGGTCGTCACCGTGAACGTGCTGGCCGAGCACCAGCAGGCGGTGTGCGCCCAGATGGCGACCAAGGGCGGCGACAAGTTCGCGGGCCTGGAGTGGACGGGCTCCCCCGGTGGCAACCCGGTGCTCGAAGGCGCGCTGGCGTGGATCGACTGCGCGGTCGAGGCCGAGCACGCGGCGGGCGATCACATGATCGTCGTGGCCCGGGTGCTCCAGCTCGACACGCACGCGGACGGCGGCCCCCTCGTGTTCTTCCGCGGCGGGTACGGGGGCTTCGTTGAGCCTGCCTGAGCCGGCGGGTACGGGGGCTTCGTTGAGCCTGCCTGAGCCGGCGGGTACGGGGGCTTCGTTGAGCTTGCCTGAGCCGGCGGGCCAAGAAGGAAAAGAGCCACCCGGCACGCCGGGGCTGCGGGAGCAGGCGCGGGCCTGGCTGGAGGAGGCGCTGAGCGGCGAGTTCGCGCACGCCAGAGGGCTCGGCGGACCCGGACGCGAGCACGAGGGCCACGAGCTGCGGCAGGCGTGGGAGCGCCACCTCGGCAAGGCCGGGTGGACCTGCCTGGGCTGGCCCGAGCGGTACGGCGGCCGCGCCGCCTCCCTGGAGGACCAGATCGCCTTCCACGAGGAGTACGCCAGGGCCGACGCCCCCGCCAGGGTGGGCCACATCGGCGAGGGGCTGATCGGCCCGACCATCCTCGAATTCGGCACCGACGAGCAGAAGGACCGCTTCCTGCCGCCGATCCAGCGCGGTGACGAGCTCTGGTGCCAGGGCTACTCCGAGCCCGAGGCGGGCTCCGACCTGGCCAACGTCCAGACGAAGGCGCACCTGGAGGGCGGCGAGTGGGTCGTCACCGGGCAGAAGGTGTGGACGTCGCTGGCGCACGTGGCCGACTGGTGCTTCGTGCTGTGCCGTACCGAGCCCGGCTCGCAGCGGCACAAGGGGCTGTCGTACCTGCTCGTCCCCATGGACCGGCCGGGCGTCGACGTGCGGCCGATCGTGCAGCTCACCGGGACGTCGGAGTTCAACGAGGTGTTCTTCGACGGCGCGCGCACAGCGGCGGGGAACATCCTGGGAGCGCCGGGCGAGGGCTGGCGGGTGGCGATGGCCACGCTCGGTTACGAGCGCGGCGCCTCGACGCTCGGGCAGCAGATCGGGTTCAGGCGGGAGCTGGCCAAGGTCGTCGAGACCGCCCGAAGGACGGGCGCGGCCGACGACCCGGTGCTGCGGGACAGGCTGGTCCAGTCGTGGCTGGAGCTGGAGATCATGCGGCTCAACGCGCTCAGGATGCTGCGCCCGGACCCGGGTCCCGAGGTGTCGATCGCCAAGCTCTACTGGTCGGAGTGGCACCGGAGGCTGGGCGAGCTGGCTCAGGCCGTGCAGGGCAAGGCCGGGCTGGTGGCCGAGCCCTCCCAGACCGGCCCCGATGAGAGCGGGCAGGGCGAGCTCAACGAGTTGCAGCGGCTCTACCTGTTCAGCCGCGCCGACACGATCTATGCCGGATCCAGCGAGATCCAGCGGAACATCATCGCCGAGCGCACCCTGGGACTCCCCCGCTGATTGGAGCACGGATGCCCCCATATCCGAAGGCGCACGGACTGCTGGACGGCAAGGTGACGCTGGTGACGGCCGCCGCAGGGGCGGGAATCGGCTACGCGACCGCCAGGCGCTGCGCCGAGGAGGGCGCGACGATCGTCCTCTCGGACCGGCACGAGCGCCGCCTGGCCGCCGCCGCCGACGCGCTGACCGAGCTCACCGGCGTCAAGCCGCTGGCCGTGCCGTGCGACGTGACGTCAGAGGCACAGGTGCTGGCGCTGTTCGACGCGGCGGTGGAGGCGCACGGCAGGCTGGACGTGGTGGTCAACAACGCCGGTCTCGGCGGTACGGCCCCGCTGGCCGAGATGCCGGACGAGCAGTGGCACGCGGTCATCGACGTCACCCTGAACGGCACGATGCGCTGCACCAGGGCGGCGCTCAGGCAGATGATCGCCCAGGGTTCCGGCGTCATCGTGAACAACGCCTCGGTGATCGGCTGGCGCGCCCAGCGGGGCCAGTCGCACTACGCGGCCGCCAAGGCCGGGGTGATGGCGCTGACCAGGTGCGTCGCGCTGGAGGCCGCCGAGCACGGCGTGCGAGTGAACGCGGTGGCGCCCTCGCTGGCGGTGCACCCGTTCCTGGCGAAGGTGACCAGCGAGGAGCTGCTGGCGGAGCTGGCGGCCAAGGAGGCTTTCGGGCGGTCGGCGGAGCCGTGGGAGGTGGCGAACGTGATCGTCTTCCTGGCCAGCGACTACTCCTCGTACATGACGGGAGAGGTGGTCTCGGTCTCCTCGCAGCATCCGTGACGATATCCTGAAGGTCAGGATATAGTGGCACCGTGAATATAACGGAGCCCATGTTCCTGGCGCTGATCGCGCTGGTGGACGAGCCGCGCCACGGCTACGGAATCGTCCAGGAGGTCGATCGCCTGTCCGAGGGGCGCGTGCAGCTCAAGATCGGGACGCTCTACGGCGTGCTCGACCGGCTGTCGGCCGAGGGCCTGGTCGAGCCGGACCGCGAGGAGGTCCAGCAGGGGCGGCTGCGGCGCTACTACCGGCTGACCGACGAGGGCGCCGACGCGCTGGAGCAGGAGGCGGCCAGGCTGGCCGCCAACGCCGAGGCCGCCAACGCCCGCCTGCGCGCCAGACGCGCCCCGGAGCGCCGCCCGTCGACGGCCTCGGGCACGCCCGCCCCGACGCCGACGCCGCCACGCCCGCGACAGCTGCCCGCCGGGGGTGCCGCGTGAACCGCCGTCCCACACGACTGCTGCCCGCCGGAGACGGCCGCGCGAACCGCCCGGCCGGGGGTGCCGCGTGAGCCTGCTCGAACACCGTTACCGCCGTGTCCTGCGCCTCCTGCCCGCCTTCTACCACGTCGAGCGCGAGGAGGAGATGGTGGCCGCGTTCATGGAGATGTACGGCGACGTGCCCGACGACGTGAACCCGCGGCCGAGCTGGGGCGAGATCGCCAGCGTCGCGGCGCTGTCCGTCCGGCTGCGGCTCGGCGCCGTGCGCGACCGGCCGCGGGCCTTCGCCTGGGGCGAGGCCGTCCGGCTCGCCGCGCTGCTGGGGCTGGCCTACCAGGCGGTGTACGGCGTCCTCGTCGCGGCGGACGTGCTGCGCGCGCTCAGCCTGGGGACCACCCCGTTCCCGGGCGCGCCCGAACCCGCCGAGCACCTGATGGCGCTCCGGGACCTGGGGACCGGCCTCTGCGCCGTGGCGGCCTTCACGGCGATCATGCGGGCCCGGCCGCGCCTGGCCAAGGTCGCGGCACTGCTCGGCACGATCCCCCTTCTCGCCTATGACGCGATCACGCTGGTCCTGCCCGGCACCGCCGGGGACGGGCCGTGGACGGAGGCGGGCCGCATGCTGGTCACGGCGGCACCCGTGATCGCGCTCCTGCTGGGCTTCCATCGCGACGTCACCCCGCCGCGCCGGCCGTGGTGGCTGACCCTGGCGCCGCCGGCCGCCGGCCTGACGATGCTGGCCTGGGCCGAGGTGTGGCTGGCCCTGCGGCTCTACGAGTCGGAATGGCTGGCCCTGTGGCTGGACCTCGACGGGACGGCGATCGCCGCGCTGGTCGTGGGCTCGGCCTTCGCGGTGGCCCGCAGGCCCGTGCCGTCCCTGGCGCTCGGGCTGTCGATCGCCGGCCTGCTAATGCTGCCGGGCCGGCTGGGCCTGCTGATCGACCTGTACGGGTCCGCGATCGGCGACACCACGTCGGTGGTAGCCACGCAGTGCCTCCTGCTCAGCATCGTGACCGGCGCGCTGGCCGCGGCGGGGCTGCGGTCGCTGCCCGGCGCACGTGCCGCCACCCTGACCTGAGCCTGTCAGGGAAAGATCAGGGTGGTCGGCAAGGTTCCCGGGGATCTAGTGTCCGTGACATGGGCGCACGTTCCTCCTTCCTGCTCGATGTCCTCATGGCAGAGTTCGGCGAGTCGATCAAGCGAGATCCTGCCGCTTTTAGGCGGAAATTTCGGAAAATGGCGGCTTCCCCGTTCGCGTTCTACCGGGGCAGTGCCTGTCTGTTCTACGCGGACATGGCCGAGTCCTACGCGGACCATTCCTACCTGGACGAACCGACCAGCCGGGTGTGGATCCACGGCGACCTGCACGCGGAGAACTTCGGCACATACATGAACGCCTCCGGCGTCCTCGTGTTCAACGTCAACGACTTCGACGAGGCCTACGTGGGCCCGTACGTCTGGGACCTCAAGCGCTTCGCCGCCAGCGTGGCGCTCATCGGGTACGCCAAGGCCCTGTCCGACGACTCGATCAGCATGCTCGTCACCGACTTCGCCGGCGCGTACCTGGTCGAGCTGGGCGCGCTCGCGGGGGGTGGGGACGACGCGATCGGCTCGCTCACGCTGGACACCACCACCGGCGTGCTGCACCGGGTGCTCCAGACCGCCCGGCTCAGCACGCGGGTGGCGCTGCTGGACGTCGAGACCGTGATCGACGACTACGACCGGCGGTTCGCGCTCATGGAGGGGCGGGAGCCGGTGGACGCGGCGACCAGGCAGGCGGTGGTCGCCGCGTTCGAGGAGTACCTGAACACGCTGCCGGTGCAGGCCAACCCGGTCGAGCACGTGATCAAGGACGTGGCGCTGCGCAAGGGCGTGGGCATCGGGTCGGCGGGGCTGCCGTCGTACAACCTGCTGCTCGAAGGGCGCTCGCAGGCGCTGGAGAACGACGTCATCCTCTACATGAAGCAGGCGGCCGTGCCCGCGGTGGCCCGTTACGTCACCGACGAGAAGGTGGCCTCGTACTTCCTGCACCAGGGCCATCGCACGGCGGAGTCGCAGCGGGCGCTGCAGGCGTACGCCGATCCGTGGCTCGGGTACACGTCGCTCAGCGGGGTGGGGCAGCTCGTGGCCGAGGTGTCGCCGTACTCGGCGGACCTCGACTGGGACGACGTGAACGAGCCGGCCGAGCTGCGCTCGATCGTGCAGGACCTGGGGCGGGCGGTGGCGCGCATGCACGCGGTGGCCGACGACGAGTCCAGTCACGACCTCGTCGACTTCTCGACGGAGGAGGCGATCATGGCGGTCATCGGCAACGACAAAGCCGGATTTATCGGGATGCTGGTGGATTTTGCCCACCGGTACGGGGCACAGGCCCGGGAAGACCATCAACGGTTCGTCGACCTGTTCCGCAACGGCCGGCTCCCTGGCGTCTGACCTCGGCCAACGCCTGCACCCGACGTCGCGCTGACCCGCCCTACTTCTGTGACGGGGACGTACGAGGAGCGGCCGGCCGGATGCCGCCGGATGGCCGGGCCAGGCCGATCCTGGCGTGGGGAAGGGGCTGAGGTACGGCGGCGAGCGCCTTCTCCACGAGGTCGACCTGGTCCGGGGCTAGTGGCGCTGATCGGCCCGCGCGCGCTCCGGTCGGCGGCGGGGTCGTCCCAGCGCATCGACCCGGTCCCGGCCGCCTCGCGCCAGGCGGCCAGGACCGGGTCTCGCTCGTCGTCGGTGCGGCGCGGGTCAGGCCATCGCGGACCTGACCCGCGTCCCGCCGGCTAGTCGATCTCGACGACGTCCTCGATGCCCACGGCGCCGCGGTTGGTTGCGGTCACGGCGTTGCCGTTGACGTTGTTGACGCTGGTCGCGCCGCGGCCGCTCACGTTGCTGTTGACGACGTTGCCGAAGTTGTTGCCCGACTGCGAGGAGCCGCGGTTGGAGCTGGAGTTACCCGCGTTGACGTCCGCGTACGCGGGGGCCGACAGCAGGGTCACCCCGGCAGCGGCGGCAGCGACGAGACCGGTCACGCAGAGCTTCTTCACCATGGTCGTGGTCCTTTCAGATCGTATTGGCTTTGGACGTCAGCCGGTCAGTAGAAGATGTAGGTCACCGTGATGCCGCCGTTGGTGGCGGTCGGAGCGATGCCGTTGACGTTGTTGACGTTGGTCGAGCGGTCCCTGCCGCGGTTGACGGAGGTGACGTCGCCGAAGTTGTTTCCGGACTGGGACGAGTCGCTGTTGCTGCTCCAGTTACCGGCCCGGGTGTCGCCACTCAGCGGCCCCAACCAGTCGTCGTCAGCGTGAGCCGGGGCAGCCAGGAGTGCGCCGCCGACGGCCATGGCCAGCACGGCTGCGGCGGCGCACGCTCTTTTGATCAACTTCTGCTCCTTCACCGGTAGGGTTCAGGGCCGGCGAGCACGGGCACGCCGCCCCTTTGACCTCCCTTGACCCCTGGAGATCAAGGTCACTGCGAGCATATAACCGTGAGTTGTCGATCGGTAGCTATGAGTTACCAGAATATTATTCGATCAATACGCTGACGGAAGATGTCAGCGACCTGGGCCTAACGTCCGCCGCATGATCTATGAACTGCGCCAGTACACGCTGCTGCCCGGGCGGCGGGACACGTTGATCGAGCTGTTCGAACGCGAATTCGTGGAGACCCAGGAGGCGGTGGGCATGCGGGTCACCGGCACCTTCCGCGTCCAGGACGCGCCCGACCGGTTCGCCTGGCTACGCGCGTATCCGTCCATGCCGGCCCGCAAGGACGCGCTGGAGGCCTTCTACGGAGGGCCCGTGTGGCGCGCCAACCGGGACGCCGCCAACGCCACCATGATCGACAGCGACGACGTGCTGCTCCTGCACTCCGTCGGGGCCGAGCCGCCCGCCTGGGAGCGGCCGCCCGCGGGCGCGACCGAGCCGCCCCCGTCCCTGTACGCCGCCACGATCTACCACGTCGAGGACGGCTTCTCCGCCTTCTTCGCCCGGGAGGTCGCGCCCGTGCTGGCCGAGGCGGGGGTGCCGCCCGTCGCGTGCCTGGAGACCGAGCACTCGGAGAACAACTTCCCCCGGCTCCCGATCCGGACCGGGGAGAACGTGTTCGTGTGGTTCGCCCGCTTCGACCCGGCCGGGGAGGAGCGGGAGGTGGACCTCCCCATGCTGAAGGAGCGCCTGACGGCCGCCCCCGAGCGGCTCCTGCTCCGCCCGACCGCCCGCTCGGCCATGCGCTGACCCACCCGGACCCCGACCCGTCCCGCCCCGTCCCGCCCGGCTCACGCCCCGTACACGGGCTCGGAGGGCGGGGCGGAGGCCAGGAGCTCGGTGACCGCGTCGCCGACGGCCGCGGGGTCCCAGCGCGTGCCGCGGTCGGCCCGCTCGCCGTGGCGCCAGCCCGTGGCCAGGGCGATCGAGCCGCCCTCCACCTCGAACACCCGCCCCGTCACGTGACCCGACCCCTCGGAACCGAGCCAGACGACGAGCGGGGCGATGTTCGCGGGGTCCATGGGGTCGAAGCCGGACTCCGGCCTGGCCATGGTCGCGGCGAACACCTCCTCGGTCATGCGCGTGCGGGCGGCGGGGGCGATGGCGTTCACCGTCACGCCGTACCTGCCCAGCTCGGCCGCGGCCACCTGCGTCAGCGCGGCGATGCCCGCCTTGGCGGCCGAATAGTTGGCCTGCCCGACGCTGCCCAGCAGGCCCGCGCCGGACGAGGTGTTGATCACCCGGCCGGTGACCCGCTCGCCCGCCTTGGCGCCCTCCCGCCAGTACGCCGCCGCGTGGCGCAGCGGCAGGAAGTGGCCCTTGAGATGGACGCGGACGACGTCGTCCCAGTCCTGCTCGGTCATGGAGACGAGCATCCTGTCCCGGAGGAAGCCCGCGTTGTTCACCAGGACGTCGAGGCGGCCGTACGCGCTGACGGCGGTCTTGACCAGGCGGGCCGCGCCACCCCAGTCGGCCACGTCGTCGCAGTTGGCCACCGCCTGCCCGCCGAGCGCCTCGATCTCCGCGACCACCTCCAGCGCGGGGCCTCCCGAGCTGCCCTCGCCGCCGGGGCCCGTGCCGAGGTCGTTCACCACGACGCGGGCGCCCTGCCTGGCGAACTCCAGCGCGTGCTCCCTCCCGATCCCCCGTCCGGCGCCCGTCACGATCACCACGCGGCCAGCACAGATTCCCACCCAGACCTCCCAGAAGGATCATGCAGAGATATCAGGAAATGTCGCTGGAGGCCAGGTGCCGCCAGGCGGGGATCTCGCCGCCGCCGTCCACCCGCACCTCCGCGCCCGTGACGTAGCCGGGCGCGGCCAGCCACAGGCACGCGGCGGCCACGTCGGCGGGCGTCGCCATCCGGCCCGCCGGGATGGCCGCCCCCATCCCGTCCTCGCGCCCGCCGTAGTGGGAGGCGGCGTTCTCGGTGGCGGCCAGGCCGACGACGACCGTGTTGACGCGTACCTCCGGCGCCCACTCGGCGGCCAGGCAGCGGGCCAGGTGGTGCAGCCCGGCCTTGGCGGCGCCGTACGCGGCGGTGCCGGGCGAGGGACGGGCGCCGCCGGCGCTGCCGATCATCACGATCGCCCCGCCGGCGGCGGCGAGCAGCGGGTACGCGGACTGCGAGACCAGCAGCGGGGCCGTCAGGTTGAGCTCGATGACGCGGGCGTGCAGGCGCGGCGAGGTGCCGTCGAGCGGCGCGTACGGCGAGCCGCCGGCGTTGTTGACCACCACGTCCAGCCGCCCGAACCCGGCCATGAGCCGCTCGACGTCCTCGGGCACCCGCACGTCGGCCCGCGCGAACCGGACCCCCGGCACCGGGACGGCCGGCTCGCGCCGGGCGCAGACCGTCACGTCGGCGCCCGCCTCCCGGAAGGCGCGGGCGATCCCCGCGCCGATGCCCTGGGTGCCGCCGGTCACCAGGACGGCCTTGCCCGCGTAGTCGTAAGTCACGGTCACGGGTGCTACCGTACCAAGCAAGCGTTAGGTGCAACCAGGGAGTCCTATGGGGATCACGCTGCGGGCAGGGCCGATCGCCGAGGTGGTCGTGGACGTGCCGCCGGTGAACGCGTTGACCGTGCGGGGCTGGGAGGAGCTGGCCGAGACCGTCCGGCGGGCCGGGGACGATCCGGAGACCAGGGTGGTGGTGCTGCGGGCCGAGGGCCGCGGGTTCAACGCCGGTGTCGACATCAAGGAACTGCGGGACGCCGAGGGGTACGAGGCGCTGGTCGGGGTCAACAGGGCGTGTTACGCGGCGTTCGCGGCGGTCTACGAGTGCGCGGTGCCGGTGATCGCGGCCGTGCACGGCTACTGCCTGGGCGGCGGCGTCGGCCTGGCGGGGAACGCCGACATCGTGGTGGCCAGTGAGGACGCGTACTTCGGGCTGCCCGAGGTGGACCGGGGCGCGCTGGGCGCGGCCACGCACCTGGCCAGGCTGGTGCCGCAGCACCTGGTGCGGGCCATGGTCTACACGTGCAGGAACGTGACGGCCGCCGAGCTGCACGCGTTCGGGTCGGTGCTGGAGGTGGCGCCGCGCGACAAGCTGCGCGACGCGGCGCTGGAGGTGGCGGGGCAGATCGCCGCGAAGGACCCGTACGTGATCCGCCGCGCCAAGGAGTCCCTGAACGGCATCGATCCCGTGGACGTCAAGCGCAGCTACCGCTTCGAGCAGGGCTTCACCTTCGAGCTGAACCTGATGGGCGCGGGAGACCGGCACAGGGAGCGATTCACGTGACCAAGCTGATGTCGGCCGAGGAGGTCGCGGGCACGGTCGAGAGCGGGATGACGATCGGGATCGGCGGCTGGGGCTCGCGGCGCAAGCCGATGGCCCTCGTCCACGCCCTCCTGCGCTCCCCCGCCACCGACCTCACGATCGTCTCGTACGGCGGTCCCGACGTGGGCATGTTGTGCGCGGCGAAGAAGGTGCGCAAGGTCGTGGCCCCGTTCGTCACGCTCGACTCCATCCCCCTGGAGCCCCATTTCCGGCGGGCCAGGCAGGCCGGGGAGATCGAGTTCGTGGAGTACGACGAGGGCATGTTCATGTTCGGGCTGCTCGCGGGGGCGCACCGGCTGCCGTTCCTGCCGACGCGGGCGGGGCTGGGGTCGGACGTGCTGCGCGTCAACCCCGGGCTGCGGACGGTGCGGTCGCCGTACGCGGACGGGGAGGAGCTGGTCGCGGTGCCCGCGCTGACCATGGACGTGGCCCTGGTCCACCTGAACCGGGCCGACGCGCGGGGCAACGCCCAGTACCTGGGGCCCGACCCGTACTTCGACGACCTCTACGCCAAGGCGGCGCGGCGGTGCTACGTCTCGTGCGAGCAGGTCGTGGAGAACCTGCTGAAGGAAGGACCCGTGCAGTCGCTGCTGATCAGCCGGTCGATGGTGGCGGGGGTGGTGGAGGCGCCCGGCGGGGCCGGCTTCACCTCGTGCGAGCCCGACTACGTGCGCGACGAGGCGCTGCAGCGACGTTACGTGGAGACGCCCTGGGAGGAGTTCGATGAGCAGCAGGGCTGACGTGTGCGTGGTGGCGTGCGCGGAGGCGTTCCGGGGCGACGGCGAGATCGTGGCGGCCGGCATCGGCGGGCCGGTCACGGTGCTGGCGGCGCGGCTGGCGCGGCTGACGTTCGAGCCGGAACTGCTCACGCACGACGGCACCTGCCTGCTCACCGGCGACGTGCCCGCGCTGGGCGAGGTGCCCGAGGTGGTCGAGGGGTGGCTGCCGTTCCGGGAGCACCTGTGGCTGGTGCTGAACGGGCGCCGCCACGTCATGCTCGGAGCGAGCCAGATCGACCGGCACGGCAACACGAACATCTCCTGCATCGGCGACTGGGCCCGGCCCAAGGCGCAACTGCTGGGCGTGCGGGGCGCGCCGGGGAACACCCGCTGCGACCCGACCAGCTACTGGATCCCCCGCCACTCCCGCCGGGTGTTCGTGCCCGCGGTGGACCTGGTCAGCGGGGTCGGGACCGACAGGGGCGCCTTCGACCTGCGCCGCGTGGTCACGAACCTGGCCGTCCTCGACTTCCGCACCCCCGGCGGGTCCATGCGCTTGGTGTCGACGCACCCCGGGGTCCAGGTGGACGACGTGGTGGCGGCGACCGGCTTCGAGCTCGACATTCCTGAGCACGTCCCCCAGACGCGCGGGCCGACCGTCGAGGAGATGGAGGTCCTGGACCGGCTCGACCCCGGACGCCTGCGGGACCGGGAGCTCGCGTGAGGACCGCGCTGACGTCCCTGGTCGGGTGCCGCCACCCGATCGTGCAGACCGGCATGGGGTACGTCGCGGGCGCCCGGCTGGCGGCGGCCACCTCCCAGGCCGGCGGGCTCGGCGTGATCGGCGCCGCGACGATGTCGGTGGCCGAGATGACCGCGGCGATCAGGCGGGTGAAGGAGCGCACGGACGCGCCGTTCGGCGTGAACCTCCGTTCCGACGCCGACGACGCCGCCACGCGGATCGAGGTGCTGATCAGGGAGGGCGTGCGGGTGGCGTCGTTCGCGATGGCGCCCGAGCGGGACCTGATCGCCCGGCTCAAGGACGCGGGCGTGGTCACGATCCCGTCGGTCGGGGCGCGCCGGCACGCCGAGAAGGTGGCGGGCTGGGGCGTGGACGCGGTGATCGTCCAGGGCGGCGAGGGCGGCGGTCACACCGGCTCCGTCGCCACGACCTTGCTGCTGCCCCAGGTCGTGGACGCGGTGGACATCCCGGTGATCGCGGCCGGGGGCTTCTTCGACGGGCGCGGTCTGGTGGCGGCGCTGGCGTACGGGGCCTGCGGGATCGCCATGGGGACCAGGTTCCTGCTGACGAGCGACTCCCCCGTGCCCGACGAGGTGAAGAAGCTCTATCTGGCGACGAGGGACACGGTCGTCACGACCAAGGTGGACGGGGTGCCCCACCGGGTCCTGCTGACCCCGTTCGTGACGTCGCTGGAGCGCTCGCGCCTGGTGCGGGCGGTGATGAACGGGGCCAGGTTCAAGCGGCTGTCGGGGCTGTCGTGGGGCGAGATGCTGCGCGAGGGCCGCCGGATGAGGCAGGCGCGCGACCTGACCTGGGCCCAGGTCCTGCAGGCGGCCAACACGCCGGTGCTGTTGCGGGCGGCGATGGTGGAGGGCAGGGCGGACCTCGGGGTGATGGCCTCTGGCCAGGTGGTGGGCGTGATCGACGACCTGCCGTCCTGCCGGGAGCTGATCGAGCGCGTCATGACCGAGGCCGAGACCGCGCTCTCCCACCTGGGCCGCGTGCGCGAGGAGCGCTGAGGCGGCGGGGTCAGAGCACGGTGATGCCGCGGGCCGCCAGGATGGCGTTGGCCTGGGCCTGGTTGATGATGGCGCCCGCGAACGCCCGCAGCTTCGCGTCGTCCGGCTCGCCCAGGTCGGCGCCGCGCAGATCGGCCTTGTTGAACTTGGTCTGGAGCAGGCGCGTCCCGATCAGCCGGCAGTCGCTGAACGTGGCCTCCGTGAAGTCGCACCCCGACAGGTCGGCGTCGTCGAAGCGGACTCCCTCGATGACCTCCCCGCGCAGGGAACACCCGCCGAGGTTGGCCAGGGTCAGGTTGGAGCGGGCGATCTTGAAGCCGGTGCCGCGCGAGGCCGTCAGGGCGGTGCCGATCATGCGGCACCCCGTGAAGGAGACGTCCGTGAGGAGCGCGCCGCCGAACTGGGCCGAGGACAGGTCCACGTCGGTGAACGTCACGTCGATGAGGTCGGCGTCGTTGAAGCGGGTCCGCATCCCGCCCCCGCCCGTGAACGAGGCCCCGTCGAGGTCGGCCTTGCGGAAGTCGGTCTGGTCCAGCACGCACGACTCGAACCTGGCCCCCGCCAGCGGGGCGCCCCACAGATCGGTCTCCGTCAGGTCGCACTCGCGGAAAACGTGCGTCTCGTCCGCCGGGAGCCGGTCGGCCAGCGCTTTGCGTGAAAGATCCTCGCCGTCGAAGTTCACGGGATCACACCCTACCGATCGCACCCCACCGGTCAGGCCCTACCGGTGAGCGCCGGTGAGCACCTCGGCCGCGGCCTGCCCGCAGACCCGGGCGGAGCCGTACGTGGCGATGTGCACGGCGCCCAGATCGGACCGTTCGGGCAGCCCCATCTCCACCACCACGGCGTCGGGCCGGGCGCTGAGCAGGTGCCGCAGCGCCTGCTCCTGCCAGGCATGGCGGTGCACGTCCCGGACCGCGACCACCAGCGGCCGTCCGGCGGACTCCGCGAGCAGGCGCTCCAGCTCCGAACCCGTCGAGTCCCCCACCGCCAGCCGCGTCACCACCGTGCCCGGCAGCAGGCGGGCGAGCGGCTCGCCGACGCCCCACGGCGTGTGCTTGTCGATGGCCAGGTTCATCTCCGGGGCCAGCTCCACCACTGACGCGGCCGAGGTCAGCGGCAGCACGGGGGCGGTGGAGCGGCGGGTGATCCGGATCGCCCGGCGCGCGGCGGTCAGGCCGACGGAGCCGTCATGGGATGGCCGGCCGCCCGGGGAGCCGTCGCGGGACGCCTGGCTGCCCGAGGAGGCGGCCCATGAGGCCAGCTCGCGGACCCTACGAGCGGCGTCGGCCAGCCGCTCCTCGGGCAGCAGTCCCTGGGTCACCGCCGCGGCGATGGCGTCGCGGATGCCGGCGGCGGTGGCCTCGTCGGCCCGCTCGCCGCCCACGCAGATCGCGTCGGCCCCCGCGGCGATGGCACGGGCGGAGGCGCCCCCGATCCCGTACGCCCCCGACACCGCGGCCATCTCGATGCCGTCAGTGACGATCATCCCTTCGAACCCGAGCTCCTCCCGCAGCAGCCCGGTGAGCACCTTGGGGCTGAGCGTGGCGGGCAACCCGGCGTCGTACGGGGACACGAGCAGGTGGCCGGTCATGACGGCCCGGACGCCCTCCTTGATCGCCTCCCGGAAAGGGAGCAGCGCGTCCTCGATCCCGTCGCCGGCCACCACGGGCACGCCGTGATGCGAGTCGACCGAGGTGTCCCCGTGCCCGGGGAAGTGCTTGGCGCACGCGGCCACGCCCGCCGACTGCAACCCGCGGACGAACGCCCTGGTGTGCCGGGACACCAGGGCCGGGTCCGCGCCGAAGGCCCGCAGGCCGATGACCGGGTTGTCCGGGTTGGAGTTCACGTCGGCCGAGGGGGCGAAGTCGATCGTGATGCCCGCCGCCGCCAGGTCGCCCCCGAGGTCCCTGGCCAGGGCCTCGGTCAGGGCCACGTCGTCCACGACGCCCAGCGCGTACGCACCGGGGCGGCTGCTCCCCGTGGCCACCTCCAGCCGCGTGACCTCCCCCGACTCCTCGTCGGTGCCGACGAGCGCCGAGGGGTTCTCCGCGCGCAGCGCGGCGGTCAGCCGGGCCAGCTGATCCGGGCCGGCGATGTTGCGCGAGAACAGCACCACGCCGGCCAGCCCCTCGCCGAGCCTGCGGCGCAGCCAGTCGGGAGGCGTGTGCCCGGCGAAACCGGGCAGGAGGACGGCGTCGGCAAGGCGAAGCAGGTCACCGCTCAAGGGCATGACCCGAAATCTAATAGGAAAGTTTCCTATTTGCTAGAGTCATTTTCTGATGTCAGCGCCTTCCTTTTCAGGAGGGCAGCCGCTCGATGACGGTGACGTTCGCCTGCCCACCACCCTCGCACATGGTCTGCAGGCCGTACCGTCCGCCCGTGCGCTCCAGCTCGTGCAGCAGCTTCACCGCCAGCACGGCTCCGGTCGCGCCGAGCGGGTGGCCGAGCGCGATGGCGCCGCCGTTCGGGTTCACCTTGGCGGGGTCGGCGCCGGTCTCCTTGATCCAGGCCAGCACGACCGGCGCGAACGCCTCGTTGATCTCGATCGCGTCGAAGTCGTCGATGGCCAGGCCGGTCATGCCGAGGGCGTGGGCGGTGGCCGGGATGGGGGCGGAGAGCATCACGATCGGGTCGCCGCCGCGGGCCGACAGGTGGTGCACGCGGGCGCGCGGGGTCAGGCCGTGCTCCCGTACGGCCCTGGGCGAGGCGACGAGCAGGGCCGCCGCGCCGTCGGAGATCTGGGACGCCAGGGCCGCGGTGAGCCGGCCGCCCTCGACCAGGGGCTTGAGCCCGGCCATCCGCTCCAGCGTGGTGTCCCCGCGCGGGCACTCGTCCGTGGTCACGCCCTCGTAGGGGGCGATCTCGCGCACGAAGCGCCCGGCGTCGATGGCGCGCAGGGCCCGGCGGTGCGACTCGTACGCGTACCGCTCCATCTCCTCGCGCGAGAGGTCCCAGGTGGCGGCCATCTGCTCGGCGCCGGTGAACTGGGAGACCTCCTGCGTGCCGTACCGCTCGGCCCAGCCCTTGGACCCGCCGAACGGCGTCTCGTGGCCGTACGCGCGGCCCGCGAGCATCGCGGCCGAGATGGGGATCATGCTCATGTTCTGCACGCCGCCGGCCACCACCAGGTCGCTGGTGCCGGACAGCACGGCCTGGGCGGCGAAGTGCAGCGCCTGCTGGGACGAGCCGCACTGGCGGTCCACCGTGACGCCGGGCACCTCCTCGGGGAGCCCGGCCGCGAGCCAGCAGGTGCGGGCGACGTCCCCGGCCTGCGGGCCGATCGTGTCCACGCAACCGAAGATCACGTCATCGACGGCCGCCGGGGCGGCGTCCGTCCGGTGCATCAGCTCCCTGAGCACGTGCGCGCCGAGATCGGCGGGGTGGGCGCCGGCCAGGCCGCCGTTCCTGCGCGTGACGGGGGTGCGGACGGCTCCGACGATGTACGCCTCGTTTGCCATCTCCACATCGTAGCAAGCGCTTGGTACGACACGGAATGCCGCATGAGCTGCGTCAGTTAGGTGAACAAGCGATTGTGCGAGGGCTCATAATGGTGTCGTGACCACGCGTAAGAACTCCGGCACCACCACAACCCCGGCCAAGCGCCAGCGAGCGAGCTCATCGGGGTCCGCCTCCGAGCGCCGCGACCACCTCGTCAAGCTCGCCGCGGAGCTCTTCGCACGCAAGGGCTTCCAGGCCACGACAGTACGTGAGATCGCCGACGAGGCAGGCATCCTCTCCGGAAGTCTCTACCACCACTTCGACTCCAAGGAGACGATCGTCGACGAGGTGTTGTCCACCTTCCTCGACGATCTCATCGCCCGCTACCGCGCGGCGGTCGACACCAGCGCCGACGCCCGCACGGTGCTGTCGGAGATGGTCCGCATCGGCTTCGGCACGCTGGAGCCGCACCGCGCCGCCATCACCGTCATGCAGAACGACTGGAACTACCTGCGGCAGTTCGAGCGATTCAACTACCTGGTCAAGGCCGAGGACGAGGTCGAGCAGATCTGGGTGACGCAGATCAAGGCGGGCCAGGCAGCCGGGCTGTTCAGGTCCGACGTCGATCCGAAGCTGACGTACCGGATGATCCGCGACACGATCTGGGTCGCGGTGCGCTGGTTCCGCCCCGGCGGCAGGCTCAACACGACGGGGCTGGCCGAGCACTACATCACCGTGCTGTTCGACGGCCTCGCCACGGGCGAGCGCACCACGCAAAAGGGATGAGCCTCGACAAGGCGGTGCGGCTGGCACTGCAGGAGGTCGCGGAGCCCGGCAAGGCCGAGGCGATGCGCGCGTACATGAAGTCGGCGATGCCGTTCCTGGGCGTCCAGGCGGTGCGCCGGCGGGCGGCGCTGCGGCGGGTGTTCGCCGAGCACCGGCTGGAGAGCGCGCCCGCGTGGCGGAAGGCCGTGCTGGCGCTGTGGCGGGAGGCCGAATACCGCGAGGAGCGCTACGCCGCCGTCGAGCTGTCCGGCTACCACCTCTACCGCGACTACCAGACCCTCTACACGGTGCCGATGTACGAGGAGATGATCGTCACCGGGGCCTGGTGGGACCTCGTCGACGAGTTGGCCACCCACCGCGTCGGCGGGCTGCTGGCCACCTACCCCGACTCGATGCGGCCGCTCATGCTGGAGTGGGCGCACGACGACGACCTGTGGAAGCGGCGCACCGCGATCCTCAGCCAGAACCGGTTCAAGGAGCGCACCGACACGGCCCTGCTCTTCGCGTGCATCGACCCGAGCCTGTCGGACAACGACTTCTTCGCACGCAAGGCGATCGGCTGGGCGTTACGCGAGTTCGCCAAGACCAATCCCAGCGAAGTGCTGCGCTACGTGAACGCCAAGGGCATCACGGGCCTCAGCCGCCGCGAGGCCCTGAAGAACCTCTCCGTCACCTAGTCCCCCCTCTCACCTGGTCCACAGGGCGTCCTGAACGGCCTGCACCAGGGCCATCAGCTCCGGCGTGACGCGCTCCTTCGACCAGGCCAGCGCGTACGTGATGCGCAGGTCGCCGGCGTCCAGCGGCACGAAGCGCACGTCGTCCCGCCGGATGGTCCTGGCCAGGAGCTGCGGGATCGGCAGCAGCCCGGCGCCCGCGGCCACCAGGTCGAGCGCGGCGGCGAAGTCGTCGTCGGCCGCCATGCGCGAGCGCCCCGGCAGCCCCGGCCACGGGCGGCTGCCCGGCGTGAGCAGCACCTGCCCGCCCAGCTCGGCCGGGGCGACCTTGGGCCGGGCGGCCAGCCGGTGACCCGCTGGAACGGCCAGGTGGTCGACCGTGACGTGAAACCTGGCCGCCGTCACGAACTGCGCCGGCGCCGGAGTCGCCAGGATCGCGGCCGAGACCTCGCCCCCCGCCAGCGCCTGCACCGCCGCGCCCCGGCCCGCCGCCCGCAGCTCCACGCCGATCGCCGGAGTGCGGCCCGCCAGCCGCCTGACGATCCGCGCCGCCAGCGTCCCGACGAGCGGTGGATAAGCCAGATGAATGGTCGGCCTCGCCAGCCGTGCCGACTCGGCCTCGAAGGCCCGGACCGACTCGATCACCTGCTCCGCGTACGGCAGCAGCGCCTTGCCCTCCGCCGTCAGCCGCACGTCACGGGCGGTCCGCTCGAAGAGCCTGACCCCGGCCGCGCGTTCGAGCCGGGTGATGGCCTGGCTCATGGCGGGCTGGGACATCCCCAGGTCGGCGGCGGCTCTGGAGAAGCTGAGCCGCTCCGCGACCTTGGCGAAGCAGTGCATCTCCTTGAGCATAAGCAGCACCAATCCATGATGCACGAGCTCCCGGGTGCTCGGCAGGATGCCTGCGATCAGCCGAACGAGATCAAGGGAGCCAGAGACATGTCGCCATTCCCCAAGTCCCCCTTCCCCGTGTCCACGGTGCTCGGATACCCGAGGATCGGGCCGCGGCGGGAGCTGAAGCGGGCGCTGGAGTCGTACTGGGACGGGCGGTCGAGCCGGGCGGAGCTCGAACGGGTCGGGGCCGACATCAGGGAGCGGACCTGGCGCAGGCTGGCCGAGCTGGGGCTGGAAGGGCTGCCGTCCAACACGTTCTCCCTGTATGACCAGGTGCTGGACACCGCGGTGCTGCTGGGCGCGGTGCCGGCGCGCTACCGCGAGGCCGGCGACCCCTACTTCGCGATGGCCAGGGGCACCGAGGGGCTGGCGCCGCTGCGGATGACGAAGTGGTTCGACACGAACTACCACTACATCGTGCCGGAGATCGGCCCCGACACCGTGTTCAAGCTGGACGCGGCCAAGCCGCTCTCCGAGGTGCGCGAGGCGCGGGCGCTGGGCCACGAGACGCGGCCCGTGGTGGTGGGGCCGGTGACGTTCCTGCTGCTGGGGTCGGCGCTGGAGCGGCTGGACGACGTGCTGGCCTGCTACGAGGAGCTGCTGTCCGCGCTGGCCGCCGAGGGGGTGGCCTGGGTGCAGCTCGACGAGCCCGCGCTGGTGGGCGACCGGACCGCGGAAGAGCTGGCCGCCGTGCGCACCGCCTACTCCCGGCTCGGCTCCCTCGCCACCCGGCCCGGCCTCTTCGTGGCCTCCTACTTCGGCGACCTCGGGGAGGCTCTCCCGGTCCTGGCCGAGACCCCGGTGGAGGCCATCGGGATCGACCTCGTAAGAGGCGCCGTGCCCGCGCTCGACCTGACCGGCAAGACCGTGGTGGCGGGCGTGGTGTCCGGGCGCGACGTGTGGCGCACCCCGCCCGGCCGCGCCCTGGCCGCCCTGGGCGCCGTGCGCGCTTCGGAGGTGGTGGTCAGCACGTCGTGCTCGCTGCTGCACGTGCCCTACGACGTGGAGGCCGAGCCGGACCTGGACCCCGCGCTGAAGGGGCGGCTGGCGTTCGCGGAGCAGAAGGTGGCGGAGGTGGTGGCGCTCGCGCGTTCCCCGCTGCGGGACGCCCCCCACACCGCGCCCTCCGTGGCGCTGCCCGCGCCCGTGGTGCCGGAGGAGCGCAGCCCGTACGCGGTGCGGGCGGCGGCTCAGGCCGAGCACCTGCGACTGCCCGCGCTGCCGATCACCACGATCGGCTCGTTCCCGCAGACCGGCTCGCTGCGCGCCGCGCGGGCCGCGGTGGCTTCGGGCACGCTCTCGCAGGCCGGCTACGAGCGGCAGGTCGAGGCCGAGATCGAGCGCGTCATCCGGGTGCAGGAGCGCCTCGGGCTCGACGTCCTGGTGCACGGGGAGCCCGAGCGCAACGACATGGTGCAGTACTTCGCCGAGCACCTCGACGGGTTCGCCGTCACCAGGAACGGCTGGGTCCAGTCGTACGGCTCCCGCTGCACCCGCCCGCCGATCCTGCACGGGGACGTCGGCCGCCCGTCGCCGATCACCGTGCGGTGGGCCACGTACGCGCAGTCGCTCACGGACAAGCCGGTCAAGGGCATGCTCACCGGCCCCGTCACCATCGTGGCCTGGTCCTTCATCCGCGACGACCTGCCGCTGCGCGACGTCGTGTTCCAGGTGGCGGACGCCGTGCGGGAGGAGGTCCGCGACCTGGAGGCCGCCGGGGTGTCGGTCATCCAGGTGGACGAACCCGCCCTGCGCGAGCTGCTCCCGCTGCGCCGGGCCGCGCAGGCCGACTACCTGGAGTGGGCGGTGGCCGCCTACCGCCGGGCCACGTCGGGGGCCGGCGACCGCACCCAGATCCACACGCACCTGTGCTACTCGGACGCCGACCAGATCCTGGCCGCCATCGACGGCCTGGACGCCGACGTGACCACCATCGAGTCGGCCCGCTCGGGCGCGCGCATCCTCGGCACGGTCGGGACCTTCGGGCGGGGGCTCGGGCCCGGCGTCTACGACATCCACTCGCCGCGGGTGCCCGCGACCGCGGAGGTCGAGGACCTGCTGCGCCGGACGCTGTCGGCGCTGCCGGCGGAGCAGGTCTGGGTCAACCCGGACTGCGGGCTGAAGACCCGTACGTACGAGGAGGTAGAGGCGTCGCTGGCGAACGTGGTCGCGGCCACGCGGCGGGTGCGGGCGGACCTTGAGCCCTCCGGCGCATAAAACTGGATGAACCTCTCCAGGGTCCGGTGCCAGGCTGGGCTCGTGAGCGACACGCATACCGTGGTCCTGGTCGAGGGGGTCAGCGACAAGTCGGCCGTCGAAACGCTGGCCGAGCGCCGTGGCCGGAACCTGGCGGCCGAAGGCATCTCCCTCGTGGCGATGGGCGGTGCCACGAACATCGGGACGTACGCCGGCAGGTTCGGCCCTCCCGGCCGCGGCCTCCGGCTGGCCGGTCTGTACGACGCCGGGGAGGAAGACGACTTCCGCAGGGGCCTGGAGCGGGCCGGCCTCGGATCCGATCTGGAGGCGCTCGGGTTCTTCGTGTGCGTCGCCGACCTGGAGGACGAGCTGATCCGCACCCTCGGCACCGACGCCGTCGAGCGCGTCGTCGACGCCGAGGGCGAGCTCCGGTCGTTCCGCACGCTCCAGAGGCAACCCGCGTGGCGCGGAGGCACCACTCATGACCAGCTGCGCCGGTTCATGGGAGCGGGCAGCGGCCGCAAGATCCGCTACTCCGCCCTGCTGGTCGCGGCGCTCGATCTCGATCGTGTGCCGCGGCCGCTGGACAGGCTGCTGGCCCACCTGTGAGGCGGGCGGGCGCGGGTGGCTAGGCGTGGAGTTCGGTGAACTCCTCGATCGTCATGCCGAACAGGAACTCGTCGTCGTAACGGCCGTTGGCGTAGTGGCTCCTGCGCCGGCGGCCCTCCTCCACGAACCCCACTGCGGCGGGTGAAGCCGGTGGCCGTTCCTGACCGCGTCGGAGTATTCGTCAAAGGAGTGGAACGCCTCCCAGTCCTCCGGCTCGATGGCCCGCAACCGTACCCGCTGCCCCACCCATGCCGACGTCATGCCCGGCAGCAGACCACGCGCCGGCTCCCCACCGCGAACGGTTCTCCCGACGAGAGTCGTCCTGCGCCGCTATACCGCGACGAGTCGCACGCGCTCACCACAGAGCTTGGTCATGTCGTCGATGTCGGAGGTGAGCAGGACGACTGGCCGCCGCTGCCGTACCGCCATCTCCGCCACCACGGCGTCGATCGCGTACTTGTGACCGTGTAGCCCGGTCCCGACCAGCATCGCCGAGGCGGCTCTCGCCTCCTCTTCCCCGACGTGGACGATCCGTACGCCGGACAACAACCACGCGAGCCGGGACTGATCCGTCCGGCGGTGGGCGGCCTCGATGATGGTGAGGGCGCTGATCACCACTTCCATCCCACGACTTCGCGCCTCCGCGACCATGGCGACGACGGACGGCTGGTCGGCGAGCAGTTTCGACAACCCTTCGCAGTCAAGGACAAGAGTCCCCTCATGCGTCAACCTGCGGCGCGCCACGCCTCCTCCTCGGAGAAAACCTCGTCGAACACCTGGCGAGCGCGCTCCTGCTCCTCCGCCGGCACAGGGCCGTTGCGGCGCTCGTAGTCGGCCAGATACTCGTCCAGAATCTGGCCACGCAGCTCGCGCTCCACCGCCGCGGCGATGAACGCGGAGAACTCCCGCTTGCCCACGCGGCGGCGGATCGCCTCAGCCGTCCCTTCGGCCAGGGAGAGGCTCACCCGGGTCGAGGGACCCTCACCAATGCTGTACGACATCTCAGGCATGGTGCCGAGATTATCAAACGAGTAGGAATTCAAGCGACGGTGAACAGGCCCTGGAACAACTCGGCGGCCCGCTTCCTGGCCGACGATGTAGGGGCCCGGCACCTACTGCTCCAAAAGGCAGCGGATCGCCTCCGCCCGATGCTCGGCGAGGTGACGCATCTCTTCCACGAGATCCTCGATGCCGCCGGGGTCGTCTTCAGACAGTGGATTACGTTCGGCCCACCGACGGAGGGGAGCCAACTGCTCCAGCAGCGCCCGTTGATCGTCATCCCATGCCACTGTGAACGGGCTTCGCATCTCCGTGCACTTATCCTCCTCGACCACGAAGGATGGCTGCGCGGGTAGGACAGGCACGAAAGGTGGAAGGTCACGTATCTCCTCCCTTTCGCGTGAGGAGATGGGCCGGGCAACGGGTGGGTGAGCCTTGCGTAACCTACGAGAACGTCCAGGCCAGGTGGGCGAGGGCGGCCTCGGCGTACTGGCGGGGGCCGGTGCTCAGGCCGTAGGCCAGGTCCTCGATGAGCGCGCACCTCGCGTAGAAGAGCACCCGGGCGCGGTCGTCCTCGTCCAGGTCGAAGGCGTAGTGCGACACCGTCAGCTCGAAGACCTCCGGCCCCAGGTCGCGGTGGATCAGGGCGAAGTCGTGGGCCGGGTCGGTGATGGCGGCGTCGGTCCAGTCGATGACGCCGGTGATCGTGCTGGTGGCCGCGTCCGTCAGCAGGTGCTCGGCGCCCAGGTCGTTGTGGCAGAAGCGCAGCGAGCCGGGCTTGCCCGGCGGCGGCTCCCGGAGGAAGCGCTCCACCAGGTGGCGCTGCCCTTCCGGGACGTGGGCCTCGACGTCGCGGTAGTCGAGCTCGGCGTCGTGCAGGAGGGTCGGCGCCGGGTAGACGTCCAGCGGCGCGAGGTCGCGCATCCGCTCGGGCGAGGCGCCGTGCAGGGCGCTGAGGAACTCGCCCAGGGGCTCGGCCAGGAGCCGGGGGTCGTCCACCGGGCGCCGGTTGAGGGGCTCTCCGGGGAGCTTGCTGTACGCGATCACCCCCGACTCGTCGTCGGCGAAGACCACCTCGGGGACCGGCAGCGGGGACAACTCCCTGAGGGCCGCCAGGCGGGCGACCTCCTGGCGGTTCTCCTCGGGGGTCGTCGCCTTGTTACGGCGTACCAGTAATTCGTTGTTGACCTCGTACACCGTGTTGTCGAGGCCCTGGCCGAGCCGGTCGACGGAGCGCACCCGGTAGTCGGGGAGATGGCGGGCCAGCAGCGCGCGGATTTCGCCAGTCACACTCGCAGCCTAAGCCCGGCTACTTCAGGGCTCCAGAGGTCAGGCCGCTCTGGATCTGCCGCTGGAAGACCGTGTAGACCACCAGCATCGGCAGGATCGCCAGGGTCAGGGCGGCGAAGAGGGCGGACCAGTCCTGGTCGTAGCCGGCGGCGGTGGAGATGTCGGCGATGCCCTGGGTGAGGACCCACTTGTCGCGCTCCTGCAGCAGCACCAGAGGCAGCTGGTACTGGTTCCACTGGCCCAGGATGTTGAAGATCGTGATGCTGATGATGCCCGGCCGGGCCATCGGCAGCATGATCTGGAAGAAGACGCGGGTGTGCGACGCGCCGTCCACCATGGCCGCCTCCCCCACCGCCGTGGGCAGCGTGCGGAAGAACGCCGACAGGAAGAAGACGGTGAACGGCATCGAGTACGCGATGTACACCAGGACCAGGCCCGCGTGCGTGTTCAGGCCGATGAAGGGGCCGATGAGCGGCACATTGCCCATGTTCTGGACGACGAAGAAGAGCGGGGTCAGGGCCAGGTAGACGGGAAAGGCCAGGCCCGAGACGAAGAGCAGGTAGATCGCCCGGTTGCCGCGAAAGGGATAACGCGCCAGCACGTACGCCGCCATCGACCCGATGAGCATCGTCCCGAACGTGCTGAACGACACGACGATGACGCTGTTGAGCATGTACTGCCCGATGTGCGCCTGCTCCCAGGCCCTGGCGAAGTTGTCCCAGTGCAGCGTGGCGGGCAGCGACCAGGCGTCGCCGAAGATCTCGTCCTCGCTCTTGACCGAGGCCAGGAACGTCCACAGGATCGGCACCATCACCAGCAGCGTCCAGATCACCAGCGCGACATGCGTCAGCACGCCCAGCGGGCCGAGCCGGCGCCTGCGCTCCTGGCGGGCGAGCCTGCGGGAGTTCGCCGCCGTCCACGGGATCGTCGTTGTCATCAGTACTCGATTCGTTCGCGCCGCGAGAGGCGCAGCGAGAGGATCGCGAAGCCGACGGTGAAGAAGAACATGATCACGCCCAGGGCGGAGGCGTAGCCGAAGCGGAAGTACTGGAACGCGTTGCGGTAGATCTCGGCCGCCATGACCGTGGTCGACCAGTCGGGGCCGCCGTGCTGGTCGGTCATCACCCAGACGATCGCGAACACGTCCAGCGCCAGGATCCCCAGATAGACCCAGGCCACCTGCACGGTGTCCCAGAGCAGCGGCAGCGTGATGCGGAAGAACAGGCTCACCCGGCCGGCCCCGTCGATCTGCGCGGCCTCGAACATGTCCCTGGGGATGGAGGCCAGGCCGGCGGAGAAGAGCACCACGTAGAAGCCGACCGCCTGCCACACCATGACGCCCAGCACCGACCAGAACGCCACGTCGGGATCGGACAGGAAGCCGATCGGCCTGACGCCGAGCGCCATCAGCGGGCCGTTCAGCATGCCGCTGCCGTCCGGCCGGAACACCTGCTGGAACAGCACCGCCACCACCGCGACGGCCAGGACCTGCGGGAAGAAGAACACCACGCGGTAGAACTTCGACCCGCGGATCCCCGACGTGCCCTGCGCGCCGCCCACGTTGAGGAGGAAGGCGAAGAACAGGGCGATGACGATCGTGATCAGCGGCAGCAGCACGAGCAGCGCGCCGTTGTGCGTGACGGCCTTCCAGAACGTGCCGTCGCCCAGGAGCCGCTTGAAGTTGTCCAGGCCGATGAACGTGGGCGTGGCCGTCACCCCGCGCCAGTCGGTCATCGCGATGTAGAACGCCTGGATGTACGGCGAAATCACGTAAACCAGGTAGAGGATCACCGGGGCTGCCAGGAACGAGGTGATGAACAGCCCGCGGCGATACCTGTTGAAGATCATCAGCGCTTGTACTTCTTGATCGAGGAGTCGTTCTTGAGCTCGTCGGCCTTCTTCTGCAGGCGCTCCAGGTAGGCGTCCGGCTTGAGCCCGCCGGTCATCAGCTCGCCGGTGGCGGCGATGGCCTCGTCCTTGAGCTGGGCGTACCAGGTCTGCCAGCGGTAGTAGACGACGTTCGTGCCGGCCGCGGCGAACGCCTTGGTCGCGCTCTCGGCGCCCGGCGACAGCTTCCGCCCCTCGCCCGCGCCCTTGACCACGGAGACCGTCTTGACCATCTCGCTGAAGTCGCCCGCCGCCTTCTTCGACAGCATGGCGCGCAGGTACTCCATGCCGCCCTGCGGGTTGGCGGACTTGGAGGGGACGATGAAGTTCTCGCTCGGCTGGCTGTGCAGCGTGCCGTACGGCAGCTTGTCCGAGCCGCCGAAGTCGGGGATCGGGAACATGCCGTACTCGAAGTCGGCCGGGGTGGTCGTCTTCTGCTCGTTCTCCAGCCAGGAGCCGGAGGGCAGCATGGCGACCTTGTACTTGTTCTGGGCCGTCTGGGTCTGCACGTGGTCGAGGCCCGCGGTGCCCTCCATGAGGTACTTGGCGCCGATCTCGGCCCACGCGGTGGCCGAGGTCTTCATGGCGTCGGTTTTCCAGGCGCCGTCCTCGAGGTTGTCGATGTTGACGAGCACCTCGGCGCCGCCGATCTTGGCGGCCATGGTGAGCAGCGGCTCGTACAGGTACTGCGGGAACTTCCCGGCGTAGGTGAAAGGCGCCATCTTGCCGGACTTCTTGATGGTCTCGCAGAGCTTGAGGAACTCGTCCCAGGTCTTCGGGGCCTCCCAGCCGTTGTCGCGGAAGGCCTTCTGCGAATACCAGATGCCGAAGATGTAGTTCACGTAGCCGAGCACGCTGAAGGTGCCGTCGTACGTGCCGAGGTCGATGACGGCCTGGTCGATGGTGTCGCGGACCTTGGTGTTCGGGTCGTCCCAGCTGGGCGCGTCGAGCAGCGGGGTCAGGTCCTGGAGCTGACTGTCCTGGGCGAGCGCGCCGAAGTCCATGGCGTTGGCGCCGGAGTTGTCGATCACGTCCGGCGGGTTGCCCCCGGCGAAGCGCGGCTGGAGGACCTTCGTGATCTCCTTGGTCGCGTTGTGCTTGATCTCGACGTTCGGGTGCTTGGTCTTGAACAGCGGCTGGTGGATGGTCTTGGCGTAGTCCTGACCGAAGCCGCCGTCGAAGATCCACACCTCCAGCGGCTTGTTGTCCGCCATGCCGAACGGATTGGCCGCGCTGGTCGCGACCGGCGCCGCCGAGGACGACGCGGCAGGCTTGGCGGCGGGCGTGGCACAGGCGGCCAGCGCGCCCGCCACGGGTACGAGCGCGGCGCCGCGAAGGAGCTCGCGCCTGCTGATATGGGGGGTGTTAGCCATATGACTGCTCCAGACTTGTCTATGATCCGCGTCGGATACGGCCTGCGTAGCGGCTCTCCAGCGCCTTGTTGTGCTCGTCGCCGCCGGTCACGTTGACCGACTTGTAGACGGGGGGCGTCTCGCCCATGGCCACGAGCTCGTCCACCGCCTCGGTGACCACCATCTGCGCGAGCAGCGCCGAGGTGACCGTGGACACGGCACCGTACGTGCCGCCGCCGGGCAGTTCGAGGATGGCGTCGCCGTACGGCGCGCCGTTGTCCAGCACGACGTCGGCCAGGTCGAGCAACTTGCGGCCCGACGGGTGGCGCGAGGTCATCCGGGTGCTGTGCCTGACCGAGGTCAGCGCGATCAGCGGGTGGCCGCGTTCCTTGACGAGCGTGGCCAGCTCGACGACCGCGCCGTTCACGCCGGAGCTGGAGATCAGCACGAACACGTCCTGCGGCGCCACCGGCGCCAGGTCGTAGATCTCGTGCGCGATGGCCGGGTCGCGCTCCAGCTCGGAGGTCAGCACGCCGGGCGGGTGGCCCCCGTACAGGACGAGGTCCCTGGGCGAGAGGCGGTTGCTGGGGACGAGGCCGCCGGCCCGGCCGGCGATCTCCATGGCGATGGCCTCGGAATGTCCCGAGCCGAACGCGTTGACCACGCCGTCCGCCCGGATCGAGGCCACGACCAGCGCGGCCGCCCGCTTCACCGGCTCGGCCTGGCTCTCCGCGACCTGGCGTGCCAGATCAAGGACCTGGGTTGCGTACGTCATTCAGCCTCTCTCCACCCGATGGCTCTCCACGGCGCTGATCGTGCGTTCGAAGGCCTCGTTGGTGCGTTCGTAGGTGCGTTGGGCCACCGCCACGTACACGGCGTCCAGGACGAACAGCTGCGAATGGACGGCGGCCAGCCCGCCGAGCCGGAACGTGGTCTCCCTGCTGGCCGTGGTCAGCACCAGCTCCGCCAGCTCGGCCAGCGGGGAGCGGGCGAAGGAGGTGACCGCGACCGTCAGCGCGCCGTGGCTGCCGGCCTCGGCCAGCGCCTCCATGACCTCCCGGGTGCGGCCCCGGTGGCTGATGCCGATGGCCACGTCGCCGCCCTTGAGCAGGGCCGCCTCCGACAGGGCCACGTGCGCGTCGCCGGCGCTCCAGCCGGGGACGCCGATGCGGCGCAGCCGGCCCTCGAACATGGTGGCGACGTTGCCGCTGGTGGAGACGCCGACCAGGAGCACGCGCGGCGCGGCCACGATCGCGTCGGCCACCTTGGCCACGACGTCGAGGTCGAGCTGCGCGGCGGTGTCCTGGATGAGCCTGGCGTCGGCGGCGGCCATCACCTCGATGGCCGAGTCGAGCGGGTCGTCGGGGCCGATCTCGTGGCCGACGCCCGCGCCCCAGCCCGCCTGCGCGGCCCGGCCGGTCTCGGTGGCGAGCGCGACACGCAGCTCGGCGTACCCCGAGAAGCCGAACGCCCGGCAGAACCTGGTCACGGTCGCGGGTGAGCTGCCGGCCCGCTCGGCGAGCGCGATGATGGTCGAGCGGGCAGCCTCGGCCGGATCGCCGAGAATCACCTCGCCGACCCTGCGCAAAGCCTCCGGCAAACCGGGTAGTTCTGTTTCGACGCGCCCGAGCGCTCCTGAAGTCACGAATATTCCTTCCGAATACCCGGTCTTCTGGCGAAAATTATTCTTGCTTCCGGTCCGCGTCAACCCCCAGACTCGGACCGTGACTGAATCGCTAGTGGTCGGTGTCGACGCCGGGGCCACCTCCACGCGGGTCGCCGTCCACGCGCTCGACGGCACCAGGGTCGGCTACGCGCGGGCCGGCGCGGGCAATCCCACTGCTCACGGGCTGGGCAAGGCCGTGGCCAACGTGGCCGCCGCGCTCGGTGAGGCGCTCGGGACGCACGACGGCCGCCGGGTCGTCGCGTCGCTGGCCGGGGTGTCGGGGCACGTGGCGGAGATGGTGCCGGAGCTGGCGAAGGTCTGGGCCGGGCACGGCATCGCGGAGGGGCCGCGCTACATGGGCGACACGCTCATCGCCTACGCCGCGGGCTCGCCGGAGCCCGACGGCTCGCTGCTGCTGTCGGGCACGGGCGCGGTGGCGGCCAGGATCGTGGACTTCCGGCTCGACGCCATCGCCGACGGGCTGGGCTGGCTGCTGGGCGACGAGGGGTCGGGCTTCTGGATCGGCCGCCAGGCAGTCAAGGAGGTGGTCGGCGCCCTCGACCGCGGCGCGGCGCCCACCGGAGCGCTGGCCGAGCTCGTGGTGGAGCACTTCCTCGGCGACGAGCGGCCCGCCGGGCCGCGTGCCGTCGCCGACCGCATCGTACGGCTGGCACAGGCCGACCACATGCGGCTGGCCGCGCTGTCCTCGCTGGTCAGCCGGGCCGCCGAGGCAGGCGACGGGGCGGCGCTCAAGGTCACGCGGGAGGCGGCCGAGCGCCTGGTCGCCACGCTCGGGCGGGTGCACGTGTCCGGCCCGGTGGTGCTCGCCGGGAGCGTGCTGACCAGCGAGGGTCCGGTACGCCACGCGGCGGTGACGCTGCTGGCGGACGAGAACGTCATGACGGCGGGCGACGCGGCGGGCGCGGCGGCCTGGCTGGCGGCCCGCGACCTGCTCCCGGAGGCGGACGCGAAGGCCCTGCACGCCGCGTTCACCGCCGTCAGCTCTTGACCACCCGTACGAGTTCTCACCGCACGAGCAGGGCCGCGCTCCCGTAGCTGCCCCCGAACCCCGTCACCAGCGCCACCTCGCGACCGTCCCGCAGCTCGCGCACGGCCTGGGCCACGTTGTTCAGGCCGTGCACGTAGCCCTCCGAGAGCAGCCCGCCGTGCGGGTTCACCCAGGCGTGGCGGCGCTCCAGCAGGTACGCCCCCAGGTCCCCGCGCGGGACCAGCCCGAAGTCCTCCAGTTGCCGGGGCACGAGCCACGAGTACGCGTCGTACGGCAGCGCCGCGTCCACGTCCGACGGCCGCATTCCGGACGCCTCCCAGAGCATGGGCGCCACGTACGCCGAGAAGATCGCGGTGACGTCCGGGGCCCGGTCCATCGACGAGCAGCCCGGACCTCCCCCGCGCACGACCGCTCGCACGCGCGGCCCGTCGAGCACGCCGCTGACCACGAGGGCGCAGGCCCCGTCGGTCTCCTGGCAGCAGTCGACCGTGCGGAGCGGGGTGCTCACGTACGGCCTGGCGAGGTAGTCGGCGAGCTCCAGTGGCTCGCGGCGCAGGGCCCGGGGGTTGGTCTTGGCGTTCTCCCTGGACTGGGCGACGACCGCGTGCAGGTGCTCCTCCGTCAGGCCCGTGTCGTGCAGGTAGCGGGTCGCGGCCAGGGCGAACAGCGGGATCGGGCCCGCCAGCCCGTACGTGAAACGCTCCTGGGGGCCGGTGGAGACGGCGTTCATGCGCTTGCCGGAACGGCCGTTAAGCGCCCGATACACCACGATATTTCGCGCTAAACCGGCGTGTATGAGCATCGCCGCGTCGCCCAGGATCGACGCCGCCTGCGTACCTCCCCCGGCGATGTCGTTGTGCCATCCGAGCCGCTCGATCCCCAGCGCCCGCGCCACCTGGACGACGGGCGCGGAGTCGTTCATGTGGTAGCTGAGCACCGCGTCCACCTCGCGAGGCTCGACCCCGGCGTCCGCGCACGCCGCCCGGCAGGCCTCGACCGCCAGCTCCAGCTCGCTCCGCCCGGACTCCCTGGTCAGGGCGGTCATCCCGACCCCGGCCACGGCCGCCCGCCCCGCGAACGGCTGCATCCTCCGCCTCCCGCGTTTCAGACAAGCGCTTGCTCGGCAAGCGTATTCAATCCGGAAATGTCGCCGCCAGTGGATAACTGAATATCTTCACGGGAGGCAGGTCCTCTTGTAATACGGAGGAGTGATCAACCGATAAGCCCATCATCACGCTGAGGTGGGGGATGGATCTACGCTACGTCCGGTACGCGATGGCGATCGCACGCGCGGGCAGTCTCCGCCGCGCCGCCACTGCGCTGCACATCGCACAGCCGACACTGTCGGAGCAGCTCAGAGCGCTGGAGAAGGAGATCGGCGTCGAGCTGTTCAGCCGGTCGTCCAGCGGCGTGCAACTGACCGTGGCGGGTGAGGCCTTCCTGGCCCAGGCCACCGTGGCGGTCGACGCCTTCGACCGCGCCGTGGCCGCCGCCAGGAGCACGGCCGAGACCGCGCGCCTGGGCGTGGCCGACGGGCTGGCGGACGTGGTCGCCCGGCTGCTCTCCCAGCTCCAGACCTCCAACCTGCGCGTGGCCCCCATGGGGACGGCCGAGCAGATCGTCTCCATCGCGGACGGCACCCTGCAGGCCGGGCTCGGCTACGCGCCGGGCTCGCTGCCCAGGGGTGTGGCCCGCATGCTGGTCCACCGTTTTCCGGTGCGCGCGCTGCTCCACCGCGAGCACCCCCTTGCCTCGTACGAGGCCCTGTCGCTGGCGGACCTGGCGGGCGAGCCACTGGTCATGCCGGAGTCCGACGCCGTGGCCGGAGCCCGCCGCTTCCTGGAGGGTTTCGTACGGCACCGCCTCCACCCCCGCCTCGGCCCGGCCGCCGCCACGCACGACCTGGTGCTCAACATGGTGGAGGAGGGCGCGGGCTACGCGCTGTGCGTCCACGAGGGCACCACGATCCCCGACACGCTCGCGTTCGTCCCGATAAAAGAGGACGTGCCGCCGCTGGAGGTGGTCTTCCTCTGGAACCGCCAGACGGACGTCCACGAGCTCCTCAGCGCGGCCCGACACCTCGCCCGATCTGGATAGCGCTATTATCTAGCGATGCGCATCTCCGAACTCAGCACCAAGTCCGGTGTGGCCATCCCGACGATCAAGTATTACCTCCGCGAGGGCCTGCTGCACCAGGGCGAGCAGACAGCCGCGACCAGAGCCGAGTACGACGAGTCCCACCTGCGCAGACTTCGCCTCATCAGAGCCCTGCTCGAAGTGGGCCGGCTCCCCGTGGCCTCGATCAAGAAGATCATCGAGGCCGTCGAGGACGAGTCTCTCCCCATCCACCTGATGCTCGGCACCGCCCACTACGCCCTGAGCGCCGCGGTCGAGCCCGAGCCCGGCGAGGAGTGGCAGATCGCCCGCGACCAGGTGGACCTCCTCATATCCGACCAGGGCTGGGACGTCTCGCCGGCCGCCCCCGCCCGTGACGAGCTGGCCCAGACGATCGTCCGGATGCGCCAGCTCGGCCTGCCCGTGGACCTGAAGCCGTACGTCGAGGTGGCGCAGAAGCTCGTGTCCGAGGTCGAGATGGACACCATCCCCTTCCACGGCCCGCGCGACGCCGCCGTGGAAGCCCTGGTGCTCGGCACCGTCCTGTACGGCAAGGCGTTCGAGGCGCTGCGCCGGATGGCCCAGGAGTCGGAGTCGGCCCGCCGCCTGTCGCCCTAGACAAGGCCGTTCTCGCGCAGCAGCGCGAGGTTGTCCACGGTGACGACCCCGCGCCAGTCGAGCGACCCGGCCGGGGAGATGCGCGCGTGGTCCACGTCCCACCCGCCGTCGTCCTTCTGCCCCCCGGCCAGCCGTACGAGGTCCGCCGCGATCACGTCGGGCTCGAAGAGGTCGCGGGCGGGCCGCCCCGGGTGCGGCGCGAAGTCCAGCGGCCGCAGCGACTCGCCCTCGATGCCGCCCTCGACCGGCACCCGCCCGTCCGCCGGGATCTGGGCGGCCAGCCGCTTGAGCAGGTCGGCCGCCCTGGGCTGGGTCTCGTACACGGCGTCGAGGAAGCGCACCGCGAACGCCAGCGCGTACGCGTGCGGCATCGTGTCGAGCGCCTGGATCGTGTCGAGGCAGTAACGCGTGGCCCGCTCCAGCCACGGATGCGCGGCCACGGCCGGGTCGTGGACCGCCACGCGGTGGGCGGCGGCCGCGGAGATCGAGGTGATCTGCAGGGACGAGGTGCGCGGGTCGCCGCCCGCCCACCAGGGCGCGGTGGCCTCGCCGACGGTGAGCGGCAGTGAGAACGGCACCCCGCCGTCCGGCAGCGTGACCGAGTCCAGCCAGTCGCACAGCGCCGCGGCCCGCGGCGAGGTCACTGGGGCGACGTCCGCGAACGCCTCGAAGGCGTGCAGCGCCGACCCCGGCTGGCTCTCGGGTGAGCGCAGGTCCGGCTCCAGGCCCCAGCCGTAGCCGCCGTCCGGGTTGCGGTAGGCCTCCAGCGCCCCCAGCACGGAGGCCGCGTCGCCGTCGCCCATGAGCAGGTCGTAGCGCCGGCGGTCCAGCACACGTGCGTGCCCGGCGAGGAAGCCGGGGATCGAGGAAAGGTTCACGTTCATGGCTTCATCGTGCCCACGTCCGCGACATGCGGTCTTGTAAGTTCCGGACCGATTGCCCGGCGGTGAGAATGGGGCGCATGGACGGCGAGCGGGCCTGCGAGAGGTTCCGGGCGGAGCGGGTGGCACGGCTGGCCACGGCGAGCGGCGACGGGACACCGCACCTGGTGCCCGTCACCTTCGCCGTCGCCGGGGACCGGGTGGTGACCGCGATCGATCACAAGCCGAAGACCACCACCGACCTGAGGCGGGTGCGCAACATCCGGGAGAACCCGCGGGTCAGCCTGCTGGCCGACCACTACGAGGACGACTGGGCCCGGCTGTGGTGGGCCCGCGCCGACGGCCTGGCCACGGTCGTGGAGGAGGGGCCGGAGCGCGAGTCGGCGCTCGACGCACTGGCGGCCAAGTACGGCCAGTATCGCGAGCACCGGCCCGGCGGCCCCGTGATCCTCGTGGACGTGACCCGCTGGAGCGGCTGGTCGTTCACTCCGTGACGGTGACGGGCCGCTTCAGCAGCCACAGCGCGGCCCGCTGGAGCATCGCCCGGTGCACCTCGTTGTCGTACGACCTGGTGTCGTGGCCCAGCGCGTCGTAGAACACCCGGCCGCGCCGCACCGGCCGCGCCCACACCAGCGGCTGGCCGTTCGAGGACGCCAGCGGCTCGACGTCCGGCAGGATGTCGAGGTCGCTGTAGACCTCGTCCACCACGTCGAAGTCCCGCAGGCCGTCAACCACCGGATGCCCGCCGTGCACCCGCACGCCCGTCCACCCCAGCGGCGGGTGGTGGGACTTGGGCCAGGTCCAGCAGCCGCCCAGGACGCGCGGCCAGCCCTGCCAGTCGTCGAAGCAGATCGACGCCGAGTGCATGCACAGCAGCCCGCCGCCCCGGTCGAGGTGGTCGAGGAGCGTGGTGCGGGCCTGCGCCGGTAAGGCGAAGCGCCACTCGTCACGCAGGTCGGCGAAGCGGTCATGGCCCATCTGCCAGCGCAGCGCGTTGACGGTGATGAGCTGGACCTCCGACGGCTCGCTCAGCGCGCCCGCGATGTCCTCGGTGATCTCCGACTCGACCCCCACCTCGGCCAGCACTTCCGCGAGCGCGGCCGACGTGGCGGCGAAGTCGTGGAACAGGCCTCCTGACAGGATCAGATTTCTCGCCACTCGCCAAGCTCATCATGCTTACCGCAGCTTTTCCACCCCGTGAGCTGTCACATCCCGCGCGGCCGCCCCGTCCCGCTCCCGATCGGCGCCGTCCGGCAGGCCGCGCCGTCCGGCAGGCCGCGCCGTCCGGCAGGCCGCGCCGGACGCGCCGGACGCGGTGGTGCGCGGCCCCCCGGCCCGCCTCCCTCTCCGGCGACCAGGCATGATTCGGGCCGTGGAGGATTTCGAGGAGCACCGTCCCATGCTGCTCGGGCTGGCCTACCGCCTGCTCGGCAGCATGTGGGACGCCGAGGACGTGGTGCAGGAGGCCTGGCTGCGCTGGCAGGGCACCGACCGGAGCGAGATCAGGGAGCCGCGCGCCTTCCTGGTGACCGTGGTCTCGCGGCTGGCGCTCGACCAGCTGCGCTCGGCGCGGGTCAAGCGCGAGGCGTACACGGGGCCGTGGCTGCCCGAGCCGGTGATGACGGCGGAGGCGGGTCCGCTGGACACGGCCGAGCTGCGTGACACCGTCTCGTACGCGACCCTGCACATGATGGAGCGGCTGTCGCCGCCCGAGCGGGCGGTGTTCGTGCTGCGGGAGGCGTTCGAGCTCCCGTACGACGAGATCGCGGAGATCGTCGGCACCTCCCTGGCCAACGCCAGGCAGCTGCACCACCGGGCCGCCACCCGGCTCGCCGAGGGGCGCGACCGGTTCCGCCCCACGACCGAGGACCACACCAGGTTGCTGACGAAGTTCATGGACGCGGCGGCGGGCGGCGACCTCACGGCGCTCACCGAGTTGCTCCACGAGGACGTCGTGTCCTACAACGACGGCGGCGGCAAGGTCAGGGCCGCGCTGCGGCCGATCTTCGGGCGCCGCAAGGTGATGGCGTTCCTCAACGGCCTGCTCAGCCGGTACGACTTCTCGGACGCCCGGTTGATCGAGGTCAACGGCCAGCCGGCGGTCTGGACGCGGGTCGCGGGCCACCGCCAGGTGGTGCTGATCGACATCCGCGACGGACTCATCACGGGCATCTACGGCCTGCTCAACCCCGACAAGCTCACCCGCGTCGGCCCCGGCTGAACGTCACGGACGCCGGCCTGCCGATCTATAGTCGCCCCTATGGATCTCGGCATCTCGGGCAAGGTCGCCCTCGTCACCGGAGGCAGCGCGGGCATCGGGCTCGCCGCCGCCAAGAGCCTCGCGCGGGAGGGCTGCGACGTCTGCGTGGCCGCCCGCAACCCGGAGCGGCTCGCGGAGGCGGTCGTGCAGCTGCAGGAGTACGGCAAGGTCGTGCACGCCGTGCTGGCCGACGTGGAGGACCCGAGCGCGGCCCGGCGGGTGGTCGAGGAGACGCGTGACGTGCTCGGCCCGATCGACATCCTGGTGGCCAGCTCCGGCGGGCCGCCGGCCGGCCGCTTCGACGAGACGAGCCTGGCCGACTGGGACGTCGCCGTCCAGCGCAACCTGCTCGGCACCGTACGCCTGATGTACGCGGTCCTGCCCGAGATGCGCTCGCGCGGCTGGGGCCGCATCGTCACCATCACCAGCAGGTCGGCCCGCGAGGCGCTGGACGGCCTGGCGCTGTCCAACGCCACCCGCTCGGCCGTGGCCGGCGTCGTGCGCACGCTGGCCCGCGAGGTGGCCCGCGACGGCGTGCTGGTCAACAACGTGATGCCGGGTCCGATCGACACCGACCGGCTGCGGGAGCTGGCGGGCGACGAGGAAGGGCTGGCCCGGCGGGGCGAGGGGGTGCCGGTCGGGCGCGTCGGCAGCCCGGAGGAGGTCGGCGACGTGGTGGCGTTCCTGGCCAGCGAGCGGGCCTCGTTCGTGAACGGGATCTCGATGCTGGTGGACGGCGGCGAGAGCCGCGTCATCGCGTAACGGCAGGCCGCAGATCTCCTCGGCCGCGAGGCCGTCATCCGGTCGCGGCCGGCCGTGTGGGCGGATGATCAGTCGGTGTCGTCGACATCCGCTGCCATTTTGTCTCATGGCTGGACGGCAGTTGCCTCGTGCCCCGACGCGGGTTTCCGGCGATGCCAGGTGAAGGGCGTCGCGGCATGCGATGTGGGCCTGACAGCACACCGTGCCCGGGTGGGTGCCCGCCGCGGGCGGGGCCGGGCCGGGTCAGGGAAGGACCTTGTCGAAGACCTCGTTGAGGGCTTCGGTCGAGCTCGGGTGGGTGTAGATCGAGTCGCGGAGCTGCGTGGCCGTGATGTGGTGCCGCATCGCCAGCGCGACGGTGTTGATGATCTCCTGCGCGTCGATGCTGAGCAGGGCGGCCCCGAGGATGAGATCGGTGTCCGAGTCCACGATGAACTTCATGACGCCGCGGGTCTCCTCGACCGTGTAGGCGCGGGGCATGGCCACGATGTCCGCGACCTTCTCCCGCGAGACCTTGATGTTCAACCCCTGTGCGCGCGCCTGGTTCTCGGTCAGTCCCACCGTGGCGAGCGGGGGCGTGATGAACAGGGTGTGAGGCACTGCCGTGCGGTCGCTCGTGGTGCGCTTGCCTTCACCCACGAGCTGGTCCAGGACGATGCGTGCGTCGTCCAGGGAGATGTAGGTGAACTGCTCGCCGCCGTTGACGTCGCCGAGTGCGTAGATGTGCGGTTGGCTGCTGCGCAGGTACTCATCGACCACGATCGCACCGTTCGGTGCGGTACGGACGCCGGCGGCGTCGAGCCGGAGGCCGTCCGTGACGGGCCGGCGCCCGGTGGCGGGCAGCAGCGCGGAGGCCTCCACGGTGTGGGTCCGCCCGGCCTTCTCGTAGACGACGGTGGAGACGGCGCCGCTGTCACGCACCTCGGTGACTTTCGCGCCGGTGATGACGCGGATGCCGTCGCCGGTGAGGATCTCCCCGACGGACCCGGCGATGTCCTCGTCCTCCCGCGGCAGGAGCCGGTCGGCCGCTTCGAGGACCGTCACCTCGCTGCCGAAGTGCCGGTAGATCCCCGCGAACTCCAGGCCGAGGTATCCGCCTCCCAGGACCACGAGACGTTCGGGCAGGTTCTGCGTTTGGGTGAGCTCCGCACTGGAGACCAGGTGGGAGCTGCTCGCCAGGCCGGGAATCGGGGGGATCACCGGCTCCGACCCGGTGTTGACCAGGATCGTGGGGGCGGTGACGGTGATTCGGTCCGGTCCCTCCCCGACGGCGACGGTGTGCGGATCGACGAACCGGGCCGTGCCGGTGATGACCGTCGCGGTGTCCCTGCCGTTCAGCGCCTCGAAGTTGCCGGCGCGGAAGGCACTGGTCAGCGCGCGGACTCCGGCGACCGAGTGGGCGAAGAACTCCTGGGCGTCGTCCTTGAGGCGTTTGGCGTCGGCGTAGTGGACGAGCATCTTGGTCGGAACACAGCCGACGTTCGGGCAGGTCCCGCCGTACATGTTCGCGGACCGCTCGATCAGGACCACGCGACGGCCGGCGTCGGCGAGCACGTGAGCGGCGGTCTTGCCCCCCTTGCCGAAGCCGATGACCAGGACATCCGCGGTGAGTGGTGTGGTGATCTCCATGCATCGAGTCTGCGGCCCGGCCACTGGTACAAATAGACTCGAACGTCTCACTCTCCTGCCCGAAAGTCTCACCGTGGACTCAGTCAGCCGACTGCTGCGCCTGGCCCGGCTCAGGGCCGACCTCGACAAACACTGCCTGCTCGGGGCCGGCACCAGGATGGAGGTGTCGGCTCACGGCGAGTTGGAGGCGCCCTTCCACGTGCTGCTGGAAGGCACATGCCGGCTGCAGGTGGGCACGGTCCTGCTCGACCTGCGCCCCGGGGACGTGGTGATGATCCCGAGCGGCGCTCCGCACCGGGTGATCACCGACGGCGAAGCCGGCCCGACGGGGACGGCGGAGACGGCCGGCGACGTGTTCGTGACCACGCGCAGCGAGCACGGCGGGGAGCCCGTCATCGACCTGTTCTGCGGGCACTACACCTTCGACGCCGGTACGGGCTCACTGCTGTTCGCGAGCCTGCCCGACCCGGTGCACGTCTCCTTCAGGCAGTCGGCCGAGAGCGACGAAGTGCTGCGCATGCTGAGCGCCCTGATGCGCGGTGAGGCGCGACGCGAGGGCGAGGGCACCGCGGCGATCCTCTCCGCCCTGTGCACCGTGCTGCTGGCGATGGTGCTGCGCACCGCGCAGGGCGACACCACACGGACCACCCTGTGGACCGCGGCGGCCGACGGCCGCATCGCGTCGGCCGTCGAAGGCATGCTCAGCGCCCCCGGAGCAGACTGGACGATCGAACGGCTCAGCCGCACGGCCGCCATGTCCCGCGCCACTTTCCTGCGCCACTTCACCCGGGACACCGGGATGACCGTGGGCGTCTTCCTCACCCGGGCACGGCTGATGGCGGCAACGGAACTGCTCACCACCACCGACGCCACCGTCGCGACCGTCGCCGGCCAGGTCGGCTACTACTCCGAGTCCGCGTTCTCACGGGCCTTCCGGGCCCACCTCGGCACGACACCCGCCCGCTTCCGGCGCGAGAATGCGCTGCGCGGGGTGTGACGGGTCCGGCAAAATCGTGTCTGCGGTCGGTCGCTTCCCGTCGTGCGGACGATGATCACTGCGGCGTCGACCTGGACCACCTGCACCGCACCATGATCGATAACCCTGACCTGCTTCCCGATCGCACCTGGACCAGGGTCGTCGACCTGGCTCAGAAGTCGGGCATCCTCACCGCGGCCATGTTGCGCAAGATGCGCCACTTCCACGCCACCGAACTCCTGGCGGCCACCCGGACTTTGAGCCAGATCCGCATGTCACCGACAAACCAAGCTGGGTTACGCGGTGGCCGTACCCTTCGGGGCTTTGCTCCGCGGTGCCCCGCCGCGGTGCCCCGCCCCGTGGTACGAAATATCACCAAACGGCCTTGGCGAAGAAAGGATCTTGATGGCCCCTCTGGCTCCCTCCGATCCGCACCGCCTGGGGCGTTACTGGCTGGCCGGCCGCCTGGGCCAAGGCGGTCAGGGCGTGGTCTACGAGGCGTACGACGACAACGGCGAGCGGGTCGCGGTCAAGGTGCCCAGGTTCGACAGCGCGCAGGCTCGGGCCAGGCTGGCCAAGGAGGGCGCGGCGGCCGAGAGGGTGGCCTCGTTCTGCACCGCGCGGGTGATCGAGGCCCGGGTGGACGTGCCCGTTCCGTACATCGTCAGCGAGTTCGTGCCGGGACCCAACCTGCGGCAGGTCGTGGCCGAGTCCGGGGCCTACCGAGGGGACCGGCTGCGCCGCCTGGCCATCGGCGTGGCGACCGCGCTGACCGCCATCCACCGGGCAGGGATCGTGCACCGCGATCTCAAGCCTGACAACATCATCCTCGGCCCCGACGGCCCGCGGGTGATCGACTTCGGGGTGGCCAGGGAGGTCGGGCCGACGACGAGCGGGCCGCTCATGGGTACGCCCGCCTACATGCCGCCTGAGGTGTTCTCCGGGTACGGCGCCACCGAGGCGGCCGACCTGTGGGCCTGGGCGATGGTGGTGCTCTTCGCGGCCCGGGGAGGCGACGTGATCGCGCCGGGCGAGCCGATGACGGTCGTCGGCCGCGTGCTCGCCTTCGAACCTGACACCGCCGGGCTCCCCGACCCGCTCGGCCCTCTCGTGACCGCCTCACTCGCCGCGGACCCCGGTGCACGGCCTGCTGCCAAGGACGTCCTGCTGCGTCTCGTCGGTGAGGACGAGAGCGAGAGCCACGACCTGCTCACCTGGGGCAGCACGCAGGCGGGAACATTGCGCGGCCCGGCCGAGCCCGACCTGGGCGCGATCGCCGAGGAGCTCTACGGCCTGCTGACCGAGGCGGAACGCGCGAGCACGCCCGAGGTCTTCCTGCGGATGGTCGACGGCGACACGCTCAGGCCGGTCGCCAGGGACGAACTGCCGGAGACGGAGGCCGTCGACGCGATGCTGGCCGTGTTCGCCGCCGCCGGCCTGGTCGCAAGCACCGGCACGGCCTACGAACTGGCCCGGCCCGGCCTTCTCCACGCCTGGCCCAGGCTCCGCGACTGGGTGGCGGGCAACCGCGAGGGACTTCCCGTGCACCGCCGCCTCGCCAACGCCGCCGCCGAGTGGGAGTCGCACGGCAGGAGATCCGCCGATCTGATGCACGGCTCGGCCCTGGACCGGACGCTCCACTGGGCCGCGGCCGAGCGCAAGGACCTCACGCTGGCCAGGCGCGAACGCGAATACCTCGACGCCGCCTCCCGGCAGGCGCGCAGGCAGTCCAGGCGGCGCAACCTGGTCGCGGCCGCGCTGGCCGTGCTGCTGGTGGCCGCGCTCGGCGGGCTGGGCACGGCCGAATATCTGCGCAGGGAGTCCAATCGGCAGCGTGACGACGCCCGTTCCAGGGAGTTGGTCCTGCGCGCTGCCGACCTGAGGGAGGTCCAGCCCGAGCTGGCGCGGCTGCTCAGCGTCGCGGCCTGGCGGCTGAGCCCGGAACTGCCGGAAACGCGCGGCGCGCTCTACGACTCCGTCTCGCAGTCCACGGCACACATCTCGGGCGACGCCTCGATCCCCGACGCGGAGATACGGTCGCTCAGCCAGGATGGCCGCACGCTCGTGGCGGTCGGGAGTGGCAGGGCCCAGATCTGGGACGTCTCCAGTTGGCGCCGCCTGCGTGAGTTCTCCGGGCTCGGCGGGAGCCTGTACAAGGTCGCGCTGAGTCCGGACGGCCGCGTCATGGCCGTGCAGGGCCGCAAAGGCGTGCGGCTGTGGGACGTCGGCGCGGGCCGTCCGCTCGGCGGCTGGTTCGCCGCCAAAGCCGAGTTTTCCGACGAGCTCGGCAGGCTGGAGTTCGACGGGATTGGGCGCCTGCTGAGCGTCCCTGTCGGTTCGACCAGCGAGCAGTTGTGGGATGTCGCCACTCGCCGACGGCGCACCACGCCGTCAGGAGTGGCACTGACCGCCATCAGCGCGGACGGCCGCCTTGGGTTCGCGTCCACGGGGTCGGGCGAGCGGGCTGAGCTGTGGGATCTGCGCCGCGGCGTCCGCGTGCGCGCGTCCTGGTTGCCGCGTGCCGGGATCGTGCTCAAGGCCAGGTTCAGTGAGGATGGGCGGGGGCTGGCCGTCGTCGAACGGGTGCCGGGCTCGGATCAGTCCAAGATGCGCGCGTTCCACCTGGATACGGGGTCCACCTGGCTGATCGAGGAAGGCAGGCTGGAGCAGAGCTTCGGCTATGGCTTCGACGACCGTTACGTCGCCGCCTGGGGGTGGACGGGAGAGGTGACGGTGTGGCGGCGGGCTAGCGGGCAGGCCGTGTTGCGCGCCAAGCTGTCGGACTACGTCAGCGAGGTCCGTTTCGACGCTGCGGGCCGGACGCTGCGCGTCATGACCGACCGCGGCCTCGTCCACACGATTGACGTCGCCTATCTCTTCGACCGCTCGCTCACCGATCACGCACCGGACGACATGCTTCCAGGCCCCAGGGCACGGGTCTTGGCCGTCAAGCGGTCCGGGACCCTGAACCTGCTGGACACGGCATCGGGTCGGCCGCTGGTCCCGTCGATCGGCACGAAGGACTCCGAGACCGCGATGGCGTTCAGCCCCGACGGCAGGCGGCTGGCCATCGTCGACGGCACCACAGTGCGGGTCATCGACACAGGCTCGGGCGAGGTCACGGCCCCGTTCCTGCTCACCGCCAAGCGGGCGACGCAGTCGGAACAGATTGCCTTCAGCCGGGACGGGCGCACGCTGGCCGTCATCCCGTCCGGGAACAACGGTCAACTCCCGCTGGAGTTGCTGGATCTGGAAAGCGGATCGTCCAGGGTCACCGCGATCTCGGGGCCAGGGCCGATGGAGTTCCTGCCGAACGGTCGGCTGATCATGTCATTTCCCGACGTCAAGATCGTCGATCCGGTGAAGGGCACGTCCGCCGCCCCGATCCCCGTCTCAGGCACCTTCGCTGTGGCCGCGGACGGCAGTAGGATCGCGCTCAATCAGCCTGACGGGATCTCTCTCTGGGACGGGGAACTCAAGACCCGGCTCGGCTCCTTCCCGTACGTCCCCGACGGCGACCCGCAGATGCTCACCTGGTCGCCCGACAAGAGCATGATCGCCGGCTTCCAGGGCGGCGCGCGCATCAGGCTGTGGGACGTCGCGAGCAGGCGCCCTCTGGGTGTGGTATTCGACGGGCTGGGCGGCGACACGAACGGGCTCTGGCTGGAGTTTTCCGCCGACGGCAGGAAGCTCGTCAGCCTTACGGATGACGGGACGCTCCGCACGCACGACCTCGATGAGCATCGCGTGGCGGGGACAGTGTGCGAGCGGGCCGGGCGCGGGCTCACCGCCGAGGACTGGCGGACGTATCTGCCCGAGATCGAGCCCTTCCGCCTTTGCTCTTAGCTTGTCTTTCACATGCGCGACGAGCGGGGAAGGCGAGGTCGTCGTATAGATGATCTTGATGGAAGCCGTGCAGTCCGACGCAGGCCCGGCGTCGGGCCGAGGGTCGGCCGACCGGGTCGTCAGCGTCGGCGGCGGGCGAGGCTCGTCTTCCCGCGCAACCGGCTGCCCTACGAAGACCGTTCCGGTTCGTCAAGGAGGGGAGCTGCGGGGGTGGATGCCTGGTGGAGGCGAGTCAGGGCCACGGCGCGGGCTTGCGAGAAGGTGTCGTGGCGGTTGTGGAGAGTGGCGTTGAGGTTCGCGGCCATGGCCAGGGCGTCGAGTTCGGTGGCCAGGAGCCAGGCGTCGGTGTCGGCGGTGAAGTGGCCCAGTTCCCGTGCCTGGTCGATGACGTGCTCGTGGAGTTGGAGCCAGGCCAGGTGTGAGCGGGCGATGGCGTCCCTGACGGGTCCGGGGCGGGCGTGGAATTCGAAGGCGACCATGGAGGTGAAGCAGCCGCCCGGTACGTCGCGGCGCCGCATGCACTCCAGGCGCGCCTCCCACAGCCTCCAGGCCTGGGGCGCGCCCGGCTCGGCCTGCAGCGCGGGCGTGATGACGGTGTCGAGGAACACGTGATCGGCGGTGTCGATCACGGCGAGCTGCAACTCCTCCTTGGTGGGGAAGTGGTTGAAGATGCCGCTCTTGCTCATCTGCAGATCGTTGGCCAGCCGGCCGATCGTGACGCCTTCCAGGCCGTGTACGGACGCCAAGTCCATGGCATAGCGCAGGATCGCCTGGCGCCGCTCCTCGCCCTTGACCAGGCGAAGATCCACTCGATCGCTCACTGATAGGCACCGGTCTTTCGGGTCACGCTGTCCGACCGATCGGTCAGCAGTTTCTACGATACCCCTTCCCTCAAGCCCCGATTCAGATTACAGTCCGATCGATCGGTCACTCTTTTCCCTGTCGAACTCGGAGAACAGATGAAGGGCAGAGCAACACGCCACTCACGGGGAGGCTTGGTGTGGTCGGGTCCGCGGTTGCCGCCGACCCGCCGGACGGGCCTGATCAGGAGTACTCGACTTATTGACCAGTAGTGGAAGAAGCAGATGATCAATAGCTCTGAATCAAGCAGTCGCAGGGCCACCTCACACGCTCTGGAGGATCATCTGGCGGAATGGTCGCTGCAGACCGGGATCAGGGTGGAGATATGGGCTCTGCCGAAACGGCCGCTTCCCGCCCTCATCACCGAGATCGTCCATGGCACGATCCGTGACGTTCTGCAGGAGGTGGAACGGCAGGCACAGGCCCGTACCGTCTCCATTGCCCTCACCGTGGCTCCCCGCGGGCTGCGCTTGACCGTCAGCGATGACGGTCTCGGTATGTCGGCCGAGGCGTATGAGGCCAATCTGAGCGGCAGACGGGTCGCGCTGGCAGGAATAGGCGGCGGCCTCACCGTCAATGGCGTACAAGGAGAAGGCACCACGGTGAGCGCCACAGTACCCCGAAGGGCCCTCGGCTAGTTTTGGGCCAGGGCGATTCACTTCGCGTGCCACTGAACTGGTCTCAACAAATCCTCAACACAAGCTCAACGCATGAGTTCCTATCGTCCATGGCATCGATCGGTTCAGGCGAAGGGGGAACGACATGGGGCACATGGTCAAGACACTCGGGGCGCTGGCGGTCGCGGGCGCAATGGGGGCGGCCCTGCTGAGCGGATCGGCCGCGGCGTCGGCCGCCACGCTGCCCGGGTGCGGCGCACCGCGTCCGGTCAACGTCGACGACGGCTCGGGTGTCATGAAGGGCTCGTTCAACCTCAAGACCGCTCCGTACGCCGCGTGCGGGAACGTCACCAAGCTCCACGCGAACCAGGTCCTGTACTTCCACTGCTGGACGCGGAACAAGTACGGCAAGTACTGGGTGTACGCCCGCGTCAAGGGCACCGGGACGTACGGCTGGATGAGCAAGGACAACCTGCGCAACATCAGGAACACCCAGATGCAGGACTGCAGCGTCGAGGAACACCGCGACTTCATCTGACGGGCCGGATGGGCTGGGGCGGGCAGGCCCGCCCCAGCCGCTTGCCGCTGGAAACCGCCAGGAGTCGGCACACGGACGTGTATGGCTCGCTGACGTCGGCCGGGGCCTTCATCGGTGGCGGGGTCTGTTCGCCGCGTTCCAGCCAGGCCAGAGCGGCGCGCATGGGCCGATGTGATGGTGCAGTGTGACAGCCGTGTCCTCATCGACCCGCCCGCGAGCGTGGCCGAACAGCGTCTGGATGCCCTCGACTCCGACCACCTCACTGGTTGCTCCGGTATTCCCCGAGGCCCTACTAGCTGGGGGCACATCGTGAACGGTTCGATGCCGGGCAGGTGGCGGGACCATTCACCGGCGGTGGGCGTACGACCGGCGCGCACGCACAGGGTCGCGGCCACGTGCCGCTCGTCCACGTCGTGCACACGGATCGTGCCGTCGGAGGCGACGATGTGGAGTTTGGTGCCGTCCGCAGAGAATGCCACCCACCCGCCGTCGGCGCCGTCCGCCGCCTGCTTGCCGTCGAGGACGAGGCCCAGCGGTCGCCGGCTCGGCACGTCCCAGAGACGTACGCGCGAGCCCTGCTCGGACGTCGCGATCGTGCGCCCATCAGGCGACCAGGCCAGCCTGGTGGCCTCGCTGCCCGGCACCGTGGGGAACTCGGCGATCCGGCTCCTGATATCGCCGTCCCACAGGGTGAGCCGACCGGGCCCGGAGAAGGCCACCTGCCGGCCGTCCAGGCTGAAGGCGAAGGCGCCGGCGAGCTGCCCGGTGCCCGGCGCGGGAGGCTGGGTGACGGCCTTCGCCGGATCGATGAGCTGGAGCGGGTTTACGGTCACGAGCAGCCGTCCGTCGGGGCGGAAGGCGAGGTCGTTCGCGCCCGTCCCGGTCTCCGCTCGTTGAGATCCGCGTTCGAGGTCCCACACTTCGACGCGACCGTGCTCGCCGGAGCGTGACACGGCCAGCGTGCGCCCGTCCGGGCTGAACGCCGGCGCCTGGGCGCCCTGCTCGCGGTCGCCCCCCAGCTTGAGCCGAACCGACACCTTGTACCCGGTCAGATCCACGATGTGGACCGTGTCGCCGACGGCCAGGGCGAGCCGCCAGCGTGAGGTCCTTGTGCGCGGTGGCGGCCCACTGGAGCGTCCGGTCGAGTGCCGAGCCGTGCAGTAGGTCGGCCGGTCTTCTGCCGTGCTCATTCCACAGCGCGGCCGCCTCGGCGAGTCGCCGGTGGACGGGCAGCCCTTCGCGGTTGCCCGCCACCCGGTCGCGCAGCCGGGGCCAGGCGTGCAGGAGGCCGGGTGTGGCCAGTTCGTACGCGGCACCGGACCGCGTGACCAGGCCCGCGGCGCCGAACACGGTGAGCATCGCGTCCACGGCCTGCGAGTCCGGCAGCTCGTCCCTGCCGACGGGCCGGAGTTCGTCGCCGTCGATCATCCGCAGGGACACCTCGGGCACGGTCGCCCGCTCGGCCTCGGTCAGCTCGCCGTAGAGCTCCTCCGCGATCGCGCCCAGGTCGGGCTCGGGCCGTCCGGTCAGGGCACCCGCCTGCGTAAGGCCGCGTTCGAGCAGGTCGTCGCCGCGGCGGAGCGGCGCCTCGCCGCCGCGCCCCAGCAGCCGCAGCAGCACCTCCCCGGCGGCCGGGCGCTCCGTGGATCCCGGGCAAGCGCTGCGGCCACCAGCGCATCCAGGGGCTCAGGCAGGCCGCACACGTCCGGCTCGAACTCCATCACCCGCCCGATGACGGAGACCGGATCCCCCGCCTCGATCACGTCCTTGCCCCGGGCCGCGAACAGCACCACCATCTCCCACGCCCACAGGTCGGCCGCCTCGCTCGCGCCCCGCCCCGAGAACACCTCCGGCGGCATGTATCCGGGGGTGCCCATGATCGGCCCGCTCGTCGTCGGCACCGCTTAGCCGACGATGGTGATCTCCCAGGCCTGCTCGCTCGCTCCCTTCTTGCACGGCCACTGGATGGCGGACTTGCCCTTGCGGGCTTGGCCGCCACCGATCGCCAGGCACATCTGGGTCGCGCCGTTCATGAAGTGATACGCCCGGAGTTCGTCCTCCGGGATGCCCTTGACCCGCAGCAGCCGCTTGGGCTTCCAGCGCTGCGCCCACCCGCCGTTGCACGGCCACTGGATGGCGGACTTACCTTTGCGCGCTTCGCCGCGGCCGATCGCCAGGCACATCCCGGTGGCGACATTGGCCAGGTACCCGTCGGACGACATCATCCAGCGCTGCGCTGGAGAGTGGATGCATGGCCACTGGATGGCGGACTTGCCCTTGCGCGCTTCGCCGCGGCCGATCGCCAGGCACATCCCGGTGGCGAGGTTCTTGAGCTCGACGACGGATCCGCTGGATCCGGTGGCTGCCTGGGCGGGAACCGCCAGCAGGCCACCGGCCAGTGTGACACCGGCCAGAAGTGTGATCGCTGTACGCATTGTTTCGTCCTCTCTTGGGTTGTTGGGGAGCCAGGCCGAACCCCAGTTCGGGGACGTACTTATAGACAGTGGTGCGGCTGACCCCGAGCAGGCGCGATGGAGGAGCCAGGGTTCTCCGGTCGAGTGAGCAGGTCGCGGGCGTGCCGGACCTGCTCAGGGGCCATCGCTGACAGTCGGCCGAGGCGCTGGCCGTGATCGGCGTGCTTCCTCGTCGCGGCCGAGCACCGAGACGACGACGTCGAGGCCGGCCAGGGAATGGGCAAGGCCGGCGCGGTGCCGCTCAGGGGATGCCGTGGCCAGCTCCCGGTGAATGGTTACCGCCTCTTCCGCCAGGGACAGCGCGTCGGCCGGCAGGCCGCGTTCGGCCAGGGTCACGCCGAGATCGACGAGCACCTCTGCGAGGTCGGCCAGGTAACGGTCGGGGAAGGCCGCGGCCAGGCGCCGGTATACGGCTACCGCTTCCTGCTCGGCGCTCAGGGCGTCGGCCGGCCGGTCCAGCTCCGCCAGAGTCGTCCCAAGGTTGATGAGGGCATCGGCGAGGTCGGCCAGGTAACGGTCGGGGGAGGTCGCGGCCAGGCGCCGGTAGACAGAGACTGCTTCCTGCTCGGCGTTCAACGCCTCGCCATGCCGGTCGAGCTCGGAGAGGGTCACGCCGAGACTGGTCAGACAGGTGGCGAGCTCGGACAGGTAGAGCTCGGGAGAGACTGCGGCCAGCCGTCGGTAGATGGCGATGGCCTCTCGCTCGGTGCTCAGGGCGTCGGTCGCGCGGTCCAACTCCCCGAGATGCACCGATTCCATGAGCAACCGAGCCCGCCTGCTCCCGTCGCCCTCGTCCGCGATTTCCGCCACAGCTCGTCTCTCCATTCGACATCGGGTGGCAACCGTTGCGGTGCCGCTCTTTCAGACGCGGTGGGTGCGGCTTGGACGGGTTTGGGCCTACGCACACTGTGAGCGGATCCGTGACGGCCTCGCGCCTCAAACCAGAACCCGAACCGGGATCCGATGAAAGCGATACGAGCGCCCTACCGATGAGCGGACTCGTGCCATCCCTCCCATACGACGTAATCCGCGTCTGGCACATCACCGTGGACTGGAGTGCCGATCTGTTTCCAGCGTCATGACGGTGATGTAGCGGCCGGGTCGATCGCGTGGACTCGGCTGTGCCTCCACCGGCCACATCGGCTACACGGCCTATTCGCACCCCTCGTGGGACTTACCAAAGTTGCGGAGCGGGACCTCAGATCATCGTTGGCGCGCTCCCATCGGCTGCATAACCGGGCAACCTTTGTGGCGACTGGTAGGACAGCGGCCCCTCCCGTAAGCAAACCTGTACCGCGGTATCAGCAGCTCTTCACCCCGTCGAACCGCTGATGTCCCTTGCCCCAGACCCAGTGGGAGCTCCTTCCTGGGGCAACGTTCGCGCATGGGCTGTCGGGCCCAAAGGCGACGATTACCTTGACGCGCACCCAGTATGAGCAGTGGTTGCTCACGGTTACGGCGGAGGAGTGCCAGGTGGGATTCCACCTCCGTACCTTGGCGCATCCAGGTACGAGCGCCTGCGCCCTCGACTCGACTACAGCCGTTGATGTGGCGGCCACCGCTGTGGCTGGGTTGCTCAGCAGCGTAAGCGCCAGCGCTGTTCCGGCAAGGCCGGCAAGCACTCGGGAATTGGAGGAAACGTTCATCAGCATCTCCTGAGTCCGTCGAAGCTTTGGTGGCCTCGTGCCCAGCGCCAGGTCTTCTGGCCGCCGCCCCTATTGACGATCAGGCACGGGCTGTCAGGTCCCCAAGCGTTGATCACCTTGAAGTGGACCTGATACGAGCAGTTGCTGTAGACGGTGACCGCCTTGCCAGTGATGCTGGGGCGCCACTCCACTGCAACTACGCACGACGGGACCGGAGCCTGTTGAACAGCGGTCGCAGCCGCCGCCGGCGTGGCGGTCGCCGTGGCGGAAGCCAAAGCGACGAGGGTTGCGAGGCCCAGTGTGGAGATGCTGCGACTCACGGCGTTGTGCATCATCGTCTCCTTACGGAACACGTTCTCCTCCCTTTCTGCAGACGGCTGCGTGAACCGTAGGACCTGACATGTTGAGTAATTGTTGAGAGCTCGTTGAGCGCCCACGCTCCCGGCCGAGGGGCCCAACCCGCCCTGGCGAACAAGGTCTTGCAGTCGCCGAAGCTCGCTAGCTAGCGGGGCACCCTTTCACAGATCACCTCTCGTGAAGTGCAAAGGCTCCCCGCTCGGTACGGGGAGCGGTACTCAGATCCTCTGCAGAAATCGGCGCTCAGTCCTCGCCCCTTGATCGAACCCGCGGACCATCCGCGGTGGCCGGCAGGGTCAGGGCGGTCACGACTACTGGGGCGCTCCTGGAGCTCGTGCGCATGGATGTCCTTTCAGAGGTGGTCGATCAACGGAGAACGAGATCACGAGACTGGTCGCGATCATCAGCAGTCACTGATCCCGATCCGTGGGCAGACCGGGACAGGTCACACGTCCGTGTGCCGGCTCCCGGCGGTCCCAGCGGCAAGCGGTGCCGTGACCGCTTGTCCGCCGAGGCCTGTGGCACCAGGATCGTGGCGGCAAGATTGTTCGGCACCCCTCATCAGACAGGCAAACAATGCATTTCCCGGCGCATGAATCCGCTCCGCGCCTCCCCAACCGGTGGCAGCGGCTCCTGACACCGACCGACCTTCCGGCGGGCTCTTGCCACTGGGCATGTGCGTGTCGCTCACGCGCGCGGGCATTCGGGTCTGCGACGCACGCGATCGGCGAGCCGGGGGTCAACAGGTGATGTGATCAGCGAGCGCATCTGAACCGTCTTCGTCGTCCAATGAAAGGAGTTCCATAACGGTGGTGGGCCGTCGTGAAAGTCCGGTGGACCCGACAGCGGGACCGGTGCAACGCTTTGCCTCCGAGTTACGCAAGCTGCGCCAGGAGGCGGGCGGCCTGACCTATCGGGCCATGGCCAAGCGGGCGGGTTATTCGGTCACCACGCTGTCGCAGGCGGCGGCGGGTGAGCGGCTGGCTTCGCTGCCCGTCGTCCTCGCCTTCGTGGAAGCATGCGGCGCAGACGTCTCCGAATGGGAGCGCCGCTGGCAGCGGGTCGCTCATGAATTGGCCCGCGAGAGGGCGGACGATGACGGTGCCGCCGGGCCGTACCTGGGCCTGGCCTCCTACGACACGCACGATTCCGGTCGTTTCTTCGGACGGGATCGGCTCGTCGCCGAATTGCACGAGCTGCTTGGCCGGCATCGTTTCGCCGCGGTGTTCGGCTCTTCGGGCAGCGGCAAGTCGTCCCTGTTGCGCGCCGGGCTCGTGCCCGCCGCACGCGGGGAGACGACGCCCACGGGCGAACCCCTCGGGCAGAGCCGGATACTCACACCAGGCGAGCACCCGATGCGGCACGCCGACCGGCTCCTCCCTGGCGAGGGCGACTCCGACACGCTGATCGTGGTCGACCAGTTCGAGGAGGTGTTCACGCTCTGCCAGGACCAGCGCGAGCGTGGGCAGTTCATCGACCTGCTGCTCAGCGCGCGGCAACCGCAGAGCCGGATGAGAGTGGTGATAGCGGTGCGCGCCGACTTCTACGGGCGATGCGCCGAGCACCGCGAGCTCACCGCGGCCCTGCGTGAGGCCAACCTGCTGGTGGGGCCGATGCAACCGGACGAGCTCAGGGAAGCGATAGTGCAGCCGGCCATGGCCGAGGGTTTGACCGTGGAGCGAGCGCTGACTGCCGAGATCGTCGCCGACGTCGCCGACGAGCCCGGGGCGCTTCCGCTGATGTCGCACGCGCTGCGGGAGGTCTGGCGCCGCCGTACGGGCAAGATGCTGACCTTGGACGCCTACGAGAGCGTGGGCAGGGTCCACGGGGCGATCAGCCATACCGCGGAGGAGCTGTACGCCGGCCTGTCGCAGGAACAGGCGAGGATCGCCCGGCGGATCCTGCTCAGGCTGATCCAACCAGGCGAGCAGGCCCAGGACACCCGCCGTCCCGCTGACCGGGCTGAGCTGGACCCGTACGGGGAGGCGGACACCGCGCTGGTCATCGAGCACCTGGCCAGGGCCAGGCTGCTCACGCTGCACCAGGACACCGTGGAGATCGCGCACGAGGCCTTGATCGAGTCGTGGCCGCGACTGCGTGGATGGGTGGACGAAGGACGCGATCGCCTGCGCACACATCGGCAGTTGACCAACGCGGCCGAAGCCTGGGAGGCGCATGGCCGGGACGCCGGGCTCCTCTACCGGGGCACCCGCCTGGCCGTCGTCGACAAGCTGTTCATCGAGCCGCGTGACCGCGACGACCTCACACCCCTGGAACGGAACTTCGTTGACGCGAGCGCGGCACTGGCCCGGCGCACATCCCAGAGGCGGGTCGCCGTCTCGGCCGTTCTGGTGGTCTTGCTGGTCGCCTCCATGGTCGCGGCGGGAGTCGCCATCCGGCAGGCGGGCCTGGCCGACGATCGGCTGGAGGAGGCGACGGCCCGGCTGGCCGCCAGGCGCGCGGACACCCTGCGGATGAGCGACCCGAAGCTGGCCCGCCGACTGAGCGCAGCGGCCTGGCGGATCGCCCCGGTCCCCGAGGCCAAGAGCGAGCTGATCGACTCGATGGCGCTGCCCTTGGTGGACGTCGTCACCGCCCCGTACAGCGCGACGGACTTGGGGCATGGGCTCAGCGTGGATGGCACCAAACTGGCCGTCTACACACCTGGTCCGGCGGTCCAGCCGGGCGCACTGCACGTGCTCGACCTGGCCACGAAGAAGGAGGTCGCGAGCGCCAAATGGACGGGGCAACCTGTCTCGGAAGTGGTGTGGAGTCCTGACGGCCGTACGCTGGCGGTGGACGACGGGACCAACGCACAGCTGTGGACCGTCGGCGCCGGAGGCCTGACGGACCTCGGCGTGGCCTTCCCCCGCCTCGACCCTACGAAGTTCAGCCCGGACGGGCGCTTTCTCATCGGGGTCCGCGATGGGATGAACGAAGCCTTGAGCATCGCGGACCGGACACGAGCGCTCGACGAGCCGGTCAGTGCCATCAGCCCGGACGGCCGGCTGGCCCTGGTCATCCAGGCGCAGGCCAAGAAATCGACGAGCACCCCATCGCGCCCCGACAGCACAGCGAACTCGGGGCGGAAGGTGGAGCTCTGGGACATCAAGAAGCGAAAGCCGCTCCGGGCCCCCCGTCTACCGGAAACCACCACGGAAGGCGTGTTCAGCCCAGACGGGAAGCACCTGGCCGTCTCGACCGGCGACGGTGTCCGGCTGTGGGACATCTCCTCGGGCAAGGAGGTCCTGAGCCCGCTGCTTCCACCTGCGGAACGTGTGGAGTTCAGCCCCGACGGCCGATTCCTGGCCGGGACGCGGGATGGAGGATGGGTGGTCCTGTGGCGGGTGGACGACGGCACACTGCTGCTGAGCTCCTCGGTTCTCTCCGGCGCTGTGGGAGCCCATCCCCGTATCTCGCCGGATGGCCGGTTCCTCCGGGTGATCGGCCGGTTCGGCACAGTGAACGTCCTGGACATCTCCCCCTACACCCGCCCCGAGGTGCTCGCTCCGGGAAGCGACAAGCGGTTGTTCAGCCCTGACGGCCGCCTCCTGGTGACGGCCAATCGCCGAAAAGGCAGGACGGAGGTGCGCATTTGGGATGTCGCCGCGCGGAAACCCGTGAGCGGCCCGCTACCCATCGACGATCTCCCGGAAAACGACCCTGCGGAGACGGCCTACTCCCCGGTGTTCAGCCCCGATGGGCGCACGCTTGCGCTCGCCCACCCCGCGTCCCCCGTGGTGACCTTGTGGGACGCCACGAACGGCCGCAACATCGGCGTATTGCGCGTCCGGAGACCAGGAGCCGTCGGAGTCTTGTCCATGGTCTTCTCCCCCGACGGCAGAACCGTCGCGGTGGCCCCCCTCTTCGCGAACCCGGATAACGAAGAGGGGCTCGACGGCCTGGAAGTCAACGACCTGGAGTTGTGGGACGTGAGAGCCAGAAGATGGATCCGCACCGTCTCCGATGCGGGATCAGGGGTTCTGATCTTCGAGCCGGACGGGCGCCGGATGCTCGTGGACGGATCCAGCAAGGGGCGAATCCTGGTCGATACGGCCATCGGAGCGATACGCCAGCACCCATCCGACGCCCGCGCCGAGGGAGAGATTCTCTTCATCGAGAACATGGCCGCGATCGGCGACGACAACGGGCGTTTGACGTTCTGGGACAGAAGGTTGCGCAGGCCCCTGGCCCCGCCGCAGAGCGCGCACACGGCATCGATCATGGCTCTTGTCCCTTACCCGCATGGCGGGCTACTCGCCACCGTCGCCCGCGAAGGCGATCTTGGCATCCAGCTATGGGACTGGCGCGGGTATCAGCGGATGGCCGCACCGATCAGCTTCAACACCCCGTCCGTACCGGCCGTGGCATTCAACCGGACCGCTCTCCTCGTCTCATCCACCGACGGGGCATTGCGTGAGATCATCGTCGATCCCGGCACCGCCACCGCCGTGATCTGTCGCCGGGATGGCGGCCTGTCCCCTGCCGAGTGGCAACAACACATCCCAGAACTGGCCTATCAAAAGACCTGTCAATGACGATTCTCTGGGAGAAGCTGCGGCCGTTTCTCTCAAGGGTCCGCAGTTATCGAGCGTGACTCTTGGTAGTCATTCGTGTGTGGCAAGTAAGGCACGCGACGGAGGGAGGACGTAAATGCCGTCGCCGAGGAGATGCGGGGCCGCCTCTGAGCTCCATGGGCCTCAGCTGACGCCGTGTGTCTCCCACTCCTGGGAGGCGCTGTTCAGGCAGGGCCAGGCGATCATCTTGGCGCCGCGGGCGCGCGTACCGTTCGGGACCGCCAGGCAGCCCTTGTAGCCGGCGTTCTGCAGGTTGGACGCCCCCCAGACCATCCAGATGTCCCGGGTGGTGCCGGTGCACGGCAGTTGGCGGATCGGCGCGCCCTTTCCTGGCTTGTTGATGGCGAGGCACATGTTGGAGGCGGCGTTGATGTACTGCCCGCCGTTAAAGTCGTCGTAAGGGTTGAAGTACCACTTCTGACTGTTGCTGCCGTTGCAGGGCCACTGGATGATGCGGGCCCCGAACTTCTTCGTGCCATTGGGGACGGCCAGGCACTGGCCGGTGCGGGAGTTGACGATGCGGTAGGCCGAGGCCTGCTTGGCCTGGGCGGCCGGCGCGGGGACGAGGGTGAGGGCGATCGACGCGGCGCCCGCGGCTGCCAGTAAGGTTCGCATGCGCTCAATGTGCGGCGTGCCGTGTTGAGGCGGTGTTGAGAAAGCGTTGAGCGACGCCTTATCATCACAGGCCCAAAGGGGTGGGCGGACGGGTTCAAATCCCACCACCACCGCCACTACGAAGAACCTTCGACCTGAACCAGCAGGTCGGAGGCCTTTCGTCTGTCAGATTCCGGACGCGACAGCGAACGTGTGACGCATACACGATCGCCAAGCGCTTCAAGAATGCACTTTCAACAGTCGTCCGAGATGTGCAGGCCAGCCCGGGCCTTGTTCAGCGCCTCGACGACGTTCTCGGGCGGAGCCACGTTCGTCACGAGGGCGTTCACGCTGTCGAAGGAGCACAGCAGGACAGGGGCGGACATCGAGAACTTGGTATCGTCCACAAGGAGGATGATCTCGTCGGCGATGTCCATAGCGCCCGTTTCGTGGGACGTTCGATGTCGGTGGCCACGTACACGCCACGGGCGTCTACGGCGGCGGCGCCCATGAAGAACCCTCCCGAGCGGCAACCCGCACACCAGTCCAGCTCGCACCCTCACTTCCCGGATTCGCGAAGGGTTCTCAGGCCGTCTGCTTCCGCGCTCCGCTGAACGGCAGCGTCCCCATGGGGTGTTCGGCGGTGCCGGTGATGTTGTCGCCGTCGATGGTTGCCTCGCACGGCATGGTGCCGGGGATCGGTTCCTCGACTGCGACTCGGATACGGAGTTTGCCCTCTGTGTCGAAGTACGCGCTGTCGAGTGGCGTGCCGTCCAGCGCGCCTGCGAGACCGTCGTGGGTTGCCTGCAGCGACAGCTCAGCGGGGCGGGTGCCGCCGGGGACCTCGAAGGCAATCTGCCAGGTGCCGGTCGCGGCGCGGATGCGGCGGTAGTCGGCGGCACCCTCGATGTAGCGGCGGTGCTCCTCGGCGTGGTCGGGGGCGAGGTGCTCGATGTCGTCCGTACCGATGCCGAAGAAGGCACGGGTGGCGCGGTTCGAGGAGGCGGCGAGGCCGCCGGCGCGGGCCTGCATGACGGGCTCGTACCGCCGCAGGGCGTCGTCGAGAGTGGGCTCCTCGGCGATGGCGTGCGCCAGCTCGACGGCGTCCAGCAGGGCCAGGTTGACGCCGTGGCCGCCGAACGGGCCCATGGCGTGGGCTGCGTCGCCGAGGAGGGTGACACCTCGTGTGCGCTCCCAGGCCGGCGGGGCGGGCATGAACCAGATGGCGCGGTCGATGTACTCCTCGCTCTCGGTGAGGAACGGCAGCAGCTCGGGCACCCAGCCGTCGAACTGCTTCAGCAGATAGGCGTGCACGGCGGCGCGGTCGTCCATGCGCACACCCGCCTGGGCTGCCCAGTCGTGGTCGGTGCGCATCGCGACGTAACCGCGGATGACGCCATTGCTGTTGCGCTGGGCGATGATCGCGTTGCCGTCGTCGCCGCGGACGAAGAGATGCCCGCGGTCGACCAGTTGGGCTACGGCCGGGTGCCGCCGGGCGGCATCGTCGTAGCGGACATCCAGGAACGAGACGCCTGAGTATTCGGGCCCGCCGTCGCTGACCAGCGGCCGCACCTTGGACCAGACGCCGTCGGCGCCGATGACGAGGTCCGCCTCGACGGTGGCGCCGTTCGCGAACTCGAGCCGATGCCGGCCGTCCCCGGCCGGAGCGGCGGCCACAAGCTTGTGGCCCCAGCGAACCGAGGCGGGATCCACGTGCGCGGCGATGAGCGCGCGCAGCTGCCCGCGGTCGATCTCGGGCGCGGCCGTGTCGCCTTCCTCCGGCTCAAAGGTGCCGGTGACAGCGCCGTGCCGGTCCATATTGCGCTTGCTCTGGTCCTCCACGCGGGCCACGGCCATGAACGCGTCGAGCAGCCCGGCGTCGGTGAGGGCGATCTGCCCGGTGTCGGCGTGCAGGTCGAGCGAGCCGCCGGCGTCGCGGGCGTCGGCGGTGGCATCGGCGTCGTAGACCGTGACGTCGATGCCGTGCCGCTGCAGCATGCGAGCGGCGATGAGGCCGCCGGGGCCGGCGCCGACGATGGCGATGTTCGGGGAAATCATGGTGGAGCCCTCCTGGCTACAGCCAATCAATCGACCGATTGGCTTCTACTCTCGAAGCTAACCAATCGATCGATTGATAGTCAAGCTAGGATGTCCGTATGTCTACGACCTCGGGCCGAGCCCGCCGCAGCGGCGCGCAGACCCGCGACGAGATCCGCAGGGTCGCGATGCGGCTGTTCACGGAGCGTGGTTTCGATGCCACCAGCACCCGCGATATCGCGGCTGATCTTGGCATTAACCAGTCCTCGCTCTACTACCACTTCAAGAGCAAGGACGAGATCGTCGCGAGCCTGATGCAGTCCCGCCGCGAGGAGGTGGAGGAGTTCGTGACGTGGCTGAAAGCCCAGCCGCGCACGCCGGACCTCCTCCGCACGGCGGCGTTGCGCTGGCTGGACGCGACGACGGAGGAACACATCCACGCCCAGCGCCTGGCGCTGGGCAGCCAGGCCGCCTCACAGCGGCGCTTCCGCGGCGGCGAGAACAGCGTCCCGGTGGCCTTCGAGGAGGTCATCGCGCACTTCGTGGACAAGGACACGCCGCCGGAGGAGGCGCTCTACGTCCGTACTCTGTTCAATGCGGTCGGCTCGGTCATCATGGCGACCTTCGGGCGGGAGACGGCCCCGGCGGACATCCTGGCGGCGGCGCGGCGGGTGGTGATGGCGATGACGTCATATGAAGGCGGGAGCGGGGGCAGGGAAGAGAGCTGAGCGGGGGCGCGAGCCAAGCGCGGGCGAAGGGGCGAGCGGGCGCGACACGTGCCAGGACGCCTTGAGGCTCTGCGAGTCGATGATCCCGGCCGTGGGCTTCGCCTTCTTCCCGGCGCCCTTGCGGGCCGGCTCGCGCAGCGCGTCGTGCAAAGTGCGCTTCTGCAGCAGCCGTCAGTTACGCACCAGCGTGCGCACGATCGCGGCGGCCCAGGCCTCGTCCGCCTCCGGGAGCTCGACGAAGTAGGACAGGTTCGCCCGGTGGAAGCAGGCGCCCATGAGCATCGACGCGGCGGCGCCGGCGTCGATCCCCGCATCGAGCCGGCCGCCGCGCTGCTCGGCCCGGAGGATCTCGGCCAGCGCCAGGATCGGCAGGTGCGGGCCCATGTCGTTCGCGGCCAGCATGCCCCTGAACCCCGCCATGAGCGTCGGGTCGGCCAGCACGCCGGAGGCGATGCCCACGGCCTTGGCGTAGAACTCCAGCGCCGTCAGCGCGAACTCGGTGAGGTTGCCCGTCAGGTCGCCCTGCCCGGTGCTCGCCCGCAGCCGCGTCAGCGCGGGGCCGAGCGCGGGCAGCCGCTCCAGCAGGACCGCGAGGAAAAGCGCCTCTTTACCGGCGAAGTGCTTGTAGAGCAACGCCTCGGAGCAGCCGGCCTGCTGGGCGATACGCTTGGTGGTGGCACCCGCGATGCCGAACTCCCGAATTGCCTGCTCAGCGGCGTCGACGATGCGATCGCGTGTACCCATCCGACCATGATATGAGCGAGCGCTTACTGACTCCCCCGCGCATGACATGCTTCCTGTAGGACGAGTGGGGAGAAGACATGGACAAGCCGGTCATCGTTACAGTTGATGACGATCCGGGCGTCTCGCGGGCGGTGGCCCGCGACCTGAGACGTCGCTATGGCCAGGAATACCGGATTGTCCGCGCCGAGGCGGCCCGGGACGGCATCGAGGCGGTCCGGGAGATGCGGCTGCGGGGTGACGAGGTGGCGGCCATCCTGGCCGACTACCGCATGCCGCAGATGAACGGCGTGGAGTTCCTTGAGGCCGCCATGGACATGTATCCGTACGCGCGCAGGGTGTTGCTGACCGCCTACGCCGACACCGACGCCGCGATTCAGGCGATCAACGTGGTCGACCTGGACCATTACCTGCTCAAGCCGTGGGACCCGCCGGAGGAGAAGTTCTACCCCGTGATCGACGGGCAGCTCGACGCCTGGATGCGCACGGACCGGGTCGAGCGGTCCGAGCTGCGGGTGGTGGGCGACCGGTGGTCGGCCCAGTCGTACAAGGTGCGTGATTTCCTGGCCCGCAACCACGTGCCGTACCGGTGGATGTTGTCGGAGGACCCGGAGGGCGCGCAACTGGTGAAGGCGGCCGGCGAGGGCTGCCACCTGCCGCTCGTGGTGACCGCCGACGGCGCCACGCTGGAGTCGCCCGACCAGGCCACGCTGGCGGCGGCGGTGGGCCTGTCGACCACGCCGGCCACCGACTTCTACGACCTGATCGTGGTGGGCGGCGGGCCCGCCGGGCTCGGCGCGGCCGTCTACGGCGCTTCGGAGGGGCTGAAGACCGTGCTGGTCGAGGCCTACTCCTCGGGCGGCCAGGCAGGACAGAGCTCCAGGATCGAGAACTACCTGGGCTTCCCCGACGGCGTCTCCGGGCAGCAGCTCGCGGACCGGGCGCGCAGGCAGGCGCTGAAGTTCGGGGCGGAGCTGCTGACCGCGCGCAAGGTGGTCTCGCTGGAGCCGCGCGGGCAGGCGCGGGTGATCGGGTTCCAGGACGGCGGGGAGATCGCCGCGCACGCGGTCATCCTGGCGACCGGCGTCACCTACCGCCGGCTGGACGCGCCGGGGCTCGACGACTTCACCGGCCGGGGCGTCTTCTACGGCGCCGCCCTGACCGAGGCGCCGTCCTGCCAGGACACCGACGTGTACATCGTGGGCGCGGCCAACTCGGCCGGGCAGGCGGCCGTCTACCTGGCGGGATTCGCGAGCAAGGTCAACTTGTTGGTGAGGGGTGACGGTTTGGAGAAGTCCATGTCGCACTACCTCATCGAGCAGATCGCCGCGATCCCCAACATCGAGGTGCACCTCCAGACGGAGGTCGCCAGCGGCGACGGCGACGGCCACCTGGAGCGCCTGACGCTCTCGACCAAGGGCGAGACCCGCACGGTCGACGCCCAGTGGTTGTTCGTGTTCATCGGCGCCGAGCCGTACACGTCGTGGCTGGGCGAGACGGTCGAGCGCGACGAGAAGGGGTTCGTGCTGACCGGGCCCGACCTGGTACAGGGCGGGAAGCGGCCGCGTAACTGGCCGCTGCGGCGCGAGCCGTACTTCCTGGAGACGAACGTGCCCGGGGTGCTGGCCGCGGGTGACGTACGCGCCGACTCGATCAAGAGAGTGGCCTCCGCCGTCGGCGAAGGCGCGATGGCCGTCGCGCTCGTGCATCGGTACTTGGAGAAGCAATGACCAACACGGAGCGAACCCGACGCAGTGAGCGGAGTGGAGGGCCGATGAACGAGGCACTCCGCGGAGCGAATGAGGAGCGGTGAGCGACCAATGAACATCGACATCGATGAACTGCGCAAACTGTTCCTCTTCGAGCGGCTGAACGACGAGCAGCTCACCAAGCTCGCCAACAGCGGGCAGGTGCGGACGTTCGGCGCGGACGAGGTGATCCTCCAGCAGGGCGAGCCGGCCGACTGCTTCGCGGTGCTGCTCGAGGGCGAGATGCAGATGATCAGTGAGACGGTCAGCGCCGGGACCGTGGCGATGCCCCGTACGTCGCAACCCGGTGTCTACGGGGGCGCCACCAGCGCCTACCTCGGTGACCGGGCGCCGCAGACGTACCAGCACACGCTGCGCACGACCGCGCCGACGCGGATGTTCCTGCTGCCGGCCAGGAAGTTCGCCTACATCGTGGCCGAGTGGTTCCCCATGGCGATGCACCTGCTCGACGGCATGCTGTCGGGCGGGCGGATGCAGCGGGAGATCATCGACCGGCGGCAGCGGCTGACCGCGCTCGGCACGATCACGGCCGGGCTCACGCACGAGCTGAACAACCCGGCCGCGGCTGCGGTGCGCGCCGCGAGCGAGCTGCGCTCGCTGCTCAGGACCTCGCGGCTGCAGCTCGCCCAGCTCGCCGAGGAGGGCATCCCGCCGGAGAAGCTGCGCACGCTGATCGAGTGGCAGGAGTCCTGCACGGCCAACCTGGGCAAGCGGCCCGAGCTCTCCCCGCTGGAGATCTCCGACGCCGAGGACGAGCTGAGCGACGCGATGGAGGAGCTGGGCATCGAGGACCCGTGGGACCTGGCCCCCGCGCTGGTCAACGCCGGGTTCACGCCCGAGGCGCTGGAGAAGATCCGCGGCAAGGTGGGCGAGGAGCGCGTGCCCTCCGCGGTGCAGTGGCTGGCCAAGGCGATCGAGATCTCCCAGATGCTCAACGAGGTGACCGAGGCCACCGAGCGCATCACGTCGCTGATCAGCTCGGCCAAGCAGTACTCCCAGATGGACCGGGCGCCGTTCCAGCAGGCCGACGTGCACGACCTGCTCGACAGCACGGTCGCGATCTTCCGCGGGAAGATCCCCCCGGGCATCAGCGTGGTCACCGACTACGACCGCACGCTGCCGCCCATCCCCTGCTACGCGGGCGAGCTCAACCAGGTCTGGACGAACCTCATCCACAACGCGCTCGACGCGATGGGCGACCAGGGCGCGCTCACGATCCGCACGGCGCACGACGAGGACGAGGCGATCATCGAGATCGGCGACACCGGGCCCGGCGTCCCCGAGGCGCTCAAGGACCGGATCTTCGAGCCGTTCTTCACGACGAAGAGCGTGGGTCAGGGCACCGGTCTCGGCCTGGACATCTCGTACCGGATCGTGGCCGGACGGCACGGCGGGGAGATCAAGGTGCGCTCGGTTCCGGGCGAGACCTGGTTCGAGGTACGGCTGCCGCTCCGGGAGCCGGTGCCCGCCGTCTCCGTGACCTGACTCTTGTCACTTCATGTAATGGTTGACCGAAATGCGGGAAGGAGGCGTGCCGGCGAGCGCGTCCGAGACGGGCGTTCGTGTCGATCCCGGCGGGCTACGACGCCGGCCCGCCGATCACGCCGACCGACGCCATCCTGTCGGGGCTCACCACGGCCGCCGCGCACACCGTCGATCCCGCCTGCACGGTCACGCCGCCGGACGCGCCGGGCGTCGGCGCCGCTTCGCCGTCAGCCGAAGATGTGGTCGCGGGCCAGGTCCAGGGCGGTCAGCACGGCGCCCTGGAGTATCGCGTTGCCCGTGACCGTGCTGGCGCGGACCTCCGTGGGCGCCGGGCCCAGGGCACGCAGGTGGCCGGCCACCCGCTCGGCCAGCTCGGCCCCGCCCGCGTGGCCCGTCGTCCCGCCGAGGACGACGAGGCCGGGGTCGAGGAGGGTGGCGAAGGCGAAGGCGCCCCTGGCGATCCGCCGGGCCAGCTCGTCGCGGTCGAGGCGCGCTCTGACCTCGGGGTCCACCTGCTCGCAGAAGGCCACACCGCCCACTTCCAGGAACCCGATTTCCCCCGCGCCGCCCGACGCCCCCCGGCGGAGCCGGCCTCCGAGCACGACCGCCGCCCCCACGCCGTCGTCCAGCCAGAGCAGCACGAAGTCCTCGCTCCCCGCCGCGGCCCCGGTGCGCGACTCGGCGATGGCGGCGAGGTTGACCTCGTTCTCCAGGATCACCGGCGCGCCCAGTCGCTCGCGTACGGACGCCATCATGCCGCGCCGCCAGCCGGGCACGTCGTTGGACGACACCAGCTCCCCGTCACGCGGGTTGACCAGCCCCGGAGCGCCGACCACGACCGTGTCGAGCGCGCGCTCGCCCGCGGCGTCCCTGACCACGCTCACGATGAGGCCCGCCAGGTCGGTCCGCGCCGCGCCGCCGAGCGTCGCCGCGGCCTCGCAGACCACCCGCCCGGTGATGTCGGCGACCGTGACGTTCACGGCATCGCGCCGGAGGTCCACTCCCGCCACGTGAGCCCGATCCGCCACCAGGCCGTACAGGCGCGCGTTCGGCCCTCGCCGGTCCTCGCCGTACTCCCCCGTGACCTCGATGAGCCCGGCCTCCATGAGGCGCTCGATCAGGTCGGACACGGTGGGCCTGGACAGCCCGGTCAGCGTGCGGAGCTGGGGGGCGGTCAGCGGCCCGTGCTCCAGGAGCAGGTCGAGGGCCAGCCGGTCGTTGATCGCACGAGCCAGGGCGGGGGTGGCGGTCTTCACGGTCCTCATAATAATCAGGGACCCTGCCTAAAACCTATTTCCATCAGGAAGCCTGCCTGATAATTTGCGGAACATGAGCCCTCACCGCGCCATCGTGGTCGTCTTCGCCGCGCACGGCGCCGTCGCCGGCAGCCTGTCCACCCGCATCCCCTGGATCCAGGAGCACCTGCAGCTCAGCCCCGGCACCCTCGGTCTCGCACTGCTGTGCCCGGCGATCGGCGCCTTCGTGGGCATGCCGATGGCCGGCCGCCTCGCCTACCGCTTCGGCAACCGCGCCGCCACGCGCGCCCTCCTCGCGCTGTGGTGCGCGAGCCTGACGTTGCCCGCTCTCTCGCCGTCGCCCATCTGGCTGTTCGGGGCTTACCTGCTGTTCGGGGCGGCGGCAGGCATGTGCGACGTCGCGATGAACGCGTACGCCGTCTTGCTCGAACGGCGCCTGGGCCGCTCGATCATGTCGGGGCTGCACGGCATGTGGGCCGTCGGCAGCCTGGCCGGCGGCGGCATCGGCGCCCTGGCCGCCCACGCGGGCATCGACGCCAGGATCCACCTCGCGGCCATGTCACTCGCGTTACTCGTCCTCGGCGGGCCGGCCGGCCGCGGCCTGCTCCCCGACAGCGGGTTGACAGGTTCCGCCCGCCTGGCCGACGCACCCGCGCCGCGGCGTTTCGCGCTCCCCACACGCGGGATCCTGGCCATCGGGCTGGTGGGGTTCTGCGCGACCTTCGTGGAAGGCGCCAGCTCCAACTGGACCGCCGTCTACCTCATCTCGGTCACCGACGCCGATCCCGGGCCCGCTGCCACCGGGTACACCGTCTTCATGCTCTGCATGGCGGGCGCGCGACTGCTGGGCGACCACGTCATCCACCGGCTCGGCCCGGTGACGGCCGTCAGGACGGGCGGTGCCGTGGCGGCCGTGGGCGGCGCCCTCGTGGTCGCGGCCCGCACACCGGCACTCGGGATCACCGGGTTCGCCCTGATCGGGCTGGGGGTGGCGGTGATCATGCCGCTCGTGATCGCGGCGGCGGGCAACGCGGGCAAAAATCCGAGCGAGGGCGTGGCCGGGGTGGCTACGATCACATACCTGTCGGGCCTGGTCGCCCCGGCCGTGACGGGCTGGGTCGCGGGCGGACTCGGCTACCCCGCCGCGTTCGCGATGATCACCGGCGTGGCCGTGCTGCTGGCGTTGCTCGCCCCGGTCCTGCGCCCCTCCCCCGTCTCTCACCCTGAAGGAACCGTCCGTGTCGACGCCTGACCCCGAAGACCCGCAGATCGACGAGGCCCTCGTGCGCCGCCTGCTGGCGGCGCAGCTCCCCCGGTGGGCCGATCTGCCCGTCTCCCCCGTGCCGCGGTCCGGGTTGGACAACGCGACGTTCCGGCTCGGCACGGACATGTCCGTACGATTGCCCCGCTATCGCCGGTGGGTCGGGCAGGTGGAGCGCGAGCACGAATGGCTGCCGCGACTCGCCCCGCACCTGCCACTGCCGATCTCCGAGCCGCTCGCGAAAGGCGAGCCCGGCGAGGGCTACCCGTTCCCCTGGTCGGTCTACCGGTGGCTGCCGGGCGAGACGACGGAAGACCTCGCCGATCCCGTCGAGGCGGCCAAGGAACTGGCCGGGTTCGTCAGCGCGCTGCAGCGGATCGACGCCACCGGCGGCCCCGGCCCTTCGTGGAGCAACGCGTTCCGTGGCGTGCCGATGGGCGACGAGCGGGACTCGCTGGCTGTTGAGGCCCGCGTACGCCCCAAGATCGAAGCGCTACGCGGGATCGTGGACGCCGGCGCGGTGACGGCCGTGTGGGAGGCGGCCCTGGCGGCCCCCGCCTGGGACGGCCCGCCGGTGTGGGTCCACGGCGACCTCGCACCCGGCAACCTCCTGACCATTGACGGCAGGCTGAGCGCCGTCATCGACTTCGGCACGCTCGCCGTCGGAGATCCCGCCGTGGACCTGCTGCCCGCGTGGAAGCTCCTGCCTCCGGCGGCACGGGACGTCTACCGGGAGACGCTCGGAGTGGACGACGCGACGTGGGCGCGGGGGCGCGGCTGGGGGCTCGCAGCGTCACTGCCCGTGCCCGACGACCCGTTCTACGCCGATCCCGTACGCGCCGAGACCGCCCTGCGGCACCTGGAGGAGATCATCGCCGACTTCCGCACCACCTGAAACCCTGGCAGCGTTCGGCATCTCGGCCCAAAGGCCGCCACCCACCGAACGGTCCGTTACGTTGATCCATCAGCCGGTGTACCGTGCAGCGCTTTATGGAATCAGACAATCTGACCGCATGAAGGTGATGACCGCCAATGGACGAGGCCGAGCGAGGGGAGACCACCGTGGTCACTTGGGGCAGGAGGCGGATCGTGGTGATCGATCCTGCCCCCACGGCGCCCGCTACGTCCAAGGAGGACGTCACGGTAAGCGCGTGTCCTCACGCTACTGTGGAGGAGGTCCACGACCGTCACGCGACTTCCTACTTGCAGAGCTACAGAGGTCACCTGACCGCCCCAGCGGTGCCTGTCGTCACTGCACTGCTGGGCTGGTGCAGTGGGTGGCTTCTGCGGAGGTCGGCATAACGGAAGGCAACACGACGGGCGGCTCGGTCAGGTTCGAGCACCGAATGATAGGCGTAAATGACCCGCTTGCGGTGAGGGTCCCAGCCGGTACGCCACCAATAGCGGTCGCCGTCGCACCAGACCACCAGTCCTACCCAGACGGATACCAGGGCCAGTCCGTAGCCGTCGTGGACATCGGCGGGGACACCGAGAACTTCCAGAGCGTTTCCCATGGCGCGAGCAGCGCGGAGTGGGAGCGGTGAAGCGACGATCTCGGGTTTGTTGTATGTCATGCCGCCAGTGCACTTGGTCTGGGGGCACCCCCATAAGCGCGTGATCGAGGCTGACGGTGGAAGTCGGTCCACACCCCGTGTGAATGCGATGTAGTTGTGACCCTGTCTTCCAGCGACACGCCTGTTCGCAATGTGATGATCCAATTACACTCCGAATACGGGAGTCGCTCGTCGGAGGTCCAAACGTGAGTGAGCCGAACATCCTGCTGGATTCGCTGCTCGCAGAATCATCCTCGCCGAGCGAGGAGAGCTCGAACAGGACGCCTCCACCGCTGAGGGCATGCTCGACTGCACCGCCGGCATGGAATCCGAGCGACTCACCGAGCGCATCGAGGCGGTGACAACGGCACTGAGCGGCTACGACACACAGTTCGTCAAGGCGTTCCTCGCCCGCGCCAGACAGCAGGCCGACATCCCCTTGTAGCGTGGTGCCGATTCAGGCGTCCACCATGGGAGCAGCCGCATGCGCTGGCAGGTTCACTCCGAAGAACAGCTCTACACCGACCCATGGCTCGATGTCCGGGTGGCCGATGTGGAGCTTCCTGATGGAAGGCATCTCGATCACCGGCTCATCCGCACCGCGCCCGGAGCCGGTGCGGTCGTCATGGATGACCAGAATCGCGTGCTGCTCATCTGGCGGCACCGCTTCATCACCGACACGTGGGGATGGGAGATCCCCATCGGCAAGGTCGACGAAGGTGAAGAGCCGATCGCAGCCGCCGCCCGGGAGGTCGAGGAAGAGACCGGCTGGCGGCCCGGCCCCTTGCGTCTGTTGCTCTACACACAGCCGACCAATGGCATCTCCGACTCCGAACACCACATCTTCCGCGCCAACAGCGCCCAGTACATCGGCCCGCCTACCGAGTCATGGGAGGCTGAACGCATCGAGTGGGTACCGCTCACGGACATCCGCCGTCTGATCGACAAGCGCGACCTCGTCAGCGGGACCAGCATGAACGCCCTGCTCTACGCCCTTACAGAGGTGTAGTCGCCCACGATCGCGGTGCCGCCGGCGTCATGGTTCCGCACCTTCGAAGTCGCTTCAAGTAGGCGCCTGTCGCACCGATCCGCAGGCGGACCGTCCTTTCGCGGGCGGAAGAGGGCTCCAGCGAGCCCATCCGGTAACCACGCAACGGGCGGTCGACTGGCGAGCGAAGCGAGCGGGGTTTGGGCGGGCTCCAGCAGGCCAAGCCGGTAATCGGGCAAGGGGCGGGGACCGGCGAGCGAAGCGAGCGGGGGGTTTCGGGGGGTCGAAGGGGGACGGAGCCCCTCCTGGGAGACACTGTCTGGAACCCCTTGGCGCGAAGCGCCGCCTTCGTGGAAGGCCATGCGTTTCCCCCGGCCCCTGGGGCGTTCCTGGGTGGCGTGGTACGCTCCCAAGCGAGCGCTTGGTTTAGCCGCCTGCCGAGGGGTCGCCGCATGAAGTTCTCGACCTTCCACCTCTTCCACCGTTTCGACGGCCACAGCTTCAAGGACGTCTATGACTACCATCTGGAGCTCATCGAGCTGGCCGAGGAGCTGGGGTTCGACGGGGTACGGCTGGCCGAGCACCACTTCCGGGACTACGGCGTCGTCCCCAACCTGTTCACGATGCTCGCCCACGCCGCCGCCCGCACCTCCCGCATCCGGCTCGGGACGGGCATCGTGGTGCTGCCCCTGCACAACCCGATCCACGTGGCCGAGGAGGCCGCGATGGTGGACGTGCTCTCCCGGGGGCGGCTGGACCTGGGGATCGGACGGGGGTACCAGAGCTTCGAGTTCGAGGGGTTCGGGATCGACCTGGCCGAAGCCCGCGACCGGTTCAACGAGGCGCTGGAGGTGATCATCGGGCTCTGGACGCAGGACTCGTACCAGCATGAGGGGAAGTTCTACAGGACCGGCTCCGAGGTGGGCCTCGTCCCCAGGCCGCTGCAGTCGCCGCACCCGCCGCTGCACGTGGCGGCGGTCTCCCCCGAGACCGTCACCATGTACGCCGAGCGCGGGCTGCCCATCCTGGCCGACCCGGCGGCGCCGTTCCGCAAGGTCGTCAAGGCCGCGGAGACCTGGCGGGAGACGGCCGCGCAGGCGGGCCACCCCGAGGGCGCGGAGCTGGTGGTGGCGCGCAGCGTGTACGTGGCGCCGACCCTGGAACAGGCGCGCGAGGACCAGGCGCGGTTCGAGGCGTCGTTCGACCGTTCGCGGATCTTCAACGAGCGCAGCGCCCCCATCGACCCGAAGACCGGCCGGGCCGCGCAGGGCTTCGAGTACTACCAGGACCGCTACCTCAAGGGCGGCACGGTGTCGACCGACTTCCGGTGGGAGCAGCTGGACGTGATCGGGGACCCGACGCGGGTGATCCAGCAGATCTCCCTCCTGCGGGACTCCGGCTTCTCGAACCTCCTGTGCGACTTCGGCAGCACCCGCCCCATGCCGCTGGAGGAAATGAAGCGGATCATGCGCTTCTTCGCCGCCGAAGTCATGCCGGCGTTCCAGTAATCCCTCGGGAGGCTCAGATGATCCACAGCCTGTCCCTGTCAGACCTCCTCGCCGATCACGCCCGCAGCCGTCCCCAGGTCACGGCGGTGGTGGACGGGGACGTACGGCGCACGTACCCCGAGCTCGACGCCCGGGTGACCCGGCTGGCCGACGCCCTGGCGGGGCGGGGTGTGGCGGCCGGGGAGCGGGTCGTGTGGCTCGGCCAGAACTCCCACGCCGTGCTGGAGCTGCTGCTGGCCTGCTCACGGCTGGGCGCGATCCTCTGCCCGGCCAACTGGCGGCAGTCGGAGGACGAGCTGCGGTTCGTCCTGTCCGATCTGACCCCCAAAGTCGTCGTATGGGAGCCTTCCGACGCCACCACGGCCGTGTCCGAGAGCACCTGGGTGCGAGCCGGGGACGAGTACGAGGAGCTGGTGGCGAGCGGGACTCCGAGGGACTTCCCGCAGGTGGACGACACCGAGCCCGTCCTCGCCCTCTACACCGCCGCCTTCGACGGACGCCCCAACGCGGCCCTGCTCAGCAGCGCCGCCCTGGTCGCCCACAGCGCCTCGCTCCTCGTCGTACGCCAGATGGAGCCCGGCTTCACGTTCCTCGACAACGGCCCGCTCTTCCACGTGGGCACGATGATGTTCTGCCTGGCCACGCTCCAGATCGGCGGCACGAACGTGTTCATGCCCGCCTTCGACGCCGAGGAGGTCTGCCGCCTGATCGACGCCGAGAAGGTGACGCAGGCGTTCCTGTTCGGGCCGATGATCGACGCGGTGACGGCCGCGAACGCGGGGGGCAAGTACGACCTGTCGTCGCTGAGGTTCGTCGCGCACTCGGCCGAGTGGGACAGCATGATCACGGTGGACGACTCTCCCTGGTGCCGGTCCAAGATGGGCGGGTACGGGCAGACCGAGGTCGGGGGGATGCTCACGTTCCTCGGGCTGGCCGACGGGGGGTCGGGGTTCGCGGGACGTCCTTCTCCGCTGGTCCAGGTACGCATCCTGGCTCCGGACGGAACCGAGCTGCCGGCCGGCGAGGTGGGCGAGATCTGCGCCCGCGGCAAGACCCTCTTTTCCGGATATTTCGCCCGGCCCGACTTAAATGCCGCCAAGTCCGCGTACGGCTGGCACCACACCGGCGACCTCGGCCGCCGCGAACCCGACGGCACCATCACCTTCATCGGCCCCAAGCTCCGCATGATCAAATCGGGCGCCGAGAACATCTACCCGGCCGAGGTCGAACGCACCCTCAAGTCCCACCCGGCCGTGGCCGACGCCGCCGTCATCGGCGTCCCCGACCCCACCTGGCACCAGGCGGTCAAGGCCGTCGTCGCACTCAAGCCGGACGCCGCCGCCACCGCGGACGAACTCGTCGACCACGTCAGGACGCAGCTGGCGTCGTACAAGAAGCCGAGCCAGGTGGCGTTCGTGGACACGATCCCGAAACGCGGCTTCACCCCTGACTACGACGCTCTGGACGAGGCACACGGCGGCGGCAACTACCCCGGCACCTGACCCCAGGCGGCTGCCGGAAGCCCCGGCCGGACACGCGAACGGCCCGGCCGGGGCCCCGAGCGAGCAGGCGGGCCGCGTCGGGCGGGTGGGCTGGGGCGGTCGTAGCTGGGCTGGAGCGCTTCGATGAAGGGCGGCCATCCGGATCCGATTGCAAGAGAGGACATTCAATAGCTATACAACAATCAATTGAGAGTCTACTCTCAAAATTATGCGACTTCCCATCGAACGCAACCAGGAGTGCCCCTTCGACCCGCCCCCGGGCCTGCGCGGGCTGCCGTCGATGACCCGGCTGGAGATGGCCGACGGGCATCCGGGCTGGCTGGCCACGACGATGGCGGCGGGGCGCGCCGTGCTGGGCGACCCGAGGTTCAGCGCCAGGCAGGAGCTCAGGCACAGCGCCATGCACGTCGTACGCCCCGGCGGTGCCGCCCAACCCGCCCCGCCCGGGTTCTTCGCCGCCACCGACCCGCCCGAGCACACCCGCTACCGCCGCCTGCTCACCGGGCAGTTCACGGTGCGCAGGATGCGGCTGCTGGAGCCGCGCATCGAGCAGATCGCGGCCGACCACCTCGACGCCATGGAGAAGGCGGGCCCGCCGGTCGATCTGGTGACGGCCTACGCCCTGCCGATCCCGTCATTGGTCATCTGCGAACTGCTCGGCGTGCCGTACGCCGACCACGACTTCTTCCAGGACCGCAGCGCCGCCATCGTCACCGCCGGCAGGGACGGCGCGCGGGCGACGGCCGACCTCATCGCGTATCTGGGCGAGCTGGTACGCCGCAAGCGGGTCGAACCGGGCGACGACCTGCTCAGCGGGCTGACCGGCGAGCTGACGGACGACGAGCTGACCCACGTCGCGCTGATCCTGCTCGTGGCGGGACACGAGACCACCGCGAACATGCTGGCCCTGGGGGTGTTCGCGCTGCTGAAGGAGGGACCGCCGGTCGAGGAGTTCGGGGAGGGCACGGTGGAGGAGCTGCTGCGCTGGTTGTCGATCCTGCACCAGGGGGCGCCGTCCAGGGCGGCGCTCGAGGACGTGGAGGTGGCGGGAGAGCTGGTCAGGAAGGGCGAGACGGTCGCCCTGTCCCTCCCCATGATCAACCGCGACGGCGCGGTGTTCGAGGATCCGGAGGCGCTCAGGCTGGACCGGCCGGACGCGCGGCGGCATCTGGCGTTCGGCCACGGCGTGCACCAGTGCCTGGGGCAGCAGCTCGCCAGGAACGAGCTGCGCATCGGCTGCCGGGCGCTGTTCGAGCGCTTCCCCGGCCTGCGGCTGGCCGTTCCCGCCACCGAGGTGCCGCTGAAGCACGACGCCTCGGTGTACGGGGTGAGATGTCTGCCGGTGACCTGGCCCACGACCGGCTGACCGATGGCCGGCCCAAGACCGGCTGACCGATGTCCGGCCCACGACGGGCTGAACGGTGACCTGGTCCGCTACCGGCTGAGGCGTTCCAAGGTCTTCAGAGGATGGCCAGCGGCGTCACCGGGCTGCCCGTGCCGCCCTCGATCCTCAGCGGCGCCACCACGAACACGAACTCCGTACACCCCCTCTCCCCCAGCTCCTCCAGCCAGAGCATCTCGATCAGGTGCACGCCGTGCCGGTGCAGCAGAATGAGGTGCAGGTCGTCGGCGAGCCCCTCGTCGGCGAGGCCGCGGGCGTTGAGCCCGCCGACGGCGGCGTTGTCCGAGGCCACCACGGACACGTCGTGCGCCGCCAGCCAGCGGCCCGCCTCCGCCGACAGGCCGGGCTGGCCCGACCAGTACTCCTCGCGCGAGCGCCCCCACACCGAGGGCCATCCGGTACGGATCACCGCGGCGTCCCCCGCCCGCGGCGTGGCGATCTCCGCCAGCAGCTCCGCCGGGATCCGGAAGTCGGCGGGCAGGTGGTCGAGGCCGAGGCGCCGGGGCACGTCGAACAGCACCCCCCTGGCCACCACGCCGCCCACCTGCTCGATGCCGCACCTGGTCGCGCCGTAGGAGCGGACCCGGGCCGCCGGGTGGCCGTTGTAGAGCTCGTCGCCCGACCACATGTGGCACAGCGCGTCCATGTGGGTCGTGGTCCCGTGGTGGCTGACGACGAGCGCGTCGTCGGCCACGTACAGGCCCTCGCCGATCGCGCGGGCGCCGGCCGCGTAGTCGCCGCCGTCCACGGACATGAAGTGCTGCGGCAGCGGGCGGCCCGGCAGGTGTGGCACCGTCGTGGGGGCGGGCGAGGAGGTGGCGCCCCTGATCGGCATGGCCAGGCTCAGCACCTCGCCCGTGGTGGCGCTGCGCAGGGCGTCGAGCACCACGGCCGGGGTGAGGAGGTTGAGGGTGCCGCGCTGATCGTCTGGGCCGAATCGTCCCCAGTTGTTAGGCTCGTGAACCAAGTAAGCGCTTCCTTTCCCCTGTCTCATGCGAATGCGGAGGTCTGATGCACTGCGATCCGCGGTTCTCGCGCGTGCGCGAGGTGTTCGAACGGCATCTCGCCGACGGTGCGGAGCTGGGCGCCGCCTTCGCCGTCTACCTGGACGGCGAGCTGGTCGTGGACCTGTGGGGCGGCGTCGCCGACCGGCACACGGAGCGGCCCTGGGAGCACGACACGCCGGCCTTCGCCTACTCCTGCACCAAGGCGATCACCGCCACCGTGCTGCTGCAGCTCGCCGAGCGGGGGCTGGTGGACGTCCAGGGGCCGGTCGCGGACGTGTGGCCGGAGTTCGCGGCCGAGGGCAAGGGGTCGGTCACCGTCGAGCACCTGCTCACGCACCAGAGCGGGCTGCCGACGGTGGAGGAGCCGGTGCCGGTGGAGGAGTTCGGGGACCTGGCGGCCATCGCCGCCCGGCTCGCCGGCCAGGCGCCGCTGTGGGAGCCGGGGTCGGCGCACGGGTATCACGCGCTGTCGTACGGCTTCCTGGTCGGGGAGGTGATCAGGCGCGTGACGGGCAAGTCGGTGGGCGAACTGGCGTCCGCCGAGATCGCCGGGCCACTGGGGCTGGAGCTGTGGGTGGGCGCGCCGGACGCGGTGATCGCCCGTACGGCCCGCCTCAAGGCAGGCGAGCGCGCCGGCACGGGCCCGGCGCCTACCGAGGGACAGGCCGAGGGACAGGCCGAGGGACAGGCTGGGGGCGTGCTGGCCGAGATGGCCAAGGCCGCGCTCGATCCGGGCAGCCTCATGAACCGGGCGCTCGGCAACCCCGGCATGCACCTGCTCAAGGGCGGCGCGAACCACCCCGCCATCCTGCGCGCGGGCTGGCCCGCGGCCGGGGTCGTCACCACGGCCAGGGGGCTGGCCGGGTTCTACCGTTCGCTGATCGCGGGCGAGCTGCTGCGCCCCGAGACGCTGCGCGACGCCGTACGCCCCCGCGTCCACGGCCCCGACCGCGTCCTCCTCCTGGACACGTCGTTCGGCCTCGGCTACATGCGGCCGTCGATGACGTTCCTGATGCCGTCGGAGACCGCGTTCGGCCACTCCGGGCTGGGCGGGTCCCTCGGCGCGGGCGATCCGGAACGCGGCCTCGGCATCGGCTACGTCATGAACAAGATGGCCAACGCCGTCTCCGGCAACCTGCGCGGCCTGCGCCTGGTGCAGGCCGTCTACGACTCGCTCTGACCGCGTCATGATCGCTCAGTGCATGGTCACGCCGCCGCTCACCGACAGCGTCTGCCCGGTGATGTACGCGGCGCGATCCGTACAGAGGTAGGCCACCAGGCCCGCCACGTCGGCGGGCGTGCCGAGGCGGCGCAGCGGGATGCCTCGCGCGATCTTGTCCACCAGCCCCGGCTCGGCCGCCGACACCCGCCGGAGCATCGGCGTGTCCGTGGGGCCGGGGCAGACCACGTTGGAGGTGACCCGCGCCCTGGCGGCCTCCCTGGCGAGCGTCTTGGCCAGGCCGAACAGCCCCGCCTTGGTGGCCGCGTACGCGCCCTCGCCGCCCGAGCCCGCCCTGGCGCCGTCCGAGGAGACGAACACCAGCCGCCCCCGGCCCCTGGCCGCCATCCCGGGCAGGAGCAGCTTGGTGAGCAGCATCGGCCCGCGCAGGTTGACCTGCCACATGACGTCCCAGCCGGCCGGGTCGCTCTCGGTGAACGGCTCCACGATCGACACCCCGGCGTTGTGCACCAGGATGTCCACGGGACCCACGGCGCCGCCGAACTCCTCGACGGACGCCGGCGCGGCCAGGTCGACGGCCAGCGCCCGCGCGCCGGGCAGGCCCGAGGCCACCTTCTCCGCGTTCGGCAGGTCCACGTCGGCGACGACGACCTCCGCCCCCAGCGCGGCCAGGTCCGTGGCGATGGCCGCGCCGATCGCGCCCGCTCCGCCGGTGACCACCGCCACGCGCCCGTCCAGGCGCAGCCCGTCCATCACTTCCACTCCTCCACCAGGTCGGCGGTGGTCGCGCGGGTGGCGAGGAGGCTGATCGTGTGTTTCAGCACGGCCTGCGCGTACTCCTCCGGGATGCCCGCCACCGCGTCCCTGACCACGGTCACCCGGTAGCCCAGGTCGACCGCCTCCAGCGCGAGCCCGGGAATGCCCAGGTTGAGCGAGACCCCCAGCGCGACCACGTGCGAGACGCCCAGGGAGCGCAGCATCATGTCGAGCGCGGTGCCGGTGAATGGGGAGAAGCCGTGGTGCCGGCGGCTCTCCAGGTCGCCGCCGTCCCACAGCTCCGGGAGCACCTCGGTGGCGGCCGTGCCCTCCAGCATGTGGTCAGGGTCCTTGAGGAGGGAGACGATGAACGGGCAGTTGCCCGCGTGGGAGCCGGCCCGGTCGGGGCGGAAGGCCGCCGTGCAGTGGATCACCGGGATCCCGGCCGACCTGGCCGTGTGGAGGAGGCGGGCGGCGTTGGCCACGACGTCGTGCCGCGTACAGGCCGCCACCAGATCCGGAAATTTCGTGAGATCGCCGACGACGCCCCTCTGCATCTCCATCACCAGCACGGCCATGCGCTCCACGGGCGACCTCCGTCGATTTAGCCGAGCGCTTGCTTGGGACGCCTCAGCATATCACCCGCGACTCAGGGTCATTTCCCATTAACGCCCGGCGAAATATCTCCAGTCGTGACAACCCGAACCCCGGGTGAGACCGTCGAATCGAAGACGGCTGCTAATGGGGGTTCGACTTGGTCCCTGGTTACCGTGAAGTCCGCCAGCTCGGCGCCGGCCGCACCGGCCGCGTGTTCCTCGCCACCTACCAGCAGACGGGCGCCTACGTGGCGATCAAGTACCTGAACGCCACCCTGCGCAGGGACACCGAGTTCATGGACCGCTTCCGGTCGGACACCCACGAACTCGTCGAGATCGACGACCCCAACGTGGTCCGGTGCTACGAGTACGTCGAGACCCCCACCAGGGCGGCCGTCGTCATGGAGCTGGTGGACGGCGTCTCGCTGCGTACGCTCCTGACCGAGCACCGCGGGATCAGCCCGGAGGCGGCCCTCGCCGTGCTGAAGAGCACGCTGCTGGCCCTGGCCGCCGCGCACGAGCGGGGCGTGCCGCACCGCGACGTCAAGCCGGAGAACATCCTGGTCCAGGCCGACGGCACCAGCAAGCTGGCGGACTTCGGCGTGGTCGTGCACGCGGAGGAGCCGGGCGTGCCTGCCGGCAGCCCCGAGTACATGTCGCCCGAGCTGTGGACGCAGGGCCGGGCCGGACCGCCCGCCGACGTGTACGCGGCGGCGTGCGTGCTGTTCGAGGCGGTGAGGGGGCGGCCGCCGTACCGGGCCGTCAAGGAGGGCGAGGACGGGGAGCTGGACGTCCCGGCCGTGCGGGACAAGCACCTGGTGGAGCCGGTGCCGCTGGAGGTCGCGCCCGACTCGCTGCGCGACCTGCTCAGGCGCGGGATGGCCAAGGACCCGGCGACCAGGTACGCCTCGGCCAGGCAGTTCGCGGCGGAGCTGGAGGAGGACGCGCTCGCCGGGTACGGCGCGGACTGGGAGAAGCGCGGGCGGCGGCACCTGGGCGAGCTGGCCACGCTGCTGGCCCTGCGCTTCCCGCTGGCCAGGACCGAGCGGGCCGCCGGCGTCACGACCACCATCCGGGACCGGGTGCTCCAGATGCCCCGGCTGCCACCGCACCTGTGGGTGGCGGGGGCGACGGTGGTGGCCGTGTCGATCGCGCTCATGATGTCGGGCGGGCGCCTGCCTCCCGGGCCCGGCACGATCCTGATGCCGGCGCCCAAGGCGACGCGGAGCGAGCCGGATCCGACTCCCGTGGACGCGGCCACGCCCACCCGCACCCAGGCGTCCGCCGCTCCCCGGCGCACCACGCCCGCGCGTACGGCCACCCCCACCCCTCCTCCCCCGAGTCCTCCCGCCACGGTGCGGCAGGGCGGGACCTCGGTGCCGCGTCCCGCCGCGGTGCAGGCCGCCGGCATCGTGGGGTGGAGCGGCACGGCGGGGGCGGTCAAGGTCTCGGCCGACGGGACGGGGCCCGTGCGGCTACGGATCTCGTACACGCGGCGGGAAGGGGACGGCGGGGCGGCGCGGACGGTCCGGCAGGAGACGCGGACCCTGCGGGGGAGCACGGCCTACACCAGCGCCGTCACGCACGACCCCGGGGGCGTTTCCTGCGGGAAGCGGGCGTACTTCGGGCTCGTGGTGATGACGGAGCCGGCCGCGGCGAACGGGCCGCAGGTGAGCGAGGTCGCCGTCGACGGTCCCGCCTGCCCTACGCCTACGCCGACTCCCCACTCGCCTACACCTACGCCTACGCCCAGCGAGGAGCACAGCAGGACGGCCGTCGGGACGCCTACGCCGTCGGAGGAATCTTTCGCCCGACCGTCGGACGAGCCCACCGGCCGGCCTTCCGAAGAGCCCATGATGCTCTTTTCGACGCCCGAGGAGGAGCCGCCCCTTTAGCGGCGGGGTGGGGGCCTTGTGAGGCAACCAAGCGTGCGCTAGCTTGGCAAGCGATGAGCGGTGACACCTCTGCGTACTGGGCCGCCTGCGAGCGCGGCGAGCTGGTCGTCCAGCGCTGTACGTCCTGTAACAGGCGCGTGCACCTCCCCGAGGCGGCCTGCCCCTGGTGCGGCGGCGCGGAGCTCGTCTTCGAGCCGGTCGAGGGCGAGGGCGTCGTGCACACCTTCACCGTCGTGCACCGCTCGTTCGCCCCCGCCTACCGGGGCCGGGAGCCGTACGTGATGGCCTGGGTGGACCTGCCGGCGGGCGTGCGAGCCTTCGGGCACGTGGTGGGATGCGCCCCCGACGAGGTACGCGTCGGCATGCCGGTACGTGTGACGTTCATCGACGAACTCCCCCATTGGAGGCCCGTGTGAAGCTCGGCAACGTGCTCATCCCCGTCGCGAACCTGGACGAGGCGATCGCCTTCTACGGGCTGCCGGTGAAGTTCAGGGACGGCGACAGGTTCGCGGCGCTCGACGGCGGCGGGGTGACCGTGGCGCTGGCCGGGCCCGCCGAGCACGTCACCTCCTCGGCCGCGCCGTCGTACAAGGTGGACGACGTGGCGGAGGCCGCGCGGGAGCTGGTGGCACGCGGCGGCGAGGTGGTGCGGGAGCCCGAGAAGGGGCCGCACGAGATCCGGGCCGTGCTGCGCGACCCCTCAGGAAACGTCTTCGTGCTCTATCAGCCCCTCTGACTGGAGGCCTCCCCCATGGCGCGAACACCTTACGGCAACTACGGCCACGCGATCCTGACCGCCGGAGCGCTGCGCACGCCCGACCAGGTCGCGCTCACGTACTGCGGCGAGCAGAGCTTCACCTACGACCAGCTCAACAGGAACGTCAACCGCCGCGCCAACGCCCTGCTGGAGAGGGGGGTCGGGCCGGGCCGGCGGGTGGCGGCGCTGCTCAACGAGACGTTGCGGGTGGCCGAGGTCTACCTCGCGCAGGCCAAGATCGGGGCGGTGACGGCGGCGCTGAACCCGTACTGGCCGGTGGAGACGCTGCGCGACGTGGTGGCGGCCTCGGGGTGCACGGCGTTCGTGTACGACGCGACGGTCGAGGGCGTGGTCGCCCAGATCAGGGATTCGCTGCCCGCCGTGACCACGTGGATCGACGTGCGGGAGCTCGAAGGCGACTCCGACGAGGAGCCGCCGATCAGCGGCCGGTACGACGACCCGCTGGCGCTCTACTACACCTCGGGCACGACGGGACTCCCGAAGGCGGTCGTGCACACGCACGCGTCGTCGCTGGCCACGGCGCAGATCTGGCTGGACGTGCCGTGCGGCCCCGACTCGGTGTTCGGGACGGGCGCGATCATCTGGGGCATCGGCTTCCCCGCCATCGTCGGGCCCGCCCTGTACGCCGGGATACGGCTGGTGCTGGAGCAGGACTGGGGCCCGGCGAACTTCCTGCGCGTCGTCCCCCGCGAACGGGTCACGCATCTCTCGCAGATCCCCTCGTTCTACGCGGCCCTGCTCGCCTCCCCCGACCATGAGGACGTGGACCTGTCGTCCATCCAGGTGATCATGCTGGGCGGCGAGCCGCTGACCGCGACCATGCTCGAACGGATCAAGGCCAGGCTGCCGCAGGCGGGCGTGTACTCCTACTACGGCCAGACCGAGGCCCCGTACACGTGCATGGGCCGCGTGGACGACGGCACGACCCCGCTCGGCTCCTCGGGCCGCGCCCGCACCGGCAACGCGGTGCGCATCACCGACCCGAACGGCGAGCGCGTGGTCGGCGAGGTCGGCGAGATCAACCTGGCCGGGCCGCACCGGATGACCGGCTACGACGGCCTGCCGGAGCGGACGGCCGAGGTGCTGCGCGGCGAGTGGTACGTCGGCGGCGACCTCGGCACGCTCTCCCCCGACGGCGTGCTGCGCGTGCTGGGCAGGCGGGAGGACTCGATACTCAAGGGCGGCGTCTGGACGCAGCCGGTCGTGATCGAGGAGGCGGCCTCGGCGCTGGACGGCGTCGCCGAGGCGGGCGCGGTGGGCGTGCCGGAAGGGGCCTCCGAGCAGGAGGTTCTGCTGGCGGTCGTGCCGCGGGCGGGGCACACGCTGGACGCGTCCAAGCTGGCGCTCGCCCTGGCCGACACCCTGCCCGCCCATCAACGGCCCGACCACATCGTGGTGGCCGACGCGCTGCCGCACTCGCAGGACGCCTCCGGCGGCCCCGGCAAGCTGCTGCGCGGGAAGATCCGCGAGCTGCTCGGGTGAGCGCGTACGAGCACGAGGTCAAGGCGCTGCTCAGCGCGGCCGGAGTGCCGGTGCCGCGCGGGGTGGTGGTGCGGGACCTCGACTTCGACCGGGCCGCGGAGCTGGCCGAGCCGCTGGTGCTGAAGGCGTTCGGCCCGGGGCTGGTGCACAAGTCGGACGTCGGCGCCGTCGCGCTGGGGCTGTCCAGGAACGACCTCGCCGCGGCGGCCGCCGGCATGCGGGCCCGGCTGGAGGTCGCCGGGTTCCTCGTCGAGGAGCAGGCCGAGGCCGGTGTGGAGCTCATCGTGGGCCTGGTGCGGGACCCTGGGTTCGGGCCGGTGCTCCTCACCGGGCTGGGCGGGGTGTGGACGGAGGCGCTGCGTGACACGGCGCTGCGGCTCTGCCCGATCTCGGAGGAGGACGCGCGGCGCATGCTGGCCTCGCTGCGCGGCTCCTCCCTCCTGTACGGGAGCCGCGGCGGCCCGCCGGTGGACGTGGACGCGGTGGTCAAGCTGCTCATGACGGTCGGCGGCCCGGGTGGGCTGTGGGAACGCCTCGAACTGGGCGAGTTCGAGCTGAACCCGGTGATCGCCGGCCCCTCCGGGGTGATCGCGGTCGACGCCCGCCACCTGCCCGCCCCAGGACCGCCCGCGGGCGCGCCCGGTGCGGCGACGGACTTCCTGCCGCTCTTCGAGCCCAGAGCCGTGGCCGTCGTCGGGGCCTCCACGACCAGGCCGAACTTCGGGAACATGTTCCTCGGCTTCTACCGGGCCGCGGGCGTCCCGCTGGTGGCCGTGCACCCCACGGCGGCCGAGGTGGCCGGGGTGCGGGCCGTGCCGTCCCTCGCCGCGGCGGACGTGGACTACGCGCTCGTGGCGGTGCCCGCCGAGCGGTGCGCCGAGGTGGTGCGGGAGGCGCGCGGGGTGCCGTTCGTGCAGGTCATGAGCGGCGGGTTCGCCGAGACGGGCCGGCCGGACCTGGAGGAGGAGCTGGCCGAGGCGGCGCGGGCGGCGGGCACGCGGCTGCTGGGGCCCAACTGCATGGGCGTGTACAGCCCCCGGGGACGGCAGACGTTCGTCGGGGGCGGGCTCGGGCCCGCCGGGACGGTGGCGCTGATCTCGCAGAGCGGCGGGCTCGCGGGCGAGGTGATCAAGGTCGGGGAGCGGCGCGGGCTGGCGTTCAGCCGGGTCGTCACCGTCGGGAACTCGGCCGACGTGACCCCCGCCGAGCTGCTGCGCTGGCTCGCCGGGGACGAGGAGACGCGGGCCGTCGGGCTGTACCTGGAGGACCCGCGTGACGGGCGCGAGCTGTTCGAGGCGCTGTGCTCCGCGGACCTGCCGGTGGTGCTGCTGGTCGGCGGGCGGACCGGGCAGGGGCAGGAGGCGGCGGCCTCCCACACGGGCGGCATGGTGAGCGACCGGCGGGTGTGGGAGGCGGTGGCCGAGCAGGCGGGGGCGGTGCTGGTCTCCAGCCAGGACGACCTGATCGGGGTGCTGGCGTACTTCCAGGCGCACGGCTCGCGCGACGCCCGCGGCGGCGTGCTGGTGGCGGGGCCGAGCGGGGGCGCGAGCGTGCTGGCGGCGGACGCGTTCGACCTGGCGGGGGTGCGGCTCGACCCGCTGCCCCCGGACGCGCCGGAGGCGCTGCGCGGGCTTGGGGTGGTGGCCGCCGGCAACCCGCTCGAAGTGCCGGTCGGGCCCATGGGGCGGGCCGGGCTCGTGCCCGAGGTGCTCTCCGCCCTGCTGCGCTCCCGTCCGTACGGCGACGTCGTCCTGCACGTGAACGTCCAGGCGTTCTTCACGTACGGGGACGCGGCGGAGCCCCTGTACGCGTACGCGCGGGCCGTGGCGCAGGCGCAGGCCACGCTGCCGCGCACCAGGATCACCCTCGTCACCAGGAACGGCGAGTGCGCGCCCCCGGGCGTCGAGGACGAAGTGAGGCGGATCGCGGCGGCGGCGGGGATCCCCGTCTACCGCTCCATGGAGGCGGCGGCGGCGGCCGTCGCGGCTGGAGGACGTCATGGGATTGCTTGACGGCAAGGTCGCGTTGATCACCGGCGGGGCTCGCGGGATGGGAGCGGCGCACGTGCGGCTGTTCCTCGAAGAGGGCGCGCGGGTGGTGTTCGGTGATGTGCTGGATGAAGAAGGGAAGGCGCTGGCCGAGGAGACGGGGGCCGCGTACGTCCATCATGACGTGACGAGCGTGGAGGATTGGGAGCGGGCGGTGGCGACGGCTGGCGAGTTGCACGGTCGGCTGGACGTGCTCGTCAACAACGCCGGGATCCTGAAATTTCGTCGCATCAGCGATATGTCGCCCGAGGACTTCGACCGGGTGATCGGCGTCAACCTCAGGGGCACCTGGCTGGGGATCAAGTCGGTGATCGACCCCATGAAGGCGGCCGGACGGGGCTCGATCGTGAACATCTCCTCGATCGAGGGCTACGTCGGGGCCGAGGGGCTGTCTGCGTACTCGGCGTCGAAGTTCGGGGTGCGCGGGGTCACCAAGTCGGCGGCGCGGGAGCTGGCCCGGTTCAAGATCCGGGTGAACTCGGTGCACCCCGGCGCGATCAACACCTCGATGGCGATGGATCCCGACCTGATGAACGAGGTCGACGCCGAAGCCTTCGTGAAGTCCATGGTCATCAAGCGCTTCGCCAAGCCGGTGGAGGTGTCCCACGTGGTGGCCTTCCTGGCCTCGGACCGGGCGAGCTACTGCACCGGCAGCGAGTTCACGGTGGACGGCGGCCTGCTCACGGGCGCGGGCTACTGACTCGGGCAAGCCTCCCACCTGGAACAAGGTAGATCTTTTTGGATTAAACCACCTTAGCTTGGACATTTCTGGCAGCATCTTTGACCAGCGGGTTCTTGGTCTTGGAAAGCTTGAGCGTCTCTTGATGCTGGCTTGACCTGCCGAGACGGCACGGTAGCCTCGCTCATCACGGAAGACGACAAGCCTCCGGTTTTGTCCCACTAGTCACGGGGTGTCCCTTTACCCGGGATCTATGCGGACAAACCGGTCTTGCCCGGAAGGTTGCCCCATACTTCCATGACGCCAGAGATGCAGAAGTTCATCGAGCTGCTGGAGAGCCAGCTCGGGTATGCCGAGAAAGCCGGGGCATACACCAAGTTCGGCGAGTGGTACGGCAAGAACGTCGAGTTCGACGCCGACTACAGCTCCGCCCCGTGGTGCGACATGTACCTCTCCTGGGCTGCGCACAAGCTCGGGTACGAGGACTGGATGGGGCAGTTCGCGTGGACGGTGTCGCACGCGGAGTGGTTCAAGGAGCAGGGGGCGTGGGGTCACAAGCCCAAGCCCGGGGCGTTCGTCTTCTACGACTGGAGCGGCTCGAACAGCATCGACAACATCGACCACGTCGGCATCGTGACGCGGGTCGAGGGCGACAAGATCTTCACCATCGAGGGCAACATCGACGGAGGCGTCGCCAAGCGCAAGGAACGCGACACGAGCAAGGTCGTCGGGTACGGCTACCCGGAACGCATCAAGGACCGCCTGGACGAGGAGGCGGCCCGGCAGCAGCGGGAGGCCCAGAAGAAGGCCGAGGAGCAGGCCGCCCTGCAGCCGGGACCCGGGACCGACGTCGGCGTGCTCCAGCTCCCCGAGCACGATTCGCTCGGCTCCCTGATCCCGCGCAGCGAGATCGTGGAGCCTGCCCAGGCCCCTCGGATCGGCAGCTCCCCCGCGAAGAAGAGCCCTGAGGCCGCCCCCTCGCCCGCCCCCACCAAGATCGCCAACGGCTCCGTCTCGGACGGCACGGCCGCCGAGGCCCTCAAGCAGCCGAAGAAGGCCAAGCACGCCAAGCCCGCGACGGCCGACACCACGGCGGCCACCGCCGAGCCCCTCCCCACGCACGCGGACGCCTCGGCGACCGGCCCGATGCCGGCCATCTCCTCACCGACGCTGGTCGGCTCGGCCCTGGTGGCGGCCCTGGCGCTGCTCGCCGTGGCCAAGACCCGCCGCCTCCGGACCGCCCCGGCCACCGCGTCGGGCACGGGGGCGGGCAGGGGGGCGGGCACGGCACCCCGCCCTGCCGCCAACCGCCGTCGTCGCCGCAAGCTCGACGCCGAGCCGGTCCGTACGACCACACTCCAGCCGACCACGGCCCTGGACACCGCCCTGGACGCCTTCCTCCGCTCCCAGCCGGCCCAGCCCACCCGGAGTGGGCCGGTCGAGATCCTGGTGGACACCGGGCCCCTGGAGCGCTTCGTGGACACCGGGCCGTTCGAGCGCATCGTCATCCCCCAGGCGACCAGCGCGTTCGACGCCTTCGCCCCGGCCCGCGGCGGCGGGGACGTCCTCGACACCCCCGACGTCGGCGCCACCTACCAGGGCCGTCGCCGCCGCCTCGGGCACCCCGCCGACGAGTCGGGGACCTTCGCGACCGATCTCCCGGCGCGTGGCCGCCGCCACCGCCGGCCGGCGCCCACCCAGGGCGTCCACATCGGCGGCGCGCAGCCGTTCGCCCAGGACGCCCCGTCAGTGGGCCGACGGCACGCCACCCCCGGGTTCCCGCCGCCGCACCGGCGCGAGGACGACCGCCAACTGGTCGGCGCGGGCGGCCCCGGCAGAGGCGCCACCGGCCATCCCGCCAGGAGCGCGACCGGTCAGCCCAGCCGAAGCGCACCCGGCCAGCCCGGCAGAAACACCACCGGCCAGCCCGGCCGGAGCGCCCCCGGCCAGTCCCGCAGGCGGGGACGCCACCGCGCGTGAGCGCCCCCGGTCAGTCCCGGAGGCAGCCTCACGCCGCGTCCCCGACCCCGTAGTCGGCGGCGAAGGCGGCCAGCCGGGACACCGCGTCCCGGCTACGGCTCCAGGGCCGCACGATCAGCCGCTCCACGCCCAGCGCCGCCCACGCGGGCACCTCGTCGGGCGAGGCCAGCGCGTACGCGTGCGCGGTCACCGGCACCCCCGCCCCCAGCCGGTCGAGCTGCGGCTTGATGGACTCCAGGGTGTGCGGCATGCTGATCCACCCGTCGCACAGCCGGGCCGCCCGGCGCAGCGCGGCGGCCGACTCCCCGCCCGCGAGCACCGGCAACCGCCGCTGCACCGGCTTGGGCTCGAACGCGACCTCGGGAAAGGAGTAGAACGTCCCGGAGTGAGTGACCACCGGCTCGCTCCAGAGCCGCCTGACCACCTCGATCGCCTCGTCCAGCCGCGCTCCCCGGGTGCGGAACTCGACGCCGGCCGCCTCCCACTCGCCCCGGTACCAGCCCGCGCCGACCCCGCAGATCGCCCGTCCCGACGAGACCACGTCCAGGGTCGCGAAGGCACGCGCGGACACGAAGGGGTGGCGCAGGGCGAGGAGCTGCACCGCCGTACCGAGCCTGACGCGGGAGGTGAGGGCGGCGAGCCAGCACAGGTACGCGGGCGCGTCGAACAGCGGCGTGGTGGGCTTGATCCCCGGGTCGGACGTGCCCGGGTAGCGGGCGAGCGACAGGTCGGTGGCGAAGACGAGGTGCTCGGGCAGCCAGACCGACTCGAACCCCAGCTCGTCCGCCGCCACCGCCACGTCCTTCCACGCGGCCGGATGCACCAGCCCGAGCGGCACGCCGAACTTCATGGGTACCTCCGCAGGTCACCGGCCGGCACGGCAGCACGCAAGCGCTCGCGGTGGAAAGCCGTGGTGCCGTACGCGGCCGACAGCGACCAGGCCCGCGCGAGCCAGAACCGTAGATCCAGCTCCTCGGTGTACCCGATCGCCCCGTGCGCCTGCAGCGCCACCCGGGCCGCCAGGACGGCGGCCTCACCGGCGGCGGCCTTGGCGGCGCTCACGTCCCGGTCGGCGGTCTCGACGTCCCGGTCCACCGACAGGGCCGCCCGGTGCACCAGCGGCGCGGCGAACTCCACCGCCACGGCCACGTCGGCGAGCTGGTGCTTGACCGCCTGGAACGACCCGATCGCCGCGCCGAACTGCGTCCGGACCCGCGCGTAGGCGACGGTGACCGCCAGCAGCTCCCTGGCGACCCCGACGAGCTGCGCCGCCGTCGCCACCGTGGCCCGCCGCAGCGCCGGCCCGGCCGGGCCGCCCAGCTCCTCGGACTCGTCGAAGGCCACCTCGAACACGGGACGGCACGGATCCGCCCCGGTCCTGGACGCGAGGCGGACGGACTCCCGGGAGACCAGGCGCCACCCGTCGTCCCGCGCCACCACCAGCAGGTCGGCCAGGTCGGCGTCCGGCGCGTACGCCTGCCCCGGCGCCAGCACGGCGACGCTCAGCGCGCCGGAGGCCAGCTTGGGATGGTCCGGCAGCAGGTACGGCGCCGCCACCGCGGTCTCGACGACCGGCCCCGGCAGGCACGCCCGCCCGGTCTCCTCCAGCGCGGGCAGGACGTCGACCAGCCCGAGCCCCAGCCCGTCGGACTCGGGAGGCACCAGCAGGCCGAAGAAGCCCAGCTCGGCCAGCTGCTCCCAGGCCGGCCGCCGCTCGGACCGCAGCGCGGCCGGTGGGCAGTGCGCCCGCAGCACGTCCCGCACCGTGGCGGCCAGCGCGAGCTGTTCGTCCGTGAATCCGAAGTTCATCGTGGCAGCCCCAGGACCCGCTCGGCGATGATGTTGCGCTGGATCTCGTTCGTGCCCGCGTAGATGGGCCCGGCCAGCGCGAACAGGAACCCGTCCAGCCAGCCCGCCTCTCCTGCCCGGTCCCCCAGGAGCTCCATGGCCAGGGCGTGCATGCGCAGGTCGAGCTCGGACCAGAACACCTTCCCCATGCTGGCGGCGGCCCCGATCTCCTCCCCCGCCGTGAGCCGCCGGGCCGTCGCGAACGTGTGCAGCCGGTACGCCTCCGCGTCGATCCAGCACCTGGCGGCCCGGTCGGCGGCGGCGGGGTCGCCCGCGGAGCGGGCCAGCGCGACCAGCCGGTCTGCCGTGGCCAGGAAGCGGCCGGGGCTGCGCAGGGTGAGGCCGCGTTCGGAGGAGGTGGTGGCCATCGCGACCCGCCAGCCCTCGCCGGCCTCGCCGAGCACCATCGAGTCGGCCGTGAACACCCCGTCGAAGTGCAGCTCCGCGAACCCCGGCAGCCCGTCGAGCTGCGCGATCGGCCGCACGGCGACGTCCGCGAGAGGGAAGAGGAAGTATGTCAGCCCCTTGTGCCGGGTTCCCGACGTGCGGAACAGGCCGAACCCGTGCGTGGCGTAGGCGGCCCGCGAGCTCCACGTCTTGTGCCCGTACAGGCGCCAGCCGCCGGGCACGCGCTCGGCGCGGGAGGTCAGCGCGGCCAGGTCGCTGCCCGCCTCCGGCTCCGACCAGGCCTGCGCCCACACGTCGTCGCCCCTGGCCATGGCCGGGAGCCACCGTTCGCGCTGCTCGGGGGTGCCGAAGCGCATCAGCGACGGGCCCAGCAGGAAGATGCCGTTCTGGGTGACGCGGGGCGGGGCTCCGGCGGCCCAGTACTCCTCCTCGAAGATCAGCCACTCGATCAGGGAGGCGCCGCGCCCGCCGTACTCCTCGGGCCAGGAGACGACGGACAGCCGCGCGTCCGCGAGCCGGGCCTCCCAGGCGCGGTGCGCGGCGAAGCCCTCGGGGGTGTCCATGGACGGAAGCGGTCCCGGCACGTGCGCGCCCAGCCAGCCGCGAACCTCGGCGCGGAAGTCCTGCTCGGCCGGGGAGAAGTCGAGATCCACAAAGCCAACCTAGCGCACGCTTGGTAAGCCGAACAGCGGTTTTCAGACATAGTCTGTTGGCCATGCAGGGACTGCTGTTGAAGCTGTCCACGCTCGACGCCGACGCGGAGAGCGCGGTGCGGGTGATCGCCTACTTCGACTCGCTGCTTCGCGACCACGTGAGCGTGCCCACGCTGCTCGCGGCCACGGCGCGCCTGGCGCAGTGCTCGGTCGGGCTGCTCGACGCGGCCACCGGCCGCCGCACCCGTACGTCGCCCACCGGCGCCGTGGACACACCCGCTGACGCCCCACCCAAGGTCAGGGAGCTGAGCGACGGGCTCGGGGCGGTCTGGATGGAGCGCGAGGGGCCGGCGCACGGGCTCGACGAGATCGTCCTCGAACGGTACGCGGTGGCGGCCGAGGTCACCCTCGAACGCGCGGCGCGCTCAGGGCAGGACCCCGCGCTGGTGGAGCTGGTGCTGTCGGCCGAGACCGATGACGTCGAACGCGCCCGCGCCCTGCGCCTGCTCGGCTTCGCCCCCTCCACCCCGCTCCAGGCCCTGGCCATCGCCCTGCCTGACCAGGGGCTGGCCGCCGGCCTGCGCGCCATGGGTCACCAGGTGCGGGCCGCCAGGATCGGCGACACGGAGGCCGTCCTGGTCGCGACCACCCTGCCCCGCGACCTGCCCGAGGGGTCGCGGGTGGGCATCGGGCCCGAGCTGCCGGGCGCGCGGGCGGCCGAGTCGTGGGCCGGCGCGCGGACCGCGCTCCGCTTCACCGGCCCGCGCGATCGGGTGATGCGCTGGTCGGAGCTGGGTGCTCTGGCGCTGTTCGCCGACCTTCCTGAGCCGGCGGTCGCGGGGCTGGCCGACGTCCGGGCGATGGAGCGGCTCGGCGAGGAGCACCTGGCGGCGGTGCGGGCGCTGTGCCTGGCGGGCTCGGTCCGCGGCGCCGCCGCCACCTCGCACCTGCACCACAGCTCGATGGCCGCGCGCATCGCCCGCGCCGAGTCCGTGCTGGGCTTCTCGCTCGCCGACCCGGCCGGACGCCTGCGCGCCCACCTGGCCCTCGCCCTGGTCCGCCTACGCGCCAACCTCAGGTCCGGCACGCCCGCCTGAGCCGCACGCCGGACCTCCCACGCCGGAGCCGCGCGAGCCTCAGAGCCCGTACGCCCGCTTGAGCGCGGCCAGCCGGGCCGCCCGCGCCCGCTTGGAGAGCGCGGCGTCCGGGACCATCCCGTCGAACCCGTGGAAGGCCCCCGGATAGAGGTGAAGCTCGGTGGACACGCCCGCCTGCGACAGCCGCAGCGCGTAGTCGACGTCCTCGTCCCTGAACACCTCCAGCTCACCGACGTCGATGAACGCCGGAGGCAGCCCGGCCAGCTCCGTGGCCCTGGCGGGCGCCGCGTACGGGGGCACGTCGTCGGTGCCGATCCGGTCGCCCAGCAGGGCGGTCCAGCCGTAGAGGTTCGCGCTCCTGTCCCAGACCACCGCCTCGGTGAACTCGTGGCTGGACGGGGTGATGTTGCGATCGTCCAGCATCGGGCAGACGAGCAGCTGGAACGCCACGTCGGGGCCGCCCCGGTCGCGGGCCAGCAGCACGGTGGCGGCGGCGAGCCCGCCGCCCGCGCTGGCGCCGCCGACCGCGATCCTGGCCGGGTCGATGCCGAGCTCCTCCGCCGCCTTGGCGGTCCACACCAGCCCGGCGTAGCAGTCCTCGACCGGCGCGGGATGCGGGTTCTCCGGGGCCAGCCGGTAGTCGACGGAGACCGCCACGCACCCGAGCTCCTCGACGTAGCCGATCATCATCGCCTCGTCGATCTCGGGCGTGCCGATGATCATCCCCCCACCGTGGATCCAGTACAGGCCCGGCCGCCCCACGCCGTCGGCCGCCGGGCGGTAGATCCGTACCCGCACGTCGGGAGCGCCGTCCGGCCCCGGCACGTGCCGGTCCTCGATCACGACGTCGGTGTCGGCCTGCGGCGCGGCGGCGAGGAACGCGTTGATCTGCGCGCGGTGTCCGGGCAGTTCCTCGGGCGTCAGGTTCGCCGTGTCGAACACCGGGAGCGGCGTCTGCTCAAGGAAGGCGCGGATCTCTGGGTCGAGGTTGGGGTGGTATGCCATCTGATATCCCTTCTACAAGGCCACTCCTCGATGGTCAGAGCCAGCGCCGCGCCGCACAACCGCCATCCGGCGGCGATTGCGCTCCTCAGCCCCGCCGTTCGGCGAGGACGTCGAGGACGCGCTCCGCGAGGGGCGCGGCGCTGGCCGGGTTCTGGCCGGTGGCGAGCCTGCCGTCCACCACGACCTGAGCCTGCCAGTTCGCGCCCGGCTCGTGCTCGGCGCCACGCTCCACCAGCTTGTCCGCCAGCAGGAACGGCACCACGTCGGCCACGCCGCGCAGCCGCTCCTCCTCGTTGGTGAACGCCGCCACCCGCTTGCCGGCCACCAGGTACGAACCGTCGGAGAGGGTCAGGTTCACCAGCGCGGACGGGCCGTGGCAGACCGCCGCCACCACGCCGCCCCGCTCGTACACCTCCCGCCCGACGCGGATGACGTCCGGGTCGTCGGGGAAGTCCCACATGGTGCCGTGGCCTCCGGCGTACAGCACGGCGTCGTAGCGGGAGGCGTCGACGTCCGCGAGGCGGTCGGTGTCCCGCTGTCGGAGTTCGGCCAGGAAGGCCACCTGGATCTGGTCGCCGGCGTCGAACCCGTCCTGGGGCGGCTGCCCGCCCCGCACGCTGGCCACGTCCACCTCGTAGCCGGCCTTGCGGAAGATCTCCCAGGGGTGGGCCGCCTCGGGCACGTAGTATCCGGTCCGCTCGACGCCGCCGAGGTCGTCATTGCTGGTCAGGGCTATCAGAATGCGCTTGCTCATGTCTCACATCGTGCCCCCGCCCCGCCATAGGTAACAAATAACGAAATATCGTCCTAGGTATCAGAATAGTGATATGTCGTCTATCTCGTTCGACCTGCTGCGGACGTTCCTCGCGGTGCACAGGACCGGCTCCATCACGGCCGCCGCGCAGACCCTCGGCCTGTCGCAGCCGGCCGTGACGGCGCAGGTCAAGACGCTGGAGTCGGCGCTGGATCGGCCGCTGTTCGACCGCCTGCCGCGCGGCGTCGCGCCCACGCCGGCCGCCGACGAGCTGGCCCGCCGGGTGGCGCCCTCGCTGGACGCCCTGGACGAGGTGGTGGAGTCGGAGCTGCCCTCCGACGCGGCCGTGCACCTAGGCGGGCCCGCCGAGTTCCTGTGCGAGGAGGTCATGCCGATGCTCGCCCCGCTGGTGCGCTCCGGGCTGCGGCTCCGCACGACGCTCGGGCTGTCCGACGACCTCCTCGCGGACCTCGCGGCCGGGCGCCTGGACCTGGTGCTGTCCACGATCCGGCCCCGGGTGCGCGGCGTGCAGGCGGAGGCCGTCTACGACGAGGAGTTCCTGCTGGTCGCCGCCCCTTCCCTGGCGCTTTCCAGGGTGGGGCCGAGGGAGCTGGCGGGGGTGCCGCTGGTGGCCTACGCCGAGGACCTGCCCATCGTGCGCCGCTTCTGGCGGTCCGTGTTCGGCAGGCGGCCCGTGATGGCGGCCCAGGTCGTCATCCCCGACCTGCGCGGGGTGCTCAGCGCCGTCAGGGCGGGGATGGGCGTCTCCGTGCTGCCCGCCTACCTGTGCCGCCGCGACCTGGCGGCGGGCACGCTGGTCACGCTGGCCGAACCCGACGAGGCGCCGATCAACACCGGCTACCTGGCCGTGCGCTCGGGCGCGCTGGCCAAGCCCGCGGTGGCCCGGGTACGGGCGCACCTCATCGAGGCGTTCCGCACCGCTCCCACCTACTAGGCGGACCAGGAGGCGAGCAGCCGCAGGGACTCCTCGTCGGCGCCGCCCGGCTCGGGGTGGAGCAGGCTGACCCGCTGCCCCGATCCGCCCGGCAGGTCGAACGTCTCGTAACGCAGCGCCAGCTCGCCCACCACCGGATGCGTGAACCGCTTGACCCCGTTGGTGCGCTCCCTCACGACACGACCCGCCCAGAGGGTGCGGAAGCGCGGGCTGTGCACCGACAGCTCGCCGATCAGGGCGGTCAGCGCCGGGTCGTCGGGGTGGCGGCCGGTGGCCAGGCGGAGCTGCCCGACCGTGGCCCGGAGCACCTCCTCGCGGTCCGCGTAGAGATCGGGCTCGGCGAGGAAGTTGTACCTGGCCAGGTTGGCGCCGGGGCGGCAGAGGCCGGGGAAGAGCGCGTCGGCCAGCCGGTTCCAGGCGAGCAGGTCGAGCCGGTGGTCGAAGATCATGGCCGGCACGTCCGTCATGCGGTCGATGAGCTCCACCAGCTCCCGCCGCACCCCGCCGGACGGCCGCGTCCTGCGGGGCCGCGGCGCGCCCAGGTCGAACAGGTGCGTCCGCTCGGCCTCGCTCAGGCCGAGCGCCCTGGCCAGCGACTCCATCACGGACGCGGACGGCTGGGCGGTGCGCCCCTGTTCGAGGCGTACGAGGTATTCGACGCTGATGCCCGCCAGCTCGGCCAGCTCCTCGCGGCGCAGCCCGCGCACCCGCCTGCGCGGCCCGCTCGCCAGCCCCACGTCCTCCGGCATGACCTCGTTCCTGCGGGCCTGGAGAAATGCCCCGAGTTCCCGGTTCATGGGGACAAGTCTGCCCGTGGATAGCCCTGCCGGGACACGCCGAGCCTGACACTCCGAGTACCTGGATAGCCGCGATCACGGTGGGCATGCTGGCCTCATGTGCCATTCCACCGACAGCAGGCCGCCCGCACCGCCGATCCAGGGCGAGGTGGCCTCTCACGAGCAGATCGAGCTGACGGCCGCCGACGGCAACCGTCTTCTTGCCTACCGGGCCGAGCCCGCCGAGCCGAACGGGCGCAGCGTGGTGATCCTGCCCGACGTTCGCGGGCTGCACCCGTACTACCGCGACCTCGCGGTGCGCTTCGCCGAGGCGGGCTTCCGTACGATCGCGATCGACTACTTCGGCCGCACGGCGGGCCTCGGCGAGCGCGGCGACGACTTCGACTACATGAAGCACGTCACGCAGCTCACGGCCGAGCACGTCAGGGCCGACGCCAGGGCGGCCACCGAGCAGCTCGACGGCCCCGTCTTCACGGTCGGCTTCTGCATGGGCGGCGCCCACTCATGGCGGCAGGCGTACGAGGGGAACGGCCTGGCGGGCGGCATCGGCTTCTACGGCGCGCTGCGCGCCATCCCGGAGCCGACGACCGGGCCCGGCGCGCCCCTGCTGATGCTGCTGGCGGGTGCCGACACGGCGACCACGCCCGAGCAGTTCGAGGCGTTCGAGGCGGCGCTCGACCGGGTGGGCACGGGGCACGAGAAGGTCGTCTACGAGGGCGCGCCCCACTCCTACTTCGACCGCTCGTACGCCGAGTGGGCGGAGGCGTGCCAGGACTCCTGGCGCCGCATCCTGTCGTTCACGGAGCGCCACTCATCCTAGGTAGGCGGCCCTGACGACCGGGTCCTCCCGGATCTCGCCCGGCTCGCCGGCGGCGATCACCTTGCCGAGGTCCAGCACGACGATCCGGTCACAGGTCTCCATGACGAAGCCCATGTCGTGCTCGACCAGCAGCACGGTCGTGTCCAGCGCCTTGACGACCTCGCCGAGGCGGGCCGTCTGGGAGGCGTCCAGGCCCGAGGTGGGCTCGTCCAGCAGCAGGAGGCGGGGCCGGTCGGCCAGGGCCCTGGCCAGCTCGACGAGCCGGCGCTGCCCGACGGGGAGCGCGGCGGCGTACGCGTCGCGCAGCGGGGTGAGCCCGCACAGCTCCAGCACCTCGGCCACGCGCTCACCGCGCTCCCGCTCCAGCCGGCGGCGGGCGGGCCAGCCGACCAGGTCGGCGGCGAGCCCGCCCCCGCCGCCGTGCCAGTCGAGCGCGGCCAGCACGTTGCCTGCCACGGTGAGCCGGCCGAAGACCTGGGTCCGCTGGAACGTGCGCCGCACCCCGGCCCTGGCCCGCCGGACCGGGGACACGCCGGTCAGGTCCCGGCCCGCCACCCGGACCCGGCCCTCGCCGGGCCGGCGCAGCCCCGAGACCACGTCGAACAGCGTCGTCTTCCCGGCCCCGTTCGGCCCGATCACGCCGCACACCTGACCCGCCGCGACCTCGAACGACACCTGGTCCAGCGCCCTGACCCCGCCGAACGCCACGGACACGCCCTCCACGACCAGCATGTCACCGCACTCCCAGATAGGCGGCGGTCAGCCGCTCGCTGTCCACTTCCGAGCGCGGGCCCACCCAGGTGACCCGCCCCAGCCGCATGAACGCCACCCGGTCGGCGACGGCCAGCGCCTCGGTGGCCTTCTCCTCGACCAGCAGCAGTGACACGCCGCGCGAACGCAGCTCGGCGAACACGTCGAACACCTGCCGCACCATCATCGGCGCCAGCCCCAGCGACGGCTCGTCGGCGATGAGCACCCGCGGCGGCCGCACCAGCGCGGGCGCCAGCGTGAGCAGCTGCTGCTCGCCCCCGGACAGGGAGCCGGCGAGCACGGCGCGGCGTTCGGCGAGCTGGGGCAGGCGCTCGTAGACGGGTCCCGGGTCGGGCAGCCAGGTCCGCAGGTTCTCCTCCACCGTGAGCCCGGGGAACACGCCCCGGCCCTCGGGCGCGAGCAGGATGCCCGCGCGGGCCCTGCGGTGCGCGGGCCAGGCGGTGACGTCCTCGCCGTCCAGCAGGATCCGGCCGCTGGTGACGGCCAGGTCGCCGGCGGCCACGGCGCAGGTCGTGGACTTGCCCGCCCCGTTGGCGCCGAGCAGCGCGACGACCTCGCCGGGCCTGACGGTCAGGTCCACGCCGCGCAGCACCGTGGTGTCCGCGTACCCGGCCACCACGCCCTCCAGCCGGAACAGCGGCCCGTCCGCCCGGACGGCCGACGGCGCCAGGCCCGGCTCCAACGGGACCTGCTCCGGCGAGGCCCGCTCTGCCTGGGCCCGCTCTGCCTGGGCCCGCTCTGACTGGGCCCGCTCTGACTGGGCCCGCTCTGACTGGGCGCGGCGGTGGCGCAGCTCGGCCAGCTGGGTCAGCACCCCGTCGGGGTGCTTGGCCAGGATCACGCCGCCGGCCCCGAACAGGATGGCCCCGACGTGCGCGGACACGCCCCAGGTGGCCAGCAGTTCGGGCACGGCCACCGCGATCAGCCCGCCGAGCACCGCGCCGCCGATGCGGCGCACACCCTGGAGCACGACCACGGCCAGCCACACGAACCCGGAGAACGCCGGCAGGTCGGTGGCGGTGATCGAGCCCTTGGAGACCGCGAACAGCACGCCGCCCAGCCCCGCGATAGCCGACGCCAGCGCGAAGAGCATGATCTTGGTACGGGGCGCCGACAGCCCGGACGTCGTGGCGGCGGCGGGGGCCGACCTGACCGCGAGGATCGCCCGCCCGGAGGCCGACCTTTCGAGGTTGCGCACGAGCAGGGCGACCGCCCCGATCAGCACGAGCAGCACCACCACCCGCACCCGAGGATCCGAGGTGTCCGCGAAGCCGAGCCCCAGCGCGGGCACCGGCCAGCCGATGGTCCCGTTGCTGAAGGCGTCCACCTGGAACAGCACCTGATCGGCCAGCAGCGCCATGGCCAGCGTGGCCAGCGTCAGCACCCGCCCGCCCAGCCGCAGCGCGGGCAGCGCCACCAGCATCCCCACGGCGGCCGCCGCCAGCACGCCCAGCACGATCGCCACGAAGAACGGCAGCCCGGACGAGAAGGCCCATCCGCAGGTCAGCGCCGCCATCGAGGCGAAGGCGGCCTGGGCCAGGTTGACCATGCCGCCGATCCCGGTCACCACCACGAACGAGCAGAAGATCAGCGCCAGGACCAGCCCCTGCGCGGCCACGCCCACGTAGTACTCGGACGCGAGGAAGGTGAACGCGAGCAGCGCGGCCAGCGCGAGCGCCCACGGCATCCGCCGCCGCCACGGCGGCAGCCCCGCCAGGTGGTCGGGCGGGGGCGCGTCCTCGGCCGCGCTGCCCGCGACCCGCTCGCGCGACCTGTTCAGCAGGACGAGCCCGGCGAACAGCAGGATCACCGGCACGGCCGTACGCAGCCCGGTGACCTCTTCGAGGAAGTCGGTGTATCCGGCGACCAGGTTCTGGACCACGCCGAGCGCGAGCCCGGCCGCGAACGTCCACGGGATCGACCGCAGCCGCCCGAACACCGCCGCCGTCGCCGAGGCGAACAGCAGCACCGTGTACGCCGTCGCGTCCAGCCCCAGCACGGACACGGCCAGCACCCCGGCGAGCCCGGCGAGCCCCGAGCCGAGCATCCACGCCAGCGCCGAGGTGGCGTCCGCGTCGATGCCCCGGAGCGTGGCCAGGCGCCGCCGGTCCACGGCGGCCCGCATGCGCAGCCCGTACGGGGAGTGCCGCATGAACGCCCACAGCCCGGCCGCCGCCACCGCCGAGAAGCCGAACGTGATGAGCTGGTCGGTGTCCAGCCGGGCCCCGAGCACCTCGAAGGAGAGCGCCGGATGCGGGCCGACGCCACGCGGCAGCGAGGTCGCGTCCGCGCTCGGCAGCCCGGCCAGGTCCACGACCAGCAGGCCCAGCGCGGGCAGCGCGATCGTGAGACCGATCGTGGCGACGATCTGCGCGGTCTCACCCGCCTGCGCGAGCCCGCCGAACATGGTCCTGTGCAGCACGTATCCGAGCGCGGGCGCGAACAGCGCCGCCGACACCAGGGCCGACAGCCAGGCGGGCAGCCCGGCCGCCTGGTTGAGCTCGTAGAACAGCAGCGCGGACAGGAATCCGACGGCGCCGTGGGCGAAGTTGAACACCCCGGTCGCCGCGTACGACAGCGTCAGGCCCGACCCCATGACCGCGAAGATCGCCCCGGTGACCAGGCCGCTGAGCACGTATCCAAGGATCATTTGAGCGGCACGTTGTCGAAGCACTTCATGCTCTTGGCCACCTGGAAGGCGCCTTTCTCCAGCTTGACCAGGGCGCCGCAGCCGTTCGGCTCGCTGTGGTCCTTGGGGTACTGGATCCTGCCGAACCCGGCGTTCTCGTAGAGGTAGTCGCCGTTGCCGGTGGCCAGGAACTTCTCACGGGTGAGGTCCTTGCCGGCCTTGCCGGCCATGTCGAGGAAGATGTCGGCCGACCAGTACCCGATCGCCATGTGCTGGGTGGGCACGGCGCCCGGCGCGACCTTCTCGACGTCCTGCTTGAACTGGGCGATCTCGGGGGCGGTGGACTCGAACGGCTCGAACATCGGGGCCGCGATCACGCCCTCAAGGGCCTGCGCGCTGGCCGGGTCCTTGAGGATGGCGGCGTCGTAGCTGGTCGCGTCGGTGAGCGCGCCCTTGTAGCCGGCCCGCTTGAGCGCCGAGTACAGGCCGACGTTGAACTTGGTGCCCGCGATCACGGAGACCACGATGTCGGGGGCCTTGCCGCCGTTCGAGGTCATGATCTTGTTGACGTACGGGAGCCAGTCAGGGGGTGGGGCGGCGGCCGGGAGGCCGGAGTTCACGCCGACCAGCTTGAATCCGGCGGCGGTGAACGACTGGGAGATGGTGGTGCCGCCGTACTTGCTGCCGCTGGAGTCGGAGGTCTGGACGTACACGCTCTTGCCGGCGGCGCCGCCCAGCAGGTCGGCCATCTGCCGGCCCCACCACGTCTGGGAGCCCGCCCCCTGCTTGGGCGCCAGGCAGCCGTTGTAGCCGAAGCCGGTCTTCGTGCCGCACCACTGCGGGCCCGTCGCCCAGCCGAACCAGGGCACGCCCTGCTGCTCCAGGAAGGCGGCGCCGCCGAAGTTCGGGGCGTGCACGGGGACGAGGGCGAAGACCTGGTCCTTCTGCACGAGCTTCTTGGCGGCCGCGTCGCCCTTGGCCGCGTCCTGGCCGTCGTCCTCCGCCCCGATGAACTCGATCTTCCGCCCGTTCACGCCGCCCTGGGCGTTGGCCCGCTCGAACCTGGCCTTCGCCCCGATCTCGGCGTCCTTGGTCGAGTAGCCGCTGGCGCTGGTCTTGGTCAGCACGCCGCCGACCTTGATCGTCGTGTCGGTGACGCCCGGCGCGGCGGTGCCTTGTCCCGCTGGGCTCTTCTGCTGGGCCGCGCACCCTGAGACGAGCAACGTTGTTACCGTGAGTGCCGCCGCGACCCGCCGTACCATCCTGGCCTCCTGCGATTTGGCCTAGCGCTCGCTTGGTTTTGCGCCGAGCGTAAATTCGCCCAGGAGGGGTGTCAACCGGGCTTGCCGAGCAACCGCTTGCTCGCAATCATGAGGCCGGGTTACCGTGTGGCGCATGCTGATGCGCGCGGCCGTCCTGACCGGCTTCCACGCCCCCATGGAGATCCGCGAGGTGGAGATCGCCGACCCGGGTCCGGGCGAGGTCCGCGTGCAGATCAAGGCGTCGGGCGTGTGCGGCTCCGACCTCAAGGCCATCGACGGCAAGAGCCCGGTGGTCAGCAGGCTGCCGTTCATCCTCGGCCACGAGAGCGCCGGAGTGGTGGAGAGCGTCGGCGCGGGCGTCACCGGCGTGCGGCCCGGCGACCACGTCATCATCTCGATGAACGGCCCCTGCGGGCAGTGCCGCAGCTGCGGGGCGGGCCGGTTCCACCTGTGCTCGGGCCCCGTCAGGCTGCAGACGATCATGGGCGGCGCGCCCAGGATCACCCTGGACGGGCAGGAGACACGCCGGTTCATCGGCATCGGATCGTTCGCCGAGTACGCGGTCGTCGCCCAGAGCATGTGCGTAAAAGTCACGAAAACTGCGGCGCTGGATGCGCTGTGCCTGCTGGCCTGCGGGGTCGTCACCGGCATCGGCGCGGTCATGAACGTCGCCAAGGTCCCGCCCGGCGCCAGCGTCCTCGTCGTCGGCTGCGGCGGCGTCGGCCTCAACGTCATCCAGGGCGCGGTGCTCGCGGGCGCCACCACGATCATCGCCGCCGACGTGGCCGAGCAGAAGCTCAAGCTGGCCGAGCGCTTCGGCGCCACCCACACGCTCGTCGCCGACGACCTGCCACGACAGGTGAGCGAGCTGGTCAAGGGCGGCGTCGACTACGCCTTCGACGCGACGGGCGCGCCCGGCGTCCTGTCCAGGGCCTTCGCCGCGACCCAGTCAGGCGGCACCACGGTCATGGTCGGCAGCCCGCCCCAGGGCCGGGCCGTGGAGGTGGACCCCGGCCTGCTGTTCGCCTCCCGCCGCCTCATGGGCACCCAGGGCGGCGACGCCGCGCCCCACCGCGACCTGCCCATGCTGACCGACCAGTATCTGCGGGGCCGCCTCGACCTCGACGGCCTCATCTCCGAACGCCTGCCGCTCGACCGGATCAACGACGCCGTGGCCCACGTGCGCGAGGGCTCGGTGGCGCGTACCGTCATCACGTTCTGACCGTCCGGCGCCCCGAAATCCGGGCACTGGACGTGACCGAACTCTTACTCTGAGTGTCATGACGGAGAGAAGACTCGGGGTGCGCATCCGGCGAGCCGCCCTGGCCACGGTTCTCACGGCCCTGGCCATGACCGGCCCGGAGCCCGCCGGGGCCAGGGGCCTGTACGACTTCGGCGCCTACGGCGTGGTCATCTGGCGCGAGCCGCGAGGCGACTCCGTCCTGGTCGGCTTCGGCTATCCGGGCCAGGGCTTCGAGTCGGACCGGTCGGAGGAGTTCGGCCTCTACCAGTGCGACCACTACTTCGACAGCATCCTGTGGCACCACGGCCGCAACACGGCCACCGGCGTCGTCGGCTGGGTCCCCGCCTGCGGCCTCGCCGACGCCGACTGAGCCGGGGTACATTCCGGTCGTGGCCGTTGAGCTGAGTGTCGTGGGTGACAGTCCCGGGGACGCGCTGCGGGACCTGTACTCCTGGTTGTCCGAGGAGCCCGAGCTGAGAGGCCGGGTCAGGATCGTCGAGGCCCCGCCCGAGCCGGGCGCGCTCGGCACGGCCCCCGACGTGCTGCAGCTCGCGCTGGGCGCCGGAGGGGCGTTCGCGACCACCGCCACGGTGGTGATCGCGTGGCTGCGCACCCGCCGCGGCGAGCTGACCGTCAAGCTCAGCCGCGGCCAGGAGCAGGCCGAGGTCGAGCTGACCGCCAAGGGCATCAAGGACCTGGACGCGGCGGCGGTCAGGACCATGACCGACCACCTGGCCCAGGCCCTGGAGCAGGCGGCTAGACCCCCAGCTTGACCGGCTCGCGCCGCTCGGGCGCGGGCTCGTCCTCCTCGTGGCCCTCCACCGAGAGGTTCGGCAGGACGCGGTCCAGCCAGCGCGGACACCACCAGTTGAGCCGTCCCAGCAGCACCATCGTCGCCGGCACCAGGAACCCTCTGATGATCGTGGCGTCCACCGCGACGGCCACCGCCAGCCCCACCCCGAACGTCTTCACCATCGGGTCCGGGTACGCGATGAACGCCACGAACACGGCCACCATGATCAGCGCGGCCGACGTGATGACCCGGCCCGTCGAGCCGAGCCCCTCCGCCACCGCCCGCGCGTTGTCCCCGTGCCGCAGGTACGCCTGCCGCACCGCCGTCAGCAGGAACACCTCGTAGTCCATCGACAGCCCGAACAGCACCGCGAACAACATCAGCGGCACGTAGCTCTCGATCGGCACCGAGAAGAAGATCGTCTCCAGGTACGAGGAGCTGGCCGGGGCGTCCATGCCCACCAGGCGGCTGCCCAGGCCGATCGAGAACACCAGGGCGAGCGCGCCGAAGGCGGCGCCGAGCGAGATCAGGTTCATCACCGCGGCCTTCACCGCGACGACGGGAGCGCGGAAGGCCAGCAGGAGAAGCAGGGCGCTCAGCAGCACCACCACGCCGATGACCAGCGGCGTGCGCTCGGACATCCTGGTGCCCGCGTCGGTCATCGCCGCCACCTTGCCGCCGACGTGCACGCTCACCCCGGGCGGCGCGATGGCCCTGATGTCCTTGACCACGTCGGACGCGCGCGCGTCGCTGGGGGCGTACTCGGTGACGACCTGGATCAGGACCGAGCGGCCGGAGGAGTTGACCTTGGGGGTGGCCACGTGCGCGACGCCGTCGACGTCGCCGACCTCGCGGGCGATCCGGTCGACGACCGGGTCCTTCTGGTCGGCCACCTTGGCGGGCAGCTCGGCGACCACGAGCAGCGGGCCGTTGAAACCGGGACCGAAGCCGGTGGCCATCAGCTCGTAGGCCCGCCTGGGCTCCGAGCCCCGGTCGCCGTACCCGTCGTCGAGCGGCCCGAGCTTGAGCGCCAGCGCCGGGGCGGCCAGCAGGCCCAGCACCACCACGCTGCCGAACAGCACCCGCCACGGCCGGCGCGCCACCCACGAGCCCAGACCGGCCCAGCCGGAGCCCGACGAGCCGCCTCCGCGCAGGAACGGCACCCTGAGCGCGTTGATCCGGTGGCCGAGCACCCCCAGCAGGGCTGGGACGAGGGTGACCGAGGTCAGCACGGCGGTGATGACGGAGATGCCGGTGATCCAGCCGAGCGTCGCCAGCAGCGGGAACCCGCCCAGCATGAGCGCGCTCAGCGCGATCATCACCGTGCCGCCCGCGAACACCACGGCCCCGCCCGAACTGGCCACGGTCCGGCGTACGGACTCCATCACCGGCACCCCCTCGGCCAGCAGCCGGCGGTGCCTGGACAGCAGGAACAGCGCGTAGTCGATGCCGACGCCCAGGCCGATCATCGTGGCCATGATGCCCGCCTGTTTGGGCACGTCCAGCACGTGTCCGAGCAGCCCGATCACGCCGAGCCCGGCCGCGACGCTGACCAGGGCCGTGAAGATCGGCACCAGCGCGGCGGTCAGCGTCCCGAACGCGAACACCAGCACCAGCAGCGCGCACACCACGCCGATGATCTCGCTGGGCCCGGTCTTGATGTCCTTGTCGGCCGGCGTGGAGCTGTCGGCCGCGACCACCTCGATCCCGGCGGCCCGCACCGGGTCGGCCGCCTTCGACAGCGCCCGCGTGTTCTCGGCGACCTTGGTGCTGTCATGGCCCTGCAGGCGGATGGCGATGAGCCCGATCTGCAGGTTGGAGGAGATGCCGCCGCGTTTGAACGGGGTGTCCACCTGCACGACGTGCGGCATGGTGCGCAGGCGCGCCAGGACGTCCTCGACGGCCTGCTTGCGCGGCTTGTCGATGAGCGGCCCGGCGGCGGAGTAGAGGACGAGCTGGACCGTTCCGCCGGTGTCGTACCCCGGCCCGAAGCCGGTCTTCATGAGATCGTGCGCCCGCTGCGCGTCGGTGCCGGGGATGGACGCGTCGTTGCTGACCGGGCTGCCGAGCACGAGGCTCCCGCCCATCAGCGCGGCGGCCACGACGACCCATAAGGCCAGAACCAGGCGTCCGTGCCGCGCGCACCAGCCGCCCAGTCGTCCAAGAAACCGCGTCATCGACCAAGTCCCCCTCGACGGCCGTCCTGTACGCACGTACAGGACTACGATAAAGCAGGAAATATCCGGAGGGGATGGATCGCACGGAAATGAGATGATGACCACACCCGACGACACCCGGACCCGGATCCTGGCCGCGGCCAGAGAGCTGTTCGCCGAGCGCGGTTACTCAGGCACCTCGCTGGCCGACATCGCCGCGGCCGTGGGACTGACCAAGACCGCCGTCGCCTACCACTTCCACCCGAAAGGCCGCCTGGCCTCCGAATTACTGGCTCCGGCGGGCGACGACATGCTGGCGCTGCTCGGAACCGAGTTCCCGGACAGGGAGGCGTTCGTCGACGCGCTGGTGACCTTCGCGGTGCGCTACCGCTCGGTCATCCGCCTGTTCATGGAGGACCTGGCCGCCGAGGACCCCGGCTCGCCGGACTCGGAGCGCGCGACGGTCAGGACGTTCAGGGACGAGATCTTCAGCAGGCTCGTGGGCGACGACCCCGCCCCGGAGACCACGCTGAAGAGCTGGGCCCTGCTCGGCGCGCTGCAGTGGGGCGCGGTCAAGACGATGGACCTGCCGGAGGAGCAGGTCCGCGAGGTGCTGCTGGAGGCCTGCCGGGCTTTCTAGAGACCCAGAACCTCCCGTTCCACGTGGTCGAGCGCGAGGCGGACGGCGCCCAGCGCCACCCCCTCGTCCCCGAACGTGGAGGCCACCACCTCCGGCACGCTCACGCACAGCTCGGCCAGGTGCCGGCGGAGCGGTTCGAGCAGCACGTCGCCGGCCTGCGAGTAACCGCCGCCCAGCACCAGCAGGTCGGGGTCGATGGCCAGCGCGAGCGCCGAGGCGCCGATCGCGAGGTTTTCCGCGTAGCGGTCGACCCGCCGCACCGCGTCGCGGTCGCCCGTCAGCGCCGCCTCGAACACCTCGGCCGCCGACGCGTCCTTGACCAACTCGCGGGCCGCATCCTCCCAGCCGACCTGGCGCAGCGTGCCGATCTCGCCCGCGGCCCCGCTGCGCCCCGGGTGCAGCCGCCCGCCGATGAGGACGCCCGCGCCCGCCCGGTGGCCGATGAGCACGTAGACCACGTCGGAGGCGTGCTGCGCGCTGCCGCGCCAGTGCTCGGCGAGCGCGGCGAGGTTGGCGTCGTTGGCGGCCAGCGCCGTGCACCCGAACCAGCGCCCGGCCAGCCCCGCCAGGTCCACGCCCGTCCAGCCGGGCAGGGTGATCGACAGCGTCACCCGGCCGGTGCGGTCCACGATGCCCGAGGTGCCCGCCGCGACCGCCCAGACCCGCTTGCGCGCGACGCCCGCGCCGTCCACGCACTTCAGCGACGTACGCCGGGCCGCCTCCAGCCGCTCGTGGGCCGGGGCGTCGCCGGAGACGTCGGCCCGCTCCCAGGCGATCACCTCGCCGTTGAGGTCGGCCAGCGCGGCCACGATCCCGTCGCCCCCGACCTCTGCGCCCACCACGTAGCCGGCGTCCGCGCGGAACCCGAACCGCCGCGCGGGCCGCCCCATCACTCCCTCGTCGGGCGGCACCTCCCTGACGTAGCCTCGCTCGCCCAGCTCGTCGAGCACCGCCTCCACCGTCTGCCTCGACAGCCCGGTGATGCGGCCGAGCTGGGTCAGCGTGGCCACGCCCTCGCGGCGCAGGGCCCTGAGCGTGACCTGGGTGTTCACCTTGCGCAGCAGGGACGCGTCACCTGGGCGAAGCTCGGTCAACTTATGAGACCCTTCCTCATAACTCCCCTGTAACTCCCCATTGACGAGCAACAGCCAGCATCCTAGCATCGGCCGACATACGTGAACTGGTTACATATGTGGAGGTGCAATGCTCACTCTCGCCGTCGTCGGCGCGGGTTCGCGGGGGACCTCCTACGCCCGCCACGCCGCCGCGAGCGGCCGGGCGCGGGTGGTCGCGGTGGCCGATCCGCTGGAGGCCCGCCGCGACAGGTTCCCGGAGGCCGAGCGGTACGCGGACTGGCGCGAACTGGCCGCGCTCCCCCGCCGGGCGGACGCGGTGATCATCGCGACCCAGGACAGGGACCACGTCGAGCCCGCCGTGCGCTTCGCCGAGCTGGGCTACGACATCCTGCTGGAGAAGCCGATGGCCGTCGCCGAGGACGACTGCCGGCGGATCGTCGAGGCCGCCGGACGCTCCGGCGCCGTCTTCGCGGTCTGCCACGTGCTGCGCTACACGCCGTACACGCGGACGCTGAAGGCGCTGCTGGACGCGGGCCGGATCGGCGAGATCGTCAGCATCCAGCACCTGGAACCGGTCGGGTGGTGGCACCAGGCGCACTCGTACGTGCGGGGCAACTGGCGCCGCTCCGACGAGTCCACGTTCATGCTGCTCGCCAAGTCGAGCCACGACCTCGACTGGCTGGTGCACCTCACCGGCAAGCAGGTGACGCGCGTGTCGTCGTTCGGCGGGCTCATGCACTTCCGCCCGGAGAACCGCCCGGAGGGCGCGGCCGACCGCTGCCTGGACTGCGCGGTCGAGGCGACGTGCCCGTACTCGGCCAAGCGCATCTACCTGCCGCTGACCGGGCGCGCGGAGTGGCCGGTGACGGTGCTCACCGACGACGTCTCCGAGGCCGGCGTCCTGGCGGCGCTCAGGACCGGCCCGTACGGCAGATGCGTGTACGCCTGCGACAACGACGTGGTCGACCACCAGGTCGTGAACATGGAGTTCGAGGGCGGCACGACCGCGTCGTTCACCATGACCGCTTTCACCCCCGCCCTCCACCGGCAGACCCGGATCTTCGGCACCCGCGGCTGGATCGAGGGCGACGGCGACCGCCTGACCGTCTTCGACTTCGTCACCGGCCGCGACGAGACCGTCGACACCCGCCCCACGGGAGACCCGACGGCCCGGGGCGGCCACGGGGGCGGTGACGAGGCGCTGGTCGACGCGTTCCTGACCGCGGTCGCCACCAGGGACCGCTCCTCCATCCTCTCCTCGCCGGGCGAGAGCCTGCACAGCCATCTCGTCGCCTGGGCCGCCGAGAGGTCGCGGCTGCACGGCGAGACCGTCACTCTGGAAGGAACCCCCCGATGAAGGCAAGGCACATCACTGCCGCGATGGCTCTCGGCGCGGGCCTCGTGGCCTGCGGCTCGTCCACCCCGGCGGAGAGCGGGCCGAGCGCCCGGCAGGACGGCGGGCGCGGGCCGATCACGTTCATCAGCGGCAAGTTCGAGGCCGAGTCGGTCCAGAAGATCGTCGACGCGTGGAACGCCGGGCACCCGGATGAGAAGGCCACCGTCGTCCTGCTCCCCGAGAGCGCCGACGAACAGCGCCGCAAGCTCATCCAGAACGCGCAGACCAAGTCGGACGCCGGCGACGTGATCCTCATCGACGCCGTGTGGACCAGCGAGTTCGCCGCGAACCGGTGGGTGGACGAGCTGAAGCTGGACACCAGCGACTTCCTCCCCACAACCGTCGAAACGGCGAAATATCGCGACAAGCTCTATGCGATGCCGCTGTTCACCGGCACCGGCCTGCTCTACTACCGCAAGGACCTGGTCAAGGCGCCGCCGAAGACCTGGGCCGAGATGAAGAAGACCTGCGACGAGGTGCTGCCCGAGCAGAAGGGCATGAGCTGCTACGGCGGCCAGTTCGACAAGTACGAGGGTCTCACCGTGAACTTCTCCGAGGCCGTCGCCTCCGCGGGCGGCGAACTCCTCGACGCCTCCGGCCGGCCCCAGCTCACCGGCGACGCGGCGAAGCAGGCCGCCCGGTTCCTCGCCGACGGCTTCAAGAGCGGGATGATGCCGAAGGAGGCGATCACGTACAAGGAGGAAGAGGGACGGGTCGCCTTCCAGGAGGGCAAGCTGCTCTTCTACCGCAACTGGGCCTACGGCTACGAGGCCGCGCAGAAGACCGACGGCTCCAGCAAGGTCGTCGGCAAGTTCGACGTGGCGCCCATCCCCGGCCTGAACGGGCCCGGCGCGGGCACGCTCGGCGGCAACAACCTGGCCGTCTCCGCCTTCTCCAAGCACAAGCAGAGCGCGCAGGACTTCATCGCGTTCATGACCAGCGCCGCGCAGATCAAGGCGTTCGCGCAGACCAGCTCGATGCCGGTGCCGCGGACCGCGATCTACGAGGACCCTGAGCTGATCAAGAAGTATCCGTACCTGCCCGCGCTCAAGGACGGCATCCTGGCCGCCAAGCCGCGCCCCAAGGCCGTGCGCTACGGCGACGTGACCGCCGCCATCCAGGAGTCCGCGTACGCCATCGTCACCGGCGCCAAGCCGGTCGACCAAGGGCTGTCCGAGCTGCAGTCGGCCCTCGGACCCCTGCTGAAGTGAGGACGCGCGCCTCGCGGGGGCAGTCGTGGCTGGCCGCGGCCATGCTGTCCCCCACCCTGATCGTGCTGGCCCTCGTGGTGTTCTATCCACTCCTGTCCGCCATGCGCGAGTCGTTCTACGAGAGCGGGCAGCGGCTCGACGCCGACGGGTTCGTGGTGGAGGGCGAGTGGTTCGCCGGACTCGCCAACTACGCGGGCGTGGCGGGGCAGCGCTTCCTGAACGCGGCCCTCAACACGACCCTGTTCACCGTGGTGACGGTGGCGCTGGAGGTCGTGCTCGGGGTGGCGATGGCGCTGGTCATGCAGCGGGCCTTCAAGGGCCGGGCGTTCCTGCGGGCCGGCATCCTCGTGCCGTGGGCGGTGCCGACGGCGGTCTCCGGGCTGATGTGGAAGTGGATCTTCCAGGCCGACGGCGTGGCGAACGCGCTCCTCGGCACCGACATCCTCTGGACCGCCGACGGCGACTGGGCCAAGCTCGCCGTGATCATCGCGGACGTCTGGAAGACCGCGCCCTTCGTCGGCCTGCTCGTGCTGGCGGGGCTGCAGATCATCCCCGCCGACGTGTACGAGGCGGCGAGGGTCGACGGCTCGACGCCCCGGCAGACGTTCTGGCGCATCACGCTGCCGCTGGTCAGGCCCGCGCTGCTGGTGGCGGTGCTGTTCCGGCTGATGGACGCGCTGCGCGTCTTCGACCTGCCGTACGTGCTCATCGGGCCGCGCAAGCAGTCGGTGGAGACCCTGTCGGGACTCATCTGGGACGAGGCGACGCGCGTGCACTACGGGCCCGCCTCGGCGTACGGGACGGCGTTGTTCGTCTACATCGCGTTGATCGCGTTCGTGTTCGTCAAGCTGCTCGGGGCCGACCTGCTGAGTGACGTGCGCTCGCGCAGGAAGGAGGCCCGGGATGTGGCGTAGGGCGGGGATGATCGGCATCGCGCTGTACTGCCTGGTGCCGTTCTACTGGATGGTGGTGTCGAGCTTCCGCCGCACCTCCGACATCTACGACAAGTCCCCCATTCCCGCACCGTGGTCCCTGGAGAGCTACGAGGCGGTCTTCGACGAGGGCATGGGCTTCGGCCGGTCGCTGCTCAACAGCCTCGTCGTCGCGGCCACGACGACGGCGGTCACCCTCCTGGTCGGCACCCTGGCGGCCTACGCCCTGGCCAGGCTCGACTTCCGCGCCAAGAACGTCATCCTGGCCCTGGTCATCGCCGTCTCCATGTTCCCGGGGGCGCTACTGATCGTGCCGCTGCTGAAGCTGTTCACGACGATCGGGTGGATCAACTCGTACCAGGCGATGATCGTCCCTTCCATGTCGTTCGCCCTGCCACTGACGATCTGGAACCTGACGACGTTCTTCCGGCAGCTGCCGTACGAGCTGGAGCAGGCGGCCATGATCGACGGCTGCACCGCCTTCGCGGCCTTCCGCCGCGTCATGCTCCCGCTGGCCGCCCCGGGCGTCTTCACCACGGCGATCCTGGCCTTCATCGCGACCTGGAACGAGTTCATCATCGCCGTCACCATGATCAACGACCAGTCGCGGCAGACGGCCACCGTGCGCATCGCGCAGTTCACGGGGGCGGCCAAGTTCGACACGCCGTTCGGCACCCAGATGGCCGCCGGCGTGCTGGTCACGATCCCGCTGGTGCTGCTCGTGCTCTTCTTCCAGCGCCGCATCGTCGCCGGGCTGACGGCGGGCGCCCTGAAGTGACCCCGGCGGGGGTCAGACGGCGGGTGCCCTGAAGTGACCCCGGCGGGGGTCACTCGCTGGGAGTCGGGCCGGTGGGGGTCTCCTCGGGCTCGCCCGGGTCGGGGCCCGACTGCGGGGCCAGGCCGAAGACGATCTCGACCGCGCTTCCCGGCCTGGCGCAGTCGCCGGACTGGAGGCCCTGGTCGAGGATCGTGCCCACGCGCGACTCGTCGTCCACGACCTGGCCCCTCGTCCGCACCGCGAACCCGGCCGCGACCAGCGCCGCCCGGCCGTCCTCCAGCGACTGCCCGACGACCGACGGGACGGTGGCGCCGTTGCGCGCGACCGTGAGCGCCACCGAGGTGCCGCCCGTGACGCGCCGGCCCGCCTTGGGCTGCGTGGAGAGCACCTGCCCGTCCGGCTGGTCGACGCAGGAGCGGGTGACGGCGCCCACCGCCAGGCCCGCGTCGGTGAGGGCGTTCTCCGCCGCCTTGCGCTGCAGGCCCGTGACCGCGGGGACGGCCAGCCCGGCCGACACCTCAAGCGAGACCTTGCTGCCCCTGATCACCAGCATGCCTGGGGCGGGCTGGGCGCCGAGAACCTGGCCGATCTTCTTCGGCGAGTCGAGCTGGGTGACGGTGCCGAGCACCAGCCCGGCCTGCTTGATCGCCTTCGTGGCCGCGCTCTTGTCCATTCCCGCCAAGGCCGGGACCGGGACCGTGGCCGGGCGCACCACCGGCGGATCCGCCGTGGGCCCGCGTTCCTGAGCTGTCGCCGTGGTCCTCATCGGGGTCTTCAGCGGCGTCGTCTTGTCCACCGGAGGCCGGGATCTCACCGGATCGGACTGTGGGGGGACCGACGGGCCGGCCGCCTGCGGCAGCTGGGGCCGGTCATCCCTGTCCGCCGTGGGTATGTGGGCGGTGAGCAGCACGGCCGCCGTCACCAGCAGGGCCGCGCAGACCGCGACGGCGGCCCTGGGCCAGGGGCCCTTGGACGGCACCGGCGGCAATGGACCGTTCCCCGAGCCGGAGCCATCGGGTAACGACCCGCCCGCTTCCGTGTTCTGCCCTGCGCTCTCCCCGGCGCTCTCCCCGGTGCGGGAGCCGGGCAGCAGGTAGCCGCCAGGCACCCCCGTGGCCTCCGGCTCGGCCATCGGCGACCGTTCCGACGAGCGCTGCTCGGGCACCAGCGGCTGGACCCGCAGGATGTGGGCCGGCGGCGAGCTCAGCACCTCCGCCGGCACCTCCGACTCCCCCAACAGCTCGAACAGCAGGTCCCTGCTGGTGGGCCGGTTCCGCGCGTCCTTGTCCAGGCACGCCGCCACGAGGGTCCGCAGCCGCCCGTCCAGGCGGCCCAGCTCGGGCGGCGCGGTCAGGATGCGGTGCAGCACCGGCGCGACCGAGTCCTGCCCGAACGGCGCCGTGGCGTTGGCCGCGAAGCACATCGTGGCGCCCCACGAGAACACGTCCGCGGCACCCGTGACGGCCGACGCCGTGATCTGCTCGGGCGCCATGTACGCGGGCGTGCCCACCCCGCGCCCGGTCACCGTGGCCGCCGCGTCCAGCGCCCTGGCCAGGCCGAAGTCGATGACGCGGGGCCCGTCGGAGCCGAGCAGCACGTTCTGCGGTTTGAAGTCCCGGTGCACGATCCCGGCCCGGTGGATGGCCGTGAGCGCGGTGGCCGTGCTGACCGCCAGCCGTTCCAGCGCCCCGCCCCGCCGCGGCCCGGTGAGCACGACCTCCCTGTGCAGGGACGGCCCGTCGACATACTCGCTGACGATGTACGGACGCCCCTCGTCGAACCCGGCGTCGACCACCTGGGCGGTGCAGAACCTCGCGACGTGCTTGGCCAGCTCGACCTCCCGCAGGAACGCCGCCCGCTCGTCGCCCACGGGTCCGTGCAGCAGCTTGACCGCGTAGGGCTCCCCGCTCCGCGAGCCGAGGAACACCGCGCCCTGACCACCCTCGCCCAGCCGCCCGGACAGCACGTACTCCCCGAGCCGCTGCGGGTCCCCCGTTCTGAGCGGCTGCGCCGTCGGCACGGACGTCTCCCCTCGCCGCCACCCCTTCCCTGCCTTCTACTGAAAGCAACGGGCCGCCCCGAGTCAACGGTGGTCAGGGCAATCGCGGCCTGACCGTGACACAGCTGGTCAGGATGCCCGCGTGACCGTGCCCGAATAGGTCACCTCGTCCTTACCCTGGCGCGTCACCTTGATGGCCATCTGGTTCGATGCCGACGTCGGGATCATCTGCAATGTCCCTGGATAGCACTCGTCGCCCGTGACCCCGTCGAGGGTGAAGACCATCCCGCTGCCGTGCCGCAAGAGCCGTCCCGAGCAGTGCAGGTCCGCTCCCCACAGCATGGCCCCGCCGTCCTCGTCTGGGCCCAGGCGCAGCTCGACGGGGAAGACCCGCTGGGCGGTGAAGTGCTCGGCCGAGCCCGTCCACGTCCCTTCCAGCCCCGGGCCCTGGGCGCCGCGCAGCCAGAACACGAACCCGGCCACCGCCATGACCACACCCGCCGCGGCCACGACCACCTGCCAGGCCTTCACCCGCCTGCGGGGCGTGGGCTCGGGAGCGGTGTCGCGGGTGACGGCGGGGAAGCTCGTGGTGGGGTCGGGGTCGTGGATGCGCCCCGGCCCGTCGCCGGGCGGCGCGCTCTCCATGACCAGCCGGAGCCCGGCCGTCTGCGGCTCGCGATCGGCGAACGCCCTGCCGGAGCCGGTGGCGGACGTGACCCGGGCGGCCGGGCCGGGGCCGACGGCGGCCTGCGCGCCCGAGGACAGCACGTCGCCGCCCGCGGCCGCCTGTCCCAGCAGCCGCCGCAGCGCCTCCTCCGCGTCCGGCCGCTCCCCCGGCTCCGGCGCCAGGCACGCCTCCACGATCTCCCGCAGCCGCCCGGTCAGCGGCCCGAGGTCCGGCTTCCCGTACAAGATCCTGGCCAGGACCTCCTGGTAGGTGTCCGCCGTGTACGCGTGCCGCCCCGTCGCCGTGTACGCGACGGTCAGCGCCCATGCCCACAGGTCGGCGGGCGGTCCGGCGAGCTCGCCGTTGATGCGCTCGGGCGACAGGTACGCCGGCGTGCCGACGGGGACCATGCTGGAGGTGGCCGCGGTGTCCATGAGCCGGGACACCCCGAAGTCGATCACCCGCGGCCCGTCGAGCCCGAGCAGCACGTTGCCCGGCTTGAAGTCCCGGTGGACCACCCCGGCCCGGTGGATGGCCCCGAGCGCGGTGGCGGTGCCGATGGCCAGGCGTTCGAGCGACCCGCCCAGGCGTGGCCCCTTGGCGACCACGTGCTCCAGGAGCGAGGGGCCCTCGACGTACTCGCTGACCAGGTAGGGCCGGTCGCCTTCGAGGTCGGCGTCGAGCAGCTGCGCCGTGCAGAACGCGGCCACCCTGCGGACCGCCTCGACCTCTCCCAGGAACCGGCGCCGCACGTCCGGGTCGCCGGACAGGCTCGCGTGCAGCAGCTTGATCGCGACCTGGGCGCCCTGCTCGGAGTGGCCGAGGTAGACGACGCCCTGTCCGCCCTGGCCGAGCCTGCGCGACAGGCGGTACGATCCCAGCTGTCGCGGATCATCGGCGCGGAGTGCGGACATATTTCACGATTATGCCGGGGAATCGATCAGTCGCGCATAATCATCGAGGATCGGCAGCACCGTATCCGCGGGCGCGCTGGGCAGGGTGGCCACCGCCTCCTCGATGCCGAGCCCGGCGAAGTAGTCGATCTTCTCCCTGGTCGGCACCGTCCCGAACGGGATCACCCGGGCCATCGGCCGCCCGGCCTTCTCGCACGCCTCGCGCAACATCGGCAGCGCCGCCCTGATCCCCTTGCCGCCGATCGGCATCCAGCCGTCGGCGTACTCGGCGACCTGGGCGAACAGCTTCGGCCCCGCCGCGCCGCCCACGTACACCGGCAGGTTCCGCAGCGGCTTGGGCCAGGACCAGGACGCCTCGAAGCCGTCGAACGCGGCCACCTCGTCCCGCCACAGCGCCTGCATGGCGAGCACGTTCCGCCTGGCCACCTCGCGGCGGCGGGCGTACGGGACGCCGTGGTTCTCGATCTCCTCGACGTTCCAGCCGAAGCCGACCCCGACCGCGACGCGCCCGCCCGAGAGGTGGTCGAGCGTGGCGATCGCCTTCGCGGTCACGATGGGGTCGCGCTGGGCGGCCAGCAGGATGCCGGTGCCGACGCGCAGCCGGCGTGTCGCGGCGGCGGCGAAGGACAGGGCGACGAGCGGGTCGAGCGTGCGCTTGTACTCCTCGGGCAGCACGTCCTGCCCCGCCGCGGGAGGCGTGCGGCGCGAGACCGGGATGTGGGTGTGCTCCGGCACGTAGAGGGAGTCGAAGCCACGTTCCTCCGCGGCCCTGGCGAGGTCCTGAACCGGCATGGCCAGATCCGTGGCGAACATCGTGACCCCGAGTCTCATGGGACCTCCTCCTAGTTAACCAAGCGATTGCTCGGTTAAGATTTCCAGAGTACCTTGCAGAAGACCATTCCGCGGAAAGAGGTCCCCGGTGAAGTTTTCTATCTTCCTGAATCCGCAGATTCCCGGCTCCGGGTACGCGGCCGAGGAGAACGCCAAGGCCAAACGCCCGATCGGGCGCGACACGGAGTCGTACCAGAAGCTGCTGCACGAGGTGCGGGAGATAGCAGTGCACGCCGACCAGCTCGGGTTCGACGCGCTGATGATGACCGAGCACCACTTCCACTCGGAGGGCATGGAGTTCTCGGTCAACCCGCTGATGTTCCTCACCGACCTCGCCGCCAGGACCGAGCGGATCCTGCTCGCACCGCTCGGTCTGGTGCTGCCCGCCTGGGACCCGATCAGGGCCGCCGAGGACGTGGCGCTGCTCGACCAGTTCAGCAAGGGCCGGCTGCGGCTGGGCGTGGCGCGCGGCTACCAGAACCGCTGGATGAACGTCCTGGGGCAGCGCTGGCACGCCGCCGCCGCGCGCTCCGACGGGTCGGCCTCGGACACGCGCAACTTCGACGTCTTCGGCGAGGTGCTGAAGATCATGAAGCTGGCGTGGACGCAGGAGACGTTGCGCTACAAGTCCGACGTGCTGGACTACCAGGTGCCTTATCCATACGAGGGCATCGAGGGATGGCCCGCGCTGGAATGGACCCAGACGTTCGGCGCGCCGGGCGAGATCTCCGAGGACGGCAAGGTGCAGGCCGTCTCCGTCTGCCCCCGGCCGTACCAGAACCCCCACCCCGAGCTGTGGCAGCCGTTCACGATCTCGGACCGGTCGGTCATCAGGGCCGCCCAGGAGAACATCCTGCCGTGGATGTTCACCCCCAACCCCGACGACCACGCCGCCAAGGCCAAGCTGTACCAGGAGGAGTCGGCCAAGCAGGGCCGCCACTACAAGCTGGGCGAGCACACCGGCATCCTCAAGATCGTCGGCATCGCGGACACCACCGAGGAGGCCATCAACACCTTCGGCCGCAGCATCCCCAAGGACTTCGCCGCCTTCTTCGGCCCGTTCGGCTACCTGGAGGTGCTGCGCAAGAAGGAGGACGAGAAGCACAAGCCCATCTCCCCCGAGAAGGGCGACGCCAAGCGGATGAACGACGTGGAGATGGCGCTGTTCGGCACGCCGGACGACGTCAAGCGCGGGATCCAGCGGATGCTCGACCGCATGCCCGACCTGGAGTGGTTCGGGCTCTATATGCAGGGCCAGCAGGGCGTGCTGCCGCTGGACACGGTCAAGCGGAACCTGGAACTGTTCGCCACCAAGGTCATCCCGGAGTTCCAATGAGATTCTGGCTGGGGGCCTCGTTCGTCGACACCGACCAGTTCACGGAGCTGGCGCGGGCGGCCGAGCGGTGCGGGTTCGACACGCTCACGCTGTCGGACCACCTGTTCTACGCCGACTTCGCCTCGCCGTACCCGTACTCGCGGTCGGGCCGGCCCCGCTGGGACGCGCGTACGCACTGGCCGGACCCCTGGGTGACGATCGGCGCCATGGCGGCGGTGACCACGACCCTGCGCTTCTCCCCCAACGTCTACATCGCGCCCGCCCGCGACCTGTTCACCGTGGCCAAGCAGGTGTCCACCGCGGCGGTGCTGTCGAAGGACCGGGTGACGTTCGGGGTCGGGGTGGGGTGGTGCAAGGAGGAGTTCGTCGGCACCGGGCAGGACTTCCACACGCGAGGGCGGCGGCTGGACGCGATGCTCCCGACCCTGCGCTCGCTCTGGGCCGGCGAGACGGTCGCCCTCGACGGCCTCCCCGAGCTGTCGATCTCGCCCACCCCCGCCCGGCCGATCCCCGTCTACGTGGGCGGCGACAGCGACGCGGCGCTGCGCCGGGCCGCCCGGCTGGGTGACGGCTGGATCGGGAACCGGATCTACACCGAGGAGCAGCTCGACGCGGTGCTGGACACGCTCCGCGGCCACCTCGACGAGAGCGGCCGGAGCGAGCCGTTCGACATCATCGCGGGGCTCGCGGTGATGCCGGACGCCGACACCTACCGCCACTTCGCCGCCAAGGGCGTCACCGGGACCATGGCGGCCCCGTGGTGGCTGGCCACCCCCGAGGAGAAGGCCAGGTACGGCGAGGGGACGCTGGACCTCAAGATCGCCACCATGGAGCGCTTCGCCGAGGAGGTCATCGCCAAGCTCTGACGTCAGCGCGGCCGCAGGCCCAGCTCCTCCAGGGCCTGCGCCAGGTCCTTCGGCGCCTGCGTCACCGCGCCGATGCGGGCCAGGGCGGCCAGGCCGAGATAGCCGCCGTACGCGGTCAGTGCCCGCCGGGCCGCCTCGTCCGGCGGCTGGCCGACCTCCTCCAGGACGGCTCGCATGAACGCCAGCCGCCGCTCGCTCACCCGCCGCACCACCGGGCCCACCACCGGGCCCATGACCGGGTCGTCGGCCTCGCTGATCAGCCGGAACGAGATGGCGGCGTCCTGCCCGTCGCCGAAGGCCCACTCCAGCAGCGTCCGCATGCGCTCCACCGGATCGGGCACCGGCTCCAGCCGGGCGATGACCTCGTCGGTGCCGGCCTCCCACCGCTCCAGCGCCGCCTCGACCAGCGCCTGGCGGTTGGGGAAGTGCCAGTAGAAGCTGCCCTTCGACACGCCGAGCCGCACCGCCACCGGCTCCACGGCCACGGCGGCCAGCCCGCCCTCCGCCAGGGCTTCCAGCGCGGCCCGCGCCCAGTCGTCCGCGTTCAACCGACCCATTCGCCCATCCTTCCATACGCCGCCGTATAGTCAGAACCGTACGCATCCGTATGGAAAGAGGTGGCCCATGCCCACGCTCACGGACCGGTTCATCCCGCGGCCCGACGCCTCCGAGCGGCACTCCATCGTGATCAAGGCACCGCGCGAGCGCGTCTGGGACGCCGTCGCGGACCCGGGCTCGTTCGACCTCCGGGCCGTCGTGGCCATCCGCGACGTGGCCGCGCGCCTGAGCGGCGGCCGGCCGCACCGGGGCGCGCCGCGCTTCACGCCGCTCGCCGAAGACCCGGGGCACGAGCTGGTCATGGGGCTCATCGGGCAATGGTGGCGCCTCGGGCACGCCGAGAGCAGCGGCGCGATCTCCGGCGCCGCCGACTTCCACGCGTTCGACCGGCCCGGCTACGCCAAGGGCACGCTGAGCTTCCGGCTGGACGACGCGGGCAAGGGGCGGGTCAGGCTCGTCACGGAGACCCGCGTGGTGGCCACGAGCGAGGACGCGCGGCGCGCGTTCCTGCGCTACTGGGTGGTGATCCGGCTCGGCAGCGGCCTGATCCGCCGCATCATGCTCGCCGCCATCCGCGCCCGCGCCACCCGGCCTCTCTAGCCGTTCGGCCCCGGCACCTCGTCCGTCAGCTCGATGACGATCGAGCGCCGGTCCTCGGGATGCCGCTCCCGCCGCGCGCCGTCCCGGGCGCGGGGGGTCGGGGGTGGGCGGTAGCCTTCGTCCTGTGCTGGAAAGGATCTCAGCCACCCGTTACGTGACCCCGCTGCGAGAGGGCGGCTCCCTGCCCGGCGTCGTCGAGGCCGACGACCTGGGCACGTACGTGGTGAAGTTTCGCGAGGCGGGCCAGGGCCGGCGGGTGCTCGTCGCCGAGATCATCGCGGCCGAGCTGGGCCGCAGGCTGGGGCTGCGCACCCCCGATCTCAAGCTCATCGACCTCGACCCGCAGCTCGGCATCCGGGAGCCGGACGAGGAGGTGCAGGACCTCCTCAAGGCCAGCACCGGCCTCAACCTGGCGGTCGACTTCCTGCCGGGCGCGCTGGGGTTCGAGCCGCTGGCGTGGGCGGCGGACCCGGTGTTCGCGGCCAGGGTGCTGTGGTTCGACGGCCTCATCCACAACATCGACCGCAGCTGGCGCAACCCCAACCTGCTGGTCTGGCACCGCGAGACCTGGCTGATCGACCACGGCGCGGCGCTCTGGTTCCACCACAACTGGCGCACGGCCGACCCCCAGCGGAAGTTCGACGCGAGCGACCACGTGCTCGCGCCGTACGCCGGTGACGTGGAGGCCGCGGGTGACCAGCTGGCCGCGAGGATCACGCGAGGGCTGCTGGAGACCGCGACCGCGATGGTGCCCGACGAGTGGCTGGACGGCGAGCCGGGGTTCGACGGGCCGGAGACGGTGCGCGAGGCGTACGTCGATCATCTGATGGAGCGGGCGCACGGCCCGCGCGAGTGGCTCGTGCGCGGCGAGGCCAAGCCGCCGCGCGGCGGCCCGGGGTCCGTGGGCGAGTTCTGGCGGGGAGGCGGCCGGTGACCAGGGACGTCTACGAGTACGCGGTGATCCGCGTGATACCCAGGGTCGAGCGCGGCGAGCTGATCAACGCGGGCGTGCTCCTCTACTGCCAGCCGCGCGGCTACCTGTGCGCGCGGGTCGAGCTCGACGCCGCCCGGCTGCGCGCCCTCGACCCGAACGCCGACATCGACGAGGTGCGCCGTGCGCTCAGCGCGTACGAGCTGGCCTGCGGCGAGCGGCCGGGACCGCTGGCCGAGGAGCCGCTCGGCGGCAGGTTCCGCTGGCTGACCGCGCCGCGCAGCACGATCGTCCAGACCGGGCCCGTGCACGCGGGCCTCACCGCCGACCCCGACACCGAGCTGGCCAGGCTGTTCGACAAGCTCGTCCGTATCTAGAAGAGGACGGACATGAAGGTGTCGACCTCCTGGAAGCCCACCTTGCGGTAGACGGCCCTGGCCGAGAGGTTGAAGTCGTTGACGTAAAGCGTGACCACGGGGGCGAAGCAGCTCTTCGCGGCCTCCACGACGGCGGCCATGCCGGCCGCGGCGTGGCCCCTCCCCCGCAGCTCGGGGGCGACCCAGACGCCCTGGATCTGGCAGGCCTGCGGCGTGACGGCCCCGATCTCCGCCTTGAACACCACCCGGCCGTCGTCGATGCGCGCGTAGGAGCGGCCGATCCTGATCAGCTCGGCGACCCTGGTGCGGTAGAGCGCGCCGCCGTCGCCGAGGTTCGGCGAGACGCCGACTTCCTCGGTGAACATGGCCACGCACGCGGGCAGCAGGATGTCGAACTCCTCCGGCCGCACCCGGCGCACCAGCGGATCGGCGGGCACCGGCGACTTGCGCGAGGTGGCCATGACCGGCTGCGCCCAGCGGATGGCCCGCGCCCGGCCCCAGTGCGGCTCCAGGCGCTCCCACAGCAAGGAGACGGCGTCGACCGGGCCCACGATGGAGGAGCAGCGGCGCCCCTGCTTGCGGGCACGGTCGGCGAAGGCGTGCACGGCCTCGGGGCCGGCGTTGACGGGCACCATGTTGGCCCCGGCATAACAGAGTGACACAAGGCCGCCACGCGCCCCGAACCCCCACATCTGCCCGCCGAGCCTCGCCGGATTGAGTCCGACGGCCCGCACCCGGGAGGAGACGAAGACGTTCGCGACCGGGTCGGTGTCCAGCAGGGCTAGGACCTCGTCCCGGTCGCTGTCGTCGAGCACGCGCGACGCCGATGTACGCAGCATCACATGGTCAGACTACGCGAAGGGGCACCGATTGGCTCAGTGGGCGACGGCCACGGTAATCCTTTCTTGACGTCAGTCAGAGACCAAGGGTGCCGAGGAGCCCGAGCAACCCGGCCGGCGGGCTCACCGCGTCCGCCGTCATGTGGGTGGACGGGCGCGGCTCCGGCAGCGCGGCGCACTCCACGTCACGCGGCGGCACCGTGCCGTCACGCAGGTACGCCGCCAGGTGCTCGTCCACGCACTCGTTGCCGGTCAGCGACACGCCGTGGTTGCCGCCGCCGTCGATCACCATCGACGCGCGGACGAAGTGCTTGCGCATCTCCAGCGCCCCCTTGTACGGCGTCGCGGCGTCGTCGCGGGACTGGATGAAGAGCACCGGCGGCAGGCTCGCCGCACCCTGCACCTCGATCGGCGTCCCGCCCCGCACCGGCCAGAAGGCGCACGGCGCGTTGAACCAGGCGTTCGGCCAGGTCAGGAACGGCGCCCGGCGGTGCAGCCGGGTCATGTCGGTCCGCCACTTCTCCCACTTGCGCGGCCACTTGGCATCCGCGCACTGGACGCCCAGGTAGGAGGCGTAGCCGTTCTCGTCCTGCTTGTCGTCCTTGCCGTGCTTGTCGTAGACGCCGACCAGCCCTTTCACGTCGCCCTGCCGCACGTATGAGGACCAGGCCGCGGCGAACGCGGGCCAGACCCGGTCGCTGTACCCGGCGACCGTGAACGTGTCGTCCAGCTCGCTCGGCCCGACCACGCCGCCGGCCGGGCGGGCCCGCAACCGGTCGCGCATCGCGTAGTAGGCGAACGACGTCTGCTTGGGCGTGGTGCCCAGCCGGTAGACGTCGTTGTGCTTGGCCGTCCAGGCCAGGAACTGGCGGTGACGGTTCTCGAAGGCGCCGTCCTGCTTGAGGTTCGCCTCGTACCACACGGCCGTGGGGTCGACCGTGCTGTCCATGACCAGCCGCCGGACCCTGGTCGGGAAGAGCGTGGCGTAGACGGCGCCCAGGTAGGTGCCGTACGAGTAGCCGAGGTAGCTGATCTTCTGCTCGCCGAGCGCGCCCCGGATCGAGTCCATGTCCCTGGCGGAGTTCTCGGTGGTGAGATGCGGCAGCAGCCAGGACCACTGCGCGCCGCACCGGTCGGCGAACTCGTGCGCCCGCCCGAGCAGCACCCGCTCCTCGGCCGGCCCCTTCGGCACCGCGTCCGGCCTCGGGGCCTTGAAGAAGACGTCCGGGTCCACGCAGTGCAGCGTGGGCTCGCTGCCCCCGACGCCGCGCGGGTCGAACCCGATGATGTCGTAGCGCTCGCTCACGTCCGACGGTAGCGACGAGGACACGTACTCGGCCAGGCTCCGCCCCGGCGCCCCCGGCCCGCCCGGGTTCACCAGGAGCACGCCCAGGTAGTTGGCGCTCTTGGACACCCTGGCCCGGACCCGGTTGACGGCCAGCTCGATCGTCTGACCCCATGGCTCCCGGTAGTCGAGCGGCACGCGTATGGTGCCGCATTCCAGGTTGGCCGGCGCCGGCCTCCCACCCCCTATCGGACAGGGTCCCCAGGCGATGGCCGACGGCGCCTGTCTCGCGCCATTGGCCATCGCCGTCCCATCCCCGCTGACCATCCCGCCGACGAGCACCGCAACACCGGCGGCAACCCCAACGACCCGCTTCACCCGGCCCCCTCCCATGTTCATGAGCCATGCGATGCTCCCGTGCGCGACCGAGTGATCACGTTGGGTATGGGGAAAAGCTTGCCAATTTGTAATCGCGCGATTGCACGACGTAACGATCACATATCGGGCGCTGCTCGGGGTCCGGCCTGGGCGCTGCTCCGGCGGTCATGTTCCCGGTCGCCAACCCGCCGGACCGAAGCCAGACGTGTTCGACTTCGCGCCCGCGAGCGAACACCTGGAGGTGGAAGAGCCCGTCCGACATCCGGACGGCCTGGGCGACGGCCGCCCAGGCTATGCGTGTTGGGCCGTGTCGAACAGGGCCTTGGCGGCGTCGCCGAAGTACGGGCCGTACATGGTGCGCTGGTCGTCGCTGTACTTGAAGCTGCTCACCGACGTGATCGTGCCCTTGCCCGTGCCCAGGTCGAACGCGGTCATCCACGGCCCGCCGCTCGAACCCGCCGTCATGTCGCACCCCAGCCCCTGGTCCCGACTCTGCGCGTACGGGTCGGCCTTCAGCCGTCCCGCGCAGTAGAACAGATGGCGCCCGTCGTACGGCGGGTCGGCGGGGTAGCCGAAGCCGAACGCCTGGCCCCCGCGGGCGGCGTTGAAGGCGATCTCCTGCGTGCCCACCACGTCGGCCACGTGCCTGCCGCCGGACGTGGCCAGCGCGACCATGCCCACGTCGTAGTTGTCGTCGCCGCTGCGCGACCAGGGCCCGGCCACGAACATGCGGCGGGCCGCGTACTGGCCGTACCGCTGCGCCCCGCCCGTCCCGTACCCCGGCACGAACGTCCAGTTGGCGGCCCAGCCGCCCGCGCCGTCCTTGACGCAGTGCCCCGCGGTGACCACGACGTCCCTGTTGGCGCTGCGCACGGTGCTGGCCGAGCAGACGAAGTCCGCACCGCGCACGGTCAGGAAGACGCGGCCGGTGGTCCTGGCCACGGCGCCGCCGGTGATCCAGCGCGAGCCGACCGTGTTGGTCTCCGGCCGCCTGGCCGTGGACTCCCCGTCCCGCTCGGCGGCCGCCTGGTGCCGCCGCGGGTCGCGGCCCCACAGCCGGGCGGCCAGGCCCTCACCCGACGCGCCCGTGGTCACGCCGTCGCCCGGCGAGGTCAGGCGCCGGCCCGACACCTCAGGAGCGGCGTGCACCTCGGTGCGCCCCGTCAGACCGCTCAGCAGGCCCTCGCCGCGCGTCACGATGTCCGGCAAGTCGATCGGCAGCGCTTTGGCCATGCGCTCCGGCGTCCAGTAGTCGAGCACGCGCCGCTGCTCGACGGTGGTGCGCGCGGCCACGTGCTCGACTATCTCGTGAGGCACTGCCCGGTGGCCAGGTCCGTCGGCCTGCTGCCGGCCGGGGGGCACGCCGAGGAGGGCGGGCCCGATCAGCCCCGCCAGGAGCGGGGCGGCCGCCAGCAGGGGGGTGCTCAAGGTCATGCCCCCCGAGTGTGCACTACGAGATGTGTTCTTGTGACTACTTTCGGTAAATTCCTCAGAGTGCGTTGGTGCTCTGGGCTGCTTGATAGACGTTCTGCGCCTCGTTCCCGAAATATGGGCCGAACATCCAGTTGGGAGCGAAGTTGTATTTGAAGCTGTTGACCGAATTCTGCGTGCCGAGTCCCGTCGACTCGTTGAAATTCAGCATCCAGGGACCGCCGCTCGAACCGCCGGTCATGTTGCAGGTCAGGCCGTGGTCCTGGCTCATGAGGAAGTCGTCGAACGTCCGCCCGCTGCAGTAGATGAGCTTCGAGCCGTCGTACGGCGCCGCCGCCGGGTAGCCGAACGCGTACATCTGCTGCCTTCTGCCCTGGTTGAACGCGACGCCCTGGCCGCCCACGACGTCCACCAACGTCTTGCCTTCCAGGGGCGCGACCACGGCGGCGGCGACGTCGAAGTTGATGTCCTCGCTCGCGTTCCACTGCTGCGTGGTCAGCAGTTTCGTGGCCGCCCAGGTGCCGGACGGCCGGTTGCCGGCGTTGTAGCCGGGCACGAAGACCCAGTTCGTGTGGAACGTTCCGTTCAGCTTGACGCAGTGGCCGGCGGTCAGGACCACGCTCTTGTTCGCGCTGGTCACCGCCGAGCCCGAGCAGGAGGCGTTGCGCCCCTGCGTGGTGAAGAAGACCCGGCCGGTGGTCTTCACGACCGCGCCGGAGCCGGTCCACGGCCCGCCGGACGACCTGGCCGCCTGCAGCTCCGCCCCGGCGCGGGTCGCCCCGGTGGGCGGCGCGGTCCACGGGGTGCCCTCGGCAGGCTCTCCCAGCGCCATCTTCGCCCCCTTCTTGGGGCCGGGCGCGTCCAGCGGCTGGGCCGCCTCCATCCGCTGCTCGGTCCAGTACGTCAGGACCTGCCGCTGCTCGGACGCGGTGTCCGCCGCCGCGTGCTGGGCGGGTTTCGGCCGCATCTGCACGGCGGCCTGCGCCCCACCGGCGGGCAGCAGCGCGGCGCCGCCGGCGGTGAGCGTGAAGAGGGAAAGCAGAACGACTGCGCGGTGCATTACGTACCTCCCGAAAACCGGACCTGGGGTACGGAAGGTAGTCGTACCAATATCCAGATTTCTCAAGATTTGCGCATACCGCTATAGCCGTATTCCGGCATAAATTCACTGCGTTATCTCAGGTCACATAAGTGCAGGGATTTGGGCAGGGGCGGCACCCCGTGCCCGAGCGCGCCCTGCAGCGGGGACAATGGACGCGTGCATGAAGAGACCCTGCGCTCGGTCGTCGTCCTCGGCTCCACCGGCTCCGTCGGCACCCAGGCCCTCGATGTCATCGCCGCCAACCCCGGCGGTTTCAAGGTCGCCGGGCTGGCGGCGGGGGGCGGCAAGGTCGACCTGCTGGCCAGGCAGGCGGCGGCGTTCGGCGTCGAGGTCGTCGCGGTGGCCGACCCCGCGGCCGTGCCCGCGCTGAAGGAGGCGCTGTCCGCGCACGGCGCGAGGCCCACGGTGCTCGGCGGCCCCGAAGGGGTCGCGGAGGTGGCCGGCCAGCAGTGCGACATGGTGCTCAACGGCATCACCGGCGCACTCGGGCTGACCTCCACGCTGGTCGCGCTGGAGGCGGGCAGGACCCTCGCCCTGGCCAACAAGGAGTCGCTGATCATCGGCGGCCCGCTGGTCAAGCGGCTCGCCAAGCCCGGCCAGATCCTCCCGGTCGACTCCGAGCACTCGGCGGTGCAGCAGTGCCTGTGGGCCTCGGGGCCCGACGGCTACGACCCCGACAGCGTCAAGCAGCTCGTGATCACCGCGAGCGGCGGGCCGTTCAGGGGGATGAAGCGCGAGGAGATGGCCGACGTCACGCCCGAGATGGCGCTGGCCCACCCCACCTGGTCGATGGGCCCGGTCATCACGATCAACTCCGCCACCCTGGTCAACAAGGGGCTGGAGGTCATCGAGGCGCACCTGCTGTTCGACTTGGGTTTCGACCGCATTGAGGTCGTGGTCCACCCGCAGTCGATCGTCCACTCCATGGTGGAATACGTCGACGGCTCGACCGTGGCCCAGGCCAGCCCGCCCGACATGCGGCTGCCGATCGCGCTCGCGCTCGGCCACCCCCACCGCATCCCGGGTGCGGCACGGGCCATCGACTGGACCAGGGCGCACACGTGGACGTTCGAGCCCCTCGACGACGTCGCGTTCCCCTCCGTCGCGCTGGCCAGGCACGTCGGCGGCGAGGGCGGCACCGCGCCCGCCGTCTACAACGCGGCCAACGAGGCGTGCCTCGACGCGTTCATGCGGGGCGAGCTGCCGTTCCTGGCGATCGTCGACACCGTGGCCAAGGTCGTCGAGGAGCACCAGGTCACCCCGGCCGACTCCGTCGAGGAGGTGCTCGCGGCCGACGCCTGGGCCCGGGCCCGCGCGATCGAGCTGTCCCGCTGACTACCTAGACTGGAAACCGTCGTCACAGTAAGGGTTGAAATGTCTTCTGTAGCTCTCGGCATCCCGACGGTCCGTCCCAAGCCGCTCGCCGAACGCCGACACTCGCGCCAGATCATGGTCGGCAGCGTGCCCGTCGGCGGCGACGCACCCGTCTCGGTGCAGTCGATGACGACCACGGTGACCGCCGACGTCAACGCCACGTTGCAGCAGATCGCCGAGCTCACGGCGTCCGGCTGCCAGATCGTACGCGTGGCCGTGCCGTCCCAGGACGACGCCGACGCGCTGCCGATCATCGCCAAAAAGTCGCAGATCCCGGTCATCGCCGACATCCACTTCCAGCCGAAGTACGTGTTCGCCGCCATCGAGGCGGGATGCGCGGCAGTCCGGGTCAACCCCGGCAACATCAAGAAATTCGACGACAAGGTGGGCGAGATCGCCCGGGCGGCCTCCGACCACGGGGTGCCGATCCGGATCGGCGTCAACGCCGGCTCGCTCGACCCGCGCCTGCTGCAGAAGTACGGCAAGGCCACGCCCGAGGCCCTGGTGGAGTCGGCGCTGTGGGAGTGCTCGCTGTTCGAGGAGCACGGGTTCCGCGACATCAAGATCTCGGTCAAGCACAACGACCCGGTCGTGATGATCAACGCCTACCGGCTGCTCGCCGCCAAGTGCGACTACCCGCTCCACCTGGGCGTCACCGAGGCCGGCCCCGCCTTCCAGGGCACCATCAAGTCCGCCGTCGCCTTCGGCGCGCTGCTGGCGGAGGGCATCGGCGACACGATCCGCGTCTCCCTCTCCGCGCCTCCGGTGGAGGAGGTCAAGGTCGGCGCCCAGATCCTGGAGTCCCTCGGGCTGCGCGAGCGCGGCCTGGAGATCGTCTCCTGCCCGTCCTGCGGCCGGGCCCAGGTAGACGTCTACACCCTCGCCGACCAGGTGCAGGCCGGGCTGGAGGGCCTGAAGGTGCCGCTGCGGGTGGCCGTGATGGGCTGCGTCGTGAACGGGCCCGGGGAGGCCCGGGAGGCGGACCTGGGGGTGGCCTCGGGCAACGGCAAGGGGCAGATCTTCGTCAAGGGCGAGGTCATCAAGACGGTGCCGGAGTCGCAGATCGTGGAGACGCTGATCGAGGAGGCGCTCCGGCTGGCCGAGGAGATGGGCGTCGACGTCGAGCTCGACGACGACTCCGGCCCCGTGGTCACGGTGAGCTGACGACTTCTGGCCGGCGGAAGACCGTCATCCCCAGACGTCGGAGGCCGGCAGGGCCCATAGCCGGTCGCCAAATGACAGACGGCGCTCTCCCGTATGCAGAACGATCCCACCCACGAACGAGTCACCACACCGATCGAGACGATCACGCAAGTAGGAGAGCCCACGGAAGTCCTCTTCGCGTGGGGTAGAGCTCGCTTTCACCTCGATGCCGAGCACCCGACCATCCGCAGCTTCGAGCACGATGTCCACTTCCGTGCCGCCGGACTCACGGAAGTGGAACATCCTGGCCAGAGTGTTGCTCCAGGTGAGCTGCTTCGCCAGTTCGTTGACCACGAAGGTCTCGAACATCGCACCCGCCGCGGGATCTGTAGGACGGCGTAGCGCCGTCGCATCCTTGCCCAACAGCCCGGCCGCGACTCCCGTGTCCGCCATGTAGAGCTTGGGCCTCTTGACCACCTTGGCGGACAGGTTCCTGCTCCATGCCGGCAAGCGATGCACCAGGAATGTGGTTTCCAGCCATGGCTGGTAAGTGGACGCGGTCACCCGATCCAGACCCAGCCGATTCGCGACCGTGCTCATGACGAGTTCCTGTGAGGTGGTCGCCGCGAAGAGATGGACCATGTTGAGCAACTCATCGGCTCGGCGTATGTCGGCGGCCACCTGAACTTCTCGTTGCAGGACCGTCCGAACGTATTGGCGGAACCAACGGCCTCGGGACCTCCCGGCGAAGCGCTGCACCTCGGGATAACCCCCAGCGCACAGATACTCGAAGTACGTCTGGCGCTCCAGGGTGGGCCGGTCGTAGTGGATCAGGGCGGCGGGGTCGCCCAAGGCGCGATCAACGAAATCATCGCTACCACCGGTGAGCTCCCCCACCGAGAGCGGCCACAGCGTGAGAAGGTCGACGCGGCCGGCAAGCGTCTCGGCGATGGACGGGACGGTGAGGAAGTTGCTGGATCCGGTCAGCAGGAACCGCCCGGGACTGTTGTCGGTGTCCACCACCTCTTTGATCGCCAGGACAAGGGGCTCGCCAACTCGCTGCACCTCGCCGATCACCAGAGGCGTGCCCGATTCTCTGAGATACGTGCGGGGATCTCGCTCAGCGGCATCTCGATCCTCTCCGCGATCGAGCGTGACGTACGCGGCACCGAGGCGCCCCGCCAGTTGCCTGGCCAAGGTGGTCTTGCCTGTTTGGCGAGCACCGTGCAGGACCACGACACGGAACGACGCAAGGGAATCCTCAGCGAGCTCCAGCGCGCGCCGGGGAATCACACCCCGCAGTCCGTCCGCCATCAAGCCACCCCACAAATCCTCCACTGCCTACTCGACATTCGATCCTACCTCTACCCCACAATTTCTCCGCCATGTTCTCGACATTTTCTCTGGTGGGTGCAGTTCATCTGGCGATGATCTCGTGAGAGTTCCGCGTCCGCGACGACTCGAGTCCTCAGGTCGTCGGCTGACAGCGACGGATCCGGGCCCACACCCTGTGCCCGACCTCATCATTGCCTTCGTAACCGACCCGGTCGGCAATCTTCGCTACGACGGCCAGCCCTCGCCCGTGCTCGGCGTCAGTACGGCCACGTACGCCAAAGCGTGGTGTGCCGCCCCACCCACAGTCGTAGACGGCGACGGTGACCGTGGCGGTGGTCCGGGTGACCTCGACGATGAATGTGCCGCGGGGGTGACCGCTGCTCGTGTGCTGGACGGCGTTGGCGGCGAGCTCTGCGACGATGAGTTCGGCGTCGTCCCGGCATGGGGAGTCGGCCAGGAGGTAGCGGACGAATTGGCGGGCGTATGGGACCTGGTGGGGGGTGCCGGGGAAGGTGCGCCGCCAGGTCAGACCGCCGGGGCGCAGATCGATCATCGCGTCCACGTGCTCGCGCCTGACCTGACGAGGGATGAGCGTTTCGGCAACATCATGCATGCACATACGGTGACGCAGCAGACGCGCTGGGAAACCCCCACCCCGGGATGAGTTGACCACCCCTGATGGCACCGCTACTGACCTGCGGGAATCCACGAAGATCGGCACTCGATATCCCTCAAGCGGAAACCACTCGATCACTCCGTGACCATGGATGTACAATCCGTACGCAATCCCAGGTGAGAAGGGTGCGTGCGTCATGTCCGGCGAGGGATATCGCGTGCTGCTACAGGCTCGCTCGTGGAGCAAGCACCTGCGCGAGAAGAACTTCACCTGGGACCAGATCGCCGACGTCCTCGCGCTCACGCATCCGGTCAGCCCGCTGCGGTTGTACCGGCTGGCCCACGGCCGCACCGCCGCCGAGATGGTAGCCCTGGCCAACGACGCCGACCCGGCGGGCACGGCCTGCCTGCGCGAAGCCCGCTTCTACGACTACGAGAACTGGTCTGGGGACGGACGCCGACCGCCTGCCCGCCTTCTGGTCACGTTGGCGAGGATCTACCAGACCACCGCGCGGAGCCTGGTCGGCGACCCGGCGGCCTGCAGCAACACCGACCGCGACCTGATCGATAGTGCGGACTTCCGCGACCTGGACACCAAGCGACGCCCATCCCCGGAACGGACAGGCCATGTCACCATGGAGGCGAGCGCAGCAGCCACTGGTCTGAACGCCTCGGCGTGCGTGCACTTGCTGCGCGCCATCGGCGTTGAGGAGACCGACGTGAAACGACGGGAACTGCTCTTCCAACTGGCCCTGGCATTGGGCGGAATACGAGCCCTGGACTTCTTGCGGGTTCTCTCCCCCGATGAGGAAGAACGTCTCGCCGGGGTGCTGCGCAGCACGTGGCGAGTGGACGAGGCGACGGCGCGCACGTTCGAGAAGCTCACGATGCACGCGCGCCAGGCCGATGACCTGTACGGGCCCGCGACACTGCTCCCGGTGGTGAACGGACATCGCACAGCCCTCGGGCAGGTGCTTGCCTGCGAGCAGATGCCGCCCCTCCTCCGTAACCGCCTGCTGAGTGCATACACGCAGATGTCACAGCTTGCCTTATCTCGCCTACGACCTGCTCGACTATGCGGCAGCCGAGGATGCACTGAACGACGGGCTGCGGGCGGCGCTCGACCTCGGCGATCCGACGTTGATCAGCTACCTGCATTTCTGGCTGGGCAGGGCGGCAGCCGATCAGCAGCGGACAACTACGGTCCTCGACCATGCCTTTGCCGCCCAGAGTTGGGCTGCCCGGTCATCAAGCAATCTAGTGCGGTCGCTGAACGAGTCGTTGTTCTCGATGGCGCACGCCTCCGACGGAGAATCTTCGGCGTGCGCCCGGGCACACGACCGCGCGGTCGCCATGGCCGACACACCCAAGAGCAGCGAACCGTCGTTCCTCTACTGGATGTCGCCTTCGATGGCGGAGAGCAGAGCCGCCCCGTCGCTGATCCAGCTGAAGCAATCCAGACCCGCCATTGCGGCGGTGCAGCGGTCACTGGCCGGGCTGGGGCAGCAGTTCAAGCTCGATCGGGGATTTGCGCTCGTCAGCTACGCCGAGGCCCTGACCCTGGCCAAGGAGATCCCCGAGGCAGCGTCCAGGCTTACGGAGGCCGCTGACATCGCCTCGCGGCACAGTTCGGCCCGCCTGACCGACCAACTCACAAAAGCGCGCGCCCGACTGGAGCCCTGGGCGGGCAACGCTCGCGTCCGCCAGCTGGATGAGAACCTCCGAGCCCACGGCGTGTGGCAATAAGCGGTACAACGCGGAGGGGCGAGCACGCGTAGCCTTGTTGCCGCTGATAGGGCCGACGGTGTGGAGTTAAGACGTGGAGCAGGTGAGCACGGTGGCGGATCATCGATTGTTCTCTCTGGAGGTGGAGAACTTCCGCAGCCTGCGGGAGGTCGCCCTTCCGCTGGGGCCGGTCAACGTGCTTGTCGGGCCGAACGGCGCAGGCAAGACGAACGTGCTGGAAGTGTTCCGGTTTCTGGCCGACATTGTGCGCACAGATCTCGTCCCGGCACTGGACCAGCGTGGTGGATTCGAGCGGCTGGTCTTCCACGGCGGCAGCGTACCGGCTGACTACATTCGGATCGGGATCAAGGGATCCTGGTCGCCCGATCCAGGCGACCGGCAAGATGAGTACGACCTACGGATCACCGGGACCCCGTTCGCCCGGGAAGAGATCTTCCGGTCCGGCACAGAGCGGCACCGGGTGCGGACGATCACGGTCGTGAACAAGTCTGCGATCACCCACGCCCTGGACCCATCCGCCACCTCGAAACCATCTCTAGAAGCACCTGGAGACGTTGACGAGATCGGCATCCAACCGTTTAGCAGTGGGCTGTCCACGCTGCCACGACTCAGCGATGCGAAATTTGGGCCGATCACAGCTCAGGTCGCGGGGCTGCTCGGTAGTTTCCGCATCTTCGACGTGGATGTTCAGGCTGCGGCGCGACCCACTCGGGCGCCGATCCGGATCGGCGAAGCAATCGCGAGTGACGCCTCCAACCTGTCGACCTTTCTCCTCTGGCTGAGCACCAACGAGCCAGACGCCTGGCAGCGGTTGCAGGTCGATGCGGTCGAGGTATTGCCCCAGTTGGAGGCCATTGAGTTCAACCACGTCGGACCTACCGTTCTAGGGATGCTGCGGGAGCGGGGATTGCGCGAGCCGACGCCGCTGCCGGACGCCTCATATGGCACCATCCGGCTTTTGGGGCTGCTCGCCATGCTGTACGACCCGCACCCACCCGCATTGACCTGCGTTGAGGAGATCGATCACGGGCTGCATCCGCAGGCGTTGGAACTGCTGGTCGAGCGAGTGCGGGAGGCCGGTGACAGGACCCAGTTCATCATTGCCACCCATTCGCCGGCACTGGCCGATCGGCTCAAGCCAGAGGAACTCGTCGTGTGCGAGCGGAGCGATGATGGCTCGTCACTGATTCCGGCGGTCTCCAGAAGCAAGGTCAAGGAAATCGTCCGAGCCAGCGAGGGGCTTCCGCTCGGGGAGCTTTGGTTTTCGGGAGCGCTGGGTGGTGATCTGTGAGCCGTCGTGGTGGTACCCGTGTCAAGGCGACGCGGAAGCCGATCGTCGTTCTCGCGGGCGAAGACCGCAACGACAGACGTAGTATGCGGGTGCTGCTGGAGCAATGGTGCCCGGACATGCGTGGCCGCATCGTTGAGATCAACGACAAGCCCACCCTTCACACGGCGAGCAGCACCACCTTGGCCGCCCGGGCGGAGACGCTGGCGGGTAAAGTACGCGCTCGGGCCGTACTGGAGGAGGCAGAGGTCGCCTGCGTCTTCGTACATGAAGATCTCGATGGTGTGGACAGCGACCAACACCCAGTGATCCGCGAGCGGGTCGAGAAGGCTCTGGCGGCGGCTATGCGGTCGGGAACGGCGCATTACGTCCTGGCCGTTGCCGAGATCGAGGCGTGGCTCCTGCTCTTTCCGGAGGCATTGAGCGCCTTCGCATCATCCTGGTCGGTCCCCGCGAAGTATCGAGGCAAGGACACCGGCCGGATCGAGGATCCCAAAAAGGTGTTGAAAGCGGAGGTCTCGGCCGGACGCTATCGGGAGTCCGACGCGCCACTCATCCTGGAGAAGGCGGTCGAACTCGGGTTGGTCGCCCGACCAGTGGGCCAGAACCGGTCGTACGCCCAATTCCGCAGCAGTGCTATCGAGTGCTGCGCGAATCACCTGGCGGAGAGAATTCCCCGCCGCCCCCGTTGATCATAAGTCGGAGCCGTCCTCACACCCCCGTGACGCTCGGGCCGTCCTATCCCGACCAGGTGAAAGGCCCCGACCGGCCCGTCAGGGGAGACCAAGGGTCACACCCGGCCAACCCCGGTCGGGCCCTCGGCATGCGCCAACCTCGAATCACCCACCCAATTCAAGATCATTAAGTGATAGCGGTTCACCCCTCAAGATCGTGAAAGATCGGGGTTAGACAGGGCCGTTACTCAGGATGAAATTTCTCAGCGTACCAAGTCGGAAGCAACACTTACGCTTGCGAATGAATCTTTTGTAGGAATATTCGCAATTACCGACATGCCGCCATTTTCATCCAATTTTACAAGTTGTCCGCTTTTGAGACACCAGCCAATGACATAGACACTGGCAGAGCCGGCCAAATTACAACGTGTTTCCTCCCGGGTGTTGCCGGGAGCGGGAGAAGCAGGTCGCAGCCGACGCTCAATAACTTTTGCCGTTCCTGTATCGACAATTATCCAATGATTGCCAGCCTCCAATATGATCTTTTGATCGCCTCTCCAAAAAGCAGCAGATGCCCCTTCTGGCAAAGATATATATGCGTGTTCATTGGTCTTCAATGACACGATGACAGCGACTGGGGCAGCCACAGATTCGGAACCGCTTTTCCGTTGATCAGTTAGGGCGACAAGCCGATCACCAGAAGGACTAATATCCACCGATTTAACAGCACCCTGGAGGCGTCCAATCACAGAAACGCTTGGCGGAGATTTGGAGAAGTCTACTCGCTTTATCGTTCCTGATGAATCTCCCAGCACAACGCGAAAATTGTCGATCCAAGCACCAGTCGAGGCATCGATGTCCAAATCCTCAACCGCCCCGCCAACATAACCTCTTATCGCATAGCTGCCGCCACCTGGAGCGTCTTGGTTCCAGCAACCCAAGAGAAGCAAAGAGCGGCCGTCGCGACTAAGCACAAGAGTCTCTATGTCAGAATCCACTGAACAGCGCTCGACACGCCTTGTAGTTGTAGCGTCAGACTCAATCAGATAATTTTCAGGCTGCCTAATGGAGCCTGCCTGTACAGCTAAAAGCCATCTGCCATTAGCCGGCAACGCCTGAGGCTGTTCAGCGGAGCATCCGATGCATACCAACAAAACCAGGAGCGCCAACAACCGCCCGCGCATACCCCTCCACCCGCTCGCGCACCTACACAGTGACGCGGCGGCGGACCTCGGTGAGGGCCTGGTTGCCCAGTTGCACGATGTGGAAGTGGTCGACCACCAGCGTGGCGTGCGGCAACATGGCGAGTACGCCACTCCCACCCTCACATCAAGACCCTCGTCCTGACCACCTTCGACGGCGACTCCGACGACCTGCCCGCCATCGAAGCCGGCGCCACCGGCTACCTCCTCAAAGACGCCCCACCGACGAACTCCTGCGCGCCGTCCGCGCCGCCGCGGGCGAGCCGGTCCTGCCCCCCTCAGTCGGCGCACGACCTGAGCGGGGATGCCCGCCTCGATCAAGTTGCGATCCAGCTCATCCAGGATCCCTGCTGACCACAACGGCCGGACAGGCCCGCTTCCGCCAGGCGCAGCAGTGTGTCCCGTAGATAGGCCGGATACAGCACGCACGTGTCGAGTAGGACGCTGAAGGTCATCCCGCCCTCCGGTCACCTGGTGCGACGCGGGTCGGCGGTTACCTCGTACAGATCGGCTTCTTCGGAGATCTCCACCATCCGGTCCAAGGACGCTCGGCGTTGATGACGATGCCGATCCTGGTAGGCCAGCACCTCGCGGAGCAGAATCCGGCGGTGCCGTCCAGGCTGTTCGAAGGGGATCTCACCGCGTTCCAGCAGCCGGACCACCGTCGGTCGACTCACGCCCAGCAGATCGGCGGCTTCCTGGGTGGTCAGTGTCTGATGATGTGGCGCGATCGTGACCGCCTGCCCCGCGGCCATCGCCAGCACCACCAACCGAAGAACCTCAAACACCTCACCGGGCAGAACGATCCGCTCTCCAGCCGCTGCAACCAACTCACCACGCCCCCCGCACGAGTGCCGCACCACATCAGCCAACCGATCCAGCGGCACCCCCGGCGGGAGGATCGTCCGCTCGGCAAGTTCAGTCGTCAGGTGGACCTCCTCTCACCCGTCTCGGCCATAGCAGGGAAACGAACGAAACGAACATCCATTACGGCAGGCCGTCTCAGAGTGTCAGACCCGTCAGGACCATGACCTTCTCGTACGTCAGGTCCGTCATCGCCGAGTGAAGGCCCTCGCGCCCGATCCCTGAGTCCTTGACCCCGCCGTACGGCATCTGGTCGGCCCGGTACGACGGCACGTCGCCGATGATCACGCCGCCCACCTCCAGCTCCCGGTTCGCCCGGAAGGCGGCGTCCAGGGAGCGGGTGAACACCCCGGCCTGCAGGCCGTACTTCGAGTCGTTGACCAGCGCGTACGCCTCGTCGATCGAGGCGGCGGGCTGGAGGATCATGACGGGGCCGAAGACCTCCTCGCACGCCACCTTGGCGTCGTGCGGGACGTCGGCCAGCACGGTCGGGGCGATCGTCGCGCCCTCGCGGGTGCCGCCGGCCAGGACGCGGGCGCCCGCGGCGACGGCCTCGTCGACCCACTGCTCCACGCGCTTCGCGGCGGCCTCGGAGACCAGCGGGCCCACCTGGGTCTTCTCGTCCGCCGGGTCGCCGGTGACGAGGCCGGCGACGGCCGGGAGGAGGCGCTCGACGAAGGCGTCGTACACGGGCTGCTCGACGATGACCCGCTGCACGGCGATGCAGCTCTGGCCGGCCTGGTAGTTGGAGAACAGGGCGATGCGCTGCGCGGCCCAGTCGAGGTCGGCGTCGGACAGCACGACGGCGGCGGCGTTGCCGCCCAGTTCGAGCGTCACGTGCTTGCGCGGGACCTGGTCGGCGATGGCGTACCCGACGGGCGCGGAGCCCGTGAACGACACCACGGGGAGCCGGGGGTCCTGGACCAGCGCCGAGGCACGCTCGTTCTCGATCGGCAGCACCGAGAACATCCCGGCGGGCAGGTCCGTCTCCGCCAGGATCTCGCCGAGCAGGAGCGAGGAGAGCGGTGTGGCGGGGGCGGGCTTGACGATGACGGGGGCGCCGACGGCGATGGCGGGGGCGACCTTGTGGGCGACCAGGTTCAGCGGGAAGTTGAACGGGGTGATGGCCAGCACGGGCCCGTACGGGACGCGCGACAGGTACGCCAGCCGCCCGGCCGCGGCGGGCTCGGTGTCGAGCCGCTGCACGTCGCCGGACCAGCGGCGGGCCTCCTCGGCGGCGAAGCGGAACGTGGCGATGGCGCGGTTGACCTCGCCGCGCGCCCAGAAGATCGGCTTGCCGTTCTCGGCCGTGATCAGGTGGGCGATCTCGTCGGCCCGTTCGGCGAGCCGCCGCGACACATGGGCCAGCGCCTCGGCGCGCACGTGCACGGGCAGCGCGGCGGCCTCCCGCGACACCGCGTGAGCAGCCGCGATGGCCTCTTCGACCTGGGCATCCGTCGGTACGGAGTGCCGCCCGACCTCGCGGCCGTCAAGGGGGTTGGTCACAGTGAGCTCGGAGTCCCCGGTCGCGGCGCGGCCGGCCAGCCAGAAGGTACGCACGTCCATACTCATGACGTTATGCCAAGCGGAAGATGGGGGATTTACACCAGGGTGCACAAGACTCCCCTCAGGGCTCACCGTTAAGTACAAGCTCCCTGGTATACCCATGATGTAACGGAAGTAGACCCAATTCGGGATGTTTACCATGCGGAGTGGTTTGAGCGATCTCCGCCATGGCTAAGTCATCGGGTGCGGGTCTCCAGCGCGGTGGGCCCCCGATCTGAGAAAGGCGTGGGCCCCGTGACCGAACGGCGTGAGGTCACAAGGACGCATAGCTGGTCCTTGGGCGCAAGGGAGGTCTCATGACCTCGGCCCCGCTGGGCCTGCAGGGCGCTTACCTCCTGGGCGAACGCGCCACCCACGACGAGCTTCGCTCCCGCCTCCTCGACGTGGCGGTGAACCTCCTCGAGTCGGACGGGCCCGACAGCCTGACCATGCGCAGGATCGCGGCCGAGGCGGGCTGCACGACGACCGTCATCTACACGATGTTCGGCAACCGGGAGGGGCTGGCGGAGGCGCTGTATCTGGAGGGGTTCGAGCGGTTTCGACGCTTCCTGGAGGCGGTGCCGTCGCGGCGCAACCCGTTCGAGCACCTGTCCGCGCTCGGGCCCGCCTATCGGCAGGCGTGCCTGTCCGAGCCCGGCTACTACAGCCTGATGTTCGAGCGGGCGATCCCCGGGTTCGAACCCAGCGAGCGCGCCAGGACCCTGGCCCGCGCCGCCCTGAACATCCTCGACCGGGTCATCGCCGACTGCATCTCGGCCGGCTACCTGATCCCGACCCAGCCCCGCAAGATCGCGGACGCGCTGTGGGCGGCGGCCCAGGGGGCGATCGGTTTGGAACGCGCCGGTCACCTGCGCGACGGGAGCACGTACGAGGCGGTGACGACGGCGATCATCTGCTGCTACCTGGTGGAGAAGCAGGAGTAGCAGCGCGCCGGCGGCGGGTGGCTTCGAGCGCGAGCCACAGCTCCGCTCGCACGCCCGGGTCGTCGAGGTCGCGTCCGAGCAGCTCGGTGACGCGTTTCATGCGATAGCGGAGCGTGTGGCGGTGCACGCCGAGCCGCTGCGCCGCCGCGTCCCAGTGGCCGTTGCTGCCCAGGTACGCGCGCAGCGACTCGACCAGGTCGGCCCGGGAGCCGTACGCGGTGAGGGGGGCCAGCAGCGCGGCGGCGAACGCCTGGGCGGCGGCCCGGTCGAGCAGCCCGAGCAGCCCCTGCCCGGCCAGCTCCCCGAACGTCACCACCCGCCCGCCTCCCTTCCCCGGCGCCCCACCGCCCGTGGCGGCGTCCAGCGCGCGCCGCGCCTGGTCCAGCGCGCCCTTCAGGCTCTCGGGGGCGTAGCCGCACGGCAGGCTCACGCCCACCGGCGCGTCCGCCTCCAGCGCCGCCTTCTCCGCCACGGCGTCGGGCACCAGGGCGACGGCCAGCGGATGCTTCGGCTGCCCCGACGGCGGCGCGGAGCCCGCGGGATCGAGCAGGGCCGCGAACGCGTGCTGATCCAGCGCCTCCAGCGCGTCGGGATCCGCCGCCAGCACCGCCAGCGGCTCCTCGGGGAGCCGCCCGCCGAGCGGCTCCAGGACCGTCCGCGCCTGCTCCTTCGCGCCCGAGAGCAGCAGCTCCAGTACGGCGGAGCGGGCTCGCCGCTCGGCCGCCAGCTTGGTTCTGCCCTGCTCCAGGGCCAGGGTGAGCAGGGATCCAGCGGCGTTGATCACCGTGTGGGTGACGGGCGAGAAGGGCTGCCCGGCCCCGACGGCGAAGAAGCCGCGCGGGCGCGCCCCGCCGCCCAGCGGCTGCACCACGATGTGCTCCCCCGGCCCCGACAAAGCCAGGCTCGCAGGCAGCGCCCCACCGCCACCACGCGCGCCGCCACCACCACCGCCACGCGCCCCACCGCCACCACGCGCAACGCCATCGTTACGCGCGTCGCCACCGCCGCCGCCGCGCGTGGCCCCCTCGCCGCCCGGCTCGCCACGGAGGCGGGCCAGCTCGGACACGACCGCGTCCGTGTCGGCGCCGCGCGTGGCATGGCGCACCTCGCCCGCCTCGTCCAGCAGCGCGGCCCACCCGCCCACCTCCTTGGCGAGCCGATCGACGACCGCGTGCATGCCCTCCGGCCGGAGCGCCGCCCGCGTCAGCCGGCCCTGGGCGGCGAAGGCGCGGCTGATCTCGTCGTACTGCTCGGCCGCCAGCAGCTCGCTGACCGCCTTGCCGATCGCGATGAACGGGGTCTCGCGCGGCACCTCGAACAGCGGCAGCCCCGCCTCCTCAGCGGCGGCGACCAGGGCCGGGGGCACCTCCTCGTGCGAGACGCCGACCCCGAAGCCCAGCCCGGCGACGCCGCGGGCCACGAGGCGGGCGACATACTGGGACTGGTCGCCCTCCATCCGCATGCCCGTGGTGAGGAGCAACTCCCCGCCCTCCAGGTACGGCGTCGGGTCCGCGAGCTCGCTGACCGCCACCCAGCGCACCGCGGCGTCCCACACGCCGGCGGCCCCGTGGCCCGGAATTCCGGCCACCGGCCGGAGGCTCATGCGGCGGACGACGGTCCGGAGCGTAGGTGGCATACGAAATTTGTCCATTTCGGCAAAGACGACCACCTCCAGTGTGACATATCGACGTATCGGCGCAGGTGGGAGCCCGCCGTAGCGTCAAAACCATGAGCATTCCCCAGGAGCGGCGCGTCGTGACCGCGATCCCAGGCCCCAAGTCGCAGGAGCTGCTGGCCCGCAAGCAGGCCGCCGTCCCGCCCGGCATCGGCACCACGCTGCCGGTCTTCGTCACCCGTGCCGGCGGCGGCGTGATCGAGGACGCCGACGGGAACTCGCTGATCGACTTCGGCTCCGGCATCGCCGTGACCAACGTGGGCAACGCCGCGCCCAAGGTCGTCGAACGCGTCCAGAAGCAGGTGGCCGACTTCACCCACACCTGTTTCATGGTCACCCCGTACGAGTCGTACGTCCAGGTGTGCGAGAAGCTCAACGAGCTGACCCCGGGCGAGCACGAGAAGCGCACGTTCCTGGTGAACTCGGGCGCCGAGGCCGTGGAGAACGCGGTCAAGATCGCCAGGCACGCCACCGGCCGGCCGGCCGTCGTCGTGTTCGACCACGGCTACCACGGCCGCACGCTGCTCACGATGACGCTGACGGCCAAGAACATGCCGTACAAGCACAGGTTCGGCCCGTTCGCGCCCGAGGTGTACCGGGTGCCGCTGGCCTACCCGTACCGCTGGCCCACCGGCGCCGAGAACTGTGCCGAGGAGGCCGCTGCGCAGGCCATCGACATGATCACCAAGCAGATCGGCCCGGACAACGTGGCCGCCGTGGTGATCGAGCCGATCGCGGGCGAGGGCGGGTTCATCGTGCCGGCCAGGGGCTTCCTGCCGCGCATCGCGGAGTTCTGCGAGGCCAACGGCATCGTGTTCGTGGCGGACGAGGTGCAGACCGGTTTCGCCAGGACGGGCAGCCTGTTCGCCTGCGAGGACGAGGGCGTCGTGCCCGACATCATCACCACTGCCAAGGGCATCGCGGGCGGCCTGCCGCTGGCCGCCGTGACCGGGCGCGCGGAGATCATGGACAAGGTGCACGCCGGCGGCCTCGGCGGCACGTACGGCGGCAACCCCCTGGCCTGCGAGGCTGCGCTGGGCGTGCTGGAGACCATCGAGGCGGAGGACCTCGTCGCGAAGGCCCGCCGCATCGGCGAGATCATGCTCCCCCGGCTCAAGGCCCTCCAGGAGCGCTTCGACGTGATCGGCGACGTCCGCGGCCGGGGCGCGATGATCGCGATCGAGCTGGTCGAACCGGGCACCAAGGAGCCGAACCCCGCCGCCGTCCAGGAGATCGTCAAGCGCTGTCACGCCGAGGGCCTGCTGGTCCTGACAGCCGGTACGTACGGAAACGTCCTGCGTTTCCTGCCCCCGCTCGTCATCCCCGAGCACCTGCTTGAGGAGGGCCTCGGCATCCTGGAGAAGGCGGTCGCCGAACTCTAGAAGAAAACCCCACCAATCGGGCATCCGGCTTGCGGCTGGATGCCCGATTTTGTGGTGTAAGTGGCGCCGCTCGGGTAGAGAATTCACCCTGACTTGACGCTCAGCAGGACACTCACGGCCGCAGTCAGGGTTATAAACGATCCGGTATACGGATGGGCGATGGCTGCAGGAAGCGTGATGAACTGGAGTCCGACCGGAACGGCGCGAAGTATGTTGACGTTCGACCCTGAAGGCCTGACGTGGGCCCAGCGCGACGGCGACGCCTGCGTCGTCTGTCACAAGAGATGGCCGCGACCCCGCGTGCGCGTGGGGCGCCTGCCCGACGACTCGGCCGTCCTGGCCTGTGGCGACTGCGCCGAGGCGCTTCTGCCCACACCCAAGTCCACGGTGGTGGCCTTCCCGTTCCGCTGAGCCGGCGACAGGGCGGACGCCAACGAGACGCCCCGGGACGGGGGGGAAGGCCCGGGGCGTCCCCGCAGGCCGCGCCCAGGGGGGAACGGGCGTGCCCGCCGTACTGTCACAGGAGGATCGGCGGCTCGCTCATTTCGCGAGCTTCTGCCACCTATCCAGCCAAGTGAGATAATCAGTGCATTCCCCATCTTCCGCCCGGCAACCCCCGGGAGGCCGTACGGCGAAGGCGACCCGGTCGAGCTTCTTTCCCCTCCCGTACAGCTCGCACATCGCCTTGGCCCGCCCCTTGCACGCCTTGGCGCTGGCCGGGGCCAGCCCCGACCACGCGGCGGCGTCACGCTGCGCGCCGACCGCGGTCACCCAGTTGAGCCACCGGTAGGCGCAGGTGGTGTCGGGGACGTTCGCGCCGAGCATCCAGGAGTCCACCCACCCGGTCGTCTCGGGCGTCTGGAGCGTCTTCACCGGCTTCCCGGCCTTCTGCAGGAGCACCCGGTAGTAGGGGGTGGCCTGGGCGTAGTCGAGCGACCCGGTGGCGAACCCCTGCACCAGGTCGACCGGGCTGCGCCAGTACGTGCGCCCCTTGCTCTGCTCCAGCAGCGCCACCGCGCCGTCGAGCTGGTCCTCGGTCAGCTCGTACGGGTCCTTCGCCGAGCCGTCGGCCAGCGCGGCGTCGGCGATCGTCAGCGGGCTGTCCCTCAGCGCCACCCGGTCGGAGGCGAACGCCTGCTTCAGATCGCCCTTGACCTTGGTCGAGTCGTAGATGAACTCGTGGTAGCCCCACAGGTACGGCACCCCGTACACCTTGCCCGACACGGTGGACATGTCGCGGAAGCGCTTGTCGATGTCGTCGTAGCCGCTCACCTTGGCCGGGTCGATGGGCTGCGCCTGCTTGTCCTTGATCAGCTTGGCGGCCAGCACGGGCCCGGCGGAGATGACGTCGTACGGCCGCTGCCCGGCCAGGTCCTCCATCTCCTTCGCGCTCTGCACGGTGTCGAGCTTGGCGATCCGGCAGCCGGTCTCCTTCTCGAAGTTGCCCACCCAGTTGACCTTGGGGCTGGTGCCGCCGTACTCGGCGTATCCGCGGTAGGTGAGGATCTGGAGCGTGCCGTCGCTCTGGGTCGCGCTGGGAGTGGGGGTGGGCGTCGGTGCGGGAGTGCGGGTGGGGGTCGGGGTGGGTCGCGCCGCGCCCATGCCGGCGACCAGCGCCGCCGCGGCGAGCGCCAGCGCATAAGACCCACGATTCACGATGTCCCCCTGTCCATGTGTGCTGGAGCTTACAGGGGAGTGGGGCGGGAGAGACGTACGTCCCGCCCGCCCCGGGTACCGGCGTCTACTTGTTGGTGGGGAAGCCCAGGTTCACGCCACCGTGCGAGGGGTCGAGCCAGCGCGAGGTGACGACCTTGCCGCGGGTGTAGAAGTGCACGCCCTCGGTGCCGTGCACGTGCGTGTCGCCGAAGAGCGAGGACTTCCAGCCGCCGAAGCTGTAGAAGGCCATCGGCACCGGGATCGGCACGTTGATGCCGACCATGCCGACCTCGACCTCGTTCTGGAAGCGCCTGGCCGCGCCGCCGTCGTTGGTGAAGATCGCGGTGCCGTTGCCGTACAGGCCGCCGTTGATGATCTCCAGGCCCTCCTCGTACGAGGAGACCCGCACGATCGACAGCACCGGCCCGAAGATCTCGTCCGTGTGCGTCCGCGAGCCCGGCTGGACGTGGTCGAGCACGGTCGGGCCGAGCCAGAAGCCGGGCGTCTCGGCGGCCTTGCCGCCACCCAGCACGGCCGTCTCGCGGCCGTCCACGACCAGCTTCGCGCCCTCCTCGACGCCGAGGTCGAGATAGGAGGCGACCTTGTCGCGGTGCACCTCGGTGACGAGCGGCCCCATCTGGGACTTCGGGTCGTCGCCCGGGCCGATCACCAGCTCGTCCACCCGCTCGACGATCTTCTGGACGAGCTCGTCGCCGATCGGGTCCACGGCCAGCACGACGGAGATCGCCATGCACCGCTCCCCCGCCGAGCCGAACCCCGCCGACACCGCCGAGTCCGCCACCAGGTCGAGGTCGGCGTCCGGGAGGACGAGCATGTGGTTCTTGGCGCCGCCGAGGGCCTGCACGCGCTTGCCGTGCGCGGTGCCGGTCTCGTACACGTAGCGGGCGATCGGGGTGGAGCCGACGAACGACACGGCGCGCACGTCGGGGTGCTCCAGCAGCCGGTCCACGGCGACCTTGTCGCCCTGCACGACGTTGAACACGCCGTCGGGCAGCCCGGCCTCCGTCCAGAGCCGCGCCATGAGCAGCGAGGCCGACGGGTCCTTCTCCGACGGCTTGAGCACGAAGGCGTTCCCGCACGCGATCGCGACGGGGAACATCCACATCGGCACCATGGCCGGGAAGTTGAACGGCGTGATGCCGGCCACGACGCCCAGCGGCTGGCGGATCGAGTAGGAGTCGACCCTGGTCGAGACGCCCTCGGAGAAGCCGCCCTTGAGCAGGTGGGGGATCCCGCAGGCGAACTCCACGACCTCCAGGCCGCGGGCCACCTCACCGAGCGCGTCGGAGTGGACCTTGCCGTGCTCGGCGGAGATCAGCGCGGCCAGCTCGTCGCGGTGCGCGTACATGAGCTCGCGGAAGCGGAACAGCACCTGCGCCCGCTTGACCAGCGACGCGTCCCGCCAGGCGGGAAAGGCCGCGACGGCCGCGGCCACGGCCGCGTCCACGTCGGCCACGGAGGCCAGCGCCACGTGGCCGCCGACCTCGCCGGTCGCGGGGTCGAAGAGCTCGGCGGCGCGGGAGTCCCCGTCCGCGAGCGCTCCGTTGATCCAATGCTTGACGGACTTCACTGGGCTGCTGCCTCTGCGTTGATGGTTTCTGCGTTGATCGTTTCCAGGGCGGTCACGATGATGCCGAGGCCCTCGACGGCCTCGTCCACCGAGAGGGTGAGGGGCGGGGCCATGCGGATGGCGGTCCCGTACAGGCCGCCCTTGCCCGCCAGCAGGCCCGCCTTCTTGGTCTCCTCCATGAAGCGGGCGGCCTGGGCGGGGCTCTCCAGCTCGACGGCGAACATCAGGCCCTTGCCGCGCACGCTCCTGACCACGGACAGGCGCTCGGCGGCCTCCTTGAGGCCGCTGACGATGATCTCACCGGTACGCGCGGCGTTGGCCTGCAGGTCGTGGTCGAGCACGTAGTCGAGGGTGGCGTTGGCGGCGGCCATGGAGATCGGGTTGCCGCCGAACGTGGCCAGGCCCACGGCGTGCGGGGCATCCATCAGGTCGCCGCGCGCCACGACGCCGCCGACGGCGAACCCGTTGCCCAGCCCCTTGGCGAAGGTCATCATGTCGGGGGTCACGCCGTGGTTCCCGATGCCGAAGAACGAGCTGCCCGTACGGCCCCAGCCGGTCTGGACCTCGTCGGAGATGAACAGGATGCCCTGCTCGTCCAGGACCTCCTTGTACGCGGCGAACAGCCCGTCGGGGGCCATCGTGAACCCGCCCACGCCCTGGATCGGCTCGGCGATCAGCGCCGCCACGTCGTTGGAGACCGCGGTGGCCAGCACGTGGCGCAGGTCGTCCACGCACGCCTGGATGTACTCGGCGTCCGACATGCCCTTGAACTGCGCGAGATGCCGGTCGGCGCCGTGCAGGAAGGTCACGTTGAGCGGGGAGAGCGAGTTGTTCTTCCAGGCGCGGTTGGAGGTGACGCCGATCGTGCCGAAGCTGCGCCCGTGGTAGCTCTGCCGCATGGCGAGCACCTGGTCGGTCCTGCGCGCGTACGTGGCCAGGAGCAGGGCGGTCTCGTTGGCCTCGGTGCCGGAGTTGGTGAAGAAGACCTTGGCGTCGGGGATGCCGGAGATCCGCGCGATCTTCTCGGCCAGCTCGATCTGGCCGCGCAGCAGGTAGACGGTGCTGGTGTGCACCACCCCGGTGGCGATCTGGCGCTCGACGGCCTCGCGCACCTCGGGCACGTCGTACCCGATCATGTTGGTCAGGATTCCGGCGAAGAAGTCCAGGTAGCTCTTGCCGTCGGCATCGATGACACGATTGCCCTTGCCGCTGACGATCTCGATGGGCTCGTTGTAGTTGAGTGCCAACCAGTTCGGCATCACTGCCCGGTGGCGCGCGAGAAGCTCCGACATGCTACCGAGTATCCCTTTTCTTCTCCTTTGACTCCCACCTACAACCTGTCGGGGGACGGAAAAGTTCGCTTACACCCTGCAAACTACCTCGGCATCCCCTAGGGGATGTCCCGTCCGCCTGGCGATGTACGCGGCGCGCGGCCACTACGCCGCCGGAGGCACCCCGGATGACCACCGGCGGGCGACGACCGGGGCCGTGCCGGTCGGCCACCATCGGATCATCCCGACGACGAAGGAGAGATCGAGATGACCGTCACCCTCGACCGCCGGCCCGAAGCGCCCTCCGGCCCGCCGAAGCTCGACCGCGACCAGCTCCGCCGCGCCCAGCAGGACACGCTGGACACCCCGCGCATGAAGTACAGCCTGCTGGCCAGGATGATGTTCAAGCCCGTGGACATCATGTACGGCAAGCAGGGCTCGTACACGAAGTTCGCCATGCTGGAGATCATCGCCCGCGTGCCGTACCAGGCGTGGGAGCGGATGGGCTACTGGGCCGTGCACCGCCACCGGGGACGCTCGGCGCTGGCCAGGAGGGTCTTCGAGCGGATCGTGGAGGCCCGCGCCGACCAGGACAACGAGCAGTGGCACCTGCTGATCCTGCAGGACCTGGTGCAGCGCTCCGGGCAGCGGCAGACCTGGCTGCTGCACCGGGCCGCGCCCTGGCTGATCGCGTTCTTCTACTACCACGTGTCCTGGGTGCTGTTCCTGGTCAGACCCGACTGGAGCTACCGGCTGAACGCGGAGTTCGAGGACCACGCCGAGCACGAGTACATGACGTTCGTGGCCGAGAACCCGGAGCTGGACTTCGTGCCCGACCCCGGCACGTACGCCGCCGAGTACGGCCGCTACCGCTCGGTGGCCGACCTGCTCCGGCAGATCGGCCACGACGAGCGCACCCACAAGCTCGACAGCGTGGAGAGCATGCGGGAGCCCCGTGTCCGCTAGACCTTCACGGGTTCCGCCGGGGCCGCCGCGGCCGGGCGCAGCACGGAAATCGCGAGCAGCGCGGCGGCCACGCAGAACGCGGCACCGACCCACGAGCCCAGATGCATGGCCGAGGTGAACGCCTGGTTGCCGACCTCGGCGAAGCCCGACAGATGCGCGCCGCCGACCGACTCCCTGGCGGCGGCGGGCAGGTCGGCGGGCATCTGCGAGGTGTACTGCCCGGCCAGCACGCTGCCCAGGATCGCGATGCTCAGCGCCATGCCGACCTGCTGGACGGTGTCGTTGAGCGCCGACCCGACGCCGGCGTGCTCGATGGGGATGGCGCCCATGAGCGAGGCGTACGCGGACGGCCCGGCCAGCCCGCCGCCGACGCCCATGATCACCAGCCCCGTGAGAAGCCCGGGGTATCCGGTGGTCATCGCCATGACGACGAACCCGCCGGCCATCACCAGCAGGCCGGCTCCGATCAGCACCCTGTTGCTGGCCTTCTTGCCCAGGCCGGCGCCGACGCCGTTGAAGATCGCGGCGGCCACGCCGTAGGGCAGCATGGCCAGGCCGGCCTGCATCTCCTCGTAGCCCAGCACGAACTGCAGGTACTGGGTCAGCATCAGCATCACGGAGCCCGCGCCGAAGGCCATCAGCAGGATCGAGAACGACGCGCCGCTGAAGTTGCGGTTGGCGAACAGGTGCAGGGGCAGCATCGGCTGCGCCTGCTTGCGCTCCCAGACCACGAAGCCGCCGAGGGCGAGGACCGCGATCGCGATGCCGATCACGTTCCACTCGCGCTCGATGATGACGTACACGGCCGCCGTCAGGCCGACGGTCGACAGCACCACGCCCACCGGGTCGATCTTCCGCCCGCTGCTGCGGCTCTCGGGCATGAGCACGACGGCGGCCACGATGGCGATCGCCGCGATCGGGATGTTCACCAGGAAGACCGAGCCCCACCAGTAGTGCTGCAGCATGAGGCCGCCCAGGGTGGGGCCCGACACCATGCCGACCAGGGCCACCGCGCTCCAGGAGGCCATCGCCTTGCGCCGCTCCGCCTCGTCGAAGACGGTCATCAGGATCGACAGCGTCGAGGGCATGACCAGCGATCCGCCGATGCCCATCAGGGCACGGGCGGCGATGAGCTGCCAGGGCTCGGTGACGAGCACGGCCAGCAGCGACGCGCCGCCGAAGAACGCCAGGCCGATGATCAGGAACAGGCGGCGGCCGTACTTGTCGGACAGGCTGCCCGAGGTGAGCAGCAGTCCGGCGTAGGCCAGCACGTACGCGTCGATGATCCATTGGATGTCCGACGCCGACGCGCCCATTTCCTCGTTCAGCGAGGGGATGGCGAGGTTGAGCACGGTGTTGTCGACGACCAGCACCAGCAACGCCAAGCAGAGTACGACGAGAATCCACCAGCGGCGGGGGTCTCGTACAGTGTTCGAGTCCACTCGCACACTGTAAGACACTCTCGAACAGTGTGCGAGTGGATTTATCCTTGGAGGATGACCGGCAAGCAGTTCGCCTCCGTATGGCTTCGCGAGCCGCGCAAGACCGCGAGCCCGGGGCGCAGCCGTGAGGAGATCGTCCAGGCCGCCATCGAGCTCCTCGACGCGGAGGGCCTCGACGGGCTCAGCATGCGCAAGCTGGGCGCCAAGCTGAGCGCGGGCGCCACCAGCATCTACTGGTACGTCGCCCACAAGGACGAGCTCCTGGAGTTGGTCTACGACCAGGTGTGGGGCGAGATGACCATGCCCGAGCCGGAGGAGGCCGGCTGGCGCGACACGGCCTCGGCCCTGGCCCACAGCATGCGCGCGGTGATCCTGCGTCACCCGTGGTCGGCCGACCTCCTCGGCCGCCTGCCCGCACTCGGCCCCAACGCCATCCAGGTCGCCGACCGGATGCGGCGGATGTTCCGGCTGGCCGGGTTCAAGGGGATGGACGTCGACTACGCCGGCAGCACACTCACCGCCTACGTCTATGGCATGACCATCCCCGAGGTCGCCTGGAACTCCGCCATGGGCGAGCACCAGTACGACCCCGCCCACATGCAGGAGATGGTCACCAGGGCGGTCAAGGACTATCCCGACATGCTGGAGCGTATCGAGATGACCGCCTACGACGATCCGCAGGCCGTCCGCGAGGTGGCTTTCGACTTCGGGCTGGTGTCGGTGCTCGACGGCCTTGAGCGGCGGCTGGCGACGTAGCAGGATCCGGGGCATGAGCCATTTCCGTGCCGCCCGCGACTTCCTCCTCCACGCCGACCCGGCCACCGCCCGCCGCGACTTCCGCTGGCCGGAGCTCGCGGAGTTCAACTGGGCGCTCGACTGGTTCGACGGGGTGCTCGCCACCGAGACCCCCGACGCCGTCGCTCTCAAGATCGTGGGAGCGAGCAGCGCCCGCTACACGTTCGCCGAGCTGTCCGCCCGCTCCAACCAGGTCGCCAACTGGCTGCACCGGCAGGGCGTGCGCCGGGGCGACCGGATCCTGCTCATGCTGGGCAACCAGGCCGAGCTGTGGGAGTCGCTGCTGGCCGCGATGAAGCTGGGCGCGGTCATCATCCCGGCCACGACGCTGCTGACCGCCAAGGACATCTCCGAACGCCTCAATCGCGGGGGCGTCGCCCACGTGATCGCCAACGCCGCCGACGCGGGCAAGTTCGGGGCCGGCGAGTACACGAAGATCGCCGTCGGCGACGCCTACAACTGGCTGCCGTACCACGAGGCGTACGAGGAGGGCACGCTCTTCGTCCCCGACGCGCCGACGCGGGCGGACGACACGCTGCTGCTCTACTTCACCTCCGGCACGACCTCGCAGCCGAAGCTGGTCGAGCACACGCACGCGTCCTATCCGGCCGGGCACCTGTCGACGATGTTCTGGATCGGGCTGAAGCCGGGCGACGTGCACCTCAACGTGTCCTCCCCCGGGTGGGCCAAGCACGCCTGGAGCAACGTCTTCGCCCCCTGGAACGCGGGCGCCACCGTGCTGATCCACGACTACCAGCGCTTCTCGGCGCCCGCGCTGCTGGAGGTGCTGCGGGACGAGCAGGTCACCACGTTCTGCGCGCCGCCGACCGTCTGGCGGATGTTGATCCAGGAGGACCTCGCATCGTGGAAGCGGCGAACGTTCAGGCCCGAGAGCGGTGGCTCGCGTGACCAGCGAGGGCCGAGTGAGCGCGACCATGAATCGGAGTTGGCGTTGCGCACGGCCGTGGCCGCCGGGGAGCCGCTCAACCCGGAGATCATCGACCAGGTCGCCAAGGCGTGGGGCATCACGATCAGGGACGGCTACGGCCAGACCGAGACCACCGCGCAGATCGGGAACGCGCCGGACGAGCCGGTCAAGCCCGGATCGATGGGGCGGCCGCTGCCCGGCTACGAGGTCGTGCTGATCGACCCCGTCAGCGGCGAACCCGGGGACGACGGCGAGATCTGCCTGCCGCTGGACGCCCGCCGCCCCGTAGGCCTCATGTCCGGATATATAGGTGGATCGACGGATGCGATGCGGGGCGGTTTCTACCACACCGGCGACGTCGCCACCCGCGACCAGGACGGCTACATCACCTACGTCGGCAGGACCGACGACGTCTTCAAGGCCTCCGACTACCGCATCTCGCCGTTCGAGCTGGAGAGCGTGCTGCTGGAGCACGCCGCCGTGGCCGAGGCCGCCGTGGTGCCCGCCCCCGATCCCGTACGCCTGGCCGTACCGAAGGCTTATGTGACCCTCGCGCCCGGGTTCGAGCCGGACGAGGAGACCGCGCGGTCGATCTTCGAGCACTCCCGCAGGGAGCTGGCCCCCTACAAGCGGGTGCGGCGGCTGGAGTTCGGCGAGCTGCCCAAGACGATCTCGGGCAAGATTCGCCGGGTCGAGCTACGGGTGCGCGAACCTCGCCGGGAATACCGGGAGGAGGACCTCAGCTCGTGACAAAGCGTAAATGGGAGCATGGCCGTTCTTACAGAGCGATCGGCTAGGCTCTGCCCCGTGTTGCCCACCATCGCCGACGTCCTCGCCCTGGAGACCGTGCGCCGGGGCAGCCCGCGCGTGGTCGCGGGCGCCGACCGGCTCGACACCAGGGTCCGGTGGGTGCACGTCGGCGAGATCGCCGACATCGCCCAGCTGCTGCGGGGCGGGGAGCTGGTGCTCACCACGGGCGTCGCGCTGCCGGAAGACCCGGAGAAGCTCGCCGACTACATCGGCGAGCTCTCCTCCGTCGGCGCCTCGGGGCTGATCGTCGAGCTGGGCCGCAGGTTCGTGCGGGAGCTGCCGCCCGTCGTGGTCAAGAAGGCCGAGGAGCACGGGCTGCCCCTCATCGTGCTGGCCCGCGAGACGCCGTTCGTGCAGATCACCGAGTCCGTGCACGCGCGGATCATCGACATCCAGCTGGAGGAGCTGCGGGCCTCCGAGCAGCTCCACGAGGTCTTCACCGAGCTGTCGGTCGAGGGCGCCTCGCCCGCCGAGGTCCTCGCGCAGGTGGCCAGGCTCTCCAGCCGGCCCGTGCTGCTGGAGAACCTCGCCCACCAGGTGCTGGCCTGCGAGTCCGCCGGGCGCGACGCGGGCGCGCTGCTGGCCGGCTGGGAGACCCGGTCCAGGGCCGTGGCCCCGGCCGAGCGGACCGCGTACGACCCCGCCTCCGGATGGGTGGTCACCACGGTGGGGGCGCGCGGGCAGGACTGGGGCCGGCTGATCCTGATCTGCGACTCGGCGCCGACGCCGCGCGACATGGTGCTGGCCGAGCGCGCCGCCACCACGCTCGCCCTGGGCCGCCTGCTGGAGCGCCACCAGGAGTCGCTCGAACGCCAGGCGCACGGCACGATCATCACCGGCATCCTGACCCACGCCTACTCCGACCCCGACGAGGCCGCCGCCCGCGCCAGGGCCGTCGGCGTGCCGCTCACGGGGCGCAAGCTGATCAGCGTGGTCATCAGGCCCACCGAGCCGGCCGACCAGGCGCTCGACGGCCAGGCCCAGCTCGGCGAGCTGGCCGAGGCCACCGCCGCCGCCTGCCGCGACGCCCGCCTGCCCGCCCTCGTCGGCGCCCTCGACCAGGAGCGCGTCGGGGTTCTCCTCCCCCTCCCGCCCCGCGCCCAGGCCGAGCCCGCGCTGACCGCGCTCGCCGAGCGGCTCCGCGTGCTCTGGCGGCCGGGCGTGCTCGCGTTCGTGCTGGCGGCGGGCTCGGTCGTGGAGTCCATCAGGGACGTACGGCGCAGCTTCCTGGAGGCCGAGCAGGTGGCCGACGTGGCCGTCCGCCAGCCGGACGGGCGCGCCTTCTACCGCCTGCCCGACCTGCGCCTGCGAGGGCTGCTGCACCTGCTGCGCGACGACGCCCGGCTGCAGACGTTCGCGGAGCGGGAGCTGGGGCCGCTGCTGGCGCACGACGCCCAGCGCGGCGGCGACCTGACCCGGATCCTGCGCATCTACCTCGACGCCGGGCGCAACAAAGCGGTCGCCGCGCAGAAGGCCCATCTGTCCAGACCCGCCTTCTACGACCGCCTGCGCCGCCTCGAACGCGTCCTCGACACCGACCTGGACGACGTCGAGTCGTGCCTGTCACTCCACGTGGCGCTGCTGGCCCTGGAGTCCTTCCGCCGCGAACAACGCTGACCGCCCCCGGCCGCCTAGCGTCGCGGGTGTGCCCCTTTTCTTCAACGCCCTGGAGGCCGCGGCGCACCGGCTGTCGGTCGTGCCGCCGATGCTCGACTACTTCGGCGTCCTGGGCCTGCACGCGCTCGTCGCGGCGGCCAGGACGGGCGTCTTCGACGCCCTGCGCCGCCGCCCGTCCACCGGCGCCGAGCTCGCCGCCACGCTCGGCCTGGACCCCTACTCCTCCGACACGCTGTTACGCTCCCTGGCCGGGCTCGGCTACCTGCGGGTCCGCGGGGGCCGGTACCGCCTGACCCGCGCGGCGCGGTTGTGGTTCACGACGGACTCGCCGCAGTCCCTGGTGGCGGGGCTGGAGTTCTGGGAGCGTACGGCGTGCGTGATCTGGCCCCGGCTGGAGAGTGCGGTGCGCGACGGGGCACCCGCCACGCCCTTCTACGAGCTGCTGGAGAGCGATCCCGAGCTGTCCCGGTCGTTCCAGGCGTGGACGGCGGCGCTGGCCGGGCGGCAGGCACCGGCGGTGGCCAGGGCCGTCCCGGTGCCGCGCGGCGCCCGGCGGGTGCTGGACGTGGGCGGCGGCCACGGCCGGTTCAGCCTGGAGCTGCTGCGACGGCATCCCCGTCTCCACGCCACGGTGCTGGACCTGCCGCAGGCGCTCAAGGCCACCGCCGATCATCCCCGGCTGAGCACGCGTGCCGGTTCGTTCCTGGACGGCGAGCTGGGCGACGGGTACGACCTCGCGCTGGTGTTCAACATCCTGCACGGGCTGGACGACGCCGAGGCGTCCGCCCTCCTGGAGCGGGTGGCGGCCGCGCTCAACCCGGGCGGGACGGTCGTGGTGGGCGACCAGTTCGGGGACGGCGTCATGCCCGGCCGGGCCAGCCGTACGCTGCTGCACCTGCTGAACCTGAACCACCTGGTCACGACCGGTGGCAGGGTGCGGGGCTTCCGGGAGGTGTCGGAGCTGCTCCGGGCGGCGGGCTTCCACGCGCCCCGGCGCCGCCGCCCCCTCCGCTCCGTGCCCACGGAGCTGGCCCTGGCCTCGCTCGCCACACCGCGAGGTGCCCGCTAGAAGCCCGTCACCGCACCAGGAGGTACCCGCTGGAAGCCGCGCTCGCCACGCCATGAGGTGCCCGCTAGAAGCCCATCGCCGCCCGCACCTCGTTCAGCGTCATGACCGCCCGCTCCCTCGCCACCTCGTTCCCCGCGGCGAGGATCTCCCGCACCTCCGCCTCGGTGCGCTCGGCGCGGCGTTTCCTGATCGGCCGCAGGAACTCGTTGACCGCCTCGGTGGCCAGCCTCTTGAGCGCGGACGCGCCCCCGTCCCCGATCTCGTCGGCGATGGCCTGAGGCGAGCGACCGAGGCAGAGGCCGGCCAGCGTGAGGAGGTTCGCCACCTCCGGCCGGTTGGCCTCGTCGAACGTGATCAGCCGCTCCGAGTCCGTGCGGGCCTTGCGGATGAGGGCGGCCGTCTCGTCCTCGGTGGCCGACAGGGCGATGGCGTTGCCGCGGCTCTTGCTCATCTTGCCGCCGTCGAGCCCCTGCAGCAGCGGCCGTTCGCCCATCATGGCCTCGGGCAGCGGGAACACCTCGCCGTACCGCTCGTTGAAGCGGCGCGCCACCAGCCGCGTCACCTCCACGTGCGGGAGCTGGTCCTTGCCGACGGGCACCAGCGTGCCCTTGCAGAACAGGATGTCGGCCGCCTGGTGCACCGGATAGGTGAACATCAGGCCGCTGACCGCCTGCTGCGAGCTGTGCTCGATCTCGTCCTTGACCGTGGGGTTGCGGCGCAGCTCGGCGACCGACACCAGGCTCAGGAACGGCAGCAACAGCTGGTTCAGCTCGGGGATGGCGCTGTGCTGGAAGATCGTCACCTTGGCCGGGTCGATGCCGACCGCCAGATGGTCGAGCAGCAGCTCGGTGATGTTGCGTTGGATCTCGCCGGGCAGATCGCGGTCGGTGATCACCTGGTAGTCGGCGATCAGCACGTACATCGGGAACGTGTCCTGCAGCGCGACCCGATTGGCCAAGGAGCCGAAGTAATGGCCGAGGTGCAGGGGGCCGGTCGGGCGGTCACCGGTGAGCACGACGTCGTTCATTATGGTCTCTCTCTTTCAGGTCTATGCCATCTCAGAGAGGACCGCACGCTCGGAGGGCCGTCTCGGAGACGGCCCACGCATGGGGAATCAGCGGCCGTCTGTCGGCCGCCACCACATGCTGATGCGTGTCATATCGGAAGTGTATCCGTATGCGGTGTCAATCTCGTAACCTCTTTTGCCGTTTAGCGTGTTCGCCTGCCCCGGCGACCATGATCTCGCCAGTATGGTGCGGTCCCTTTTCCGCCCTCTGGAGAATTCATGTCTCGACGCACCCTCGCCGGCGGCCTGGCCATAGCCGCCGCGCTGACGCTCACCACCTTGCCCGCCGCCGCGGAGCAGGTGTCGGTGAGGTTCCCGTCGGCCAAGTTCCCGCTGGGCAGCAGGCCCGTACCGACCAAGACGATGACCGCCGTGGCCCAGGGCATCGACCTGTACGACGTGAAGGCCGGCTCCGCGACCGACGGCTACACGGTGACCGTGCTGATGCCGAGCGGTCGCGACTACGGAATGCAGACGACCGCCGAGGCCAAGGCCGCCGAGGTGGAGGCCGCCGGGGAGACCCCCAGCGTGCAGAAGGTCGTGCGGCCGAGCGTCGCCGACGCCCCCTCCCAGACCGTCTACATGGTCCGGGTCGGCCTCTGGTCCCTCGACGACAAGAAGAAGGCCGAGGAGACGGCCAAGAAGCTCAAGGACGCGGGGCTCAAGGTCAAGGTCGACTACCTCGGCGACGACGGGCTCAAGACCACCGGTCCCTGGGACGTCAAGGTCGTGATGATCGACGCCGGGGCGTTCGGCGGCTCGTTCGCGTCCTCGCTCGGCACCAGCGTGGCCAAGCGGGAGACCGTCTCGTCGATGGCCAAGGCCCAGAACGCGCTGGTCGGCGTCAACGGCGGCTTCTTCAACATCCACACCGACAAGGCGCTGCGCGGCGAGCCCGTCGGCGCGTCCGTGGTCAGGGGCAAGCTGCTCAGCGAGGCCGTCCCCGGCCGCTCGGCGGTCGTGCTCAAGGGCCGTACGGCCAAGATCACCGAGCTGCGGACCACCGTCACCGCCATCCCTCAGGACGGCCAGAAGACCGAGGTCAACGGCGTCAACCGGGCCGTCACGACGGACGAGATGGTGCTGTACACCGAGGAGTGGGGCGCCAAGACGCCCGCCGGCGGGACCGACGCCGTCCTCGACGCCAACGGCAAGGTCGTCGGCCTGCGCCAGTCGGGCGCCGCGGTGGCCGCCGGGACGCGCGTGCTGCACGGCAACGGCCTGGCCGCCGACTGGCTCAACGAGCACGCCCTCCAGGACTCGACGGTCAAGGTCGACACCAAGGTCGTGGACCTGCGTACCCGCAAGGCGCTCCAGCTGACCCCGGACCTCAACGTGATCGCGGGCAGCGTCGGCCTCGTGCGGAACGGCAAGGTGAAGATCACCGCCAAGCAGGACGGCCACGACTCCGTCAACATGATCCTGCGCCGCCACCCGCGCACCCTCCTCGGCACCACCAGGAACGGCAGCCTCATCCTCGCCACCATGGACGGCCGCAACCCGGGGGTGACCGTGGGGGCGAACTTCCTCGAGGCGGCCCAGTTCATGCGCTGGCTGGGCGCCACGCAGGCCATCAACCTGGACGGGGGCGGCTCGACGGCCATGGTGGTCGGCAACAAGCTGATCAACCGACCCTCGGACGGCGTGGAGCGCGGCGTCGGCGACGCCCTCCTGATCCTGCCCAAGTAGTCCGCACTGGGCCCGGACCGCAGCCACGCCCTGGCGCACGGCTGCGGTCCACCACTCACGACCGGGCGACGGGCCGTCACCGTACATTTACGACCCGGGCCGGCACCTTACGCTCACGACCGGGCGACGGGCCGGTACCGTACGTTCACGACCGACGTGGGGTCGCCTTCACCGAGCCGGTGGAGCCGGATCGGCTCGCCGCCGGGGTTGTCGAACAGCCGGATGCCCTCGCCGAGCAGGACCGGGGCGATGTGCAGGTCGATCTCGTCGATCAGCCCCAGTTCGAGAAGCTGACGGCCGATGGTGGGCGAGAACACTTCGAGGTTCTTCCCGCCGGCCGCCTCCAGCCCGATCCGCACCGCCTCGGCCGGGTCACAGCTCAGGAACGTCACCCCGTCGGCGGGCGTCGCGTCCTCGGGGTGGTGGGTGAGCACGAAGAGGGGCCCCTTCCAGGCGCCGCCGTAGATGGCACCGGGATCCGGGAACTGGTCCCATCCGTCCCGACCTCCCAGCACGGCGCCCGTGGTCTCGACGTACTCCTCGATCAGACCCGGGCGGGCCGAGATCCCGGCCATCCAGTCCATCCCGTGGCCAGGCCCCGCCACGAACCCGTCCAGCGACATCGTGAAGTGCCAGAGCACCTTCCCGCCCGCCGTCTGCGGCTCGGTGTCGCCCATATGTGGCCTCCCGCATCTGCTTGCGATCTACAACCGGTAGCCTGACGCTAGGGCAACCGATAGTAGATTGCAACCAGTTCGGAGGTGAGGTGCGGGTTGGTGGAGACAGCGCGTTCGGGTTGCCCGATCAATGCCGCGGTCGAGGCGTTCGGTGACAGCTGGAGCCTGCTCGTACTGCGGGACATCCTGTTCGGGAACCGGCGCTACTTCCGGGAGCTGCTCGCCGGCTCGGAGGAGGGGATCGCCTCCAACATCCTGGCCGACCGGCTGAGGCGTCTGGTGAACGCGGGCCTGCTGACCCGCGAGGACGCGGGCCCGGGACGGCGGGCCGCCTACAGCCTGACCGAGGCGTCGATCCAGCTGGTCCCGGTCTTCGCGCAGCTCGGCGAGTGGGGCCTGCGCCACCGCCCCACCACGAAACGGCTGCGGGTACGCGCGGAACTGCTCGCGGCCGGCGGGCCGGAACTGTGGACCGAGTTCATGGCGGAGCTACGGACCCTCCATCTCGGCACACCAGCACCGGAACGGGACGGCCCGAGCGTCATGGAACGCCTGTCCAAGGCCTACACCACCGCCCTCTGACATCCCCCCGATCACCGCCGGGGACCGGCCCCGCGCGCACCGGTACGCCGGCCGGACCGCACGAGCCACGCAACGCCCTCCACCGGCCCGGACGAACCGACTCCTCGGACGCGACACCCACCCGCCGCCCTTCCTCACAGCCAGGCCACCCGCAAGGTGCGAGGCCGTGCGACGCGCTCACCGGGCAGCGCAAATCCGCCCCTCGGGCACGCTTCCACCCCGTGTACGCACGTCACCCAACTGCAGGGCACGAGCCGTGCGAGGTGCGGAAAGCACCGCGAAGAACAAGTCAGTGGCCTCAGCCATCCACCGGCAGACCCGCATCCGGTTTCACGGCCTTCATCGCGAGGTGCGACGTCACCTGTGCCACCCCCGGCAGCCCGGAAAGGGTCTCGGAGTAGAACCGCTCGTATGCCGCCAGATCCGCCACCGCCACCCGCAGCAGGAAGTCCGGATCGCCGAACAGCCGGTGCGCCTCCACCACCTCCGGCATCCCCGCCACCAACCGCTCGAACTCCGCCACCGTGTCGTGATCCTCGTATCTCATCACCACGGTGACGAACGCCTGGAACCCCCGCCCCACCGCGCCCCCGTCGACCAGTGCCCGATAGCCACGGATGACGCCGGACTCCTCCAGCTGCCGCACCCGGCGCAAGCACGGCGACGGCGTGAGCCCGACCCGGTCGGCCAGCTCGGTGTTGCTCAGCCGCCCGTCCCGCTGCAGCTCCTGGAGGATCCTGCGGTCAATTCTGTCCACAACGCAATATCCTGCCACTCATGCGTCCGTGCCCGCACGAATAGACCATCGCGTGCCAACCCTCCTTGATTACCGTTCCAGAAGGAGGTGGTTCTCATGGATACCCGGCTGCTGGTGCTCTTCCTGGGCATGGACCTGCTGCTGATCTGCACGCCGGGCCCCGACATGCTCTACGTCATGGCCCGCTCGCTCGGCCAGGGTCGCCGCACCGGCCTTACGGCGGTGGCGGGGATCTGCTCGGGCTACACCGTACACACGGTTCTGGCCGCCGCCGGCCTCGCCGCCGCACTTCGCGCGGTCCCCGCCGCGTTGCCCGCGATGCGGTACGCCGGCGCCGCATACCTGATCTTCCTGGCGATCAAGACCTTGGCGTCACTCAGAAACCCCGCCACCCCAGTCCCGGGCGCGACCCCGCAGCCCACAGGCAGGGTGTTGCGACAGAGCATGCTCACGGCCCTGCTCAACCCAAAGGGCGTGCTGCTCTATCTGTCACTGATGCCCCAGTTCATCTCCACGGATACGGGCATCCCCCTGGGTTTCCAGCTCGCCGCGCTCGGTCTGCTCCACGTCGTGAACTGCGCCATCCTGTACGGCCTGATCGCTCTGGCCACGGCACGGGCCAGCCACGCCCTGACCCGAACCCCGAAGGCCGCCCGCCGGATCTCGGCCGTCTCCGGAACCCTGCTCCTCGTAGTCGCGGCCGCCACGCTCGGCAGCCACTGAGCACACAAAAAAAAGGGGGCCCGACGCACACGGCGTCGAACCCCCTCACAAAACAAGAAAGGCCCCACGCTCAAGCGTGAGGCCCTTCTCCAAAGATTGTCCGGCGGCGACCTACTCTCCCACACCCTCCCGAGTGCAGTACCATCGGCGCAGAGAAGCTTAACTTCCGGGTTCGGAATGTAACCGGGTGTTTCCTTCCCGCCATAACCGCCGTAACCCTCCGAAACACACAAGCACAACCGCTTGCTGTCTCAGAATCACATAATGGACGCGAGCAACGACTAGAAAAGTCTGCTTTATGGTCAAGTCCTCGGCCTATTAGTACCGGTCAGCTCCACACGTTACCGCGCTTCCACCTCCGGCCTATCAACCCGATCGTCTATCGGGAGCCTTA